>CACZZN010000015.1 GCA_902785705.1 uncultured Veillonellaceae bacterium
CTGATGCGTGATTTCCATTGCACCAATCCCGATGACATGCACTATCAGGTCTTGGCAGATAGAGTGAGATATTTCAAGGCGACAGAGGAAGGGGTGTCGATTATGTGCAAGGCTATGGAAGATATGAGAAATGAAGCTGTACTGAAGCATGCAAAGGAGACAGCTCTTCGCATGATTGCAAATGGAAAACTTACACATGAGGAAATAGCAGAGTGTGCCGGGTTGACATTAGATCAGGTCAAGGAACTGGCACATGAAAAATCCGCATAAATTATCACCCCGATGGGCACATTGCTCCACCGGGGCTTTTTTATCTTCCCCAACTGTTCTTGATATATTTTTCCTTCTGTGCATCGTAGCCGTCCACGGCGATGACTTCCTCGATGTAGCGTTTCATGCCCTTTAGCTTGAGGTAGACAATCACATCCACGGCCTCCGCTATCGTTTCGTACTGCGGCGTGACGGAAACCCTTGATACCATGCGTTCCAGGCGGTTCAGGGTCTGCTCTGCGGAATTGCTGTGTACCGTGGAGCAGCCACCGCTGTGCCCCGTGCTCCAAGCATCAAGGAGGGAGAGAGCCTCGGCGCCGCGGACTTCGCCCACGACGATCCTTTTCGGGGACGAGCGGAGCGTTCCTCTCAGGAGCGCTGCCATATCGGTAGAGTCGGAGGTGCGGAGCGCAAGATAATCTTCTGCCGTGCATTGTAGTTCCGGCGTATCCTCGATCAGCACGATGCGCTCATGAAGCGAGGAGATTTCGGACAATATGGCATTGAGAAACGTGGTCTTGCCTGTGTTCGTGCCGCCTGCTGCAAGGATATTTTTATGGCTCTTGATGGCACCCATGATGGCATCGTACTGATGCTCTGTCATGGTGCCGTTTTTTACATAGTCCATCAGCGTCATTTCGTAGACGGCGTGCTTCCTGATGATGATGGAAGGGGAGGAGACGACATCGGGAATATATCCCTGAAAGCGGCTCCCGTCAGGAAGCTCGGCCTCCAGCATGGGAGAGTCCAGGGTGCATACCGTACCCTTCATATCCGCGACCTGATAGATGATCTGGCGCGTTCTTTCAGGATCCAGATTTTTTTGTGTGCAGTAGTGTCCTTTCTTGAAGGAATCCACCCATATCTTGCCATCGGGATTCACGATGACCTCCGTGATATCCGGATCCTGCATGTAGGACACGATATCGAAGCCCATCGTGAATTCCAGTGTATCCATTGCGCGCTTCAAGACTTCTTCCTTATGTTCCATTCTTTCTGTCCTCCTAACCGGCTTTCCGATCTTCTGCTGTCTTGTCTATTTCAGTGCCATCGGCTGCATCATGCAGGATTTCACCGGAAGCGTCATGTTCTTCCTGCGGTGCTGCCTCCTTCCAATCGTCTCCTGCTGCCTTCCTTGCTTTGGCGATTTTCGCAGCGGCCTCCGCACGGCTTTCCATTTCCGGCCGGAGGATGGCATGGAGCTTCGCAAAGGAATCTATGCGCTCGCAGGTATCGCTGTAGAGCGGCGGCGGGAGGATACGCCGCTTGAATCGCTTGTCCTTGTAGTAAATCAGTTTCCTGGCATAGATGGGAGGATTCCTCGCGGTCACGACCAGTTCGCGCTCGAAGGGCATTCCGGCGACTTCCTCCTGCGTCATGAGCTTCCTTGCTATGCCGGAGCGTGAGATGGAACCCTTGAAAAGACCGCCGCCGCCGTCGCTCTTGTTCTCAACGATGATGGTTTCATTGCCTAGCTGCTCGGAAATATACTTCGCCGTTTCTGCGCCGTCAGGATTCGGGGTATGATAAATCTGCGTATGGCAGTTTCCCAGAATGGACTGATCCTTCGTATATGCCTTATTGACTTGCTTAATGTTCTGGCTTACAATGCACATTTTGATGCCGTAGGAGGCGCACACCGCCATTGCCGTCTCAACGGTATCGAAGCGGCCAAACTGGGCGAACTCGTCAAGCATCAGAAGGAGCCGCTGGCGCTTGATACCTTCGATATGCTCATTCTTCATGTCACGGATCAGGCGGTTGAACATCAGATCGACCAAAAGACGCACCAAAGGGGTGAGCTTCGCAAGATCATTCGGAGGTATCACAAGGAAGAAGGACACCTCGCGGTCAGGATCGAGAAGATCCTGCAGACGAAAATCCGACGTGCTGGTATTGACCTGAACAATCGGGTCGCTGTAAAGATTCAGGCAGGTTGCCGCCGTGGACTGGACGCCGGAAAGCTCATCTTTGGCTTTATCAAGCATGGAGGTCGCGCATTCGCGCACTTTGGGATGAACCAGAAGGTAGCACCAAGGCTCTGCCTCGAAGTCAATCTTTGGCGCATCGTCCTCGAACTGCTCTGAAACCTCGTCATATTCCTTCCGTGCGTATTCCGCTTCCTTGGCAAGCTGTTCCGATTTTCTGCTTAACTGCTCGGCTTTGGCGGAGCAGTTCTCGACCTCCTTGATCAGCGCGACGATCTGCCCGGCGATCTCGTCGCGTTCTTCTTCGCTCTCTGCGGACTCGGCATCGCGTTCGGCCTGCGCCTGCATATCCCTTGCGTCCTGTTCGTCCTGTGCGGCTTTCTGTGCTGCTTCCTCAGCAGCCTGCGCCTTGGCTTCAAGCTTCTCTGCCTTCTCCTGTGCCTTGAGGATCAGGTCTTCCTTTCTGGCGTCCACCTTGCGCTTCACAGGGCGTTTTTTGATTTCCGCTTTCAGTTCGTTCACGGAACGGATCCGGCATGGCGCATGGAAAAGATCCTCGATTGCCTTTTCGTAAGGCTCGAAGTTCGTGATGTAATCGTCCACATAGCATTTCTGGAAGATATTTTTGTCCTTCAGGAATTCCTGCTGCGTGATATGCGGGTAAGTTGCCATGGTTTCCAGTGCATCCGTGATGTTCGAGAGGAACGTGAAGACATTCGTGAGGTTCGGCAGGGGACGGTTCTCGCGCTCGAACTGATAGAGATGGTGGAGGATCGCGCCCTTCAGAAGAATCTTGCCTGCCTGCGGCCAGTAGTCGCTGTCCTTGTTCTCGCCCTTGGGATTGATGAGGATGCCTGCTACGGTCTCGAGATCGCCGGATTCGTAGATGGTTTTCATGCGGATCTCCGCAAGGGGATTCCATCTTGCGGAGCTGCCGTCATTCTCCAACGGGGCGAACTTGATACATTTCTGGTGCATGACATTCTTTCGGTAGCCTGCAGAGTATTCCCAATTCTCGCCTTTCACATCTGTCACGAAGATGGAGTGGGGCCAGGTGAGGCAGGTCGGGATGATGATGCCGACACCCTTGCCGCCTCGCGTCGGGGACATGAGAAACACATGGGCTGGCCCGTCGTCGCGCATGAGCTTCCCATTGTAGGGGTTCACGCCGACAATCACGCCCGGATTGTTCGTAAGTTCCGCGAGCTCGATATCCCTTGCCGTAGCCCATCGTGCCGCGCCGTGGGTAGTCAGCGGTTCCATGCGCTTTATGATCGTGACGGCAAGGAAGAAGCCTGCCATGAGCGAAAGATAAAGCCAGCGGGAGGCTGATTCGATGATGGCAGGCATGGCTTCCCCGAACCGGTAATCCCAAAGGAAAAACCGATAGGGAGGGTATATACGGAAATCGCCTGCCGGAAGAAAGCCGCCAAGGGCATCCGCATATTCGCAGTCAGATGCGACCGCCTGTGTTGCTGCAAACATTCCAAGAAGTCCTGCCGCAAGCATCACGCCCATGAAAATCTTGACGTTGCGGATGCGTTTCTCCTTATCCTGCATGGAATCCCTCCTAGCGTTAGGAGGATGCCCATAATGGGCATCCTCCCGTTATCAATAAAAAGTGTATGGGGAAAGCTGAATCGTCTGCGTGACATACACGTTGAACTCGCTGCCTGCCTTGACCGTGATGGTAGGCTGCAGATTCTGCTTGAGACTCTGATTGAAGATACTGGAAGCAGAGTTTATGAGGTTGCTCATAGCGCCCTGCTGTGCAAGCTGCCCTGTGGTATAGGTGCCTGCCCGTGTATCGTTGCTTCCCGTCGCGATCGCGCCAAGGGCAGCAATCGCTGACGTTATCACGCCTGCGCGGATTGCGCCTCCGGTGTGGTTGTTGACCTTGCCGGAGATTCCTGCGTAGCCGGCATAATCGGCTGCGATCATGGAGCCGTTCAGGGCATAGGAGCCTCCCGTGGGAAGCACCAGCGCATCCCATGTGACGCTTACGCGCCCCTGACCGTTCCGGATATCGTTGCCATACGTCCCGATGAGACGGCTTCCGGCAGGAATGAGCAGCATGGAGCCGGACAGGGAATCATAGACATTGCTCTCGATCTGGGCAATGACCTGACCGCCGATATCCGTATTGATGCCCGTGAGCAGGACCGCAGGAAACACGGTTCCTGCCTGCAGGGAATTCTGCGTCAGCGGGACATAGGCAGGCGAAGACGCCATCATGGTTGCGGCAGATACCTGGCTTCCTGCGCTCGTTGGGGCAAGCATCTGGCTTTCGGATGTTCCGGCGGCAGCCTGTTTTTTCTCCTTTGCCGCCATGTTGAAGGAGATTGCCGCTGCATACTTTTCCTTTTCCGCGACAGGGGAGGGGACAGGCGGCGCCTGCACGGGAGCGCTTGCCGTTGGCACATAGGCGCTGCTATAGTTTCTCTGCGGTATCTGCGGAAGCTGCTGCGGCTGCTGTGGATTTTGATTCTGTGCCGCTGTCACATGCGGAGAGGTCTGCGGAGCAGGCTGCGTCTGGCCGGTCTTCTTGGCGTTCATCTGCTGCATCTGCGCGTAATCGTTAGGCATTCCTGCCTTGTGTTCCATCTGGTTCTTATTGGCAGGTTCTTCCTGCTTGGTTCGGGGAACTTTCTGCTGTTCCGTATCGGAGGAACTGAAATAGGAGAAGGAAATGAATGCAACAACAATCACGCCGATGATGGAGTAGACAACCTTGCGGTTGATGCCGTAGACCGTATCATCCACGCCGTCCGCCATAGAAAAGTTTTCCTCCGGCGCATCGTCCTTGCGGAACCTGCGCCGAAAGGACTCAAGTATTTCGGAGAGTTTTTCCATGCCCGTCACCTCTCCGCCGTGATCTTCACGATGTCCTTGCCCAAGCGAAGCTCCGCTTTCTGGAATGTGCGGTCAATTACGATGCAGTCATTTTTCGTATGGTAGTTCACGATCATGGCTTCCTTTTTCCCAGGTTCGCGGACGAAGAGGACAGGCATCGCAGCATTGTGCTTTCGGAACTTGATCCACGTCCTTTTCCCGTCATCGAAGATTTCCGACGGTTTCCATTCGGCATCGCCGGAAATGCTGTAATTGAAGTTCAGGTTTTCAAGGCCCGTCACGGTGCCGCTGCTCATTTGCGCATTTTGCCGGGCCATCTGGAGGCTTGCCTTCATTTCCTCCGTGCCATAGGACCATTTGATGATGGGGTTGTACCAATCGCTTTCCTCGCATAGCACCTGATAGGTATGGTGCGTCGTATTGATGATGAGGTTCGTTTTTGCGCCCTTGGCAATGGGTTTCAGGTAAAGATGCGGCGTGCCTTCCACGGTGGACGCATCCAGCATCCATTTTCCCGTATCGCCGCCGCCGACAAACGTGATCTGCTCGCCGTCCTTCAGGCAGATGTCTGTCAGGTAGTTCAGTTTGCAATAGATTTTATAGAGCTGTGACGGTGTATAGGCGAAAACCATGGTGGAATCGCCCTGTGCATTGATGGCATCCTGCAAATAGCCCTCGTCAGCGTCTGGTTCCGGCCTCACAAGGAAATTGCTGTTTGCGGGGTAGGAATAGGATTTCTCCTGTGCGTTTATCATGGCCTCCTGTTCCCATTGCAGGCGGTCGATCTCGTCCAGAAGCTCGTTCTGCCTGCGGCTCTGTTCCTCGATCTGCGCCTGCAGCTCCTTGATTTCCGCCTGCAGTTTCTTCTCACGGGAACTTTCTTCCTGCTGCGTTTCCTGTGCAGGCGTTTCCTGCTCCGCCGCAAAGGATGCGGACGGCAGGACGAGACAGGCAAGCGTCATGCCTGTCAGGATGCGTTTTTTTAGACTTGGTTTCAACGTTCATTCCCCCTGTTACTTTTTGGTGTTCTGTACCGTGGTGTCCTTCTGCCAGTTGAAGTCAGAAAGGTAGATCCCCAAGGGATTGACCCGCAGGGTTTCCTTGTCCTTCGCAGGGATTGTCATGGTCGTGAACACCCCTGTCATGGGAATGACTTCCTTCTCGCCGGAGCCGACGATGAAGACCTCCTCGTTCCATCGTGCCTGATAGGAGCCGCTGCTGCCGTCCACAGGCAGGATTGAGACAATCGACACCTGAACGGTCTGCTTTCCGAAGTTCTCTGCTATCTTGTCCTGCTTGATTTCAGCGCTCATTTTGGTGGCTGCGTCCCTTGTCAGGAAATGATAGGCTTCCGACCAGTTCTGCTTATAGACCACGGGATCCAGCGGCAGGGATCGGGTGTTCAGGATGAACTGCCCGATGAAGTATTCGATTTCCTCGTTCTGCGGGGTGTACTGGATTTCCGACATGACGCCTGCGCTTTTGACCTCGCCTGTGCTCCTGTCCACCTCAATGACATATGGCTCGATGGTGGACTTCATGGACTGGAAAACAAGCCCTCCTGCAAGAACGACGCAGGCACCTGCAAGCGCAAGCGTCAGGAGCCGGAGGTTATGGTTCTGGACAATGACCGCGCCTTCGCGCTTGTCCCAGACGGAGCGCCCGTATTCGCAGGGATCCGTCGGTTCCTGCGTGGTGTACTGCTGCGGTCCCTTGAAAAATTCCTTGATATTCACATGGATCCTCCTTTTATTGGATTTTTACAATGTAGCGCATGGGATCTTTTCCTGTCCTCACGCAATAGCGGAGGATGCGCGTCAGGTTGATCTTTCCTGCTTTCCTGCTGGTGTGGTAGATTAGATCATGGAGATAGGCAGGGGCCATGCCGATGGCCTTCGCGCATTCCTTGACGCTGCCATCGAATTCAAGATTCAGGATTTCTTCCACGAACATCCCTCGGTCGAATTCGATGCAAAGTCTGTCCACATGTGCAAGCATGTTTTCCGTATCCGTCTTGAGTTCCTCCTTCCGTGTTATTTGCTGCTGTCCTGCGGGATGCCGTCACCGCCGATGAAAGCGATCTTGCTCTGATAGTTCTCGGTCGGTGCGGCTTCTTTTGCTTCCGTCCGCACAGGAATCTGCGGAAGCGGAGGAAGGTTTGGCTTTGGCTGTGCGGCAGGAATCACGGGGATCTGCCGGACTGGTTCTGTGGGTTCTGCTTCCTGTGCCGTTTCCGGAAGGGAAAATGGATCAATTTGGGCAATGTCAATCCGTTGGGGATGCCCATAATGGGCATCTTCGGCTGTTTCGGGAACGGGAGGCGCCGCCGTATGGAAGAAAACACCGCATCCCCACAATGCAAGCGCGGCAAGCGCCGCAACAGCCAGAGGAGCACGGAAGTGCTTCATGCGCTCGTAGGGACTGGCAGGAACGTATTTCCTTCGCCAACCTTCAGGAAGATCCTTTTCCCAAAAAATATGCTCGCCGCCATTCGGATCGTAGGCGTATTGTGTGGGTTTGAGCGGAATTTCGTTGATGCCGGTTTTCAATGCCCGTTGCTCCTTTCCATACGTCTCATATCCGCCTCGACCCATGCACGGAAATATTCTCCCTGAACGAACACTGTCTTGTAGAGCTTGCGGATGGTGAAATACTGGACGATCATGCCTGCCAGGAGCGCCATGCTCAGCAGGACAAGGGATAGCATCATAGGTTTCCTCCTAATCTTTTGTGTAGATCTTGTATCGCAGGACGGTATGGACAGCATGGTGTTCCACCCCCATCGAAAGGGAAGTCATGCCAATCAGGGCATCCTGCACGTGGAAGTCCTCAAGTAGATGCGCGGTTCCTTCCCATGTGCCGGAAATATCCAGTTCATAGGTCACGCCGTATGCGTCGTTCCGGACATTCTTCACGCCATGCAGGGAGAGCCCGTATTGCTGCACCTTTAGAAGAAGCCGCTGCTGAACGTCTGCAGACTGCTTCTTTGTGACGGGGCGGTACGGTTCCTGATTGACAGCGATTGCTTTCTGGTTGAAAGCTTGGATCTGTTCCTGCATGGCGGCAGCCTGCATCCTGGTTTCCGCAGCCAGTCCTGCCGCATGATGGATAAGTGCGCCGCCAAGCAAGGCAAGCGCCAAGAAAAGTGCCTGTATCTTATATTGCTTCACTCCGGCCTCCTGATTTCCACCAGTGCAATCTCCATGCCGCCTTGCCTCGTCCTGCTCACGATGTGGATGGAGCGGAACCAGTCATTTGCGGCAAGCGTCTGGATGTAGCTGTCGATTTCAGATGCCTGCGGGCTCATAAGCTCGAAACGGAGCCATGTGCCGGAACCGAAATTGAGCGCACCGAACCGGATCGCGGCTGGCTTGACCGCAAGCATGGCGGCAAGCGCCTCATATGCGTAAATATGTTCCTCCCGAAATGCGTCAAGAGCGTGAAGTTCCGCGTTGACGCCTGCTTCCTGCGCTTCCATCTGATCGAATTCTTCCTGCAGGGATTTCGGGATATCCACGATTTCGTAATAGGCAAAAAGAGCCGCCTCCGTTGCAAGGAGGACGGGAAGAAGTTTCGGGATAAGGGATTTCAGAAAAGCTTTTGATGGTTCAGGGTGCATCCTGCGCCTCCTTTCTGCACAACAGTTTCATCTTACCTTTTTTTGCGGAACGCAATTTATACGATTCTTCATTCCGTCCAGAAGGGGAAGATGCGGACAGCGCGGAACCGGATGCTTTCTTTTGGGATCGTGCCGAAATACCTGCCGTCGAACGCATAGGGGTTCCTCGATATCAGGAGGATGTGGCCCTTCGGGACGATATGCTTTCCTTGGGGAATGACCGGCATTTTGTCCCCTGCGCTGTCCTGCTCTATGACCTGCCCGATGTAGCTGCCGTTTGCATAGAATGCGTTGTTGTCTGTCCGTTCGTAGCTTTGCCCTTCGGTTGCTCCGATTTCCTTCATCATGGTGGCGTTTTCTGGAATCCATCCTTTCTCTATGGCGAGGATATGGATTTCCTCTGGCGGGTCGAAGCCTACGATGTCGCCTGTTTCAAGACGGTCCTTGGGAAGTTCCAGATAGATGCCTGTTGGGATGCTTGGCGTATGGTTGTAGATAAAATACTCGCCGGGTGTTATCTGTGTCGCGCATTCAAGGCAGAGGATAGCAGATAGGGTTCCGAGCAGTGCTTTTACGTTTTTGCTTGGATTCAGCATAGGCAGCACCTCCCTCTGATTCTCTCTGTATTATAAGGAATGGGGGAGGACGGAATTTATACGGTTCTTCATGGAAGGTGCATTTTGCCGGCAACGGGGCGGCCCATGCCGTCAGGGAGGACATAGGCTGCCAATGTCATTTAGTTAGGCAAGTCTCAATGCGTTATAAAGCCGGTATTTGCGGCATATTGAAGAATATTTAAGAGGTGATTTCCCGTGCGCATAAAACTTGGTATGACAAAAAGGCGGTCAATGGAGCTGAAGCGGATGGAGGAAGCGGGGCTTATTGCCTCCTACGAAGGCACCGTAGTGGAGAAGATGACCAAGACCTACTACCGCATGGAGCCATCGGGAAAGGAAGAACTATCTGCCTGGCTCTTCGAGCCCTTGGGGCAGATGCCCTCACTAGGAACGAGTTTTCCGTGAAGCTCTATCTGATAAGGGAAAAGGAGCATCCTTAGTCGCCAAAGTTCCTTGCCGAAGGGCAGGCCCGGGAAAAAGCCTACGGCCACGCCCTGATCATTCGTCAGGTCATCGAGCAGGAGAAGCATAGGCTGGCCAGGCTTCGGAAAGAAGATGGAAAGCTAAAAAAATAAAAATCTTTTTTATTTCCATTAACACTTTCCCTTCCCGGACGATATAAAGTATGGAGAGGTGTGAACAAAGGATTTCACAAAGGAGAGATTCATCATGGATAACAAGAAATTCGCAAACCGCAAGCTGAGCGACCAGGAACTGGAAGGGGTAGCAGCAGGGGCCGCCATAGAACCTGTATTCTCGCGCTATAAGCTGAGCGACCAGAAACTGGAAGGGGTAGCAGGGGGGGACTTATCTCCAGAGCATGGAATTGGCCGGATTCTTGGAGAAGGCCGGGAACAAGAATGTGTTTAACGACATCGGCGGAGTGAACTTTGACAGCATGCGGGGTGCCCTCAAGGGACTGGGCTTTGAGTCCCATGACAAAGGCGGCCTTTTAAAGGACAATACCTACACCCAGATTTCCACCGGCAAGGAATTCTCCCAGGCTGAGCTTATGAAGGTCCTCAAGGAGAGGTTTCCTGGGATGGACTCAGGTCCCAGCCGACTGATTTTTTGAGCTCATGAAAACCCCCAAAGAGAAGTTCCCCGGGGTGAAGTGATTGGCTGCCTGGAAGCCAGCGAAAGCCTACAGTGCTTAACGGCATTAGGTTAGGGGATTGTCATTTGTCCCTTAGCTTAACGACATTGCATAGGTTGCCCCTGGTTCAAAGGCGCGGTTTTTGGGCGTTCCCTTCGGGACGGGCTTTCGCAAGCGGAGCCGCCTGCACCGTCTCCGCCCTTCGGGCTTCAATCCCTAACGCAAAACATATTTCAAGGACAATACGAAATAGATTCCAACAAAAAAGGCGCGAGATGGAGCACACTCGCGCTTTTTTGGTTCGCTTCGCTCACGTCAAGCTCGCGGGGAGCGCGGCTCGCTTGACCGATAAGGCCGGTTTTCCTTCGGAAAACCATGAAAGCGTCTTTTTTTTGTCGGCGCTCATCTTACTTCCGCCAGACAGTTTCGCAAGGGTAAAGCCTTTGGCCGCTCCGCGCCCCTGCGAAACTGTCCTCTGTCAGTGCGCTCGCTCTGTCAAAAAAAAGAAAATTTTTGGCGAGGTTCGGTAGAGCGCAAGAGGAAAGGAAGGTTATCAGATGAAAAAGGAGCAGGTCTGGATTCGGGAGGACAAGCCCGAACAAAACAAAATTGGCGTGTGGAAGCCGATAGAAAGGGTGGTTCGCAAGACGGCATCGGGATTGCCCTTCATTCGCTGGAAGGGATGCAGGTGGGCGGTCGCCCGTAGGAGCGCAAAAAACTATCAGTTGCTTTACCTGCTTGGATGAATGGTTTTTGATTTGGACAGGAGGAATTTGATTATGAACAAGGTTACATTGGGCGGTCGTTTGACGAAGGATGTCAGCTTGAATCGGACACAGAATGGGAAGGCGGTCGCGAGATTCACGCTTGCCGTGAAAAAGTCATATGCAAAGGAGGGGGAGCCGCAAGCGGATTTCATTCCGTGTGTAGTCTGGGACAAACAGGCGGAAAACTGCGCGAAATATGTCGGGAAAGGGCATTATGTGACCGTGGAAGGACGCTTGCAGGTCAGAAGCTTTGAGGACAGCGCAGGGGTTCAGCGTTATGTGACGGAAGTTGTTGCCAATTCTGTCGAATTCGTGAGCGCACCGAAGAAAGCGGGGAACGCCGCTTAAAGGGATTGGAACGGGCAGGCAGGGGAGAAGGCTCTCCTGCCTGTTTATGAAGGGAGAGGCAACAGCGTGGCAAAGAGGAAACCGAGTCCTGCCATGGAACTTGAAACGATGACGAAGGAATTACAGAAGGCGTTTGAGCACTGGAAGGATGTTTATGAAACTGGATGCAATGACCCGTTTTGGGCAGATGGAACCAATTTGAACCTTATCCGAAACCACATCATTTACTACAAGGGGAAGCTAGAAGAACTTTGCAGAGAGTTTCATTTCAAGACGCCTTCCGTCTTTTCCAAAGAAACCCCTGTGAAAGTCTCGGAGGACTTTCTGGCGGCAGATGGAAAATACTGCGCCAAGGAACGACTGGAAAGGCTGAGACGCTTCAAGAATCCCCCGAAGCGTGAGGTTCCTGTGCAGCTTTGCTTGTTTTAGAAAAAATCGGGATGCCCGTTATGGGCATCCCGATTTTTTGTCAGCACGGTGGGGGGAGGAAATCTCATACTGCCGAAGGAAGGCGTTGATTTTCCCCGAAACGGTGCCGGTGGCATAGCCCGAAAGCCGCGCCAGTTCCGCGACCGAGGCGAAACGGTGGGCCAGCTTGGTCTTTACGATCTGGTCCATGATATCGTCCGACGTATCGGAAGCCGCAATCCGCAAGAGATGCGAATACATACTGCGGTAGGCGTTCCTTTGCTTTTCCAATATGCCGACTGCCGCAGGGTCAACCAGCTCCATGCAATAAAGACGGTAATACCGAAGGCTTACCTCTATCGCATGGAGCAGGGTTTTCAGCATCGGAAGGGAAAACGTCATATCCCGTGGAAGCCTGAAAAAAAGTATTGTCGAAACATCTCCAAGAAATCTCTTTTTCCATTTCACGAGGCACATGGTATGGACGTGCAGTTCCATTGCGATGGAGATATCAGGGAGTTCGTGCTTGAACTTACGCACAATGAATTTCTGCATGTCCTTGTCCTGCTCTGCAATCAGGCATTCAATCAGCCTGTTCTCGCAGCGTTCCTTCAGGATCCTCATGGAAAGGCGCACCATATTGGCATGGCTCATATTTTGCCTGCAATAGTTCCAGATATCCCTGTCTGTGCCTTGTGCCGCAAAATACCGATAGACCGACCTTCGAGCGATATCCATGCGGAGCGTTGGCTTCGTCTTATTGAATGTCTTTTGCATTGGGTTTCTCCCTCAATCGAATTTGGAGTCCAAAAGATTCCGTGTCACGTATTCGATTCCATGGTGATAGCCGTCATGATAGATTTCCGCCATGCTTGAAAAACGGTTTTCTTCCTGTGTCCATTTTTTTGCCAGTCTGTGCCATGACTGGATATCACGTTTGATATCGTTGATATGGTCTATCAGCTCCATGCGTGTCATATCCTCCGGTTTCATTTTGCATTCCTCCTTCTTCTGTGTTATTGCCAAAGCAGCAGAGGATTGGCGTACTGGTAACCGCTTTCTGTGTTCGGGATATATTCCAGGTGCAAATGCGGCCCCGTGGATTTGCCTGTGCTTCCCACAATGCCTATGATCTTTCCTGCGCTCACGGCTTGCCCTGCGCTGACATAGAGAGCCGCGCAGTGGGCGTAGCGCGTATAAGCGTCTATCTGCGGATGATAGAGAAGCGCTTGGTTCCCATAGCCGTCATTCAAATCTCCTGCTATGACGGCAATCCCATCAAAGAGCGCAGGTATTTCAGAGCCATAGTCATAGCCTAAGTCAACACCGCTGTGGAAGCAAAAATCCCCCGTGATGGGGTCGATCCGCCACCCGTAGGGCGAGGTCACGGGGATGCTTTCCGCCCATGCGGTTGAGGAAATGGACAGAAGCAAAGCCAGAATCAGCACCATTTTTTTCAAGCAATCACCCCCTGAGTGGAAAAGCACGGAAACACCATGACATATAGGAGGCCCCGAAAGGGGCATCCTATATGTCATAGCGTTTCATTCAGTCCAGTGCGCTCAATGCTTTTTCCACATATTTGATGCAGGCTTCCCAATAGCCGCTGTCGCTGACATTGGAAGCAAGCTGTTCCTTTGCAAAGTTCAGGTCGGCTTGCAGTTTCTCCTGCACCCATTCCTTTGCATTGCGCCTGACGGTTTCATCTGTCTCCTGCGGGACAGGAGGCGCTTCCTCGGCAGGGGAGGCAACAGGTTCTTTCTGCTCGCCCTGCGGGCTGTCAGGCATTTCCTCGGTGCTGGTCGGTTCCGCTTTCGGAGGTTTGTTTGTCGGCTCGTCCTGCGTTTCCTCCGGGACGGACGCAATCGGCTCCTGCGGTGTCGGGGCAGTCGGGTTCTCCTGCTTTGGTGTTTCCTCTGTCGGCATGGAAGGAGCAACATGGGTCGGAAGTTCTTCTTCCTTGGGTGCTTCCACGGTGGGAGCAGGCGGCTCGGAGGCGTGCTTGAATTCCTTGATTGCCTTGACGGTCAGCTCTGTTCCTGAAGCTTTAAGAGCTTTCACAATCTCGGTTTGCCTGTCCTGTTCCAGTCCTGCCAGTTCAGCCGCCGCTGTCACTGTGATGATGCCATCGTCAATATCCTTGCGGATGGATTCCGTCAGATTGCGAAGGGATTCAAGCCTCTGCAATGCGCTGGAAGATATCCCCAGATATTCACCGAAATATTTGCGGAAAGCGCCGCTTGTTGTGCCGTTCTTGAGTTCTTCGTCATAGTCCTTTTTGACGATGGGGCGAAGCGTATCAATCTCCCAAAGCTGCTCGTCAACCGTCTCGTAGCTTCTCTGTCCCTTGTTCGCGGTAATGAGATATTGCTTTTCCACTTCCGCGGCTGTCTTGTTCCCGATAGCGGAGAATGACACGACCTTGCAGGAAAGTTCAGGCCCGACATCCCTGCATCCTGATTCCAGGAGCATGAGGACGGCTGCATGGCGCCGGTGCCCGGAGATAATCATATACTTGCCATCATCGACCGCTTTGACGGTAAGCTGCTCGACATTGCGCGTGGTTCGGATTTGCGCCGCAAGCTTTTCGACTTCGCGGATTCCGTAATGGTTTTCGGGATTCGGCACCATATCGTAGACGCTAATCATCTTTGCAATGCTGTTCTCCTGCACGTTGGCGTTCAGAAGCTTGTTGAGCAGGTTCTTTGGCTGTTTCTTCATATGCTATCCCTCCATGTTGAGAAGTTCATCCGTGAATTTGACTAAATCCTGTGCGAATCCACAACGGGGCGAATACTCATAAATGCTCTGCTGTCTTGCCGTTGCCGTGCGCACCCGCACCTTGTAGTTGTCGGTTTTGCGGAGCCGTGTCTTGAAGATGGGGCTGATGCCTTTCAGGCGTTCAATCATGTTGGCGCTCTCCGTATCGGAAGAAGCCATATTGAGGACAACGCCGCGATATTTGAGATTCGGTCGGAACTGCTTGGCGGATTCTATCAGGGATATCATCTGCTTGACGCCCGAAACGCTGAATACATCAGGAAGGCTGACAACAACAACCTCGTCCGAAGCGATAATGCTGTTGACAACGGTGAGGCTGTCAATGCGCGGAGGGTTGTCAATCAGGCAGATATCGTACATATCTGCGACTTCCTGCAAGGATCTCTGCAGGAGCAGGTTGTCGGAAAGGTCTTCCTTTATGATGTCCACATTTGCGGAAGCAAGGTCGATATCTGCAGGGATGATATCAATGTTCTCATATCGTGTGTGCTTGATTGCATCCTTGATGCTGACGGTATTCATCATGATATCCGCAAGATTGCAGTCAGCTTCCACGCCGAAGAAGTCCGTATCATTGCCTTGGTCGTCGTTGTCGATTACAAGAACTCTGGCGCCGTACCGATTGGCGAGTGCGTAGGCCGTGTTGATGACAATGGTGGTTTTTCCAACGCCGCCTTTTTTGTTAATGAACGAATAAGTTTTCATAATAGCTACCTCCGTTTGTTATTTGGGCTGAAAGCTTGATTGCTCTCCTGTTCCCAAGTATTATTATACCTCATTTTGAGCCAAAATACAATATAAATATAATACTTTTATATTATATTTAATACAAAAGTATTATATTTAAGGTTTATCTTGCCCATTATGGGCATCCACCTGAAGAAGCTTTTCCAGTCGTTCCACACGCTCCATGAGGGACCGCAGGAGAGGGCTGTCCTGCAGGATATCTTCCTCGTCGTGGAAGTAATGGAGAGGCACATGAAAGAAGTCTGCCAGCAGGCGGATCGTCCGAAATGAGTTCGGGATGGAATGACCGTGTTCCCAACGGGAGATGGTGGAGCGGCTGATTCCCGTGCCGTTGGCAACATCTTCCATCGTTATGCCATACTTTTCCCTAAGCGATTTCACTTTGATACCAAAATTAGTTTTCATTCCCGTCACCTTCCATCAGGAACTGCTGCAGCTCATGCTCAACAAATTGCAGGTATGCAATGAACTTTTTCAGTGCATCCCGTTCCTCTGTGTTCATGAAATAGAAGTTCAGTTCAGCCGAAAGCTTGCCCAGAGACTTCTTCGCGGATATCTCGAAATCATCTATCAGCCCCGCCACGGATGAGATGCTTCCATACCTTATGATTTTTTCGAGCTTGCGGTTTTCTCTTTCCAGTTCCTTCACGCGCTGCTTCAAGAGCGGATAGTCCTCCGGCTCTTTCTGGACGATCTGCTGGACGGTGAACACTTTTTCATCCAGCCAGTTTTGCTTTTCGGCCTCCAGTTCCGCAATCCTACGTTGTAGCTGTTCGATTTTCGTCACGTCGTAATTTCTCCTTGTGCTTCAGATAGGTCTGGTAGAATTCGTTTTCTTCCAGAGGTACTGGCGGGTTCAATGCGCGATCCATTGCTATTTGTCGCGAAAGCTGTTCCTCGATTTCCTTGACTTTCCTTCGCGTCTCGGCCCGTTGCGCTTCCTTCTCATCCAAGAGGGTTACCTCGCTGTCCATGAAGCCCTCCCGTAGTGCTGTGTGGAGCCATCCGCCTGCATTGGATATCTTGCCAGGATTTCTTGCCATCGACTTTTGCAGGAGCTTCAATTCCTTTTCCACGGCATCCCTGCCGTATTCCGCTATGAATTTCTGCATGACACGAGCTGCTATGCCGTAGGATTTTCCAACAACAAGCAGGTCATTGTTTGTTGTTGTCTTTTGAGGATTGATATTATTAAGGCTTGTAATATTGGTTGTTGTCTTATTATTGTCTGGAATTATCGTGTCCGATGGAACTATATCCGATTTTTCCGTGTCCGATTTTTTCGGACATGAGGCAGCCGGGACTGATTTTTTCGGACACGGATTTTTCGCAGGCGATTCCGAAGTAATTTCCGCAGACCCGAATTTCTCCGGCTTGGGAGCTGAATTGATGGTATATCGGTTGCGAACGAATTTCCCTTCTTCGCGTACTTGTTCCACAGATACATAGCCGTATGCCCTAAGAAACTTCATATGCTTCGTATAGGTGTCTTTGTTGATCTGTAGGTCAAAGCAGATTTTTTCACGGCTTGGATAAGCAACAGAGCCGAAGGTGCAAAGATACGCATACAGACATTTTGCCCCGATTGGCAGGCGCCTGTCCTGCATGACGATTTTTCCCACAACGCCATAGCCTTTTTCAAGCACCGTTTTGGAATATGTTTGAAGCTCGTCATTCGTTTTCATACATTATTTCCTTCATATAATAAGATGATGGTGCAATATATACCTTGCGCCATCATCGTTAGTGCCATGTTCTGCAGTGGCATCCTGCCGCTGCTTATTTTTTCGTATGATACAAGTTGCAGCCGTCCAATGGAAGCGGCTTATTGCAGGTATATCCATCTGTGAATCCAAAGCGTATCGAGCCGTGCTTCTGGAAGGTTCCGGGAATTCATTATGCTTGCTCCGTTTGGAAATCATAGCACACGGCTTTGTAGTCCCTGTTCGGCAGGCGATTCAGCGACCTGCAGACCGATGGGGGATTCCGATGTTTCCTGTGCAGAAAGATTGCCTTCATTCCCTGATGCCGCCTGCCGAATGGATGGATGCTTGTCAATAAACGAAACCTCACGCCCTAAGACAATACGACATAATTCCGCAAAGATTTCGCTGTCCGGCGTTGAACCGTAAACCGCTTGGATGGTTGCGTTTTTCATAAAGCATCACCTTGCATTCTGCGGATCTTCCAAAAGCCTGTACCAATCTGTGAAATCAAGGGTGGCCGCAATCTTCTTCGCAACGCTGGCTGACGGTGTGCGATCACCGGCTTCGATATTGGAATAATGGGTTTGGGAGATGTTCGCTTCTTTTGCGACCTGTGCCTGCGACAGAGATTTCTCTACACGACGCACCCGCAACCACATCCTCATACGATTACCCCCTAAACAAAAGAATATCACAAAATGAGATAATTTTGATTTCATATACCTCATACTGCTATATTATATAGATTCCGGTAATAAGTCAACTCAAAATGAAATAAAATGAGAAAAATTACTTTTAATTTATTTCAAAATGAGGTAAAATATTGCTGGGAGGAATAATCATATGAAAAATTCACGAATCACGGAACTACGGAAAGAACACAAGCATAGCCAGAGTACGTTAAGCGAAATGCTTGGCGTTGCACAGGCTACGCTATCACAATGGGAATTGGGAACCAGAGGCATTGACCTGGAGGCACTCAAAAAAATTGCAAAGATTTATGATGTGACAACAGACTACTTGCTTGGCATGTCTGATATCAAGAAGCCAGAGACAAGCAATATATCACCCGAAAAGGCTCGCATCCTGAAACGCTTAGCGACGTCCGATGATGCAATGGTCGCAGAGGTTTCACAATTTATGGATTATGTGGATTTCAAAAAAGGTAACATGGACGAGAGCACCGCAAAATTGCTTGCAGAAAAAAAGTAGACCTTTTTACTCTCGCGAAGTCCGACAGTACATAAATCTGAAAAAGTCCATAGAGAAGCAAAAGGGTAGGGGGGATGACAGGTGAACTTCCAAAACATGCCTGTAAAGGTTGCCATATATGCACGAGTATCGACAGATGAACAGGCAGACCGTGGCACGATTGGATCTCAGATAGAATTTGCTCACAGGTATTGCGACTTGAATGGCATCCATATTGTGAAGATATATCAGGACGATGGCATCACGGGGACGCTGCCTTTGCAGGATCGTCCTGCAGGCTCCGAACTGATACGGGATGCCAGAAAGCATATGTTCAATACGGTTCTGGTGTATAAGCTTGATCGTCTGGGACGTTCAACCCGTGTCATTTTGAATGCGGTCTACGATCTGGAGAACGCCGACGTACAGACAAAATCTATGACGGAGCCATTTGATACTTCCGATGCGTCAGGACGGTTCCTTTTAACGATACTGGCGGGCGTGGCAGACTTGGACCGTTCAAACATTTTGGAGCGTATGTGGCTCGGAGCCAACCGGGCAGCGAAGGAAGGAATATGGCTCGGCGGCATCGTGCCGTTTGGCTACATCAAGAACAAGGATAAATACTTGGAAATCAACAATGAGCCCATGAAGAACTCGGATATGAGCGAAGCTGATGTTGTCCGATTGATTTATGATATGTGCGGAAACGAAGGGAAATCCACGATTGAGATTTCAGAGCATCTGAATGCTCTGCACATACCTACGGCGTATGTGGCGCATGGCATTACGGGGAAAAGGCACAAGCATGTAAGCGGAAACTGGCTCGCAGGCCGCATACGCAATATGATTGTATCTACGACATATAAGGGTATTCACCAGTATGGGAAGCGTGCTTCACGCAAACGGGAGACGATAGAGAGAACGGTTCCTGCCATAGTGTCTGAGGAACTATGGGAAAAGGCGCAGCAGACATTGAGGTGCAATCAGTTGGACGCTTTTCGGAATGCGAAACATGACGGAATCTATTTGCTTCGTGGCTTGATTAAGTGCAAAAACTGCGGAGCATCCTATCAGGGAAGCGGCTCACATGCCACGAAATCGGGGAAGAAATACTATTCCTATTATAGATGCTCAAAAAACAGTCATTACAGAGGCATGAATCATCCAAAATGTTCGTCAAAGGCTATTCGCATGGACTGGATTGATGATTGGATATGGGAGCAATGCCTTATGTATATCAACAATCCCAAAGTGGTATGCGCTTCAATCCAAGAGAATCGTCCTGCCAATGGACAGAGCGAGGACGAGGTACAAGCGATACAGAAACAGCTCAACCAAGAAACTATGGAGAAGAAGCGATTGGTGCAGCTATATACGGCAGGCTTGATTGATATGAATGATGTTACTGCACAGATAGAGACAATCAACAAAAACCGTAAACGATTAGAAGAACGACTGGAGGAACTGACCCACCAGAAAGAGGAAATTTTCGCTAAGGTCGAAGTGGCAGAAGAAATCCTAGACAAATTAAAGGAAAAAATAAACTCCGGCGAATTAACGCAGGAGTTAAAGAGAAGTATTGTACGAACATTGGTGAACCGCATTGAGGTCTTCACGAATGAAAAGGGGAAGGTTGAGGTAAAAAGTTATTTCAAATTCAATGATACTTCGACCATTGAATATAATGGAAGGGCAAAGAATAAAAATGTTAATTGTAGCCTTCCCTCTAAACGTAATGCAGCGAACTTTAATATTTCGTATTATTCCACGCACGGTTGTCCATGCGGGTGGCACGGAGATCCGGATCATACCTGTGAATGCACACCGAATGAGATCAAGCGCTATACGAGAAAGATTTCAGGGCCTCTTCTGGACCGCATTGATATTCATGTGCATGTGGCGAGAGTGGAATACAAGGATTTAAGCTCTGCACAAAAAGCAGAATCCTCGGCTGAGATACGGAAACGTGTCGTTGCTGCGCGGGAACTCCAGTTGGAACGATTCCGGCGCTGCCATATTTTTTCCAACGCACAAATGAATCATGCCCAGATCCGGAAATTCTGCCCCATGACGAAATCCGCACAATCCGTACTGGAGCAGATTTTCAATCAGCTGCACCTGTCAGCGCGGTCCTATGATCGGATGATCAAGGTGAGCCGTACGATTGCGGATTTGGACAAATCCGATATCATCGCTGACAAACACATAGGGGAGGCGATACAGTTCCGATCGGGAATCCAAATTGAATGATGGTGATCCACATGATATTCAAATCGTTCCTTCCACCCCAATTTTTTCTTTCGTTTGGCAGGATTGACAGTTGCAAGTGGAGAAAGTAAAATGATTGCTGTATGAGTTCGTTGGAGAACGCAAAAAAATACGCAATGCACAATATAAAGCTTGGAACGTAGTGCATAAGGCCATGGCGACACGAAGTTGGTCCTGTTAGGGACGTGAAATGGTATTTCGCGTGGAGTTCTATACGACTATCGGAGGTATTCATTTATGGAAGAGAAACGTTGGAAATATTATGATATGGTCATCAATGGCTTGCCGCAGAAGGTAAGATATAATGAGCAGACGATAAAGAACGTGTTTTTGCCATTTCTGAGACGATTAACGGATCTGAGGGGATGCATGGGACGCAGAATCATCGCATTTCTGGCAGCGCCGCCTGCGGTGGGGAAGAGCACGCTGGCTCAGTTCCTGGAAAAGCTTTCTCAAGAGCAGCAGAATATTCTGAATGTAAAAGCGGTAGGCATGGACGGGTTCCACTATTCAGCCGAATATCTTGCGTCCCATTCTGTGCTGAGGGACGGTGAGGTTATCGATATGAAGTCCATCAAGGGGGCGCCCGAGACCTTTGATGTGGGAGTGATGCAATCGAAAATACAGGCTGTACGGCGCAAGGAGACCATGTGGCCTGTTTATGACCGCCAGCTCCACGATGTTGTGCCGGAGGCTGAATTGGTGGATGCGGAAATTATCTTGCTGGAGGGGAATTGGCTGCTTTTGAAAGATGCGCGCTGGACCAATGTGCGGGTTTTTGCGGATTACAGCGTCCTGATTCGTTCGGAGCCGGAGCTGCTCAAGGATCGTCTGATTCGCCGCAAGATGCAGGGCGGTCAGAGTCAGCAGGATGCAGAGGCTTTTTACGAGAATAGCGATAAACACAATGTGGAGCGCGTTCTTCAGGATTCAGGCATATCCGACGAAGTCTGGATGATGCTCGATGATGGGGATTTTGAACTTGTGGAGCAGTCAGAAACTGTGCAAGTATAGGCGTTAGATAAAAATTTCCATTGCAAGCAGGATTTTTCTTCAGAACAGCGAATCAGAAAAATGCTACAGATGAACGATAGATGCAGAATATGGAAAGGCGGGCTGGCATGAGCAGGGCAGATTTGGATGAATTTGTCGAGCAAGTGCGCGCCCAGTCGGATCTCGTGCAGGTTGTATCCTCTTATGTAGCACTGAAACGGAAGGGCGGACGCTACTGGGGATGTTGTCCGTTCCATCAGGAAAAGACAGCGTCCTTTTCTGTTGTTCCTGACAAAGGCTTTTTCTATTGTTTTGGCTGTCATGCGGGCGGCAATGTCTTCAAGTTCATTTCGCTCATGGAAAATGTGAGCTATTTCGACGCCATCAAGCTGCAGGCGGAAAAGCTCGGTATTCCCGTGCCTCAAAGGCGGCAGTCGCCGGAGGAGCAGAAACGGGAACAGAAGCGGAAAGATCTCCGGAAAGTCAATGAGATGGCCAAGGATTTTTTCCATAACTGCCTTACGATGACGCGCTATGGGGAGCAGGGGAAGGCATATCTGGCCGGCCGCGGGATTACATCGGAAACCATAGAGGAATTCCAGCTGGGCTTCGCGCCGAATGCATGGGACAAGCTTTGCTCGGCGTTCAGGAAGCGCGGCGTGCGGCAGGAATATCTTCTGGCGGCGGGTCTGGCGTCGGAACGTCAGCAGGGCGAGGGAATCTATGATCGATTCCGCAACCGCGTGATTATTCCAATCGCGGATGAACGGGGGCGCGTGGTGGCCTTTGGCGGGCGGGTGCTGGACGATGGCATGCCAAAATATTTGAACTCGCCGGAGACAGAGCTCTTTAACAAGCGCAGGCTGCTTTTCGGGCTGGATCGTGCGCATCGGGCAATTCAGCAGGAAGGCTATGCGATCGTGGTAGAAGGCTATATGGATGCCATCTCGGTTTTCGGTGCGGGCGTGCAGAATGTCGTGGCGTCTCTGGGGACGGCTTTTACACCGGAGCATACGAAGCTTCTCATGCGTTATGCGCGGCGAATTTATTTCTGCTATGACAGTGATGATGCGGGGCAGAATGCGACAATCCGGGCGCTGGCGGTCGTGAGGAACTCGGGCGCAGAGGTCCATGTGATCGTGGTTCCCGATGGCAAAGATCCGGACGAGTTCATCCGCAAGCATGGAAAAGAAGCGTTTCAGGAACTTGTGAAGCAGGCGCTTCCCTTGGTGGAGTACCGCCTGCGCTATGTGCTTTCCCATGTGCGCTATGATACGCTGGAGGGGAAGGTACGTGCGCTCAGGGAGATGCTCCCCGTGCTGTCCGGCATCCGCGACGGGGCGGAACTCGGGGAATACCGCAAGCGTCTTGCGCAGACCTTGATGCTCGATGAGGGAATCATCATGGATGAGCTGCGACGCTATGCAAGGAATCCCCTGCCGGAGGAGCCGGCTGCCGCAGGAAAGCAAAATTTCCGCGCTGCGGCGAAAAAGCAGGACAATGCACTGCTCCGCGCCGGGCGCATCGTGCTCCGTACCATATGGCAGGATCCGGGGATTCTTGCTCATGTGCAGGCGGTTTTGCCGGATGGATTTCCTTCTGAAGTCCAGCAGGAGATTTTGACCTATTTGGCGAATTGTATAGAAAAGGGAGAATCGCTGAATGATATCCATGCGGTGGAATCCTTAGGCGAAGCGGCCTCGACAGAGCTTTCCCAAGCCTTGGTAGAAGACAGTGGGGAGCAGGAGGCGTCTGTCGTGTATGAGGATGCCATACGCATCTTGCGCAAAGCCTATCTGAATTCGCTTTACATGCGGCACAGCAGGCAGTCCGAGGAGTATTTGGCTGCGGGAGATCCGGCATATCGGGAATCGTTGCGGGAAGCGAACAGAATCAAAAAGGAAATGGATGAGTTATAACTTGCAGATGGTTGATTTGGAATTCAATGGGGAGGGCAGATGAATGGCAGAGAAAAAGAAACCTGTCGCTCCTGTGGGGGCTGGTGCAAATCGCAGCTCGGAAATCGTGACGAATCTGCTGAACAAGGGCAAGAAAAATGGCGGGACGCTCACCTACGGGGAACTTATGGAGGCCCTGCAGACACAGGATCTGTCACCGGATGAGATTGATGATATGTATGATGCCTTCAGTCAAAAAGGCATTGAGATCGTGGATGATTCCTCCGTCGACCTGTCGGAGGATGAAGAAATTGACAAGACAGAAGAGGACGTTGAAATCGATCTGTCTGTTCCGGAAGGCGTAAGCATTGACGATCCTGTCCGCATGTACTTAAAGGAAATCGGACGGGTGCCTCTGCTTTCCGCTGAGGAGGAGGTCGAGCTTGCGAAGCGCATGGAGGCGGGCGATGATGAGGCGCAGAAGCGTCTTGCCGAGGCCAATCTTCGTCTTGTCGTGAGCATTGCGAAACGCTATGTGGGCCGGGGGATGCTGTTCCTGGATCTCATTCAGGAGGGCAATCTGGGGCTGATCAAGGCAGTGGAAAAGTTCGACTATAACAAGGGATATAAGTTCAGTACCTACGCGACCTGGTGGATCCGGCAGGCCATCACGCGGGCGATTGCGGATCAGGCGAGAACCATCCGCATTCCGGTGCATATGGTCGAGACCATCAATAAGCTGATCCGTGTTTCCAGACAGCTTTTGCAGCAGCTGGGCAGGGATCCTGTCCCTGAGGAAATCGCGAAGGAAATGGACATCAGTGTCGAACGCGTGCGGGAAATCATGAAGATTGCGCAGGAGCCGGTGTCGCTGGAGACCCCGATCGGCGAGGAGGAAGACTCCCATCTGGGCGATTTCATTGAGGACCAGGAAGCGCCTGCGCCTGCGGATGCGGCATCTTTTATGCTGCTCAAGGAGCAGCTGGAAGAGGTGCTGGATACCTTGACGCCTCGTGAGGAGAAGGTTCTGCGTCTTCGTTTCGGGTTGGATGACGGCAGGGCCAGGACGCTGGAGGAAGTTGGACAGAATTTTGGTGTGACACGTGAGCGCATTCGCCAGATCGAGGCGAAGGCGCTGCGGAAATTGCGCCATCCAAGCCGCAGCCGCAAGCTGAAGGACTTCTTGGATTGATTTCGGTGTGTTTTGAATAGGAGGAACACGAATGGAAGGGGTCATGCCCGCGAGGATTCTGGTGGTGGATGATGATGCCATCAGTTTGCGTGTTGTGCAGCGCATCTTGGCGAAGTATTATCAGGTGGAGACCGCGACATCCGGATCCGAATGTTTGGAAATCGTTCGCAGGGTGTCCTTGGATTTGATTCTTTTGGATATACAGATGACGGGGATGGATGGGTTCGAGACCCTGCGGCTGATCCGCGAAGACGAAAAAAGTGCGGAACTGCCCGTCATCTTTCTGACGGCCACAGACGATGCGGAGGTAGAGGCGAGAGGGCTGGAAGCTGGCGCGGAGGATTTCATCAGGAAGCCTTTTGTGCCGAAGATCATGCTGCACCGCATCCGGCATGTTCTGGAAATTTACCGCTTGCGCTATCACTTGGAGTCAGAGGTCAGCCGCCAGATCGAGGCGACCGTGGAGAAACAGAAAAAGCTGGAAAGCTTTGTGGAGCAGACTATGCTGACGCTGGCCCATACCATTGACGCGAAAGATCGCTATACCAGCGGACATTCCGCGCGTGTGGCGCTTTATTCGCGCGAGATATCGAAGCGTGCGGGACGGTCGGAAGAGGAGCAGCGCGTCATTTACTTCATGGGGCTGCTGCACGATATCGGCAAAATCGGCGTGCCGGACGAGATCCTGAACAAGCCGGGCAAGCTCACGAATGAGGAGTATGCGGCCATCAAGAAGCATCCGGCGGTGGGGTACAAGATCCTCAACAATATGGAAAGCATCCATGAACTTTCCGTGGGCGCCAGATGGCATCACGAGCGCTATGACGGCAAGGGATATCCGGACGGGCTGAGCGGAAAAGATATTCCGGACGCGGCGCGCATCATCGGCGTTGCGGATGCCTATGACGCCATGAGTTCGTCGCGAAGCTACCGTAACTACCTTCCGCAGGACGTGATCCGCGGGGAACTGGTCAAGGGCCGCGGCACGCAGTTCGATCCGGGCTATGTGGATATCATGCTGGCTATGATGGATGAAGACAAGGATTACAGGATGCATGAAGGCAGCGAAATGGATGCAATGCCGCATAGCGTTTGAAAGAATTTGAGAAAACGGACAGGATGGGCATTATGCTCATCCTTTTACTATGAAATCTTAGTGAGCGCAAGCCAAAAGCGCAGCGCGAACTTAGATTTCATGTAAGGGCGTGTGGACACCAAAGGTGTCCGGTAAGTTTACTATGAAAACCCAAGAAATCAAGCCGCAAGGCGCAGATTGATTGGCTGTTTTCATGTAAGAGCGCAGTGCGAAACATCGTTTCGCACGGAGTTTCCTATAGGAAGGGGATTCTTCGGATGGATCGAAGACTGCAGGCATTGGCCGACTTTGTCCAAGAAGGAAGTGTCGCGGCGGATATCGGAACGGATCACGGTTATCTGGCGATGGCGCTTGTGCAGCAGGGCAGGGCAGAGCGCGTGATCGCAAGCGATAAGAACCGCGGCCCTTATGAAGCCGCCTGCAGGAGCATACAGGAGGCAGGCTTGGAGCAGTCCGTCGAAGTGCGCCTCGGGGACGGGCTGCAGGTGCTGCAGCCGGGGGAGGCGGATACCATCTGTATCGCGGGCATGGGCGGCCAGCTCATTTGTGAGATCTTATCTGCTTCACCGGAGGTGCTGCTGGAGGCACGGCAGCTGATTCTCCAACCGATGAACGCAGCAAAGGAACTGCGGGGATGGCTGTATGGGCACGGATGGAACATTGAAGATGAGTCACTGGCGGAGGCCGACGGACGGCTCTACGAGATCATTTCCGCAGTCAAGGGACAGGCAGCGCTTCCGTCCCCCATCCTGTTATCCATAGGGCCAAGGCTCTGGGAAAAGAAACCACAGCTTCTGAAGCGCCATGTGGCGGAACTGACGGCAAGGCTGGAAAAGGCCGTGCAGGGCATGGAAAAGAGCCGGGCAGCAACAGCAAGCGCGAAATATCGCTCCTTGAAGCAGCAGATCAAGGAGTTGGAGGGATATATGAAATGGTAAAATGTCAGGTGCTGATGGATGCTATGAATCGGATTGCGCCGAAAAAGCTTGCGGAGGAGTGGGACAATCCCGGCCTTTTGGTGGGAAGTCCGCAGCAGGAGGTCGAACGCGTGCTCGTCTGCCTGGATGTGAGCGATGAGGTCATCGAACAGGCCGTCCGGCAGGAGGCCCGGCTCATTATTTCCCATCACCCGCTGCTGTTCCATGCGATCAAGGCAGTCCGCACGGATCTGCCGCTCGGAAGGCGTTTGGAAAAGCTGCTGAAGCACGATATTGCGGTCTTTGCGGCGCATACAAATCTGGACAGTGCGCTTGGCGGGGTGAACGATGTTTTGGCGGAGAAAATCGGCTTGGCGGATATCGTTCCCCTGGAGGCGCCCGAGAGAGTGCAGGAGGATACGCCGCCCGCTTTGGGGCGTATGGGGACGCTTCCCGCTCCCATGACTGCAAGGGATTTTGCGGAGCAGATACGCAGGGCGCTTCCCACGGCTGCGGTGCGGCTTACGGAGGCAGGAACGCATTTGGTCAGGAAGGTTGCGCTTTGCAGCGGATCGGGGGCAGAGTTTATTTCCAAGGCGGCTTTTTTAGGTGCGGATGCCTATGTGACAGGAGACGTACGGTATCATGATGCGCAGCGTGCAAGGGAATCAGGAGTCCACCTGATCGATGCCGGGCATTTCGGGACGGAATTTCCGATGGTACATGCGTTGAAAGTACGATTGGAGAAAGAACTGGGGAAGCAGGCGGATTTGGTGGAAATATTGGAGGATACGGGCTCGAAGGATTTTTTTGAAGTGATTTGCTAGCCTTGTCCCTTCGTCCGTTTTGCGCTATGATGATGAAAGACACCATTTTAGGCGTTTCTATGTGTTTGATGAATGCAGAGGTCTGTGTGTAGGTATTGGGGACTGAGGCATGCCAAAGAAGAAAAAGACGGTATATGTTTGTCAGGAATGCGGATATGATGCGCCGCGATGGCTGGGGAAGTGTCCGGGCTGCGGCGCGTGGAACACGATGGCAGAGGAAGTCCTTCCGACGGAGCGGATGCAGGGGCTTCGCACGGGGCTTTCGGATGCGTCGAAGCCGCAGCCGATTGCCTCGGTTCAGGTGGAGGATTTGCCGCGTTTTCGGACAGGCTCGCAGGAATTGGACCGCGTATTGGGCGGAGGAGTCATCCCGGGTTCGATGGTTCTCATTGTCGGAGATCCGGGCGTCGGGAAGTCCAGCCTTACCCTGCGGGTATGTGCGAATGTCGCGCGCATGGGGAAGCCTGTGCTTTATGTGACAGGGGAGGAGAGCACGCGGCAGGTGCGCATGCGGGCAGATCGTCTGGAAGCTCTGGCGGAAAATCTGTTGGTTGTGAGCGAGACCAATCTGGAAACCATCGAAGCGCATGTGAAAAACACCAAGCCGGAGCTGTTGGTCATTGATTCCATCCAGACGGTGTTCCGTCCGGAGGTCGAGAGTGCACCGGGCAGCGTTTCGCAGGTGCGCGAGTGCGCGGTGGAGCTCATGCGCATCGCAAAATCCAATGGAATCGCGGCATTTATCATCGGGCATGTGACCAAAGAAGGGAATCTTGCGGGGCCAAGGGTCCTGGAGCATATCGTGGATACGGTGCTCTATTTTGAAGGCGAGCGGAACGCGGAGTACCGTGTGCTGCGAGCCGTCAAGAACCGCTTCGGCAGTACGAACGAACTGGGATTGTTCGAAATGCGTGACATCGGGCTGGTGGATGTGCCGGATGCATCCAGACTCTTTCTTTCAGAGAATGCGTCGGATTCGGGCAGTGTGATCATCCCGACGGTAGAGGGGACAAGGCCGCTGCTGGTGGAGCTGCAGGCCCTGGTTGCGCCCACTCCCTATGTGCCGCCAAGACGTACGGCGGATTCTGTGGATATCAAGCGCATCCAGCTCTTGCTTGCGGTTTTGGAAAAGCGGGTGCATCTTTCCATCGGAGCTTGCGATGTCTATGTGAAGGTGGCGGGCGGTATCCGCATCGATGAGCCTGCGGCGGATCTTGGGATCTGCGTGGCCATGGCATCGAGCTTCGCGAACCGGCTGCTGCGGCCGAAGACCATTGTGTTCGGCGAGGTGGGACTTTCGGGAGAGGTGCGTGCGGTGAGCCAGGCGGAGCTGCGGATCAGCGAGGCGAAGCGGATGGGCTTCCGGCACGTTGTGCTGCCGAAGAAGAATTATCAACAGATTGCGGATAAGGCAATGGGCATACAGCTCTATGCGGCAGAATCTCTGGGAGATGCCCTGCGGCTGGCTATGCCGAAGGAAGCTTCTTCCGGATAGAATGATTCGAAGGGTTTGATTGCGTGTGGGACAACGGCGGAGCGTGTGTTTTTTTCTGCTCGGCATTTTGTTTTTATTCACATCTGTGGGACGAGCGTTTGCGGAGGAGCCTTTGATCCAGGCGGATTCTGCCATTTTGATCGAAGCGAGCACCGGCCGGGTGGTTTATGAGAAAAATCCGGATGAGGTGAGGCCTCCCGCAAGCATGACCAAGATGATGACTTGTATCCTGGGAATTGAACGGCTGGCGCCGCATAAGCTGCTGACGGTCAGTCCCTTTGCGTCTGCGACAGCGGACTCGGAGCTCACCTTGCAGCCTGCGGAGCAGATGGAAGCAGAGCAGCTGCTCCATGGCATGATGCTCGTTTCGGATAACGGCGCGGCAGTGGTTCTGGCACAAGAAATGGAGGGCACAGTCCCGCTGTTCGCCAAGGCAATGAATGAAAAGGCAAGAGAAATCGGCTGCGAGCATACGCATTTCACGAATCCGAACGGACTGCCGAATGATGGTCATGTTTCCACGGCGAGGGATATGGCAAAAATCGCGGCCTATTGCATGAAAAACAAGAAGTTTCGGGAAATCGTGAGCGAAAGGCGCCGTACCATCTACTGGTCATCGCCGAAGGGCAGGTGGCATGAGGCGGAGAACAGCAACAATCTGCTGAAGACCTATGAGGGCATCAATGGGATCAAGACAGGCTGGACCGAGGCCGCGGGAGGATGCCTTGCGGCTTCCGCCAAACGGGGGGCGGTGGAGCTCATTGCCATCGTCATGCATTCGCCGGACGTGAATGTGCGCTTTGAGGATGCGCGAAAACTGCTGGACTACGGCTTCGAGAATGTGAGCATGCGCAGGGGCATCAATAAAGACCGCGTGGAAAAGAACGTCTGGGTACGCGGAGGCGTGAAGGCAAGTCTGGCTGTCGGTCTCGAGGAGGATGTCAATTATCCCCTGCTGCATGGCGAGCAGGCATCTCATTATACCGTGGAATATAATCTTCCGATGGTCGTGGACGCGGGCATCGAGAAGGGCGAGAAGGTAGGGGAGCTGGTCCTGAAATACGATGGCAAGCCCGTGGCGACCGTGCCGGTTGTGGCCAGGGAATCCGTGAAGCAGGGATTCAGTATTCTGTCCTTCCTGCTTGGGCTGGTTACTGGCTTTCTGTGAAAATCTGACATTTGTTCCTCAGGGACTGTTCATAAGATGAACACAGAAATACATAAAGTAGGCTGAAAGTCGCTGATTTCATTGACGGGGCGCATGGATTTGTGCTAAACTACACATGTGTCGCGGATGTGGCGGAACTGGCAGACGCGCTGGATTTAGGATCCAGTGCCGCAAGGCGTATGGGTTCAAGTCCCTTCATCCGCACCAGGAGATGAGCAGCGCCCTTCGGGGCGCTTTTTTGCGAGAGGGGGATTTTCATGCATATCTTAAAGGGACTGTTGATTGGAATTTTGATGGGCGGGAGCGTTCTGTTCCCGGCAGCTTTGACAGAAGCGTTTTCCGTTGTTGAGGTGGGGGACAGCCGTTCCATAGCGGAGTCTTATCCGGAGATTCATTCGAGCGCCGCGAACGGCGAGCTGCTCAGCTTTGTCTACAGCAAGGAAAAACGCGTGGCATATCTGATGAATCAGTCGAAGCAGAAGACCTATCTGACGTTTGTGCCGGATCGGATCGTGGACGGGAATCTGGATTTTGAGATCAAGGACATCTATACCACGGATCCCGACCAGCACCTTTGGGAAGTCATCGCAAAGGGCGGCGAGGAAATGCATAACTGCGGCTATTGGATCGTGGGCTGGAAGGATGGGAAATATGTCAAGTTCGTGACAATGAAGAGCCTTACGGGCATCGGCTACAAATCGGACGGACGTCACCGCTTGAGCAGCAAGTTCTACGACAATGGCAATCTGGTGCTTACGGGCTCCTACCCAAAGGCAAGAAAAGGTGCGCTGCTGGGATATCAAAAGGACACGGTGGTGGATTTCCGCGCTTCTTTTTTCTGGGATGAGGAGAAGCAATGGTTTGGCATACGCCGTTTGAATCAGTAACCAGCCCGCGCAGGCGTGGGAGGTGAGACCATGACGGAGCTTGTGGAGGAAAAATTGAAGCTGCTGCCGGATTCCCCGGGGGTGTATCTCATGAAGGATGCCCGTGGGAAAATCATCTATGTGGGCAAGGCAGTCGTGCTGAAGAATCGCGTGCGGCAGTATTTCCAGCGCAATAAGGGACATACGCCGAAGGTGCGCGCCATGGTGGAGAAAATCGCGGATTTCGAGACCATCATGACAGGCTCTGAGGTGGAAGCGCTCATCCTCGAGTGCAACCTCATCAAGAAGCATCGTCCCCGCTATAATATCAGCCTCAAGGACGACAAGAGCTATCCCTATGTGAAGGTCACGCTGCAGGAAGAGTTCCCGCGGGTGTTCGTGACGAGGCGCATTTTGAAGGATGGCGCACGCTATTTCGGCCCGTATACGAATGTGACGGCTGTGCATGAAAGCCTGAAGCTCCTGCGCAGATTGTTTCCCCTCCGAAGCTGTCGGCAGATGGGCGAGCGCCCCTGTCTGGAGTATCATATCAAGCGCTGCATTGCGCCCTGTACCGGAAATGTGGACAGGGAAGAATATGATGCGATGATCCGTGCCGTGCTGCTCTTTCTGGAGGGGCGCACAGAAGATGTGGAGCGGGAGCTTTCCGCAAGGATGCAGGCCGCGGCGGAATCCTATCATTTCGAGCTTGCGGCAAGGCTGCGCGATCAGCTTGCGGCAGTGCGCCGCGTCGCGGAAAAGCAGAATATCGTGACGGGGGCAGGGGATCAGGATGCGATTGGCATGGCGCGTTCGGATATCGGCGTTTGCGTGCAGATTTTCTTTGTTCGTGCCGGCAAGATGATCGGAAGGGAACATTTTCTGCTGCAGGGCAGCGAGGAAGAATCCGACGAAGCGCTGTTGACGGCGTTCCTGCAGCAGTATTATCATCAGGCGGCCTTTGTGCCGCGCGAAGTGCTGCTCCCGATGGAACTGGAAGAAACGGAGCTTCTCTCCGAATGGCTCTCGGAGAAGAAGGGCGGCAAGGTGCAGATTTTTGTGCCGCAGCGCGGAAGCAAGCGGGACATTGTGAACATGGCGGAAGGAAACGCGGAGAAGTATCTGCGGGATGAGGCAGAGCGCGTCAAACAAGCAAATGCACAGACGCTCGGGGCCGTGGAGGAACTCGGCCATTACCTGGGATTGCGGGAGCTTCCGAATCGCATGGAGTGCTTCGATATTTCGCATAACCAAGGCTCGGAGACCGTTGCTTCCATGGTGGTGTTCGAGGGCGGCCTGCCCAAGAAGTCGGATTACCGGCGCTTCAAGATCCGAAGTGCGGAGGGCAAGCCGGATGACTTCAAATCCATGCGCGAGGTGACGACGAGACGCTATGGAAAGCTCACGGAGGAAGAGCTTCCGGATCTGATCGTCATTGACGGCGGCAAGGGACAGCTTTCCTCAGCGCTTGAGATCATCCGAGGGGCAGGGCACTTGAAGGTTCCTGTGGTGGGACTGGCGAAGCAGTTCGAGTTGATTTTCGTGGAAGGCTCTTCGGATCCTGTGGTCCTGCCGCGGCACAGCCAGGCGCTGTATCTGATCCAGCGCATCCGCGACGAGGCGCATCGCTTTGCGATCACCTACCATCGAAAGCTCAGGGGCAAGCGGAATCTGGTCTCGGTGCTGGATCATATCGACGGCATCGGGCCGAAGCGCAGGAAAATGCTTTGGAGCCATTTCGGGAATCTGAATCGGATCAAGGCGGCTTCTGTGGAGGAACTGGCTGCCGTCGAGGGCATGAATCTTCCTGCGGCAGAAGCTGTTTATCAGTTTTTTGCGGCGCAGCGTGATTTGTTATACTAGTATAACCCATTCCAAATAACTTGCTGTTTGACTTGTCTAAATTTCCATGAACTGTGTCTTCGATCGCTTGACGTAGCTCTGCTACGACTGCCTGCGTGAAACAGCAAGTTATTTAAAACGTGTTATACTAGTATAACCCATTTCACATAACATGTTGTTTGACTTGTCTAAATTTTGCCGAACAGGAACAACCCGTTGTAAAAACGGGTTTATAGAGGTTTCCATAGTTTTCGGGAGGAGTAGAATTGGCTAAAATCCGTGATGTGGCGCGGGAGGCCGGAGTAGCTGTAGGGACGGTATCCATGGTGCTCAATCATGCAGACTACGGTTCGCCGGCGATTCGGAAAAAGGTAGAGGATGCGGTGAAGAAATTGCAGTATGTGCCGAGTGAGATGGCGCGTAATTTGTCGTTAAAGCGCACAATGACGGTAGGGATTATTGTACCGACTGTAGCACACCCTTTTTTTGCTGAACTTGTGGAAGCGCTGGAAGAAGCGCTCTATCATTTAGGATACAAGACCATGCTTTGCTGTACCCGCCAAAGGGAAAATGCGGAGCATGTTTTTATCGAGATGCTGCAGCGTCAAAATATGGACGGCATAATCATGGGGGCGCATTCCTTGGACACGTCCATCTATCAAGGGCTGAAGCAGCCGATTATTGCCTTTGACCGTTATTTAAGCCCGGAGATTCCCATAGTTCATGCGGATCATGTATTGGGAGGCAGGCTGGCGGCCAGAGCTTTTTTGCAGCATGACTGCCGTCATATTGTGGAGATTTCCGGTTCCCAGATGGTCGAAACTCCTGCGAGGGAATATCATCAGGCATTCAATGAGGTTATGCATGCTCATGGGATACATACAGACATTGTGTTCTTGCCTTGGAATAGTTTTGGCTTCGAAGAATCTGTGGCTTTGGCTGAAAAAATCTTTGACGAATTTCAGGAGGTCGATGGCATATTGGGCTCGGATGTATCCGTATCCAGCTGTCTGCAGGCGGCCGTGCGGCGTGGGATAAAGGTGCCGGAACAGTTGAAGCTGGTGGCTTATGACGGTACTTACATTACGCAGAACGGCATCTGCAAGCTGACAGCGGTGCGTCAGCCGATAACTGAACTGGCTGAGGTGGCAGCAAAAAAAATGGTCAGCCTGATAAATGGCACACCGGATGAGTTGCCCTGGGTCGTGCCGCCGACACTTCTGCCGGGGGAGACCTGTTGAGGAACGGGGCTCCTTGCCAATGGCGAGGATGCGCTTGGCATAATCTATACTGGAGCAAGTAAGAGCTTTTCCGCAGGAAAAGCTCTTACTTGCTCTTCATATACTGCGGAGGCAATGTAACAACAGGAACAGTTTTTCTTTCGCGAGCATACATTGTCGGGAAAAATCATAAAAAATATGTTGCAAACCCATTGACAATCGACACAAATAAGACTAAAATAATTTTGAACCGGTTCAATGAACCGGTTCAAAAAGAGGAATCAAGACAATCTTGACGAAACAAGGGAGCGCATGTCTATGAAAAAGCCAATACCAATTACGAATGAGAGATTCCGGCTGGGATATCATTTGATGACACCGGGGGGATGGATGAATGATCCGAACGGGTTTTCTTTTTTCAAAGGCTGGTATCATATATTCTATCAGTATTATCCGTATGCAGCGCAGTGGGGGCCGATGCATTGGGGCCATGCCCGCAGCCGTGATTTAGTGCATTGGGAAACCTTGCCGACAGCACTGGAACCGGATGAAAACGAGAATGGCTGTTTCTCCGGCAGTGCCGTGGTTTATGATGATAAGCTCTGGCTCATCTACACAGGCCATCATACGCCCAACGCCGTTGACCCGGAGGATTTCTATCAGGATCAGCGGGTGGCCTGGAGTGAGGACGGCATTAACTTCACCAAGTACGGCGCCAATCCTGTCTTAAGGACACCGGAGGGCAATACAAAACACTTCCGTGACCCGAAAGTCTGGCAGGAAGGCGATACCTTCTATATGGTATTGGGCAGTCAGGAGGTGGGCGGCCTGGGCCGGGCGTTGATTTATCGTTCACGGGATCTTTTGCACTGGGAACTGGCAACCGAATTGAGCAAGGCCGCTGCAAAGGAAACGGAAGGCTATATGTGGGAATGCCCGGATTTCTTCCATCTGGATGGCAAAGACATTCTGCTGATGTCCCCACAGGGGTTGGAAGCCGATGGCGATCGCTTCCGCAATCTCAACCAGACGGGCTATCTTATGGGGCAGGTGAAGGATAAGAAACTGCAGCATAACGGCTTTGTGGAAATTGATAACGGCCATGATTTCTATGCGACGCAGACGATGCTGACCCCGGATGGACGGCGGATGATGATTGCCTGGATGAATGCCTGGGATTCGCCGATGCCGGAAATCGAAGACGGCTGGGCCGGGGCGCTCACACTGCCACGGGAACTTTCCGTAAAAGATGGACGTCTTATGCAGAAGCCGGCGCGGGAACTTACAGGATTGCGGCAGACTGTGCTGCTATCTGGCGAGCTGGAACCGCAGCGTGATTATCAATTAGGACGTACGGCAGAACTGGAACTGACCTTTACGGGAAGAGCAGAAGGCGTGCTTTTGCTTCTGTCCGATGGGGATAAGAGTTTGCAGCTCAGTTTGGAACCTGGCGGACGCTTCGTGATAAACCGCAATACCGAGGATGGTGAGCGGGCGGCGGTATTATCCTCCGCAGAACCGCTGAAACTGCAAATTTTTATCGATAAAAGTTCGGCAGAAATATTTGTTGCTGATGGGGAACTGACGTTTACCGAACGCATCTATTGGGAAAATGATGTCAACTGCCGTCTGCTCGCCAAGGCTGCCCATCAGGTTAAGGCATGGCGGTTGGAGAGCGAATGTAATCAGTATTGATTGAGAAAACCTGAAGGGGACGAGAATCATGCAAAATATTTTTACGAAAGCACTAAGGAATCCATTTTATCGGACGGGCTCGTTGGAAATACTCTTGTTCTTTGCCGGTTGGGGGATTTGGTGGTCTTTCTTCCAGATTTGGCTGACGACGAAACAGGGCTTTACAGGTGCGCAGGTTGGCACGATTTATACGTTTGGTTCGGCGGTAGCACTGGTGCTGATGTTTGTTTATGGTTCGCTGCAGGATAAACTGGGGCTGAAAAAACATCTGCTCATTGCCATGGTGAGCTGTCAAGTGCTTTTGGCGCCATTCTTTACCTGGGTATATGTGCCTATGCTGGAAAGCAATTTCTATGTCGGCGCGATGGTTGGCGCAGTGTACCTGGCTGTAGCTTATTTAGCTGCCTGCCCGGTCTTTGAAGCCGTGACCGAAAGACTCAGCCGCCGCTACAGCTTTGAATATGGACAGGCCCGTGCCTGGGGCTCCTTTGGTTATGCAATGTCGGCTCTTGCAGCAGGTTTTCTCTTTACGATTAATCCGTATCTGGTATTCTGGACTGGATCTGCGGTGTCGGCTGTTCTGCTGGCTGTGCTTCTGCTTATGAAGCCGGAAAACAAGGAAGCAAATGTTATCGCGTATGAGAACAGCGAAGAACGCGATAAAGCGGTCAAATCTCCCTCGATTAAGGAAATTATCCGGGTCTTTGGCATCTTTGATGTTTGGAAAATCATCATCTTTGTTATTCTTAGCTGGACTTTTTACACGGTTTTTGACCAGCAGATGTTCCCGGAATTTTTCACGCGTTTCTTTGCTACCCCGGAGGAGGGACAGCAGGCTTATGGTATCTTGAACTCTGTGCAGGTATTTTTGGAATTCCTGATGATGGGCTTGGTGCCGGTGCTCATGAAAAAAATCGGCGTGCGCCATGCGCTGCTGCTGGGCTGCTTCATTATGATCTGCCGTATCGGCGGTTGTGGTCTGGCCTCGACTCCGCTGGGCATTGGCCTCATTAAACTCTTGCATGCTCCGGAAACGGCGCTCTTTGTACTGGCTATCTTCCGCTATTTCACCCTGCATTTTGATACCCGTGTATCGGCTACCTTATATATGGTCGGTTTCCAGATTGCAGCTTCTGTCGGCGGCATTATCTTCTCCGTACCGCTGGGCAGCCTGCGCGACAGCATCGGTTATCAGAGCACGTTCCTGACGATTGCCGGGATTGTCATGGTGGCAACTTTGTATGCCTTCTTCATTCTGAAAAAGGATGATAAGGATGTGGAGGGGCAGCCGCTGGAAGCCTAAGGCATTGGTGTGACAGGAAGCGCCGCATTAAGGACGCTTCCTTTTTCAACTGGCGCAGCATGCCGAAGGAAAACATCATGCATGCGATCAGCCGTGATTTGGTAAGCTGGCAGAAGCTCCCCGAAGATACATTCCGCGGCAGCAAGCCCTATATCTATGATGATACCTTTCGTGACCCCAATGTATTCTACAATGCGGACTATGAGGAATACTGGATGCTGATTACGACCCACAGCCAGAAGCCTTGCGGCGTAATTGCTCTGTATACTTCCCAAGACCTCAAGCATTGGGAGGACAAGGGCGTATTATTTGAAAACGATATGGGCAGCATCGGCAAGGCTAAACCGGAGCTTTCCGTGCCGGTTGCCCTTCAGCTGGGAGAAAGCTATGATTTTACCCTGCTCATTGATGGCACGGTGGCTGTGCTTTACATCAATGACCAGATGGCGCTCAGCACCTGTATGTATGCTCTGCCTGAGCATCAATGGGGAATTTTTTCCACCGATAGTGAGATTTCTCTGACGAATCTGCAAAGCAGTAAGTTTTAACGGAAAACCGCCGGAAGTCACCTGTTTTTGTGGTGACTTTCGGCGGTTTATGTTTTCCCATATCTGTTATGGGCATCTCTAAAAATTCATGAAAATTCCCGAATCAGATGATACAATAGATACATCAAATAAATAGAAAAGGAGATTTTATGAAATACATCGATTTGCATGTGCATTCCGACGCGTCCGATGGAACCATGAATCCGTCAGAACTCGCGGAGCACGCAAAGGAACAGGGGCTTTCGGCGTTTGCGCTGACCGATCATGACTGCATTTACGGGGACGCGGAGACATGGCAGGAGGCAGAGAAACGGGGGTTGGGATTCTTGCCGGGGATGGAGCTCACGGCTCTTTTTCATGGAAGGAAGATCCACGTTGTCTGCCTGGGCATGGACGCTGAAAATCCGGGATTCCGGCAGATTTATCGAAAGCTGCGAGCCAATAAAGAGGCAAAGATCGCTGAAATTGTGGAATATGTGAGGAATCAAGGCATCGACATCTCTGTGGAGAAGGTCGAGCCGTACGGATTCGGCCGTCCGCTGGATCGCTATTCCATCATGCGCTACATGGTTTCCCTGCACATGTACGACAGGGCGCAGCCCATTTGGGACAATTATCTGAATCCGGCAGTGCAGGCGTTGGGCCTCAATGCAGTTGTTTCCATCGAGGACGCGCTTCCCGTGATCCACGAGGCAGGCGGGGTGAGCTCCCTTGCGCATTATCATAAGCAGATCGGGCTGAAGGGACTGACGCGGGAGGAGCAGAAACGGGCCATTTTGGAACTGCACGATATGGGGCTGGACGGCATGGAGCGCTGGTATCCGAACTATACAAAAGAGGATGCGGAATTTGCCGCCTATATGATCGACGAATACCGTCTGCTTGCGACCGCAGGAACGGATTTCCACGGCGGAAACCGGCCGGAGGTGAAGCTCGGGAAGGGATTGGAGGATCACCTGATGATTTCCTACGAGCTGTTCGAGCGCATCGCAGACCATGTGGAAAAGTGCCTGAAGCCTCGGAAATAAATTTTGGATAAGTGTATACTTTTGGCATATTCTATGCTAGAATAGCACTATCGGATAAATATTCTGTAAACTTTTGGGAGGGCTTTTCGTATGAAGACTTGGGTTTGCACGGTTTGCGGTTGGGTATATGACGAGGCGGCAGGGGATGCGGATTACGATCTGGCGCCCGGGGTTCCGTTTGCGGATTTGCCGGAGGATTTTGTCTGCCCGCTTTGCGGCGTTGGCAAGGACAGCTTTGAAGAGCAATAGTGTATACAAAATGCTATTGATTTATTCAGACTTTTTTGCTATAATTTAGCAGGTATTCGGAGTGGTCAACGGTAGTTCAGGCAGGGCGCATTCCGCGTCCGTCTATATCATAAGGAGGCTATATTTATGAAGGTAACAGTTGTTGGTGCAGGCAATGTTGGTGCAACCGTGGCAAATGTGCTTGCTACGAAGGGGTTCGCAAGCGAGATCGTCCTCATTGATATCAAAGAGGGCGTATCCGAAGGCAAGGCAATGGATATCATGCAGACCGCACATATGCTGAACTTCGACACGACGGTCACGGGCGTCACGAACGATTACGCTGCAACAGCAGGTTCCCAGGTGGTCGTGGTTACTTCCGGTATTCCGCGCAAGCCGGGCATGAGCCGTGAGGATCTCATCGGTACGAATGCCAAGATCGTGAAGAGCGTTGTGGATCAGGCGTTGAAGTATTCGCCGGACGCCATCTTCGTCATCATCTCCAACCCGATGGATGCCATGACCTATCTGACTTTGAAGGATTCCAAGCTGCCGCGCAACCGCATCATCGGACAGGGCGGTATGCTGGACAGCAGCCGTTTCCGTTATTATCTGGCTGAGGCACTGAAGAAGGCCGGCTATCCTGCAACCCCGACGGATGTGGATGGCATGGTCATCGGCGGGCACAGCGACAAGACGATGGTTCCACTCGTCAGCCTTGCTACTTATCGCGGCATTCCTGTGACAGAGCTGCTTTCCGAGGATCTGATCAAGGAGGCTGTCGAGGCAACAAAGGTCGGCGGCGCTACGCTCACGAAGCTCCTCGGCACATCCGCTTGGTATGCTCCGGGCGCTGCGGCTGCGGCTCTGGTGGAGGCGATCGCTCTCGATGCCAAGAAGCTCATTCCGTGCTGCGTCTATCTTGACGGCGAGTATGGCGAGAAGGATCTCTGCATTGGTGTTCCTGTTGTTCTCGGCAAGGACGGCATGGAGAAGATTGTTGAGCTTAAGCTCGCAGGCGACGAGAAGGCGAAGTTCGATGAGAGCGTTGCAGCTGCGCGTGATACGAACTCCAAGCTCGGTGATGCTTTGAAGTAAGGTTTTTCCGTAGGTTTTTAAGCTCTGCTGGTTGTCAGCAGAGCTTTTTTTCGCGTGGACAATTTAAAAAAATTCAAAAAAAATTCTTGTTTACATCGAAAAAAATATTATCCTTTTCGCGGAAAATACGATATAATAAGTGTAAGGAAGAGGTATGGATGCCTAAATTTTGTTTTAAGGATGAAAAAACAAGATAGAGGGGGCTGTTTTTAGAGGAGGCGATCACTATGGTGGATCGGATCGAGCGGGTTGCACGCATCAAAGGCGTGGAGTACGATGTAGGACGTTCCTTTGAACGGAAGGAAGGTTATCGGGATCAGCAGGAGAAACGGAAATTTTCAGAAGTGCTCCAAAGTGTCATGAAACGCGGCGTGAAGCAGGAAAGCAGTGTGCCGGAGCCGTACAGGCTTGAGCTCAATACGCGCGCGACGCAGTCGTTGTTCTATCAGAATGGCGTGGAACTTTCCCGTTGGGAGGATCGGATGAATGCAACAGGATGAATACTACATGGGACTTGCGCTTCAGGAGGCGCAGGCGGCCTATGACCTCGGTGAGGTGCCCATCGGCGCCGTTCTTGTGGATGAGGACGGCGCCGTTGTGGCGTCCGGGCATAATATGCGGGAAACGTGGCAGGATGCGACAGCCCACGCAGAGATGATTGCGATACGGGAGGCATGCAAAAAGCTGGAACGGTGGAGGCTTGCCGGGCTCACGCTCTATGTGACCATCGAGCCGTGTCCCATGTGTGCAGGGGCGCTTGTGATGAGCCGTGTGAAGCGTGTGGTCTACGGCAGTACAGACGCAAAGGCGGGAGCGGCCGAGTCCCTGTTCAACATCGTGGAGCATCCGGCGCTCAATCATCAGCTGCAGGTGACCGCAGGCGTGCGGCAGGAGGAATGTGCGGACATGATGAAGCGCTTCTTTGCGGAACGGAGGGCAAAGAAGCTTAGAAACTGAATTGTGATGTTGTCTGTTGTTCAAATATCCCAGTGCAAATGATCTGGGTTGGGCGTTGCCCGGTCCACTTCATTGAGGATCCATGCGGCGTTGTCGTGTGTTGCGGAGAACGCCTTTTCCAAGCCGGCCTCGTAGTCCTTTGGGATTTCCATGGAGTGCAGCGCCATGTGCATATAGTCCTTGGCGACGAGGGGAACTCCGCGCTCTGCGGCAAGCATGGCCTTGAAGCGGTAGCCGTAGTAGAGATAGCTGTTGTGTTGGATGGGAATGTCCTTGTAGGCTTCGATGCGCTCGTCCGCCTCGCTCTCAGCTTCCTGTGTCATATCCATATGATGCATGAGATTCCAGCGATCTCCCCAGAGTTCGCCGCGTAGGATATACTTGTAGAGAAAGTCCGTGGATTCTGCCAGTTCGATGGCCTCGCCGATATGGCGCAGGGCATCCTTTTTTTTGCCCTCCATTTCCTTTTCGATGCTGCTGAGCTTTTGCAGTGCATAGACCTTTTCCTCGACATCCTCTGCGTTTTCGTCGTCGATTTCTTCCTCGCCCACAGAGCGGAAAAGTTCGATTGCTTCCGCAGTCCTATTCATGTTCGGCATGGCAAGGAAATGTGCAAGTCTTGCCCGCGCGTGCCAGTCGTCCATGCCGCCCGCGAACAGCGTTTCCGGCGGATGGGCAGGCGTTTCCATGACCTTGTGAACTAATTTATGAAACGTTTCCTGTGTCATTGTGCAGCCCCCTCAAGTTTTGCTTCCAGTAAATTCTACCCATTCCCCCGCGTTTTGTCAATGAATCGCGGTGGATAGCGGTGATTTTCCCATCTTTTGAAGTAGTATGATTCATTCAGCATACAACGTCTCCTTCAGATGAACATTTGTGCTATAATTCGCATTTCTAAAAAGGAAATACAAATGTACATGTAGAATAAACAAAAGGAGGTGATGGGATTGGAACAGGAAAATGCATGGGAGAATCATTTAAAGCGGCTGGCGCATCAGGCCCTGCACGATGTGCAGGATCGTGTCATGATGGTGCGGGAGCATGGGGCAGAACGCAGGGAACAGGCACCCATCGTGCGGCTGACGAATGAATTGCTGGAGCATGCGATCCGCACGGGAGCCAGTGATCTGCATATCGAGCCGCAAAAGGAGGAACTGCGTTTCCGCTATCGTGTGGACGGCGTATTGCGGGAACTGCACGGGACAATGCCGATCAAGCTGCATCCGCTGTTGGTGTCGCGCCTTAAAATCATGGCGGGCATGGACACCTCCGAACACAGGAAACCGCTGGACGGGCATCTGGTTTACCTTTTGGACGGAAGGAAAGTGGATCTGCGCGTGGCAAGCATGCCAATCCGCCATGGGGAATCCATCGTGCTCCGCATCATGAATGGCAGCGGCCAGTTGAGGCGCATGGGGGAGCTGGGGATGTCGGAGCAGAACGCAAAGATTTTCCAAAGGATGGTGCATGCGCCCTCCGGCATGTTGATTCTTACGGGGCCGATGAATTCCGGCAAGACGACTTCCCTGTATGCTGCTTTGCAGGAACTGAACACAGCAGAGCGCAATATCGTCACCTTGGAGGATCCCGTGGAACAGCTGGTTGATGGCATCAATCAGATGGAAATAAATGAAAAAATCGGTCTGGATTTCGCCAAGGGACTTCGTGCGATGCTGCGCATGGACGCGAACTGCATCATGGTGGGAGAGGCAAGGGATACGGAAACAGCCCAGATCGCGGTGCGTGCGGCGCTGACGGGACATCTGCTGCTGACGACCTTGCATGCGAGGGACAGTTGCAGTGCGCTTTTCCGGCTGCTTGAGATGGGCATCCAACCCTATCTTTTGGCGGCGACCTTGACGGGCATCGTGGCGCAGCGGCTGGTTCGATGTATCTGCCCTGTTTGCAGGGAATCCTATGAGGTGCAGGCAGGTTCGGAGGAAACGGCGCTCCTGGGAAGGCATTATCATCCCGGACTGCGGCTGTATCGGGGCCGGGGATGTCCGGAGTGTCACGGCACGGGATTTCGAGGCAGGATGGCCATCCACGAGATCCTGGAAATGAAGGATGCGCTTCGCGCGCGGCTGCTCCGCTCAAAAGAACCGGATGCCCTGCGGAGAGCGGCGGAGGAGGCGGGGCTTGTTTCCATGCAGCAGGATGGGGTTCAGAAAGTGCTGCAGGGATTGACGACCATAGGGGAAGTCAGGAGGGCGCTTTATGGCGGGGACTGAACTGCAGAGGATTGCACAGCTCGCCATTGCGCAGGAGGCTTCTGACGTACATCTGACCGCAGGGCAGAGGATTTTCTTTCGGAAGGATGGCAGGCTGCGGCCGCAGGAACATGACATCCCGGATCTGCAGCAGATGGATCTCTTTTTACGAGAAATGCTCACTGAGTTTCAGTACAGGCATTGGCAGGAGGAAAAGGAAGCGGATTTTTCATGGGAGGTATTCGGCAGAAGATTCCGCGGGAACGCCTATGTTCAAAGAAATCGGCCTGCCGTGGCGCTCCGCCTGATTCCGGAAAGGATTCCGTCTTTAGCGGAACTGGGCGCACCGCAGGCGCTTTCCGGGTTGTTGTTTTCCGTACAGGGCATGCTGCTCATTACCGGAAGGACGGGCTGCGGGAAATCGACCACATTGGCGGCTTTTCTGGAAGAGATGAATGCGAGGCGGGACGGTCATGTCCTTACGCTGGAAGATCCCTTGGAGTTTGAGCATCGTTCGGCGCATTGCTTCATCAGCCAGCGAGAGCTTGGCCGAGATTTTCTTTCGTTTCCGAAGGCGCTCCGCAGTGCTTTGCGGGAGATGCCGGATGTATTGCTGGTGGGGGAGATACGGGATGCGGAAACCATGCAGACCGCGATGGAGGCGGCTTCCACCGGCGTGTTTGTGCTGGGGACGCTGCATACGAACGGCGCGGCGGAAACTGCGATGCGTGTGGAGGGGATGTTTCCCGCAGGGCAGAGGGATGCCGTGCGGGATATGTTTGCTGGTGTGTTTCAAGGCATCATCTCCCAACAGCTCGTTCCATCCGCAGACGGCGGCCGGGTGAGCGTCAGCGAGGTTCTGCTCGCGACTCCCGCCTCGCGCAATCTCATCCGGCAGGGAAAATACGCGCAGCTCCGGAACGTTATGATGAGCGGACACGCACAGGGGATGTACACGATGGAGGCGGCGCTTCAAGAGAGGTATGACCAAGGGATGATAACCAAGGCTCAGATGGAACTGTTTACTATGAAATCTTAGCGAACAAGGGCGTGTGGACACCGAAGGTGTCCGGTAAGTTTGCGATGATGGGAGGATGTCATGGGAACTTTTTGCTATGCGGCGCGCAATATGGCGGGAGAGATGCATGAGGGCGAGCTGGAAGCCGAGAATCTGCAGGAGGCGGCGCAGATTTTGCGGGCGCAGCATGTTTTTGCCGTTCATTTGAAAAAAAAGGAAAAGCGGCAGGATTGGAAAACTTTCCTGCAGAGGCAGGGGAATCAGAAATATGCGGCATTCTTTTGCAGGCAGCTTTCCGTCATGCTGGATGAGCAGCCGGTGAATGAGATCTTGTCCATGCTGGCAAGACAGAAAGGGGACAGGGAATATCAAAAGCTGATGCAGGCGCTTGCCCATGACACAGCGCTTGGGAAGAGCCTTTCGGAAGCCATGGGGAAGCATCCGGAGGTGTTCTCGGCGACGACGGTCCATTTGGCGGCGGCCGGGCAGGAAAGCGGGAATTTGTCGGAAATCTTCAGGCGGTTGGCAGATTTTCTGGAAAAAGAATATGCCGCACAGCAGAAGATGGGAACGGCGCTTCTCTATCCCATGCTGCTGGGCGGCTTTTCCCTGGTGGCGGTTGCCTTTTTGATTGTCTTCATCCTGCCGTCCTTTGCGGAGATGTTCGAGGATATGCGGGCAGAACTGCCGCTTCCGACACGCATGCTTTTGGGACTTGGCAGCTTCGCAGGGGATTACGGCATCTTGGTGGCTGCAGCTTTTTTTGTCTTGCTGGCGGCAGGCATCCGATGCTATCTGCAAGAGCGTTTTCGCATACGGGCAGATTACTGGCTGCTGAGGATCCCCTTTTGGGGAGAGCTCAAGCAACAGACAGCATGGATGCAGATCTTGGGTACATTGGGCATTTTGCTGGAAGGGGGACTTCGGATCGATGCCGCCATGGAGATGGTGCGTTCCGTGACGAATAACCGCTATTTGCAGCAGGTGCTGGTTCGTTGGCGGGAAAGCGTGATCCATGGTTATCCGCTGGCGCAGTCCATAGAAAGCTGCCCCGTCTTTCCGCCGATGCTGCTGGAGCTTATTTCGGCGGGAGAAAGCACGGGGCGGCTGGAGGAAATGCTGGAAAAGTGCGCAGAATACTGTTCGCTGGCATCCGAAAATCTCTCACAGCGTCTGCAGGCAATCGTGGAACCTGCCATGCTGCTCCTTCTGGGCGGCATCGTGATGCTTTTCGTGCTTTCCATCGTATTGCCGCTCCTGGAAACGATGGATTATCTTGGATAGGATTGTTCAGGATTGCACCGCGTACATGGCAGCGACGGCCTGGCCGAGGGCGATGCCCCCGTCGTTGGCGGGAATCAGATGGTGATGCAGGCATCGGAAACCGGATGCTTTGAGCAGGTCGCAGGTGAGCCGCAGAAGCAGCGTGTTTTGGAAGACGCCGCCGCTTAAGGCAATGGTCCGAAGTCCTGTCAGCTCGCTCGATCTTTGGCAGCCTTGCAGGATTTGCAGGGCCAGCTCCTCGTGGAATTCATAGGCCAGTTGTTCTGTCGGGAGATGGGAGAGACGTTTTCGGAGCAGGCGGCGGAAAAGCTCTCCGGTGGGAAGATGGAAACATCCGTTTGCCAAAGCGGAAGGAGCGGCGGGTGCGGCGGATGGCAGGCCGTGCCCGGCATATCGTTCAGCCGCGAATTGCAGGTACATAGAAGCTTCACCTTCAAAGGTGGAGCTTTTTCTGATGCCGAGCAGCGCGCTGACCGCGTCAAAGAGCCTGCCCGCACTGGTGGAGGTGATGCAGTTTACCTGCTGCTCCAGCATGAAAAGCTGCGCAGAAAGCTCCTGTTCATTGGCAAGGTGCAGTTTTTCCACGAGCTCCGCGAGCTGGTTCCTGTCCGGCAAAAGCCCGTAGAGCAGGGAGACTGCGATGCGCCAGCCTTCTTCGGAAGCCTTTTCCCCGCCTGCCTGAAGGAAGGGTTCGATGGAGCCAAGACGACGGAAACCTTTCAAATCTGCCAACAAAAATTCTCCGCCCCAAATGGTTCCGTCTGTTCCATAGCCTGTACCGTCGAAGGAAACGCCAATGACCGGATCGGTACAGCCGTTTTCGGCCATGCAGGAAAGGATATGGGCATAGTGATGCTGGACTTCCAACACGGGCAGCCCCAGCGCCTTTGCAACTTCCGAAGCATGGTAGCGGGGATGGGGATCGCAGGCCACGACAGAGGGCCGGATCTCCAGCAGATGTTCCATGCGCTCCACGGATTCCTTCAGCGCCTGCACGGTGCGAAGATCGCTCATATCCCCGATATACGGGGACAGATAGAACAGATCGTCGCGGGCAAGGGCGAAGCTGTTTTTCAGCTCGCCGCCGATGCCAAGCACCTGCCCTTTGAGATTTTTGCCGAAAAAGACAGGCAGCGGCGCATAGCCGCGGCTGCGGCGGATCATGTAGGGACCGTTTCGGAAAGAATCCATGACGGAATCATCGGCGCGCAGGCGGATATTTCGATTGTGGGAGAGAATCGCGTCGCAGAGGGGCGCAAGTGCGGCCTTTGCGTCTTCGTCCGTACGGCAGATCGGGGCGCCGGAGGGATTGCCGCTGGTCATGATCAGGAGATCCGGCATTCGGATGCCGTCAGGATAGTCGAACAGCAACATTTGGATGGGGGCATAGGGGAGCATCAGCCCGATTCGCGGATTCCCGGGAGCCGCGGCCTCCGCAATGCGTCCGCCGTTTTTTTTGGAGAGCAGCAGGATCGGCTTTTGGTGTCCCGCAAGGATTTCTTTTTGCCAATCCGCAATCACGCACTCCCGCATCGCAGCCTGCAGATCCCTTGCCATGACAGCGAAGGGCTTGCATGGCCGGTGCTTGAGCGTCCTGAGACGCCGGACGGTCTCTTCATTCGTGGCATCGCAGGCAAGATGGAAGCCGCCAATGCCCTTGATGGCAACGATGCCGCCCTGGGCGAGAATTTTACGTGTCCGTGTGATAGCGGCGCTGCCTCGCTCGTTTCCATCGATCAGATAGACTTCGGGGCCGCAGTCGTTGCAGCAGACAGGCTGCGCATCATAGCGGCGCGTTTCCGCATGCGTGTATTCTTGCTCGCAGGCAGGGCACATAGGGAACTCGCCCATGCTCGTGCGCTCCCGGTCATAGGGCATGGCGTCAAGAATGGTGAGGCGCGGCCCGCAGGCAGTGCAGTTGATGAAGGGGTGGAGATAGCGGCGGTCTTGGGAATCGAAAAGTTCCCGCTTGCATTCTTCGCAAGTGGCGATATCCGGCGAGACAAAAATCTTGCCCTGTTCCTTTTCGCTTTCGATGATATCGAAACGTGTAAAATTTTCATCCGTATCCGACACTTCCGTATCCAGCTTCAGTACAGCGGCACGGATGGGCGGGTGGTGCAGGATTTCTTCCCGAAAAGCGCCCAGCGCGCTTTCATCTCCTTGCGCGAAGATTTCCACGTAAGGCCCTTTGTTGGCCACCGTTCCGAAAATGCCCATACGGTCCGCCAGCCTGCTCACAAAAGGACGGAACCCGACTCCTTGCACGATACCGTATACCTTGAGATTCCAAAGCGCCATGATATGCTCTCCTTACCATACATTTCTCATGCTTCTATATTCTACAGTCCTTGTTTTTTCCCTTCATCGGTATTGAGCCGGATTGGCTTTTGATTTATGAGATTCAGGGAGAAGTGCTTGTACTCGTTCTGTAGCGTCTGGGGAGTCACTCGGAATTGTTTGATTCGAGACGTTCACACCAAAAAAACTGCCGTTCGTTCCCTGTCGATTGATACTTCATCGAATCCATGATACAATGGGCATGGAAGATACGTAGGTTTGCATACAATAAAATGTGTCTCCGGTGGAACTATCCTCCGGAGATTTTTCTGTTTACTACGAAATCTTAGCGAGCACAAGCCGATAGGCGCAGCGAGAGCTTAGTTTTCGTGTAAGGACGTGTGGACACCACAGGTGTCCGGTGAGCTTATTATGGCGAGTTGCGGAATGGGAAGAAGGCATGGGATCATGAGCATAGAAATTGCAATTTGTGACAGCGACACGGAAGTTGCGAAGGAGATTGCTCGTTGGATTGCGCTTTATCAGCCGGAGGCAGATGTGAAAATGTTTTTTTCGGCGGAGGAGCTTATCGGCTGCGAAGAATTTTTTGACATATATTTTTTGGATATTCAAGAGGTTTCCGGGTTGGAGCTTGCACATCACATTCGAGAGAAACAGAACCTGGCAGGGGGACGCAAAAGCATCATCATATTCGTGACAGGATTCAGTGACTATATGGCAGAGGCCTTTGACGTACAGGCGTTTCATTATCTTGTCAAACCAATCCAAAAAGAAAAATTTCGCGAGATTTTGGAGAAGGCAATGGACGAGGCGGAACATAAGCGCCAGCAAGAAGACCGTTATGTTTTGCTGAAGCTTCCGCATCACAACAAGAAAATACGGTTAAGAAATGTGCTCTATGTGGAAAGCAGCAATAAAAAAGTCATGGTTCATACCACGGAGGGCACCTATGAAGTTCAAGGAAAAATGGAAGATTTTGAACAGGCTTTCGGAAATGCGTTTTATCGTTGCCATCGTTGCTATCTGGTGAATTTTTCTTGCATATCTTCCTATGGAAAAAATGAAATTGAACTGATCAATGGCGATCGGATCCTGCTGGCTTATAAAAGATATTCTTCCTTTGTGAAATCGTTTCTGGCATATGCCAAGAAGGGAGGACTCGTGAATGTATGAGGAAGAATATCTCCTCGATGCAGCCGTTTATGCAATCAGTGCCTTCCTTGGCTTTCGATATTCGGAATGTTTCCTGCAGGGAAAATACACCAATCGGAAGAAAGGGATGTTTCTGTGGATTGTCGCTTTTGCCCTGACAAAAATGCTCTATGGGAATATGCCGGAATCCTATCATCCCTTCCCTGACCGTTTCGGGCACATCATCCCCAATTTTATCCTGTTTAGCACAATGCAGATGCTGTTTTTTGAAAAAAATACGCCGCGTCAGGCTTTCAGCGCCGCGAGTTTTGTCGTCGGATGGGAAATTTTGAGATTTGCGGCCAGTCCCTTGGCGCATGCCCTTTTCGGCATATGGGGCCCTTTTTGGGAATGGAGCATCAACGCCATTCTGGCGAATGGATTGCTGCCTGCGGAGTTCGTGATGGATTTCATGTCGGCTTCCAATCGGGTGGCGCTGTTCTCTGTCCTCACGATTTGCCGTGGGCTGCAGCTTGGCGTATTTTACCTTTACCTTAGGGCCATAATGCAAAACTTTGTCGACATGGATCACGATTTGAATGTGAGGGAACTATCCTTTCTGCTCATGCCGTGCGCTGCGATATTTTGCGTCGACCTTACCCTCAGGCTGATGGCCTATTCCGTGGATAACAGCGCCCTCATGCTTGTTTACGATCGTGTGCCGGAAACGGTGCTGCTCCTCCCTTTGGTGAGTTTGTTCCTTTTGGGTTTTGTCATATCATCGGTGATTTTATTCCGTGGGCTTATGGACGGAAAGGAAGAGGAAAGGAAACGCTTGCTCATCGAAAATCGTGTGGCAGAGGTACATGCACAGGTCATGGAACTTGACCATATTTACCGTGACATGCGCGGGCTGAAACACGACCTTCGCGCGCACATGGCGAATATCGCAGCATTCGTGAACAATCGTTTGGGAAGGGATAGCGAGGGATTGTCTCCTTATTTGCAAGGAATGGAAGCTGTCATAGCCAAACTTGACTTTTCCGACAACACAGGGAATTACCTGACCGATGTCATTCTGCATCAGTTCAGGCAGCAGGCCAAGGAGAAAAAGATTGATACGTATTTTGATTTCCACTATCCCCAAAACAATGCCTTTGATGTATATGATGTGAGCGTGATTCTGAACAATGCTCTGCAAAATGCAATTGAGGCAGCGGAGCGGGTGGAAGCGTCACCTTGTATTTCCCTTCGTTCATACACAAATGGGAATCTGTTCTTTTTGGAGGCGGAAAATGATTTTGACGGATTCCTCAAATGGGAACCCAATGCGGATATTCCGTCAACAACGAAACAGGACGAGGCATTGCACGGTATCGGTCTGTGCAATATCAGGCGTATTGCCGAAAAGTACCAAGGAGATATAGAAATTTGCATTACGGAAACAGGGCATCGCAAAAAATTCCAACTGACGGTAATGCTCTACCAAATCAGGTGAATGAATCAACACGACCTAAGGAATTCCCATGCCTCTGACGAGGCGCCACGATGAATGAAACAAGGCTGTACCAAGATGCCATAATTTCGTGGTACAATGGGATTATACGGCTGAG
>CACZZN010000016.1 GCA_902785705.1 uncultured Veillonellaceae bacterium
AGACCCCTTGAGGAATACGAGGTAGATAGGCTGCAAGTGGAAGTCCCGTGAGGGATGGAGCAGAGCAGTACTAATCGGTCGAGGGCTTAACTTTGCTAAGAAGTCTAAAGTGTTCCAGAGTAGTTTCTTCTGTATAGTTTTGAGAGAACTGGGGTCTCTCAGACGGCGGTCAACGTCAGCCAATCGTCTGCGCCCTTCGGGCTTGACTCTTGGGACGTTTTCGCATACGACCTATTGCCCAATCAGCTGCACCCTTTCGGGTTTGCTTCTTGGATAGGTCAGCAATCCGGTGATGATGCCTATGTGGTTCCACCTGTTCCCATACCGAACACAGCAGTTAAGCACATAGAGGCCGAAAGTACTTGCCTGGAGACTGGGATTTGAAGTTTTGAGAAGCTGCTGACCATGTTCAGCCTCTTGATTTTGAAGGAGCGAGTCTATCCGTGAAATTTTTAGCGCGTCATTTGACAGTCGATCTTTATAATTGTCAGGCCAGCAAACTGCAGGATCAAGGAGCTGTGGAAGAAGTTCTGAACAACGATTTGCGGCAATTAGGTTATCGTGTACTGAATATTTCTTCGGAGCCGCTTTCTGAACACCACTTTGCCTTTATGGTTTTGTTTGACGCAGGACATTTGGTCTTGCATGTATATCAGGATTTGCGATATGTGGCAATCGATATTTTTCTATGCCATGAGGAGCCGCAGCCGGAACCCATCTATCAGCAATTTCAGAAATTTTTCCGTCCGGACAAGACGAAAACGACTCTTTTGAAGCGGGGAGATTTTGGCAAGGACAGGGAGATCAAGCCTAAAATCAAGACGCGTGTGGCGCCCTTGAGGAAAATCCATAATACGGGCGCGAAGGTCATTCGTATTTTGGCGCGGAGAAAACAACAATAAGAACAATAAAAAAAGAAATCCTTTCAGAAGTTCGGCGATGGGACCTTCTGAAAGGATTTTTTTATGTCTTTTTTTTCTTCTTTCGTGTCGCAGCAATGATGGGAGGCAGGGGTTTTTCTTCGGGTTCCTCTTTTTTCGGACGATGTTTCCATTTCAACCATAGGAATACCGCAAGTGCCAGGCTGAACGCCGTGAGACTGGTCATCTGGGCACTTTTGAACAGGCCGGCGACCAGCTGCGTATAATCGCCTCGCAGGTATTCCAGAAAAAAGCGGGCCAGCGAGTAAAGCATGACATAGAGTGCAAAGCACTGGCCTTTGATGTGATTTGTGCTGCGGAATATGAGCAGGATGGCAAAAATGGCGAGATCCAGCTGCCCTTCCCAGATCTCAGCGGGCCAGAGAGGCTGATTGCCGTAAGTGTGATAAGCCAAGGTGGTAGACGGATAAAGGATGCCGAACCCGGTGCCTGTCGGTGCGCCGAAAGCGTCCCCGTTCAGCAAATTCGCGCAGCGGCCAAGCGCCTGGCCGAGAATGATGGATGGCGCAAGGATATCTGCAAGCGCCCATGTATCGATATGATGCCGCTTGGTGTAAAAAATGCCGGTCAGGACTCCGAGCAAAATGCCTCCTTGGACTGCCATCCCGCCCTGCCAGACATTCAGGACCTCGGTCAGATGGTTTTGGTAATAGTCCCAGTCGAAGAAGAAAACATCCCACAGGCGGGCGCCCAAGAGCCCGGCGATGCCGCAATAGATTCCCATGTCAACGATATGTTTTTCCCAGCCGCGCCCATCCTGCTTTGCAAAGAAATATCCCGTGCCCGTGGCCAATATGATGCTCAACGAAAGCACAAGCCCGTAGGCGCGTATCGGAAAGTCACCGATGTAGAATAAATACTGATGCATAAAATGCCTCCCCATAGCTACCATCCACTCCTATTATAGCACAGGCGCGGCACAAAGCCAGCCCTGCAAAAATTCAAATTTCACTGCGCAATTTCATCATAAATTCCCCTTGACAGTATCACTCTGATATGTTAGAGTAACACATGAATTCAATATGTAAACCGTTGAAGCGGAGATAACGGCAATGATGCCTATACAGAGAGCCTGCGATGCTGAGAGTCAGGTGAGAAACAAGTTGTCAAATGGACCGCTGAGGGCGCAGTCAAAGGGATGGAGGATCGTCCTGAGTATTCTGCGACGTTTGGGCAGACGTCATTTGCCGGGGATATGCAGGTATCCCGCTAAGCGTACGGGTCATTCCGTAAACTCAAGGTGGCACCGCGGGTAAATATATGTGAGTATATTATTCGTCCTTGACAGAAGCAGTTCTGTCAAGGACTTTTATTTTCCTTTGACAGAGTTCAAAGGTTATTTTTTTGGAGGTATGGAACATGAAAATTCTTCCCGCGTTGGATGAGGTCAAGGCCATTGCTGCCACCGGAAAGTATCGGGCGCTGCCGGTAAGCTCAGAAATCCTGTCGGATTTCACGTCTCCCATCGAAGCCTTGCGGATCCTGAAAAACGTGTCGACGCACTGCTATTTGCTGGAATCCGCTGCGGCCAACGAAACCTGGGGGAGGTACACTTTCCTGGGTTTCGATCCCAAGCTTGAGATTACCTGCAGCAACGGCGAGGCAAAGGCGGGGAATCTCAGCTTTCAGACCGAGAATCCCTCCGATTTTCTGCGGCAGATCCTTGCGGACTACAAAAGCCCGCGCTTTGATTATCTGCCATCCTTCACCGGCGGGCTGGTCGGATATTTCTCCTATGATTATCTTGGCTACAGCGAGCCGTCGGTGAAGTGCGACACGGAGGATACCGAGGCTTTCAAGGATGTGGATCTGATGCTCTTTGACAAGGTCATTGCATTTGATCATGTGAGGCAGAAGTTGATCCTGATCGCGAATATGCCGCTGGAGGATCCGGAGACAGGGTACCACAAGGCGGTCATGGACTTGGAGCAAATGGCCGCGCTTCTCAGGAACGGGGAAAAGAAAAAGGAGCCGGGAGGAAAATTGCTTGGCGAGGTCACGCCGCTCTTTGAAAAGGATGCGTTCTGCCGCATGGTGGAGAAGGCGAAACACCATATCCGCGAAGGAGACATCTTTCAGATCGTCTTGTCCAACCGCCTAAGCGCGCCGTTTGAGGGGAGCCTTTTGAATACCTACCGCGTGCTGCGGACCATCAATCCGTCTCCGTATATGTTCTACTTCTCCGGCACGGATGTGGAGGTTGCGGGCGCTTCTCCCGAAACGCTGGTGAAATTGGAAAATCATGTGCTCCATACCTTCCCGTTGGCGGGGACCAGGCCAAGGGGCAGGACGCGGGAAGAGGATCTGCGGCTGGAAAGGGAATTGCTGGCAGACGAAAAAGAGCTTGCGGAGCACAATATGCTGGTGGATCTGGGGCGGAATGATCTGGGCAAGGTCAGCAAATTCGGGACGGTGCAGGTGGAAAAGCTGCACAGCATCGAACGGTTTTCCCATGTCATGCACATCGGGTCGACGGTGCGCGGCGAAATCCGGGAAGACAAGGATGCCCTCGATGCGATTGAAGCGGTGCTTCCGGCAGGCACTTTGTCCGGGGCGCCGAAGATACGGGCCTGTCAGCTCATCGGAGAATTGGAGAACAACAAGCGGGGGATTTACGGCGGCGCGATTGGCTATATCGACTTCACAGGCAATATGGATACCTGCATTGCCATCCGCATCGCCTATAAGAAGAACGGAAAAGTATTCGTGCGGAGCGGCGCAGGCATTGTCGCTGACTCTGTTCCGGAAAAGGAGTTCGAGGAATGCCTGAACAAGGCGAAGGCCTCGCTGAAGGCGCTGGAGCTTGCACAGGAGGTGGATTTATGATTCTGCTCATCGATAATTACGACAGTTTTTCCTACAATCTCTATCAACTGGTGGGGGAATTGGACGCATCCGTTCGTGTCATTCGGAATGACGAGATGACCATTTCCGACATACGGGATATGAAGCCGGAGCGCATCTTGATCTCCCCCGGCCCGGGCAGACCGGAGAACGCCGGAATCATTTTGGAAGTTGCCAAAGGGGTGGACCAAATTCCCATCCTTGGCGTCTGCCTCGGACATCAGGCGATTTGTTCCGCCTTCGGGGCAAGGATTACCTATGCGAGGCAGCTGATGCACGGCAAGCAGTCGGAGGTGGAACTGGATGCGGACTGCCCGATCTTTCGGAACTGCCCCGGGCGTACCTTGGTCGCTCGCTATCATTCCCTCGCCGTGGATGAGGATATCATGCCGGACTGCTTGAAAATTACGGCCCGCACGGCAGAGGGGGAAATCATGGCTGTGCAGCACAGGGATTCCCCGATTTACGGCATGCAGTTCCATCCCGAGTCCATCATGACTCCTGCGGGGAAGCAGATGTTGGAGAATTTTGTAAGGAATCTTTAAATCTTTAAAGGAGAGATGCATCATGATTAAGGAAGCAATCGTAAAGATCGTCAATAAAGGAGACCTCACCTTTGATGAGGCATATGCCGTCATGAATGAAATCATGAGCGGAGAGACGACACCGACACAGAATTCCGCCTTTCTGGCAGCACTGTCCACCAAGAGCGCGAGGGCGGAAACAACGGATGAAATCGCAGGGTGCGCGGCGGCGATGCGGGAGCACGCAACGCAAGTGGAAACCGGAATGGAACTGTTCGAGATTGTGGGCACCGGCGGAGATAACGCACACAGCTTCAATATATCCACTACCTCGGCACTGGTGGCGGCAGCAGGGGGGATGAAGGTAGCAAAGCACGGGAACCGCGCGGCATCCTCCCAATGCGGGACGGCTGACTGTCTGGAAGCATTGGGCGTCAATATCCAGCAAAGCCCTGCGCGGTGCATGGAGCTTTTGAAGGAAGTGGGCATGTGCTTCTTCTTTGCCCAGAAATACCATACATCCATGAAATACGTGGGTGCGATCCGGAGGGAACTTGGGTTCCGTACTGTATTCAATATTCTGGGGCCGCTGACGAATCCGGGGAAGCCTTCCATGCAGCTTTTGGGCGTATATGATGAATATCTGGTGGAGCCGCTGGCCCAGGTGCTGGTCAATCTTGGCGTCCGCCGGGGCATGGTGGTCTATGGGCAGGACAAGCTGGACGAGATTTCCATGAGCGCGCCGACGAAAATCTGCGAAATCCGTGACGGATGGTTCAAGTCCCGTATCATCACGCCGGAGGACTTCGGGATGACGCGCTGCAGCAAGGAAGATCTGAAGGGAGGCACTCCGAAGGAGAACGCCAAGATCACGCTCGATATCCTTGGGGGAGAGAAGGGGCACAAGCGGAATGCTGTCCTCATGAATGCGGGTGCGGCGCTTTATATCGGAAAAAAAGCGGACAGCATGGAAGACGGGGTCACGCTCGCCGCGCAGCTCATTGATTCCGGCAAGGCATATGCGACGCTTCAGAAGCTGATAGAAGTCAGCAATCGGCCCGAGTAGACAGTGGGAGAAAGGACGAAGGACGATGACGAATTCGAGAGGACGTTTTGGAGTCCACGGCGGACAATACATTCCGGAAACGCTGATGAACGCCGTGATTGAACTGGAAGATGCCTACTTGCGCTATAAGAGCGATCCGGCATTCAACACGGAATTGACCGAACTGCTCAATGAATATGCGGGCAGGCCGTCAAGGCTTTATCATGCGAAAAAAATGAGCTGTGACCTCGGCGGGGCGAAAATCTATTTGAAGCGCGAGGATCTCAACCATACCGGTGCGCATAAAATCAACAATGTGCTGGGGCAGGCCTTACTGGCAAAAAAAATGGGAAAAAAGCGGCTGATTGCCGAAACGGGAGCCGGGCAGCATGGGGTGGCGACGGCAACCGCGGCGGCACTCATGGGCATGGAATGCGTGGTCTTCATGGGCGAAGAGGACACGAAGCGGCAGGCGCTGAACGTCTACCGCATGCGGCTTCTTGGCGCGGAGGTCGTTTCCGTGAAAACGGGAACGGCAACGCTCAAGGACGCGGTTTCGGAGGCGATGCGCGAATGGACCTCCAGGATTGTTGACACCCACTACTGCCTTGGTTCCGTCATGGGCCCGCATCCGTTCCCGACGATCGTGCGCGATTTTCAGGCGGTCATTTCCAAGGAAATCAAGGAACAGATGCTGGAAAAGGAGGGCAGGCTGCCCGATGCGGTGATCGCGTGTGTGGGAGGCGGATCCAATGCCATCGGGAGCTTCTATCATTTCATCGGGGATGAAACGGTCAGGCTGATTGGCTGCGAAGCCGCGGGAAAAGGCATTGATACCTTTGAGACGGCAGCTTCCATCGCAACGGGGAGACTGGGGATTTTCCACGGCATGAAATCCTATTTCTGCCAGGACCAGTACGGGCAGATCGCGCCGGTCTATTCGATTTCCGCAGGATTGGACTATCCGGGCGTAGGGCCTGAGCATGCATACCTGCACGACACGGGCAGGGCGGAATATGTGTCTGTGACGGATGAGGAAGCGGTGCGCGCCTTTGAATACCTTGCGAAAACAGAGGGCATCATTCCGGCCATCGAGTCTGCCCATGCCGTGGCACACGCCATGAAGCTCGCGCCGGAAATGGGCAGGGAAAAAATCATCGTCATCACCATATCCGGCAGGGGAGACAAGGATTGTGCGGCCATTGCACGGTACAGAGGGGAGGATATTCATGAGTAGGATCAAAGAAGCATTTGCCCACGGAAAAGCGTTCATTCCATTCATTACCTGCGGGGATCCCGATTTGGAAACAACCGCCGCCGCCGTGCGCGCTGCTGTCCGGAACGGGGCGGATCTCGTTGAGCTGGGCATCCCGTTTTCCGACCCGACGGCAGAGGGCCCCGTCATCCAAGGAGCGAATCTCCGCGCTTTGGAGGGGCACGTCACGACGGATATGATCTTCGATTTTGTCCGTGAACTTCGCCGGGATGTCACGGTTCCCATGGTATTCATGACCTATGCCAATGTGGTATTTTCCTATGGCGCGGAGCGTTTTATCGCGACCTGCGAGGAAATCGGCATGGATGGCCTTATCCTGCCCGATCTGCCCTTTGAGGAAAAGGAGGAATTCCAGCCCTTGTGCAGAAAGTATGGGGTGGACCTGGTATCGCTGGTCGCACCCACGTCTGAGCACCGCATTGCCATGATAGCAAAGGAGGCGGAAGGCTTTTTGTACATTGTTTCCAGTCTTGGCGTGACGGGCGTCCGCAGTGAGATCAAGACGGATCTTGCCTCCATTGTGCAGGTCGTAAGGGAGAACACCAGCATCCCCTGCGCCATCGGCTTCGGGATTTCGACGCCCGAACAGGCGAGGAAGATGGCCGGCATTTCCGACGGTGCGATCGTGGGCTCGGCGATCATCAAACTGCTGGCAAAGCACGGGAAGGATGCGCCCCGATATATCGGGGAATATGTAGGAGCCATGAAACGAACGTTGGATTTGGTCTCTGAACGTTGACAAGTGTGGGCTCCTACGATATGATAGGAGTCATCGGATTGCAGACCATTTCGCCCCTGCGGGAGTTTTCCTGCGGGCGGAATGGTTTTCATTTTGATGGGAGGGATATCGCCATGAAGGTCAAGATTTGCGGGATCCGTACGCCGGAAGCAGCGAAGGCAGCGGAAGCGGGGGGAGCGGATTTCATCGGATTCATTTTTTTCTCCGGAAGTTCTCGCTATATCGAGCCGGAGCAGGCGAAAAAAATCGCGGGAGAGATCACGGGACCAAAGAAAGTGGGCGTTTTCGTGGATGAGAGCCCCGGGAGGGTCAATGCGATCGCAAGGCTGGTGGGGCTGGATTATGTGCAGCTGCACGGACATGAGGATATTTCCTATGCGGCTGCGATGGAACGGCCCATCATCAAGGCATGGCGCTTCGGGGATGGATTCTCGGCGGGGCTGGCAAATGCCTATCCTTCGGAAATCGTGCTGTTGGACAGCTTTGCCAAGGGGCAGATGGGCGGTACGGGGCAGACCTTCGCATGGCGGGAGGCTGCCGATGAGGCAGGGCAGATCACGAAGCCGCTTTTGATTGCGGGAGGCATTTCCATCCGCAATGTGAAGGAAGCGGCAGAGATTTTCCGCCCCTTCGGCGTGGATGTCTCGGGGAGCCTTGAGGAGGACGGGCAAAAGTCGCCGAGGCGGATCGGGGAATTTTTGTGTTATGTGAAGAACCTGTTTAGGATCTAAGCGTCAGTGCCAATGCCGAGGAATTTTTTCGTCTGACAAGGAAGATAAAACGCCGTCGTAGCGACGCGAAGCTAGTCCTTTAGGGCAGAGCTACGTCAAGTTTTATCTGACACAGACAGGCGGAAAAAGACCCGGCAGTGGTGCTGGGGCGTGATACTAAACAGGTTCTAAACGCGGAGGGATTGTGATGCGGGATATACTGGCGGAAATCGTAGGGAAGAAAAAGGAAATCGTGGCGGAGGCAAAGCGGAGGCTTCCCCAGCATGAAGTCAGGCAGCGTCTGGCGTATGGGCATTTTCACATGGCGCATCGCTTTGGCGGGGAAGACTGGAGCCTGATCGCGGAGTGCAAGCTGCAGTCGCCGGCAAAGGGCCGGCTTTGTCAGACACATTCGGTGACGGAGCTTGCGCAGATCTACGAGAAGAATGGCGCGAGCATGCTCTCCGTGCATACCGATCCGCATTTTCTCGGCTCCAACGAGGATTTTGCAAAAGTGCGCGGTTTGGTAAAACTGCCGCTGCTCCGAAAGGATTTCATCATTGATGCATACCAGATCTATGAAGCGCGCATGCTGGGCGCAGATGCGGTGCTGCTGATTGCGCGCATTCTTTCGCCGGCGCAGCTCAAGGAATTCCTGTATCTGGCATGGAGCCTCGGCATGGATGCGCTGGTGGAGGTGCACGATGCGGAGGATATGGAAGCGGCGCTTGCGACCCCCGCGGAATTCATCGGCATCAACAACCGCAATCTTAAGACCTTTCAGACCTCCATCGAGCAGACGTTGGAGCTTCTGCCGCTGGCGGATCCACAGCGCACGCTCATCAGCGAGAGCGGCGTGTTCACCGCGGAGGATGCCAAGCGCCTGCAGGATGCGGGCTGCGACGGGATCCTCGTGGGCGAGGGCCTGGTGCGCGCCGCAGATATCGCGGCACAGACTCGTGCATTGTCACGCTCCCAAGCGCTTTGCGAAGATTGATGTGCAGTCCGCGCCGGACAGATGGGCGGGCAGGTGCAGAAGAAATCTTGACATTGTGGGGATTGGGGCATAGAATAAGGGTTGTTCACTTGATTTTCATAAGGGGATGTAACTATGGCAGACATCAAATTTGAAAAAGCGGCGGCTTTGAAGGAAAAGCCGGATGTATCGAAGATCGGTTTTGGCACGCATTTTACGGACTATATGTTCGAAATGGATTATAACGAGAAGGATGGGTGGCACGATGCCCGCATCATTCCTTATCAGGATATTTCGGTCAGCCCTGCGAATACGACGCTGCACTATGGGCAGGCGATTTTTGAGGGCATGAAGGCCTATCGTCAGGGGAACAAGGCCGTCATCTTCCGCCCCATGGATCATCTGAACCGCTTGAACAATTCGGCGCGTATCCTGGATATCCCGGAAGTGCCAATCGATGTTGCCCATGAGGGCCTCAAAAAGCTCATCTCCATCGAGAAGGAGTGGATTCCGAAGGAGAAGGGGCAGAGCCTTTATATCCGTCCGTTCATCTTTGCGGACGATCCGTATCTGGGCGTGAGCGTGAGCCATCAGTATCGGTTCCTCATCATCCTTTCGCCAGTGGCGGCCTATTATGCGCACGGTTTCGCGCCGGTCAAGATCATGGTGGAGGATACCTATGTGCGCGCGGTTCGCGGCGGTCTTGGTGAGGCAAAGACTCCTGCGAATTATGCGGCAAGCCTTCATGCGGGTCTTGTGGCGCATCAGAAGGGCTATGACCAGACCCTTTGGCTGGATGGTGTCGAGCGCAAGTATATCGAGGAAGTCGGCTCCATGAATATCCTCTTCAAGATCAAGGGCGAGGTGGTAACGCCGGAGCTGGACGGCAGCATCCTCAACGGCATCACGCGCCGCACGGTGCTGGCCGTGGCGAAAGATTGGGGCGTGCCCGCCGTGGAGCGCCGCATCTCGGTGGATGAAGTCATTTCTGCCTATGAGGACGGCACGCTGGAAGAGGTCTTTGGCTCCGGCACGGCGGCGGTCATTTCCCCGGTGGGCGTATTGGCCTATAAGGGAAAGGAATATGTGATCAATGACGGCAAGGTAGGTCCTTTTGCGCAGAAAATGTATGATTTCATCGAGGGGCTCCATACGGGCGAGGTCAAGGATACCTTCGGATTCGTCGAGGTCGTGGATGAATTTTGATGGGGAGTCGGTGCTATGCAGAAATTTTTCATTTCCATCGCCCTGAGCCTGGCGCTTGTGCTGACAGCGTATCTTCCGAGCGTTTTGGCGCGGGAAGCTTCGCCGCAATGGGTGGCGCAGCTTGCCGATGCGCAAAAAGCCAAGCAGTTGTTCGTGGCAGCCGGCGTGGGCAAGACCACCGCGTGGATCTCACTGCATGAAAAGGACTCCGACGGCAAATGGCAGCAGCTCATGACCACGCCGGGCTTTATCGGTCGGGAAGGTCTTGGCAAAACGAAGGAGGGCGACGGCAAAACCCCCGTGGGGATCTTCCGCTTTGATGCAGCCTTCGGGCTTGCTCCCGATCCCGGCTGTGCCATACCTTACACCCAGGCCGACGACAATATCTATTGGTCCGGGGATACCCGTCCGGGCATGATGTACAACCAAATGGTCGATATTCGCCAATGTCCCGGTCTTGACAAGAAAAACAGCGAGCATATCGCAGACTATACCACACATTATGTCTACTGCCTTAACGTCAGCTACAACGACGAGAATATTCCGGGAAAAGGATCGGCTATTTTCGTCCATTGCTTCGCCCCTGCCAAGCCTTATACCGGAGGCTGCATTTCCCTGCCCAAGGACAAGATGCTGTTTTTGATGCAGACGGTCCGTCCCGACTGCGTCGTGGTCATTGACAGCCTTGAAAATTTAGGCGGCACATTCTGAGAATGTATCTATCCTGTCAGGCGCATGGTGATTCCATGCGCCTTTTTAATTTTTTTTGAAAGCAACAAGGATTTACGGGAGGGAAGGGAGAATAGCTTAGTAAAGAGTGTGTTTGAGGGGTTATGCGTATGGGTATGAGATTTGACAGCTTCTTTCCCATGGAGGTGCATGGGATATTGTCAACGGTGGGCCTGCTGGATATTTTGGATATCCTGCTGGTGGCGGCAATATTGTACAAAGTCTATGAAATGCTGCAGGATACGCGTGCGATTGCACTGGTCAAGGGCTTTCTGGTGCTGATGGCGCTGGCAGTGTTCAGCAACTGGGCGAATCTGCACGTGATTTCATGGCTGCTCCAGAAGACCTTGACGCTGTTGTTCGTGGCACTGCCCATCGTGTTCCAGCCGGAGCTTCGGCGGGCTTTGGAACGTCTGGGGCAGGGGCGTTTCATCGGGCGATCTGTGCTGCTGGACGATGAGGAAGCGCAGAGCGTCGTGGACGAGCTTGCAAAAGCTGTCAAGAGCCTTGCCGCGACCAAAACGGGGGCACTGCTGGTCATTGAAAGGGATATGGGACTGAACGATATCAGTGACACGGGCGTGCAGATCGATGGCCTTGTCACCGCGGATTTCCTGTTGAATGTGTTCATTCCCAATACGCCCCTGCACGATGGTGCGGCGGTCATCCGGGGGAAACGGCTCATTGCGGCGGGCTGTCTGCTGCCGCTGACGGAGAACCGCGGGCTTTCGACGGAGCTGGGGACGCGGCATCGTGCGGCCATCGGACTTTCCGAGCAATGCGACGCGCTGGTCGTGGTGGTCAGCGAGGAAACGGGAACGATCTCCGTGGCCGAGGAGGGGCGCATCACGCGGCATCTGAACATCGATACGCTGAAGGCCATCCTGCGGCCCGCTTTTGTGCGGCCCAGCGAGAATTTCAAGGATTTTGTGGCGAACTGGAGGAAGAAGAAATGATTGCGAAGGTTCGGGACCTTGTGCAGCGCAATCTGCTGGTCAAAGTCATCTCGCTTTTGACGGCAATCGTGCTTTGGCTGGTTGTCATGAACGATCAGAATCCATCGATTGAAAATAATTATACCATACCGATCATTGTAGAGGATGTGCCGAGCGGATACAAGATTACCTACAGCGATGACCATGTGAGGATCCGGGTGAAGGGACCGAGAGCCAATTTCGTGGACCATGATTCCTCGGACTTCAAAGCAAGGCTGAGCCTCGCGAACTTGAAGGAAGGTTCGCATGATGTGAAAGTGGAGGTCATCTGCCCGCAGGGATTCGATCTTTTGGAAGCCACGCCGCCGACGGTAGCGGTTTTCATGGATCCGTTCATGGAGAAGCAGTTCCGTGCGGATTTGACGGTCACGGGCTCTCCTGCGAGCGGGAAGACCGTGGCGGATATCGAACAGGACAATGCCATGGTCACCGTGGTGGGGCCGAAGTCTGCCGTGGAAACGGTAGCGTCTGTGGTCGGCTACATTGGTCTCACGGGCAACGAGGAGGATTTCGATCTTACGGTTCCCCTGAGGGCTTTGGATGCTGACGGAGGGGAAGTCAGCAAGGTACGCATCCATCCCGCCTCGACGCAGGTGCATGTCACTTTGGCGAGAGGCTTGTCCAAGAAAATTGTAAAAGTGAATCCTGTTTTGGGGAATCCGGTGTCCGGATATGAGGTTCGAAACGTCATCGTCGTGCCCGCTCAGGTAGAAATCGCGGGTGATGAGAAGGTGATCGGCAAATTGGCATCGATATCGACGGAGACGATTCCCTTGGAGTCCACGGCTGATATCAAGCGCACTGTGCGCCTGCAGGTGCCGGCGGGCGTTACCATCACAAATCCGGAAGTCACGGTTTCCTTGGATATCGAGCCTGTAGGACAAAAAGCGAAGACGGCCAATCCGGCTGCAAAAGCTGACAAGTGAAAGGAACGGAAGGTAAGTTGCTTCGTATTACGGATTTTCAAGTTGCCTTTGATGATGAAACTCCCCTGGAGGAACTCGCTGCGCGTCGGCTGAAACTCCCGCCGCACACCGTGGCTGAGGTGCGTGTCGTGCGGAAGGCCATCGACGCAAGGCGCTATCGGGGGGCTCCCATCCAATTTGTGTATGTTTTGGATGTGAGGCTTGTAGGTTCGGAGCAAAAGGCACGGAGCCTGTGGGGACGGGACCGCAGGATTTCGCCGGTTCCTGTCTGCAAGGATACCGCGTGGCATCCCCGCAGGCGCAGGGAGGAACTTCGTCCCGCCGTTGTCGGGTTCGGCCCTGCGGGCATGTTCGCTGCCCTGATGCTTGCCAGGGCGGGGTGGCAGCCGATCGTGCTGGAGCGCGGGCAGGATGTGGATACCCGGCATAGGGATATTCAGCGTTTCTGGGGAGGCGGGGCGTTTGCCCCGTCCTCCAATGTGCAGTTCGGAGAGGGCGGAGCTGGCACCTTTTCCGACGGAAAGCTGACCACACGCATCAGCGACAGCCACATGCAGGATGTATTGGAAGCTTTCATAGATGCGGGAGCGCCCGAGGAGATTCGCTATCTGCACAAGCCCCATATCGGGACGGATCTTTTGCGGCGGATCGTGAAGAATATCCGGCTGGAAATCCTTCGCTTGGGAGGCGAGGTGCGCTTCGGCGCACAGGTCACGGATATCGAAAGCGAGCAGGGGCACATTGCTGCGGTCATCGTGCAGGATGAGGAAAGGCTGCCCGCAAACGCGGTCTTTCTGGGCATCGGGCATTCGGCGCGGGATACCTACCGTATGCTGATGGAGAGGCGGGTTGCCATGGAGGCGAAGGCCTTTGCTGTCGGCGTGCGCATCGAGCATCCGCAGGAATTCATCGATCGTGTGCAGTATGGGGAGGATGCGGGTCATCCGAGGCTTCCGGCAGCGGACTACGCGTTGACCTTCAAGGATCGGGAGACCGGGCGGGGGGCGTATTCCTTCTGTATGTGCCCGGGCGGGCAGGTCGTAGCCGCAGCCTCTGAGACAGGACGCGTGGTGACAAACGGGATGAGCAATTATCAGCGGGATTCCGGCATTGCGAACAGCGCTCTTCTGGTGACGGTGACGCCGTCGGACTTCGGCGAAGAGGTCCTTTCCGGCATGCGTTTCCAGCAAACCTATGAAGAGCTTGCGTTTCGGGAGGCGGGCGGCAATTATTTTGCGCCTGTGCAGTCGGTGGGAGATTTTTTGCGGGGTACATCCGGCGCCATGGATTTTTTGACAACGCCCACCTATCGGCCGGGGGTAAGGGCGGCGGATCTTCATCGCTGCCTGCCGGATTTCGTGACGCAGACACTGGAGCGTGCGCTTTTGCACTTTGACCGCAAAATATCGGGTTTTGCGGCGCCGGATGTCGTTATGACGGGCGTGGAAACCAGATCCTCCGCGCCTTGCAGGATTCTTCGGGAAAAGGACAGCTTCCAGTCGAAAAATCTTTTGGGACTTTATCCGATCGGTGAGGGCGCGGGCTACGCGGGCGGCATCATGAGTGCGGCAATCGACGGAATGAAAGCGGCACTTGCTTTTTTGCGGTGAAGCGTGCATACTATAGGGGTGTGCAAAAATGCGCTCAAGGATTCGGAAGCAATCTCGTTTTGGCAAATTTCCTCGAACGCGAGTATGAATATTGGAGGATGCAGCATGGCTAGATTATTTGGCACGGATGGCGTGCGCGGCGAGGCGAATGTGGATCTGACGCCGGAGCTTGCCTATCGGCTTGGCAGGGCGGCGGCCCTGTATTTCGGAAAGGATCAGGAGGAGGCGCCGCTGATCCTGATTGGGCGCGATACGCGGATTTCGGGGGAGATGTTTGAAGCGGCTCTGGTGGCGGGCATCTGCTCCGCGGGAGGGCACGCGGTGCTGGCGGGAGTGATCCCGACGCCTGCCATAGCGTACTTGGCGCGCAAGTATCAGGCAAAAGCGGGGATCGTGATTTCCGCATCGCATAATCCCTTTCATGATAACGGCATCAAATTCTTTGGCGGTGATGGCTATAAATTGCCGGATGCCGTGGAGGATGAGATCGAGGGCATGGTGCACAGGATTGAGACGCAGGATGATCTGCCCCGGCCGACGGGCGGGAAAATCGGGCATCTGGAATATCGCAAGGAGCTTTTGAAGGACTATGTTGAGTTCGTCATCAGCACGACCAAGGAGCGCTTCGACGGCATGCGCATCGTGCTGGACTGTGCGAACGGGGCTGCCTTTGAGGCAATGCCGACGGTGCTCCGCCGCCTGGGCGCAAAGCTCACCGTGCTGAGCGCCAGCCCGAACGGGACGAATATCAATGACGGCTGCGGCTCGACGCATCTGGAAGCCTTGCAGAAGGCGGTCGTGGAGCGCAAGGCGGATTTCGGCATTGCCCATGACGGAGATGCGGATCGCTGCCTGTGCATTGATGAAAAGGGTAATGTGATCGATGGCGACCATATTCTGGTGATGTGCGCCATGGAGATGATGAAAGAGGGGAAACTGCCGGGCAATACCGTGGTCACCACCGTCATGGCAAATATCGGGTTCCACGATGCCGTCAAAAAGATGGGCGGCCGTGTGGAGGTCACCAAGGTGGGCGACCGCTATGTGCTGGAAAATATGCTGAAGAACGGCTATTGCCTTGGGGGCGAGCAGTCGGGGCATATTATCTTCACGGATTACAGCACAACGGGGGACGGGCTCATCACGGCGCTGCAGGTGCTTTCCTCCGTCAAGCGGAGCGGCAGGAAGGCTTCGGAATTGAATGAGCTCATGACGACCTATCCGCAGCTTCTGGTCAACGTGACGGTCGGGACGAAGGATGGTTGGGAGGAAAATGAGAAAATTCAAAAGGCGATTGCGGAAGGGGATGCAGAACTGGGCGATACGGGCCGAATTCTTGTGCGGCCGTCCGGGACGGAACCCTTGATCCGCGTCATGGCGGAGGGACCTGATCAGGAGCAGCTGGATCGCATCTGCCATCGGATCGCGGATATCGTGAAGCAGGAGCAGGGATGAGCCATGAAACAGGCCATTGTCTTCACCAGCTTCGGCGTAGCGGACGCAGAAGCAAGGGCTGCTTCCATCGACTCCGCTTATGAGGAGCTGAAGAAAGAGTTCCCTGCGTATGAGGTACGGCAGGCATATACATCGAATTTTGTGCGGAAGCGTATGCAGCAGCAAGGACAGAAGGCTCTGTCGCTGCCGGAGGCCTTGCTGGGACTTCAGGAGGAAGGCTTCGAGGAGGTCTATATCCAGCCAGCGCATCTCACGCCCGGGGAGGAATACGAGAATAAAATCCTGGCTGTGCTGGCGGAGTTTCAAGGCCGGTTCCGCAAGCTGCGCGCGGGAGAACCTGTGTTCTTTTCCTCGGAGGACTGCATAGAAGGGCTTCGCACGGTCCTGGCGTGTTTTCCTCTTGCAGAGGGGGAGCATTTGGTGCTCTTGGGGCATGGTTCGCCCCATCGGCCGAATCCCGTGTATCTGGAGCTTCAGGAGCGTGCGGACATCGCTTTCTGGCCTGTGCACATCGGTGTCGTGGAGGAGACGGATTTGCCGAATTTTTCCATGGTCATGGCACGCTTGAAGCATCGTGAGGTCAGGAAGGTCCTGCTGGCACCGCTTCTCCTGTCCGGCGGTGTCCATGTGAAGGAGGATATGGCGGGCAGCGATGACACATCATGGAAGTCCCGCCTGGAAAAGCAGGGCATCACGGTCAGAACCTGCCTCCGCGGATTGGGGACGTTCCCCGCGTTTCGCAGGCTGTATGTCGAAAAGGCAAGGAAGCTCCTGCAGGCAGATTGATATATTAAGGCTCGGAGTTGCGGAAGCTGGAGTATGGCAATGATACATTCCTTTTATTTCTGCAGCATGAGCCTATGATATATAATATAAAGGTATCAAAATGAGGTGATATTATTATGGGACATCCGGTAACAACGAATCCGTTGATTATCATGCTCATCAACATGACAGTAGTATTTATCGTGCTGATTGCGCTGAGTTTTCTGATTCGCTTGATTCATGTTGTGGATCCGACTTACAAGAAGGAGGAACCGCAGCAGGAGGCATCCGCTCCGGCACCGGTTGCGGCAGCTGAGCCTGCCCCGGCCGTCGAGGAGGGCATTCCGCAGGAGGTCGTTGCGGTCATCGCAGCGGCAGTTGCCGCCTATGGCTGCGGCGCCGCGGAGATCAAGGCCATCCGTCCGCTGGATCGTCCGGGCTGGAAACAGTCAGGGCGTTTCCCGTCGAAGAATTCGTAATGGGAGGAAATGGAGGAATACGATATGGAATTAGTAAACGCATTTGTCGTGTCGTTGCAATCCGTTTGGCTCGACAGCGGATTCGCGGCTTTTTCCGCAGGAAACGGCATCATGATCCTGGTGGGGCTGCTCCTGCTCTATATGGCGTTTGTCAAGGAGTTCGAGCCGCTGCTTTTGGGGCCGATCGCCTTCGGCTGTATTTTGGCGAATTTCCCGCGCACGGGCTTCTATGACGAGATGGGCGTCATGATGGCGATCCATTACGGCATTGCCAATGAGATTTTTCCGCCGCTCATCTTTTTGGGCATCGGAGCAATGACCGATTTCGGGCCGCTGCTCGCGAATCCCTCGACGCTGCTTTTGGGCGCTGCGGCGCAGATCGGCGTCTTCGTGGCGCTGGTGGGCGCGATGCTGGTGGGCTTCAATGTGCAGGAAGCGGGCGCCATTGGCATCATTGGCGGCGCGGATGGGCCAACATCCATCTATCTGTCCATCAAGATGGCGCCGCATCTGCTGGGGGCAATCGCGGTGGCGGCATATACCTATATGTCTCTGGTGCCGCTGATCCAGCCGCCGATCATGAAGCTCTTCACGACGAAGGAAGAGCGGGAGATTGTGATGACGGAGCTGCGTCCCGTGACGAAGTTCGAGCGCGTGGTGTTCCCGCTGGTCGCGACCATCTTCATCAGCCTGCTGCTGCCGTCCATTACGGCGCTCCTGGGCATGCTCATGCTGGGCAATCTGCTGCGTGAGTCGGGCGTGACGGATCGTCTCTCGGATACGGCACAGAATTCTCTCTGCAACATTGTCACGATTTTCCTGGCGACCGGCACGGGGCTTACCATGTCAGCGGAGAGCTTCCTGGTGCCCCAGACCCTGCTGATCATCGGCCTTGGACTGGTGGCATTCGCGGCAGGTACCGCCGGCGGCGTGCTGTTCGGCAAGCTCATGTGCAAATTCACGGGCGGCAAGGTCAATCCGCTCATCGGTTCCGCGGGCGTTTCGGCAGTTCCGATGGCGGCACGTGTAAGCCAGATGGTCGGCATGAAGGCAAAGCCGGGCAATTACCTGCTCATGCATGCGATGGGGCCGAATGTGGCAGGCGTCATCGGCACGGCAGTTGCGGCAGGTACGATGCTTGCGATGTTGAAATAAGGAATCTGCAAGAAATGTGTTTCCGGAATGGCTTGTCCGATGGGATGAGCCATTTTTTTCTTGCAAATTTGCGGTTTTTCCTCTAAAATAGGGGCATTATTTGACACAGAAACGGAGCGGTTTTTGCATGAAGAAGGAATACAAGCTATTGGCATTGGATATGGACGGTACGACGCTGGATTCCCATAAGAGGATACCGCAGGAGACCGTGCAGGCGATCCGCGAACTGACCGCAAGGGGAATCCATGTGGTGGTCGCGACGGGGCGCGGGTTGGCGGAGCTTTCGGATTATCGGGAAGAGCTTCGCTGCATGAGCTATGGCATCATCATCAGCGGCGGCTTGGTCTACGATTTTCGCAAGGACGAGCCGATTTATGCACAAACGCTTCCGCTGGAGGACAGCTTGAAGCTCCTTGCTGCGGGAGATGATGAGCGTGCCATGATCCACCTGCTGACCATCCGGGAATCCGTTGCGAGGGAGCGGGACATCTTCCAGATGGAGCAGTTTGATATGGCAATCTACCAAGACATGTATGAACGCGTATGCGTTCGTCTGGATGATCTGGAGGGCTATGTGCGCGCCCATGCGGAGGAAATCGCGAAAATCAATCTCTATCACCGTTCTGTGGAATCGCGTGAGCGAAATGCGCAAAAGCTGCAGGATCTGAATGCAACGTTGGTTTACGCGGAGGTCACGGGCTTGGAGGCGTCCCCTGCAGGGGTGACCAAGGCGAAGGGACTGGAGGTGCTTTGCGAGCATCTGGGGATAGGTCTGGAGGATACGGTGGCGATCGGGGACGCGCCGAATGATATGGATATCCTGCAGGCTGCGGGGCTTTCCGTTGCGATGGGGAACGCGACGGAGGACATCCGGGCGATTTGCGACGCGGTCACGGAGGACAACGATCATAATGGGGTCCTGCGGGCAATCGAGCGTTATTTCTGAACGTGCAGACAAGAAAAGAGGGCAAGCCTAAGCTCGCCCTCTCGATTTTCCGTTTTGCACGAATCAGGAACCGATGTCCAAGGTGCTGATCATGCCCTGGATATGCTGACCGAACTGCGTATAGTTCTGCTTTGTCTGGTTCATGGCTTCCGCCTTGATGCGGTCGCCGTCCTGATCGATCCGCTCATTCCCCTGCTGGAACGCCGAACTCCCGGCCTTGTGCTCGTTCCCTAACGTAGCATGTGTCAGATTCTGGTTGTTCGCTTCCATATGCCTTGCTACAGAAGCCTGTCCCTGATGGTATACATTTGCATTTGTTGTCGATGAGACCTGCATGGCAATCTTCCCCTCCCTGGCTTTTGCCCAAAATTTAGTACCTTCATTATACAGCAAAATCGTTGTTTTGTAAACATCCCAAACGGTTTTTGAGAAAGGGCGGAACGAAATTTTTTGGGAAACACGCAGCGACAAGCAAAAAGGCTTGACACATGAGGTTTTTGCCGCTATAATACGCTTTGTCAAGCAAAAAAGCTTGACAAAGTCTGCGGCTGCGGAAATCGGGGGATAGGATGGAACAGCTTTTGTATCTCACGGATCTGTTTGATTTCTACGGCGCGCTCCTTACGGAAAAACAGCAGGAATGCCTGCGGATGCATCTCTTTGAGGATTTTGCCTTGTCGGAGATCGGGGAGGAGCTTGGGATTTCACGGCAGGCTGTTCATGACAATATCCATCGGGCGCAGAAATCGATGGAGGAATACGAGCGGAAGCTGGGGCTGGTGCAGTGCTTTCGCAGGGAACGCGTGGAGCTCAGCGGGATTTATGAAGCGGTTGACGCTTTGAGGCAGCCCGGGAACGAAGCGGCGGTAAATGGTGTTTTGGAACGTCTCCTCCCATTTCTGGGAAGAGAGCGGGAGGTAGAGGATTGATATTTGAAAGCTTATCGGATCGCCTGCAGGAGACCTTCAAAAAGCTCCGGGGGCATGGGAAGCTCACGGAGGACGATGTCAATGAGGCGATGCGCGACGTGCGCATGGCGCTTCTGGAGGCGGATGTCAACTTCAAGGTGGTCAAGAATTTCATCAAGACCATCAAGGAGCGCGCCATCGGGCAGGAGATTTTGGAAACTCTGACGCCTGCGCAGGTGGTCATCAAGATTGTGGATGAGGAACTCACGAACCTCATGGGAGGCACCCAGAGCCGCATCAATATGTCGCCGCAGCCGCCGACCGTCATCATGATGGTGGGGCTTCAGGGCGCGGGCAAGACCACATCGGCCGGCAAGCTGGGGCTTTCGCTCCGGAAGCAGGGCAAGCGCCCCGTGCTGGTGGCGGCGGATATCTACCGCCCGGCAGCCATCAAGCAGCTGCAGGTGGTAGGCGAGAATCTGGGCATTCCGGTCTTTGCCATGGAGGAATGCAAGGATGCCGTAAGAATTGCGAGGGAATCCCTGCAATACGCGCAGGCCCACGCAAATGACGTGATTATCGTGGATACTGCGGGACGCCTGCAGATTGACGAGAAGCTCATGCAAGAGCTCAAGGACATCAAGTCCAGTGTGAAGCCGCATGAGATCCTGCTGGTGGTGGATGCCATGACCGGACAGGAAGCCGTGAATGTGGCGGAAACCTTCAACAACGACCTGGGGCTTGACGGCGTGGTGCTCACAAAGCTGGATGGTGACGCACGCGGCGGCGCGGCGCTTTCCATCAAGGCGGTGACGGGCTGCCCCATCAAGTTCATCGGCATGGGCGAGAAGCTGGAGGCATTGGAGCCCTTTTATCCCGACCGCATGGCATCGCGCATCCTCGGCATGGGGGACGTGCTCTCCCTCATTGAGAAAGCGCAGACGACCTTTGACCTGGAAGAAGCCAAGCGCATGGAGAAAAAACTGCGCAAGGATGAGTTCACGCTGGACGATTTCCTCTCACAGATGCAGCAGGTCAAAAAGCTCGGTTCCCTCGATCAGATTCTGGGCATGATTCCGGGGATGGGGGATATCAAGAAGAAACTGGGGGATCAGGAGCTGGATCTCAATGGCAAGGAGATGCGGCAGATCGAGGCCATCATCACTTCGATGACGCCTCAGGAGCGTGCGGACATCACCATCATCAACGGCAGCCGCCGCAAGCGCATCGCCAAGGGCAGCGGGACGCGCGTGCAGGATGTGAACAAGCTCTTGAAGCAGTTCGGCGAGATGCGCAAGATGATGAAGAAAATGAAAAAGATGCAAAAGGGAAAGAAGGGTCTTCCGGGACTTGGAAGTCTTGGGAATTTGGCCGGAGGCCTTGGAAAAAATTTCAAACTTCCTTTTTGAATAAAGTTATATCAGTGAAAGGTGGTGAATTTCATGGCAGTCAAAATTCGTTTGAACCGTATGGGCGCTAAGAAGAACCCGTTCTATCGCATTGTGGTGGCGGATTCCCGTGCGCCGCGCGATGGTCGTTTCATCGAGATCCTCGGCAACTACGATCCGTCCAAGCAGCCTGCGGCAGTCACTGTGGACGAGGAGAAGGTCCTGGATTGGATGAGCAAAGGTGCTCAGCCGACGGATACCGTCAGGTCCCTCTTGAGCAAGCAGGGCATCATGGCCAAGTTTGACGAGGCAAAGCGCGCAAAGAAGAGCTAAGGTGAACGACTCAGAAAGTGAGGCATCAGCATGAAAGAGATTGTTGAGGTTATCGCAAAATCCTTAGTCGATGAGCCTGAATCCATCGTTGTCGATGAGAAGGAAGCCGAGGGCCAGACGGTCCTTGAGCTCCATGTCGCGCAGGGGGATATGGGCAAGGTCATTGGCAAGCAGGGTCGGATCGCAAAGGCAATCCGCACCGTAGTCAAGGCCGCAGCTACTCGTGAGAACAAAAAGGTCACGGTTGAGATTATCTGAAATCAGCGGCAGTCTGCTCCGAATGTTACAAGGAGAGGCCTGCCGCTGTTTCATTACAGAGTGATTCATTGAAAGGAAAGGAACAGGCTATGGACAGTATTTCAATCAAGGTTCCTGTCAATGTGAAGGCGAAACTGACAGAGAAATTGAAGGCATCGATCCTGGAGGATCTCACACAGGGAATCGAACGCGCAGAGCTGGAGATCAAGCAGATCAACATCCAGGAGAAACGTGCGATGGACGAGGCCGGTGAGGATCAGCAGAAGCTCATGGCGATTCATCAATACTTCGGTACGGAACGTCAGAAGCGTCAGGAGTATCGCAATGAGGCGCTGGACAGGAAGGAAACCACGGAAAAGCTCGCTATCGGCGCGGAAATCGTGCAGGGAACGCTGGAGCGTCAGGTGGAGCTCAAGGTGGGCGATGATATGCGCGAGGTCATGAATGTGGAAGTGCTGGTAGAAGATGACAAGGTCGTTGCCATCCGTGGCTGAGGTGCGGGATACGCAGCGGGTGACCATCGGAAAAGTCGGCGGCCCGCACGGGATCCACGGCGAAATGCGCATTATTCCGCTGACGGATTTTCCGGAGCGGTTTGAGACGCTGCGGGAAGTCATGGTCGGTGAGGAACTTTTGCATGTGGAAAGCGTGAAATACCATAAGCAGTTCGTGCTGCTGAAATTCCGTGAGTATCCCGTGCGGGAGCAGGCGATGCGCTTGACGAACCGCCTGCTGACCGTTCCGCGCAGCGAAGCTGCGGCGCTTTCCGAGGGCGAGTATTATACCTTTGACATCATTGGCCTGCAGGTGGAGCGTGTCGATGGCTCAGTGCTTGGAACCGTGGAAAACGTGCTTCGGACAGGCAGCAATGATGTGTATGCTGTGCGCACATCAGACGGCAGGGAACTTTTGGTTCCCGCACTGAAACGAGTGGTGAAGGAAATCGACATCCGGGGCGGGCGCATTGTGGTGGAGCCCATGGAGGAGCTTTCCGAGAGGGAAGCAGATTTTTCTGCGGAGGATGCTGATTGATGCGCATTGATATCGTGACGCTTTTCCCCGAAATGTTCGCGGGCCCCTTTGGAGACAGCATCATCAAACGGGCACGGGAAAACGGCATCCTGGATATCCGCTTTACGCAGCTCAGGGATTTTTCGGAGGACAAGCACCGCCATGTGGATGACACCCCCTTCGGCGGCGGCAGCGGCATGGTCTTGAAGCCGGAGCCCATGTTCCGCGCGGTCCGCTCCCTGACGGAAGAACCTCCGGCGGGAACGCGGCGCGTGCTGCTCATGGATCCCGCGGGGACGCCCTTTACCCAGAACAAAGCAAAAGAGCTTTCCCTGTTTGATCAGCTCATCTTTATCTGTGGCCACTACGAAGGCTATGATGCGCGAATTTCGGAGCATCTGGCGGATGAGTCGCTCTCCATCGGGGACTACGTGCTCACAGGCGGCGAGCTGCCTGCCATGGTGATCGTGGACGCGGTGGCGCGCATGCTGCCGGGCGTGCTCGGCTCCGAGGAGTCTGCACCGACGGATTCCTTTTATGACGGCCTGCTGGAATATCCGCAATACACACGGCCACGGGAATTTGAAGGGATGACCGTGCCGGAAATCCTGTTTTCCGGGGATCATGGGAAGATCCGCAGATGGCGCAGGGAACAGTCTTTGCGCATCACAAAGGAGCGCAGGCCGGAGCTGCTGGAAAAAGCGGAACTTTCCGAGGAAGATCGGGAATATCTCCGACGACTGGAACATTGAATAGGAAACGACCATGATTTGCGTTTTGCACGGTCATGGTCGTTTGTGTTCCATAAACATTATTTTCCGCAAAAAGAAGGAAATAGGAGACTTTTCTTGAACTTTACAGTAGGACAGATTGATCACGCGAGGGGGATGCGGGGTTTATGAAGAAATTGCTCCTTCTGATTCCGTTTGTCATCGTGGGACTGCTTGCAGGGCTCTATGGAGCATATCGCTATTATCAGACGATGCCGGGGCAGTCGTTGAAAACGATCCGCACATCCATTTCGGAACATGATTGGGAAACTTTCCGGCGTTATGTGGAAGTGGATGCCATTCTGCAAGCGGCGGCGGATGACCTGCTGATGGAGAAGATGAACCAGGACAAGAGCGTGTACTCCATGCAGCAGCTCACCGAGACTTATGAGCAGCAGGTCCGCCCGGAATTCCTGCAGGTGACGCAAAAGCGTGTGCAGGAATATATCGAGAAAGGGCGTATGAGCTTTCCCCAAGGGCAAGGGCTTTCGCCGACAGAGCGCTGGCTGAAGCAGGGGGAGTTCAATGCGATGACGATCTCGGGCATTTCCAAGCCCATTGTCCAACACGGGGAAGCGGATATCGTCATCAATTTCACGAATCCTGACCTCAAGGCGAGCTTTGAGATAGGGGCGCGTCTCGTGCAGCAGGCGGATGGGACATGGAAGATCACGGAGCTTTCCAAGCTGCCGGAATTTTCCCGGGCAATGGAGAAGGCGCTGGCGGCGAAGCTGGATCGGCTCAATACACCAATCCGGCAGGAAATGGAAAGCGTCTTTCAGGTACAGGACTTGCGTGCGGAAATCACACAGGGCGATGAGTATGGGTTTTCGGAGCTTTTGCGGGTGTGGATCCGGGCGGATGTCAAGTCGGAGAAGCCCATGGCCCAAATCGCGGGCCGGGTGAGGATCGAGGCGCCGGAGGCGGAGGATACGTTTGCGCCCTTTGTCCTGGACATGGCCTATAAGCCCAAAGGTGTCCAGACCATCACCGTGGATAAGGTATTGAATCCCTTTGTGCGCTCCGACGTGAAGATCATGCACAAGGGACTGAAAAAGAGCGCTTTGCATGTAGAGGTGACAGGCGTGACCTATTTGGACGGCACGAGCCTGCAGCTATTGACGGAACTGCCGGAATGATGGACGTGAACGGATAAAAATATCAAAAACGGATAAAATATCAAAAGAGGAAGCTGTTATGAAACAATTTTCTTTTTGCGTGGATGGGGAGCATACGCTTCAATCCTGTATGGAACAATTTCGGACATCGTGCCCTGAGGAGTACAGCGCGATTTTGATCTTTGTCTTTACCAGCCGCCGTAAAGCCTCTGAGATCTGGGAGATGACGGAGACCTTGCAAAAGGCATTTCCCAAGGCAGTGATCGCAGGCAGCACGACCTCGGGGGAGATTCTGAACGGAGAGCTTCAGCTCCATTCGACGATTTTAGATTTTTTGGTGTTTGAGCGCACGAAAGTGATGCTCCAGTCCTATGATTTCACAAAGCTGCACGCGGACGAAGCAGGCTCTGTACTGCTGGGACGCTGTCAGCGCATGCGCGGGCTGAAAGCCGTGGGCCTCCTGGGGACGATGAAGGTTTGCAATGTCAAGCCCTTTTTGGCGATGCTTTCCAAGCTCCCGGAGGACGTGGAGGTATTTGGGGGCGGCTCGGATACCTATGATGACGAGGAGCTTGGCTGCGTGTTCACGACGGCCACGATTCTCAAAAAGGGAATGCTTGCGATTTGTTTTACCGGCGACCTGCATGTGAAGCTGGCCGCGCACAGCGGATGGAAGACGCTGGGATTGCCGATGGAGATCACTGGGATGTATGGGGACAATGTCGTGACGGAGCTGGATCATCAACCGGCGCTCGCTGCCTATGAGAAGTATTTGGATATCAGCAGGAACGAGGAATTTGTCCACGATACCATTGAGTTTCCCATGATGCTGGAGCGCAACGGGCATATGCTCGCGCGTTCGCCTGGCGCCTGTACGCCGGACGGTGCATTGATCTTTTCTGCGGATTTGCAGGTGGGAGAACGCGTATGGCTGGGCTATGGGGATCCGAATGAGATTGAAAGGCAGTCTGCGGAATCCCAAAGACAGATTGCTGCTTTTGCGCCGGAGGCGATTGCGTTCTTTTGCTGCATATCAAGGCGTATTTTTTTGCAGAACGAGGTCCAGCCGGATCTTTCCTTCTATCACCACGCGGGGATTCCCAATGCGGGTTTTTACACTTACGGAGAAGTCATGCGGACGAAGCAGCAGGTAGAGCTGATGAACATCACGATGCTTGCTGTAGGCTTTCGGGAGGGCGAGCCGAAAGAAAACAGGATTTCATTGGATGTTCAGGCGCGGGAGCATGGAAAGAAAACAGAGCGCTCGCTCATACAGCGGTTGGCTCATTTTGTGTCGGTCACGACACGGGAATTGGAGGAAGCCAATGAAAAATTGGCGCGCATGGCAGCGCAGGACCGCTTGACGGAGCTCAACAATCGCGGCGAAGTGGAGACGCTGCTCAAATCGGAGCTGGACAGTCCCGTAAGCAGGGTGCGCCCTGTGTCTGTCATCATGCTGGATCTGGACAAGTTCAAGCACATCAATGATACCTACGGGCACGGCGTGGGGGATGACGTGCTGAAATTCACGGCGAATGCGCTCAGACAGAATATCCGGAACGGGGATGCGGCAGGACGCTGGGGCGGCGAGGAATTCCTGCTGCTGCTGCCGGGGACTGCGCTGGAGCAGGCCGTCGGTGTCGCAGAGCGCATCCGGCAGATGCTGGAATCGAGTTCCGTTTTGCCGGATGGAAAAAGCATTACCGCAAGCTTTGGGGTGGCACAGTATCAGCCGGGAGAGGAATACGGAGCCTTCTATCGCCGGCTGGATGCGCTGCTTTATCAAGCAAAGGATGGCGGTCGGAACCGTGTCGAATGGGAACTGGAATAATCAGAAGGCGATTCCTTTTGGATGGAATCGCCTCATTTTTTTGTTTTTGGGCCGGTTGCAAACTTGTGGATGATGCAAGACTTACGATTTTGTACATCTTGTGGGTTATGTGGGTTGTATGAATGCGCTCGTTTCAAAAAGATTGACAGTATATTTGAAACTCAATATAATAAAGAGGTTGAGGAACTGTTCAAAATGCGATGAAAAGGGGCTGGCCCATATGGCAGATAAAAAAGTCATGTTGACGAAAGACGGCTATAACAAGCTCGTCGAGAAACTGAACTATTTGAAGAGCGTACGCAGGATCGAGGTCTCAGAGCGATTGAAGGCCGCGATTGCGCTGGGGGATCTGAGCGAGAATTCCGAATATGATGATGCCAAGAACGAGCAGGCATTTCTGGAGGGTGAGATTCTCGATCTGGAGGCAAAAATCCGCAACAGCGACATCATCCGGGGCGATGAAGGCGGCGATGTGGTGACGATGGGAAGCACGGTGGTCATCAAAGATTTGGAATTCGATGAGGAAGAAACGTATATGATCGTCGGTTCCACGGAGGCGGATCCGGACGCGGCAAAGATTTCCAATGAATCACCGGTAGGTGCGGCGCTTCTGGGCAAGAAGGTCGGGAGCAAGGTGGAGGTTCATGCGCCTGCGGGCATTCTGGAGTATGAGATTGTGGAAATCAAGCATTAAGGAGATTGAGGAATGGCAAAGAACGAAAACGCACAGCAGCCTGCGCAGCAGGACGAAAGGGAGATCATCCGTGTGCGCAAGGAAAAACTGGAGGCATTTCGCGAGAAGGGGGTAGCTCCCTTCGGGCACCGCTATGAGGTCAGCCATCATGCGGAGGACATCCGCAGGGAATACGGCGCGATCGAGGGCGAGGAAGAAGCGGGGGAGGTCACGATCGCGGGCCGCCTCATGGCAATTCGCGGTCATGGCAAGGCCAGCTTTGCGACCTTGGCGGATCGCAGCGGTTCCATTCAGGTCTATTTCAAGCTCGATGTGCTGGGCGAGGAGAAATACAGCCAGTTCAAACTTCTGGACATCGGGGATATTGTGGGTATCCGCGGCAAGGTGTTCAAGACGCGCCGCGGCGAGCTGACCGTGAAAATCGAGGATTTCGATCTCCTGTCGAAGTCCCTGCGCCCGCTGCCGGAGAAATTCCATGGACTCAAGGATGTGGAGATACGCTATCGCCAGCGCTATCTGGATCTCATCGTGAATCCCGAGGTGCGTGAGACTTTCGAGAAGCGGACGAAGATCATACAGTCCATCCGGCGCTATCTGGACGAGCGGGACTTTCTGGAGGTCGAGACTCCCGTGCTGTCCACGATTGCGGGAGGCGCTGCGGCACGGCCCTTCATCACGCATCACAATGCGCTGGACGTGGATCTCTACCTGCGGATTGCGACGGAGCTCAACCTGAAGCGGCTCATTGTGGGCGGCATGGAGCGCGTCTACGAGATGGGGCGTATCTTCCGCAATGAGGGCATGGACATGCGCCATAACCCTGAATTCACTTCCATCGAGATTTATCAGGCCTATGCGGATTACCGCGATCTCATGGACATCACGGAGGGCATCACCCGCGAGGCGGCCAAAGCCGTGCTCGGAACGACGAAGATCACCTATCAGGGTGTTGAAATCGATTTGGATCATGTGCAGCGCATCAGTATGAATGATGCGGTGAAGAAAGCGACAGGCAAGGACTTTCTTTCCTGTCAGACCGTGGAAGAGGCGCGTGCGATGGCGGATGAGCTTCACGTTCCGTATGAGCAGCGCCACGGCATCGGCGGCATTCTCAACGCGGCATTTGAGGAAAAGGTGGAAGAGAGCCTGATCCAGCCCATTTTCATCACGGGGCATCCCACGGAGATTTCGCCGCTGGCAAAGCGAAACCCAGAGGATCCGCGCATTACGGACCGGTTCGAGTTCTTTGTCTACGGACGGGAGCTTGCCAATGGCTTCACGGAGCTCAACGATCCGATCGACCAGAAGGCGCGCTTTGAGGATCAGCTCAAGCAGCGCGAAGCCGGTGATGAGGAAGCGCATGTGATGGATACGGACTTCATCTGTGCGCTGGAATACGGCCTCCCGCCGACAGGCGGCCTGGGAATCGGCGTGGACCGCCTGGTCATGCTGCTCACAGACAGCCCGTCCATTCGCGATGTGCTGCTGTTCCCGACGATGAAATCGCAGAATTGATGGACGATGCAAAGGCCACGATTTCTAATGAGTCTCCCGTTTCTATCAGCGGGAGACTCATTCTTTCAGTTGAAGGGATTAGGGCGTGTTGATTAATTCCATCCGCCCATCTTCACGGATCTTGACTGTCCTTGCGTCGTTGACAAATCCTCGACATCGTTCAGTCCGGTGGGGACTTTTTCGTTATCTTATCACTGAAGAGATGTGGCAAGGGGCAGGAAGGATTTTCCGTGCTCTTGCCGAAATAAAAACAGGTAAGTCAGATACTCCGGTGGTTGCAATCCGCAGCAGAAAGAGTCGGGATCATATATAATTGGAAGGAAGCATGGGAGGAGAGAATCTATGGATTTCACGCACATTCATCATGTGGCCGTCATTGGGAGCAACTATGAGAAGAGCAAGCATTTCTACGTCGATCTGCTGGGCCTTGAAGTCATCAGCGAGCATTACCGCGAAGAGCAGCAGGACTGGATCATCTATCTGCGGCTTGCGGATGCGGTGCTGGAGCTGTTCATCAAGCAGGGCTGTCCCAAGCGACCGGGCTGGCCTGGGCAGGAGGCATACGGGCTGCGGCATTTGTCCTTTCGTGTGCCCTCCGTGGAAGAAACGGTCAAGGAGCTGCACGCCGCCGGAATTGAAACCGAGCCGATTCGGAAAGACATTTTCACCGGCGAAAGCATGACCTTTTTCCACGATCCGGACGGTTTGCCCATTGAGCTTCACGAGTAATAGAGGAGGATGCTATGTCCATTGATAAAGTACGGGCGTTTTTTCGCTCCCAAGGCATGGAGAGCCATATTTTGGAATTTGCGGAATCCAGCGCCACGGTGGAACTCGCCGCTCATGCGGTGGGCTGCGAACCGGCTCGCATTGCCAAGACGCTGTCCTTCTTCACCTTCGGACACCCGGAATGACTATGAGAGTCGGAGGGATTGCCTTGGAGTTCACCCCTATGGAGAACCGCTTGTCCGTGTAATTCCGCTTCTCAACAGAAAGAAGGGAACATGCGAATGAGACTTTTTATCGCCATTCGGTTCGAGGAAGACATCCTGCAGACTCTGGCGAGGCTGCAGTTCGAGTGGAAGGCTCTGGGGATGCAAGGACATGCCGTCCCACTTCAAAATCTCCATCTGACGTTGGCATTCATCGGGGAATACGGGAGTCCTGATGCTGTGCTGGACGCCATGGCTACGGTTCCACTCACCCGGTTCTCCCTTCGTCTGGGCGGGATTGGGAACTTCGGAGACCTCTATTGGGCCGGTATTGCCGAAAATAAAGCTCTGTCCGACTATGTCCGACGACTGCGGAGAGCCTTGGCGGAGCATGGCATTCCATACGACAGGAAACGCTTTTCTCCCCATATTACCCTGATACGAAAAGCCGTATTCCATGATAGCGTGGACAGACTCTTGCGCAACCCTCCCGCAGGCTCTATGGAGGTTACTTCCGTTGCCCTCATGTCCTCCACAAGAGGAAAGAATGGCATGCTCTATACGAGAGTCGGCAGCGTTGAGGCAGATTGAAGGGAACGTCTCATCGAGAGCCAAATGATGTGTTGCCTCAACCCTTTTCTGCAGACACATGTTGACGGAGCCATGCCAAGAATTGCTGTTCATCACAGGTGCCATCTGCAACGGACAAAACCGTCTTGATCAAGTCTGCATCCTCATACTCCACGGATATCCCATTGATGGATAGGAATACGAGCATGACATGAGTCCCGATCCGTTTGTTCCCATCAATAAAGGGATGATTTTGTATCAGCCCATATCCGAGACGAGAAGCCTTGCTCAACAGATCGGGGTAGAGGTCAATCACCCCAAAAGTCTGAAAAGGAGCATGGAGAGCAGAGTCTAGCAAGCCATCGTCCCGTACCCCTGTACTTCCTCCGGAGGTATGAAGCATCTGTTTGTGTAGTAGCAGAATTTGCTGTTTGCTGAGGCGCTTCATTTGGCAAGCTCCTCATAGACTGCTCGATTTCGCTCCATCAGTTTTCGGGAGGCTTCCAGAACTTCCGCATCCGAGGCTTGGGATGTAGACGGTCTGCGGTCAGCATCTTCGAATGTCATGATGACGTACTTGGGCATGTTGTTCTTGAGTATCACGGCAGAGCCATACTGGTCAACCAAACGAGCCACCTTGGAAAAATTTTGGTTTGCCTCGGAGATTGAAACCATTGTATTGCTGTCGATATTCATAGAGATCACCTCCTAAAAATATGATATACGAATTCTAGGACAAAATCAAGCTAACATTCATGGATCGAGTAAACACCACGACGATATCGAAGGCCTTTCCTCATGGAGAATCCGTTCCATATCTTCCGGAAATTCCGCAAAAAATTTCCCTTGTGGACCCACAAGTGGACCCACAAGACGCAAAAAGGGCCTTGGCGAAAAGCCAAGACCCTTGATTTTACTGGTGCGCCCGGAGGGATTCGAACCCCCGACCCACGGCTTAGAAGTATTATATCACCTTTTTTTCGATTTCGCCGATTCCGAGAATCCAGTAAAATCAAGGGCTTTCGGAATCGGATTTTCCATGTTTTCCATGAAGTTCCAGCACGGCTCGCACATGCTTCATTTCCCCTGCCGGAGCTTTGTACTGCTGATTCTTCCTCTTCTGGCTGAAATAGTCAGACACGAAGCGGAAGTCGCTCTGGAACATGGCTATTGTCTCGTCCGGTAGCCATGCGATCTCAAAGAGGTTTACATGGTAGTCGTTGACGTATGGCTCCAACGCCTTGGGGATGTCGAAGCGTCCTTTGAGGCTCAGTGGCTTGTCCCAGTGCTTTTGATAGCCGAAATATAGGACAAGCGTCACTACGGGATAACGTTCCCTCGGCTTGCCTTTCTCGTCGCGATTCATCTGGTCGCGGTAGGCTGCCCCATCGTAGCTTATGACGCGCAGAACCATATCTTCCTCGATTGGTAAGAACGAGAAAACATCATCTTCCTGTTCGTATTGTCTTTGTCAGGAACCGCAACAAAAAGAGCGAGCTGCTGTATATCCTGTCTACGGACAATGCACTGTCAGAGGATGAGATCATTCGCATATATGGAATGCGCTGGAACATTGAGACCTTCTTCAAGGCCAGCAAGTCTCTGCTGAAGCTGGGCAGGGAGTTTCAGACCCGCAGCTATGACTCTGCCGTAGCACATACGGCAATTGTTTTTGCACGCTATACATTTCTTGAATGGCTGCGCCGTCAGGAAAACGATCCCAAAATCTACGGAGGCCTGTTCTTTGCACTTTGCGAGGATGTGCAGGATATGGAACTTTCGGATGCACTACGGTCATTGATGAATCTCTTCCTAGAAACCATCAACGGCTACGGAACTGAGGATACAGAAATCATAAAAAGTAAAGTGGTCAATTGGATTGCCAGTCAGAGCAATATCAAGGGATTGTTCCAAAATTTATGCTGGGAAAATTGAGTGAAAAATTAGCCAAGCCTTGACAGCAGGCTGATTTTCAGTATAATGAAATTGTAAATATACTGAACATTGGCAAAAAATGAGCGAAAAGACGAAATCTGACATCATTAGGAACTGGAGCGAAAAAATTTGTACAGAAGGCGCGGAATTGACAAATTCAGACAAGCATAACGTACAATTTCGCTTGAAGATTGTCCGGAACCTCTGTGTTTTCAAAGGTACCGTCCTCGGGCTGAAGGAGCTTCGGAGGGCCTTTTGGGGCATATCGGGTGACGCCGGGAGGACTTCGTCTGCCACAAATTTCAGACTTATTTTTTTGAAGGAATTTCGGAAGGAATGGAGAATAAAGAGAAGCGTACCAGTAAATATCATTGAAGTCAGGAGGATATACTATGAAAAAATCACTGGCCCCAATCCTTGGGGCGATGCTGATCCTCGGGGGGAGCGGCACGGTTTCCGCCGCCGCGAATCCCTTTTCCGACGTGCCGGCGGATCACTGGGCCTACGATGCCGTGAGCCAGCTGGCCGCAGACGGTGTCATCGACGGCTACGGGGACGGCACTTATCGGGGGGATAGGAACATCACCCGCTATGAAATGGCCCAGATGATTGCAAAGGCCATGGCCAAGTCCGATGTCAGCGCCAAGAACAAGGCACTTATCGACAAGCTGGCGGCGGAATTCTCCGACGAACTCAACAACTTGGGGGTGCGGGTGGCCAAGCTGGAAAAACATGCCGACAAGGTGAAGTGGACTGGATACCTGCGCTACACCTACACCAGTGAGCGCCACGAATACGGCGGCAAAAGCGGGAAGGAGAACTTGGACCAGCTTCTCCTGCGCCTTGAGCCGAAGATGGAGGTTAACAAGAACTGGACCATCCATGCCCGTCTCGATACCTCTATCAACATGAAGCATGACACCACCGGCAACGTGAAGCTGAAGCGGGCTTGGGCACAGGGGGACTACGGACAGTTTCGGGTGAAGTTCGGCAAGATGGGACTTTACACCAATGAGAAGGGCCTTCTCTTCGATGACGAATATTCCGGTGTTCAGTTGGGCTATGCCTCGAAGGACGAGAAATTCCAGGCGGCGCTGATGGCGGGACGCGTCGATGTGAGCGACACCAAGTTCTATAAGATTAGCAACGGCGTCCTCAACATGGACAGGAATACCTCGGGTACGGACTATTTCAACGACACGGCATCCAATTTCCTCGGTATCAACCTGCAATACGGCATGGGAAAGGGATTTTCCGGCGGTATCGGCTACTATCATCTTTCCAACGCAATGTTCCTCATGACAGATCGAGCCGGGGCCAACAATACCAAGGCCAACATCTGGTCTGTGAACCTTGGCTACCGCTTTGATAAGAACTTCAAGATCTGGGGAGTCTATGCCAAGAACACCAATGCCAAGAACGGCACGGTCTACAACGGGGAGGACAAGTCCTGGCAGATTGAGGCGGACTACAAGGAAGCAAAGTACGCGAACAAGGGAAGCTGGGGTGCCTATGTCGCCTATCGTCGCTACGGAGCCGCCACGAGCCTTCTTCCCACTGTGGACGGCGTGGGCTGGGGGCAGAAGGGCGGGGAAATCGGGGCAAGGTACGTTCCCATGAAGAATGTCCTTCTGACGGCAAAGTACTTCCATGGCAAGGACTCCCTCTATCACAACGGCAACAGCGCCAAAAAGCTCTTCGGGCGCATTGAAGTCTTCTTCTGATTCAAACACTTAACCGGAGATTGGAGTGAACAAAATGGCAACATCCATCGAAACCATGAAATCTTTTATGAATGTCCTGAAGCAATACGCAAACGACACTGTTACCAGCGGCATCGCGATCCTTGACAACGCCGTGCGGGAGGTTACCCGCTTCGGCAGCCTGCAGGAGGCCATCAATTCCTTCGTGAACGATGTGACGGATACTTCCCGCATCGCGGATACGGCCCAGCGCCTCAAGGAGACCTGCGGCATCGTCCTGGGAGCGGACAACGACTTCACGGCGGACACCGGCGCGGTCAGCGGCGCCAACGCGGGGAACGGGACCGTGAAGAATGCGGCGAGCATCGTGCCGGAGACGGGGACCCTTGCGGAGCTCTCCATGCCGGCGGCGGGTTCCGTCACCTCCCACAGCTATACCACCTCCGACGGAAAGACCTTCTCCTTCAACATCCAGTGGCCCGCCAGCTTCAACCAGGTGCAGGACCGGAAGTGGCAGACACTGGATACTTATGATCCGAGAGCATGGACCACGGAGGAGCTGACGAATCAGACCTTTGCCAGCAATGCGGTCGTCAACGAAGGCACGGTGACGTACACGGCCCAGCAGATAAGGGACAGCATCGAGGCCATCACCAAGGGGATGGAGCATTGGTGGGTCGCGGAGAGCGCCAAGCTCGCCTACGATTCCTACGGGCTGGACTTCAACGGCAAGACGTTGAAGGTGAACTATTTCGTGAACATGGCGGACGTGCAGGCGGCAACCAGCCCTGCCGACAAGAAGGAAAACGATACCACTCCCGCCGATGTCATCGAGATGGGCATCGGGCTTCCCATCTACGGGGACATCGACACCGTGGATGTGAACGGCAATACCCGCTTCGCAGGCGGGGCCAACCAATGCTACCTGGACCGCACCATCGCCCATGAGATGATCCACGGCACCATGCAGGCAAGCGGCACGCTCAAGGGCTACGACGAAAAGACCAGCAGTGTCGCCAGCATGCCGGAGTTCTTCACCGAGGGCGTGGCGGAGCTGGTCATGGGACTGGATGATTACGACGGGCAAAACACGGGCAAGATCGTGTCCCTTGCCACGGACCGGGCGAAGCTGGCGGATGCCATGTCGCTGGCACCCGGAACGGGGACAAGCATTCGCTATACCTCCGGCTACATGTTCCTGCGCTACCTCTGCCAGCAGAATTTGGGATACCAGCCGGATGACACGGTGGTGACCACGGCTGTGGATACCAGTGCGAACACCGCGCAGAATGCTCTTTACAACATCGATGCCCATGGGAAGAGCTATGCCGAGCAGCTGATCCTCGGGACGATGTCCGGACAGCCCTTGCCGGACGCCGACGCAGTTTACAGCTCATCTTCCGCCGCCAAGGTCATGGACTACGGGACGGCAGGTTCTTTCTCGGCCCTTGAACTGCCCGGCTTTCGGAGCAGCGATTCCCTCTCTCTGGTTTCCTGGGACAGTTCTCGGAATCCGATTCTCGCATCAGCCCAAAACGGGTGATACGTACATCCCTTGAGACAACAGGCATCCGTGAACCTTGAGGCGGTTTCACGGATGCCTGCTTTTACGGTATGGGGCTGTCCGGCTACTACAGCCTGGACGGGAGCCTTACCACGTGGCTGGACTACGATTCCCTTCCCGGCGCCAGCCCCGCGATGTCTAAGCTCTATCAGGATATGCTGTCCGGCAGCGGGGACGGGGTGCCTTGGTTTCACTTCGACAAGGCCAGGATAGCGGGTGCCCCCGTGACCTTCGACCGAGACAACATGGCGACCGTGACCCTTTCGCCGGAGGATGCCAATTCCATCAGCAGCGCTTCCTTTATCCTCTGCAGCTACGACGAGAAGGGAAACAGGATCTATCTGGGCAGGGATGAAAAGATGGAAGGGCACGGACATGACCGCCGACTTTGTCATCCACAATCCCAATGCTCCCGACTACAGGGGATCTTTCGATTTCAAATACCGCATGGAATACATCTCCCAGTAAAGGGTTCCAAACATCCGGGGCGTGTTGCTGCCATCCGCAGCCAACGCGCCCCGTTTCTCATAACGCAATTGTAAGACGCTTCACTTGAAATTCAAGTACGGCGTACCGTTCCTGTTGATTTTGCAGATTGCCGGACTGATCTATCTGCATCTGCCATGAAAAACGGTTTATAACGAGGCGAAAGATGCACCTCCGCAGGTGGGGAGGTCACATTCCGAAACATTATTTTCTGGTTGGAGGGATGATTGTGCATTTTAAGAAACTCAACTTTCCCACCACGAAATAACGCCAATCCCTAGAAAATACTGGCATCGCGTAGGATATAAAGCCTTCCTTGACAACAAAATAGCACCTGTTCTTGGTATAATGGAATCAGCTACAAACCCAATACCAGAGAGGTGCTAACTCCATGTTATACCAAAACTATTCTTTTGAACAGTCCCAAAATCAGATTTTCTATGTCCTAAAAGAGCTGCAAATTGCCAAGCTCCTTTACAAGGCCAATATACGCAAGGGCTGCGGTCTTTCTGCCCTTGAAATGTTTCAGCGC
>CACZZN010000017.1:0-995 GCA_902785705.1 uncultured Veillonellaceae bacterium
TATCTTTTAGATAACTGGACTAAATTCTCATCTCATGGTACAATAAATCCATACAGGGATGGAGGGATTGTTCTATGGGACGAAAAACAAGTATCATTGTTCTTTCTGATGTGGATCGTAGATATCTGGAAAGCCAGACACGTGCTCGCACGATTCAAGCACAGACAGTTAACAGGGCAAGAATTTTGCTTCTAAAAGCTGATGGATGCTCGATAAATAATATAGCTGAAAAAGTTGGTCTCAATCGCAAAAGCGTAATTTTATGCTTGAAAAAATACGCAGAAGGGGGTGTTGAAAACGCTCTGTTTGATGCCCCCGGTCGTGGACGCAATGCCGAAATCACGGAAAATGAAAAGGCATGGATTATAAACATCGCCTGCCAGAAGCCAAAAGATCTCGGTTATTCTGCGGAGACCTGGACCTATGCCAAGCTGACGTCACACATCAATAAAAATGCAGAAGCAGCAAACCTTCCCAGACTTTCAACGATACACAAGAGCACAGTCTACAAGATACTTGAAGAAGCCGAAATCAAGCCACATCGAATCAAGTATTATTGCGAAAACAGGGATCCGGAATTTGACAACAAAATGCATAATGTCCTTCTGGTTTACAAGCAGCTGTCTTTCCAATTCGACGAAGAAGGAGCCCTCGCACCTTGGAAAGAGGGGGAAGAAGTTATCCACGTACTGTCCTATGATGAAAAGCCCGGTATACAAGCAATTGCTACAACATCGGAAGATCTTCTTCCTGATGAGAATCACAGCACAATCCATAGGGACTACGAATACAAACGTCTCGGTACCCTGTCATTGCTTGCTGGTATTGATTTGCAAACTGGAGAAGCAATCCCTTTGGTAAGTGAAACCCACAACAGCAAGGACTACATTGAGTTTCTAAAGATACTTGATAATAAATATCCAAAAGGTGATAAAATCCGTATTGTACTCGATAATCTAAAAGTTCACACATCCAAAGAGACAAGAAATTATATT
>CACZZN010000017.1:1130-29894 GCA_902785705.1 uncultured Veillonellaceae bacterium
CACTGGAAATACAAGCTTGACGATATTGATGTATCAGAAGAACTCATAGTCGATACACTGTCATAAAAAAGTCCAGTTAATTAGCGAATGTTATACTAGTATATACATCCAATTCCGCCCTCAGAGTTTTCCCACTGCGGCGCCATAAATCGCAAATTCCCCATTTGCCTGATCCAGCCCCAACGCCGTGCCGAGCTGCTCGTCCTCAAAGGCGCCAAGCGCGCAGGCACCTAATCTCATGGACTCTGCGGCAAGGTAGAAATTCTCGCAGACGTGGCCCGCATCGAGGTAGAGATAGCGGATGCCCCGTGCGCCGTACGGATAGAGCATACGCTCCGGCTCCGCTACCCAGACGAATGTGACGGCGCTGTTTTCCACGACGGGCCTGCTGTGGAAGCTCGATAAAAAATCTTCCCTCGCATCCGTTGTTGCGGAAAGCTCCTGCAAAGGAAGCAGCGCGTGCTCGAATGCCAGAAAGCGGTAAAAGCCTGCCGGGAGCCCCTCCACGCGCTGCACGAAAAGATAGGTCTCGAATGCGTGCCTTGCTCCCGCAGAGGGCACGTTGCGCCTGCTGCCGCCGTTGGGCATTGCCATCTTCACGCCCTGCGTACACCAGAGCAGATAGGACAGTTCCTTGCTTGTCAGGGATTCCCCGCTGTACTTCCGCTGTGTCGTGCGAAGCTCTATAAGCTCCAGAAAATTCACCTGCGTATCGGGAAGCAGCTCCGGTTCCGGCAAGGGAAGGAGCTTTGCGCCCTCCGGCGGCTGTTTTTCCGCCGGAGGCGGCTCTTCGTTTTTCCTGCGCGCAGATTCCGAAGACCTCGTTTGCCCCAGAACCTGTCGCAACAATTCCTGCTGATCCATCCGATTTCCCTCACATATCCGGACGCACGCCGGTCTTTCCCTCGAACTTATGGTAGCTCCCGCCCTTCCTGCGACTCATGAGCTCCTCAAAGAGCTCCTCCGGACGGATGTTGTGATAGGCCAGCAGCACAAGGCAGTGATACCAAAGATCTCCCATCTCGTAGAGAATATCCTCCTTGCGCTGATTCTTGGAGGCAATGATGGTCTCCACGGCCTCCTCGCCCACCTTTTTCAGGATCTTGTCCTGTCCCTTCCCAAAGAGATAATTCGTGTAGGAACCCTCAATGGGATTGAGCTTCCTGTCCTGGATCACCGCATAGAGATCATAGAGGATGGCCGCAAGGTTCTTCTCCTCTGCCGAAGGCGCAACAATTTCCAAATCCGTATTGTTCTTGCTCATGCAGCGGTCCGTGAAGCAGGAATAGGTGCCCGTATGGCATGCCACGCCGGTCTGGCGCACGCGCACCAAGAGCGTATCTCCATCACAGTCATAGTCGATTTCCCTGACTTGCTGCACATGCCCCGATTCCTCGCCCTTCTGCCAGAGTTTCTGGCGACTCCGGCTGTAGAACCAGGTATATCCTGTCTCCAAGGTCTTCTTCAAGGATTCCTCATTCATATAGGCCAGCATGAGCACCTGCCCGTTTTCCTCCTGCACGATGGCAGGCACCAGCCCTTTTTCATCGAATTTTACCATAGAAAAATCCATTTTATCCATCAGAACCTTACCTCCACTCCGTGTGATTTCAGATATTCCTTGACCTCGCGCACCGTGAACCGGCCATAGTGGAAAACCGAAGCGGCCAATACCGCATCTGCCTTCCCCTCGGTCAGCACCTCATAAAAATGGGAAAGCTCCCCTGCGCCTCCCGATGCGATGACAGGCACGTCCACTGCCTCGGAAACAGCCCGCGTCAGGGGAATGTCATACCCATCCTTCGTGCCGTCCGCATCCATGCTGGTGAGCAGGATCTCGCCCGCGCCGAGCTCCACGCCCCGCTTCACCCATTCCAGGCAGTCTATGCCCGTAGGCTTCCGGCCTCCGTGGGTATAAATCTCCCACTTGTGATCGCCGCTGCGCCGCGCGTCCACCGCCAGCACGATGCACTGCCGCCCGAAGCGCTCCGCCCCCTCGCGGATGATCTCCGGATGCTGGATGGCCGCCGTATTCAAGGAAATCTTGTCCGCCCCCGACTTCAGCATGGCACGCATGTCCTCCGCCGTACGGATGCCGCCACCCACCGTGAACGGGATAAAGACTTGGGATGCACAGTCCGAGACCACCTGCATCATGGTATTCCGCTTCTCATGGGACGCCGTGATATCCAGCAGCACCAGCTCGTCCGCGCGTTCCATATCATAGCGAGCGGCAAGTTCCACAGGATCTCCCGCGTCGCGAAGGCCGACGAAATTCGTTCCCTTGACCACACGCCCGTCCTTGACATCGAGACAGGGTATGATCCGCTTCGTATACATGCTCAGTCCTCCCGTGCAGCCAATGCAATGGCTTCGCTCAAATCCAGCGCACCCGTATAGATGGCCTTGCCGACAATCACGCCCGCAACCCCTTCCTTCGCATGGACCTTCAATGCCCGGATATCCTCAAGGGACGCAACACCGCCCGAAGCGATGACCTGCACATCGGCTTTTCGCGCAAGCTCTGCGCAGGCCTCCGCATTCACCCCCGACAATGTGCCGTCCCGGCTGATGTCCGTATAGATGATGGTGCGGACACCCACATCTCCCATGCGGCAAGCAAGCTCCTCAGCACGGATATCGCCCGACACGCCCCATCCGTCCACCGCCACGATGCCGTCCTTCGCGTCAATGCCGACCACCACACGCTCCCCGAAGGCTTCGCATGCCTCGCGCACCAGCTCCGGATCGCGCACCGCGACGGAACCGAGAATCACGCGCGCCACGCCGACCTCAAGCATATCCTCGATATTCTGCATCGTGCGGATGCCGCCGCCAAGCTCCACGGGGATCTGCACCTCGTCCAGGATGTGCTTGATCGTAAAGATATTTTGCGGGCTTCCCGCCCGTGCGCCGTCCAAATCCACAAGATGCAGATATTCCGCCCCCTGCGACTGCCATTTCAGCGCCATCTCCTCCGGCTGCTCGGAAAACACGGTCTCCTGATTGAAATCCCCCTGAAACAGCCTCACGCATTTCCCGTCCCGCAGATCGATTGCCGGCAAAATGATCATGTTACTCGCCCTCCATAAAATTCTTCAAGATCCTCAGACCGATGTCCCCTGATTTTTCAGGATGGAACTGGGTCGCCTGCACATTTTTCCACGCGACGGCCGCAGTCAGTTCCTCCCCGTATTCCGTCGTCGCAAGAACGATGCCCCGATCCTCCGGCACTGCGTGATAGCTGTGCACGAAATAGACATAGGGCTGCCCGCCAAGCCCCGAAAGCAGCCGGCTGTCCTGTCGGCATCGGATGGAATTCCAGCCCATATGGGGCACCTTGAGCCCCGGCGCATGGATTTTCCGCACAATCCCTTTGAAAATTCCCAGCCCTTTGGCCTCCGGCGTTTCCTCGCTGCCCTCGAACAAAATCTGCAAGCCCACGCAAATGCCCAACAGCGGCTTTCCCGCCGCAATTTCTTCACGGATGACCGGAATCAGTCCCGTCGCTTCCAGATTCCGCATGCAGTCGCCGAAGGCGCCTACGCCCGGCAGCACCAATTTATCCGCGCGTTTCAACGCCTCCGCCGCACGGGTGACCTCCACTTCCGCGCCCACCGCCGCGAAAGCCTTTTCCACGCTGAACAGATTCCCCACGCCGTAATCGATCACCGCAACCATGCTACAACATCCCCTTCGTGGAGGGAATGCCGTCCACACGCGGATCCTTCGACACCGCAATGCGCAGCGCATGTCCCAATGCCTTGAAAATCGCTTCCACTTTATGATGGGAGTTCGTCCCATAGAGCACGCGCACATGGAGGGTAAGCCCCGCATGCACCGCCAGCGCCCGCAGGAATTCCTCCGTGAGCTCCGTATCATAGCCGCCGATCATCGGCGCCATGCCGTCGCACTCATAGACCAGAAAGGGCCTGCCGCTGATGTCGAGGGACACAAAGGCGAGCGTCTCGTCCATCGGCAGGAAAAAGGTCCCATAGCGGGTGATGCCCCGCTTGTCGCCAATCGCCTGATGCAATGCCTGCCCCAAAGCGATGCCGATGTCCTCCACGGAATGATGACCGTCCACATGGACATCCCCATGGCAAAGCACATTCAGGTCAAACAGCCCATGCGCCGCAAAAAGCGTCAGCATGTGGTCGAAAAAGCCGATGCCCGACTCTGCCTTTGCCCGGCCGCTGCCGTCCAGCGCAATCGAAACGGCAATATCCGTTTCCGCCGTCGTGCGTTTGATTTCCCCGTATCTCATCAGGCGCGTCCCTCCGTGAATACCTTGATGGCATCAAACCACAGATCATTTTCCTCCCGCGTACCCATGGAAATGCGCAGGCAGTTCACCAGCCCCGGCTTGCTGCCGAAGCTCCGGATCCCGATGCCCTTGGATTCCAGATACGCATTGAGCTCAGCCGCACGCTCATATTTCACCAACACGAAATTCGTCTCGGAAGGATAGACCTTGAAGCCCGCCAATGTCTTCAACTGCTCCGACATACGCTTCCGCTCCGCGATCATCATCTGGATGCGCGGCACGTATTCATGGCGCATCTGATAGACAATATCCGCCGTCACGAGAGAAAGCACATTCATGTGATAGGGCATGTACGCTTTCGATACCATCTCTGTGATTTCCTTTGACGCAAGCATGTAGCCCACCCGGGCCGAGGCCAGGCCGTAGGCCTTTGAAAAGGTACGCGCCACGATGAGGTTCGGATATTTCCGCAAAAGCCCCGCCGCGGACTGCCCGTAAAACTCAATATATGCCTCGTCCACCAGAAAGGCGCAATCAATGTTCTGCGCGATCGATTCAATCTCCGATACCTTCATCCCATTGCCCGTCGGATTGTTGGGATTGCAGACCACCGCGAGGGAAGCCTTGGCCTCTTTCACCGCCTTGACGAACTGCTCCGCGTCCAGATGATAGTCCTCCCCATCGAGCACCACGGGGACAGCCGCCGCCTCCGCTGCCTTCGCATAGATAGGATACATGGAAAAGGACGGGTCGGGGAACACAATCTTCTGTTCGCCGCTGCCCCCGAAGGCGTAAAAGAGCTTTTCGATGATCTCGCTGGAGCCGCTGCCCAGCATCACATTTTCCTTCTGCAGGGAAAAATTGTCCGCGATCTGCTCCCGCAGCAAATCGTATTCCTCATTCGGATAGCGGTTGAACGCCACATGGGAAAACCGCGCCATCAGGCGGTCCTCCACCAGCGGCGGAAGGTTCATATTGCATTCATTGGCATTGATCTTGATTTCCCAGGGACGCTCCACCACATCATAGGAGGGCATATCCCCAAGGCCCTTACGATAGCTCAGCATGGGCCGCACCTCACTTTCTCAGACGGATCGCATTCGCATGGGCATCCAGCCCCTCGGTTTCCGCCAGCCGGATGATATCCTCGCTCACCGCTGCCAGCGCGGGCTGCGTGTAGGAAATAATGCTCGTGCGCTTCATGAACGTCTCCACGTTCAAAACCGAATAATAGCGGGCTGTGCCGCCCGTCGGGAGCACATGGTTCGGGCCCGCAAAATAATCTCCCAGCGGCTCCGGCGAATAGGCGCCGAGGAAAACCGCCCCCGCATGGCGCACGTAGGGCAGCAGCTGGAACGGCTCCCGCGTCAGAAGCTCCATATGCTCCGGCGCGGAGACATTCGCAAACTCGATGGCCTGACGGATATCCTCCGCGATCACGATAAGCCCGTTCCTGTCCAAAGAAGCCTTTGCAATCTCCTGCCGCGGCAATTTCGCAAGCTGCAGCTCCGCTTCCTTGGCGATCTTCTCCGCAAGCTCCGCGCTGTCCGTGATCACGATGCTGCAGGCAAGCGGATCATGCTCCGCCTGGCTCAGCATATCCGCCGCCGTATAGACGGGATCCGCCGTCTCGTCTGCCACGATGAGGATTTCGCTTGGCCCCGCCAGCATATCGATATCGCAGTGCCCATAGACTTCCTTTTTGGCCAGTGTCACGAAAATATTGCCGGGGCCCGTAATCTTGTCCACGCGCGGAATGGTCTCCGTGCCGAAAGCCATCGCGGCAATCGCCTGTGCGCCGCCGATCTTGAAAATCTTATCCACGCCCGCCTCACGGGCTGCCAACAGCACATAGGGATTGATTTTCCCGTTTTTCGGCGGGACCATCATGATGATCTCGCTCACGCCGGCGACAGCCGCAGGCACCGCATTCATGATGACGGAGGAAGGATATGCCGCCGTGCCGCCCGGTACATAGATGCCCACGCGATCCAGCGGAATCACGGACTGCCCCAGAATCGAGCCATGCTCCCGATAGGTCATCCAGGAATTCGGCTTCTGCTCCTGATGGTACCGGCGCACATTTTCCGCCGCGCGGCGAAGAGATGCCAGCACCTGCGGATCCGCCTGACGCTCCGCCTCCAGATATTCCGCCTCGGAGACCAAAAAGTCCTCCGGCCTGTATTCCACCCGATCAATGAGCTTCGTGTATTCGATGACCGCGCTGTCTCCCTTTTCGCGCACATCCGTGACAATGCGCCGCACCAGCTCCGCCGCCGTCAGATCCTCGCCGAAGAGCTTCCGGTTCGCCTCGCGGATCTTCGGATTCAGCTCCACCTCGTCAAAGGCTTTCTTCTGCAGCAGCGCTTCCACCGCTGCCGCGCCAATTTCCTTTGCCCTTACGATTTTCATGCGTTTGCCTCCTGTTCCATCACGGCACGCAAGGCCTTCACCATCCCATGGATGCGCTCGAATTTCATCTTGAAGCTCACGCGGTTGGAAATGAGCCGCGCCGTTGCATCCATGATATAGGCGATTTCCTCCAGATCGTTCTCCTTGAGGGTCGTGCCCGTCTCCACGATATCCACGATGCTCTCCGAAAGCCCCACGATCGGCCCCAGCTCAATGGAGCCGTTCAGCTTGATATATTCCATCTGCATGCCCTGTGCATTGAAAAAACGCTCCGCAATATGCGGGAATTTCGTCGCCACGCGCGTGTGCGCATAGTCCGTGAGCTTCGCCCGCTTCTGCGCCTTTGGGACCGCCATCATGAGATGGCATTTGCCAAACCCCATATCCAAAAGCTCATAGACATCCTTGCCGGATTCCATGAGCACGTCCTTGCCGATAATGCCGATGTCCGCCGCGCCGTATTCCACATAGGTCGGCACATCCGCTGTCTTCGTGATGATGAAGCGCAGCTTTTTCTCCTCGTTCGTGATGACGAGCTTGCGGGACTTCTCCGTCAAGCCTTCCGCCGTGAAGCCGATCTTCCCGAACAGCTCCGACGAAAGCTTGAACAGCTTGCCCTTCGGCAATGCAATCGTCAAATATTCCATATTCTCAGCATTCATGTGCTTTCCTCCAACCTTTTACCGGATTCCTGTCAATTCCGCTTGTCCGCCTCGCGCAAAAGGCGAAGCTCCGGAGAGTCCCCCGGCATTTCCATCCTATGATGCCGCTCAATGAGCGCCGCTTCTCTGGTCACGCCGATCTGCCGCAGCTTCTCCGCCCCGATCTCCGCATGGTGATAGTAAACATACAGCGCATGTGCCGGCCGATCCCAGAAATGCTCGCATTGCGCCTTCGCATATTCCCCGGAAAAGTTCGGGAAACAGGCGTCCATGAGCACGCAGAACACCTTGCCCCAAAGATCCAGATCCCCCTTCACGCGCCCCACATCATGCAGGAGCGCACAGCGCAGCAGGAAGCGCCGTTCCGCCCCGGGAAAATCTTCCGCCAGCCGCTCCGCAGTACGCGCGACACGCAAAGCATGATACTGGTCGATCTCATGCATGGCATAGAAAAGCGTCCGCTCCGCCTCCGAAAGATATTCCGACACATACTTCCTGTCCCCTGCGGAAATCTCAGCCCGCAGGGCGCGGATGAACTGCCGCACCCGCTGCATCATGCGAGGTATTCGAGCCTGTCATAGCCCTTTTCCCTCTGCGCAGTCTCTGCCTCTGCTTCCGACTGCGCGGCGAGGGCAAGCTCCACGACCTTTCCCTGTCGGCGAAGTTCCATCGCCTTCTGGATGGCCTCCTCCATGTTCTGAGGCGCATAGCCAAGGTAGATGTCCTTTGCCGCCGTAGGCTCCTTCAGCTTCTGGCGTTCCATGGCCAGAAGCACGCGCTCGATGCCCACCGCAAAGCCCGTCGCTGGGCATGCCATGCCGAAGTCCGAAAGCATGTGGTCATAGCGCCCGCCGCCGCACAGCGGAAAGCCCAGCCCGGGCGTGTAGGCCTCGAACACCATGCCCGTGTAGTAATTGAAATCGCGGATCATCCCCAGATCGAAGGTGACATGAGATACCAGACCATAGCTCTTCAGCAGACGGTAGATTTCCGAAAGGTTGTCCAGCGCGCGGCGGCTTCTTTCATTCAGCGCCATAGCGTAGGCACGCTGCAGTACCGCCTCGTCCCCATGCAGCAGCGGAATCTCCTTGAGCCCATCCGCCGCCGACTTTTGGAGCTTCAAAGAATCCACCAGCTCCTCCAGCCCCACGATATCGTGGCGTTCCATTGCGGATTTGAGGTTCTCCTGCATTTCTTCGCTCAATCCGTTCTGCTCCATGATGCCTGCCACAAATTCCACCTGGCCGAGGCAAAGGGAGAACTCCTTGAGCCCCGCAGTCTGCAATCCTTCCATCGCAAGCGCAAGGACCTCTGCGTCCGCAGTGGCTGCCGCCTGCCCCATCAGCTCCACGCCTGCCTGGTAGAACTCGCACTGCCGCCCGGTCTGTGTCTGCTCATAGCGGAACACGCTGCTGATGTAGGAAAGCTTCAATGGCATCGCCGCCTCCTTGAGCCTGCTTGCCGCAAGCCTCGCAATCGGCGTCGTCATCTCATGATGCAGCGCCAGCGTGCGGTTCCCGCGGTCGAACAGCTTGAACATATGCGGCTCCAATGCCCTGCCGTTTCCCATGGTAAGCGTATCCAGATATTCCACGGTCGGTGTCACGACTTCCTCATAGCCCCATGCGGCAAAAAGACCTGCCAATTTCTGCTCCACCAGCCGCTTCGCCGCGGCTTCCTTGGGCAAAAAATCTCGTGTCCCATAAGGGATTTCCAATACCATCTGATTTTTTTCCATGCTTCCCTGTCACCTTTCGCAACCCTCTTATGAAGGTGTTTTCTCCTGTTCTTTCAAGCGGCCGAGCACGATGCCGTAGCCATCCGCGCCGTAGTTCAGACAGCGCTTCACGCGGCTGATCGTCGCGGTGCTCGCATGCGTGCGCTCCACAATATCATCATAGGTATGCCCGTCCCGGAGCATCCTTGCCACTTCCAGCCGCTGGGACATGGCCTTCAGCTCGCCGATCGTGCAGATGTCCTCAAAGAACTGGTAGCATTCCTCCACGTTGGACAGTTCCAATACCGCATGGCAGAGCTGATCATTGAGCTCATCCCTCAGCTTTGGATTTACCATGGTGTTCGCCTCTCTTCTTCCGCGATTTTATTCTTTATCGCTTTACTCAACGAAAAGAATTATAACACAGACTGCAAAAAAAAGAAAGGCTGCAAGGAACATTTTATCTCCCTTGCAGCAAATCATCCATCACGACTCAATCGAATAGCGGTTCACCCATGTGGAATAGCCCTTGGCAAAGGCACGAAGCCGCTCCAGTCCCTTGTAATCCGGCGCTTTTTCCTCAATCATGCGGTACTTGCCGCTGTATTCATCCACAAAGTCCGTCCAGCCGACCTTCGCCACCCAGCGGTCCGCCATGATGATGCGCTCCGTTCCCTGCGCGAGATTCACGGATTTCTTCATGAATTTGATCTCCGTCACGCCGCCGCTGGAATTCTTGGACTCCTCCCATTCCCATACAATGAGATTCGCGCCCTTCATGCGCATGGTCGTCGTATCCGCAGTCGCTGTTGTCGTGATCCCGTTGGCAGCCGTATGCTCCCAGAGCGTAATCCAGCGATCCTCGGCAAGCCGCCGCTTGGTCTCCCCATGACGGAAGACCTCGTCCACGATGGCCGTATAGAATTCCTCATCAAAGGACTGTGAATTGATCTCCTTGACCCGTCCATCCGTCTTCGACCAAATGATTTTTCCCGATGAATCGTAAAAATCCTCGCGCGCATATTGGATGGTGCGGTTCTGCGGATTGATCCGCAGGAGCGCCAGGCTGTAAGACAGCATATTCGGATTCGGCAGCAGGGACTGCAGCCCATAGCTCTTGATGGTATCCGCCGCCCCCCCGTAGCTGTAGGTCGTCTTCGTCCAGCCCTCGATCTCCGTAGGCACATCCCCGTGCTTCGTGACGGCCTTGTGCACGACCTTGACCGTATCCGGCTCAAAATACTTCGTATATTTTGCATCCGAATTCAGCCAAAACCATTCCGCTGCTTCTGCGGAAGGCTGCCACACGGCGATCATGCCCAGCAGGAGCAATCCCCAGCAGAAAAGCCTTGCAAAATCCTTTCTCATTCTGTTCACCTCGTTCGTTACGATGCTTTGCCCTTTCCATCCCCTATTTTATCGGAAAAAAGCAAATCCTTCAATCCCTACTTCCAGCTCTTGTTCCATCTCTTGCTCACTCTTCGGCCACCAGAAACCGGTTGCGCCCCTGCTCCTTCGCTCGGTAAAGCGCATCATCCGCACGCTTGAGCAAACGTTCCACGTTATAGTCCGTCCGCGTGACGCACCAACTCGCGCATCCGATGCTCAAAGTCACGTTCATGCTCGCCAGCAGCGCATTTTCCCGGATCCGATCCTGCAGCCGTCCCGCCACGGAGGCCACTGCCTTCCGATCCGCTCCCGGCAGCAGGACGATGAACTCATCCCCGCCGAAGCGTCCCGCGATATCCTGGCTGCGGATCACCTCACGGATCTCCAAGGCGACGTCCTGCAGCACCTCGTCGCCGCGCTGATGTCCATAGGTATCATTGATGCGCTTGAAAAAATCCACATCGATGAGCATCAGCCCCAGCGTCTCCGCCTTTCCCTCCACCGGCATGAGCTTTTCGAAGATCTGGTCGATATAGCGCCGATTGGAAAGCTGTGTCAAAAAATCGATTTCCGCATCATGCAGAATCTGCCGGTTCAGCTTCTGAAGCTCCAGATTCTGGAGATTCAGCATCTTTTCCTTCTGCCGGATCACATGCATGAGGCGGTTGTTCCTCACCAGCACAAAGACCTGCCGCGCAGAAAGCAGCAGCACCAACAGCACAGCCCAAAGGAAAAAGGACGCCAGCAGATTGTACTCCATGCCCACCAGGAGCAGGATGGAAATCGCGAACAGATACGGCATCAAAATGCGGAAATACTCCATCGGCCCGTTGCGATGCGCCAGAAGCGCGTTGAGCCGCGTCCGCGTCACAGGCTCCCGCTCAGAGCACACGCAGGCCAAGCCAAGCAGGAAATAGCCGATGGTCCACAGCGGCTCAAAAGCGATGCCGAAGGACGTGTCGTGAATGGTTTCCAGCAGAAAGATCTGGTCCATCATGAACATCATGGCAAAGGCGATGCTCATCAAGACATTGGTCTTCGTGAGAAACCAGCGGATATCCGTCCCAAAGAGCAGCACCAAGAGCCCCGCCGTGATCGCAAAATCGCATACGGGATAGAACAGCAGCGTCAGCATGGGCAGCATATCCCCGCTCTTTTCCTGCAGGATGGGACGTATGATGAAATTGTAGATCAGCCCGCCGGATGCAAAAACGGAGATGATGATGTCAAAGGAAATCGTCACCATGTTCACCGCGCGCGTCTGCCGGAAGTAGGAAATGATCCCCACAAAGAGCATGCTGGTGCCGCACAGGTAAAAAGCATCGCAAACAGACGGCATATCCGGCTCAATCCCCAGCAAATCCGTGTGATATGCCCACACGACATCTCCCAAAAAATTGGCCAACGCGCCTGCCGCAAAGATTTTCCAAGGCAGGCTGCGCTCCTCCGGACAGTTCCGAATGCCATGCCAGAAAAGCGGAAACGCCAAAAGATTCCCGACGAGCCCCGTGACATCCGAATAGGAAACAAACGGCTCAATCTCAAGGCCCAGAATCGCATAATAAAAAAAAGTAAATACAAGATAGGAACCTATCAGCACCCTGTTGCTGAACTTCCCTCCCATATCTGCTCACATCCCTATATTATCCTAAAATCCATCTCAATTATACTATAATTTCACATAATTGCAATGACAGCGACTGCTTCGTTCAAAAAACGTTCCATGCTCCCGAAAAAAACAAGCGTCGGCACAACGTACCAACGCTTGAATTTCATAAGCATCGCGCCACGCTTGCAGCGCAGCCCCGAAGTCCGATGATCGGGCCAATCCGCCACTGCCTGACACCCTGCTCGCCTTGCGGGCAAGCCAAGGCAGGCCGACCGGACCCCGCCAAAGATTGCTCTGCCATTTCATGGCGCTCCGGACAAAAAACGAACGTGTCATCCCCAACATCGTCTCCGGCGCAACCGACATAGCCTATCCGTCCGCTATGCTCCACGGCAAACCAACAACCCCAGCCGTACTCATGACGCAATGCCTACATCCAAAAAAAGCCACTACCTGCAACGCATAAGCCATATCTCCTGCTTTTCTTCCATTATAAAGCAAGAATACCCAATTGTCAATATGAATTTACGAAAAAAATATATCCTTTTATCCCAGCGGAACCCGTTCCCGTTCCCGATGACTGAACCGCAGAAGCTCCGTGTAGCCGAACCCCCGCACATAGTCCACCGCTTCCTCGTTGTAGTTCCCGCAGTCCTCCGGCTGATGCGCGTCCGAGGACGTGATGATCGGCAAGTCGTATTTCGCCGCCACGCGCATGAAATCAGGATAGGGCGAGATCTCCGCAATCGGGTAGCGATAGCGGGTGCCCGTATTCACATCAATCGCCATATCCGCCTTTTTCAATGCCTTGGCCACACGCTCCAGGATCGGTGTCACATCAAAATCGGGAAGGTATTTGAACAGGCGGATATTGAAGGGATGCCCGAGCACATCATACAGCCCGGATGCCGCAAGCTTCTCCACTTCCTCCGCATACCACGCATAGATTTCCTCCAGGCTGTGCCGGTTCCATTCGTCTTTGATCTCGGAAGAATCATAGGCCCAGCCCCGCAAGAAGTGCACGGAACCGATGATATAGTCGAAATCATAGCCTTTCAGGATATCGCGCACCTTGTCCTGATCTTGGAAATTGCATACCTCGATGCCCGTCTTGATAGCATGCTTGGCCTTCAGCTTCTCCATGAACGCAAAGTAATCATCCAGCGTATGTTTGAACTTGTTCTTCTTCAGCCATTTCTGCTGAAAGGAGCCAACGAAGGAGTCATCCAGCACCAGATCTTCATAATAAAGCGCTTGGAACTCCGGAAAGGTATGGGAATGCTCTGTGATCCCGATCTCGCCAATGCCCCGCTTCGCTGCCGCGTCAAAGAAGCCCTGCACCCAGTCCTCATCATAGGAACCGTATTCAAAATGCATATGATAGTCAATTTTCATATGGTCAGATCAACCCTTCATCCATCAGTCTCTGGATACCTGCCAGCACGCCATGCTCCTCGTTCGTCTTCGTCTCATAGCGCGCGATCTCCTTGATCTTATGGTGCGCGTTTCCCATGGCAAAGCTGTAGTAGACCGAGCTCATCATTTCCGCGTCATTCAGATAATCCCCAAAGGCCGCGCACTCCATCGGCGTGATGCCCAGTTTGTGCTGGATCTGCTGGATAGCAACGCCCTTGTTGATGCCGAAGCTCATGATATCCACCCAGAAATCACTGCTGCGCACCACCTGCATGCGTCCCTCGAACTGCTTCATATAGGGATAGATGCTCTGGCTTGCCCTGCCGTTCTTGTCAAAGAAAGATATCTTGATGGGTTCATCATCCACCTGATGAAAATCCTCCACCACATCGTTATGGGTGTAATATTTCAAAAGCTCATCCTGATATTCCTTCTTGTTCTGGGAGGTATGGATATACGCATCCTTTTTGCCGCAGTACACGCAGAAGATATCCTGCAGTTTCAGACCCTCCGCCAGCACCTCATAGGCAAAGGCACGGCTGATGGGGCTGGAAAAGAGCTCCTTGCCATGCTGCTTCACCATCGTCCCGTTCTCCGCAATGAAGATGAAGTCATCCGCATAGGCAGGGAAGGATGCTACCAGCGAATAGTACTGCCGCCCGCTCGCCGGCGCAAATGTCACGCCCCGCTCCTTGAGCTTGGCCATCATGGCATCGAAGCCCTCCGGCAGACACCCGTTCTCATCCAAAAGCGTGCCGTCCATATCCGACATAATCAACTTGATCACGAAACCACCTCTGTCCATCAAAAACAAACCCTGTGACGATACCAGTATATCAGACCTTGACCTGCTCCTTCAAGACGGATTTAGAAAAGTTTGCCGCCTCCGATTCCATGTGTTCCTCACTTATCCAAAGCAATAAAAAAATCAATATTCTACCGACTGCCCGTCTCCCGGCATATCGTAGTTCGTCACTCCTCGCTCCGCCAAACGGCCTCGCATGATGTGGCGGGTGAGGGATGCATGAGCAACATTGTCGAAATGCGTCAGGTAGAGCCGTGCTTGCGGAGCGGATTTTGCGACGCACTCCACATCCTCATCGTTCATAATGAGTCTGCCGTTTTCCACGGTCTCGGCGGCGCAGCAGTTGAGCGCAATGACTTCCGGCTGGTAGGTTTTGATGGTCTGTGCTACCTCGGGATACCAGACGGTGTCACCCGCGAGGTAGAATGTCTTTTCCTTGGCGGATTCAAAAATCACGCCGATGGCATCTCCGCAGGGAATGACCGTCCCATGACAGGCAGGAACGCTGATGAGTTTTGCCTCGCCAAAATCCATGCCTTCCGCAGGAAGAACCGTCACATCGCTAAAGCCGGATTTGCGGAAAACGGCAGCATCATCCTCGTTTTGGCAAATGACCGGGACATCCTTATGGAGCGGTGCACCTACCGTCCCATCGGGCGACATATCGATATGGTCGGGATGGATATGCGTCACCAAATAACAGTCAACGCCCTTCAGCGTTTCCTCGACGGGCATTGGTAGGTTGTAAAACGGCATGGGCAGATTCTCCTTCATGTGGTCAGGCACATGGAAAGGCATCCCCGGAATGTCAACGAATGAGAATTGATGCCTGGGACAAAGCCACGGGTCAACGAGGAATACCTTTCCTGCGTATTCGACGCGATTGGTCGCATTGCGGATTTGCGTGATTTTCATAACATTAACCTCCTAAGTTTATCGTAACTCATCTTCATTGCAACCGAGCCGGTAAAATGCGCCGTCCGATTGCTCAATGCCTTCATCCTTCCACCTCATTCTGCAGGTATGATTGTCCCTTTATACTGTTCCGCGATGAACTTCTTCACGGCATCGGAATGGAAAATTTCCGCAATCTTCCTGTAGTCCGGGTTATCCTTGTCCTTGGCACGGACAGCCAAAATCATCACGGCCAACGGTTCGTTCCTGTCCTCCAGAAAAATCCCCTGCTTCTCCACATCAAGGCCGCCACTCATGACATAGTTCATCGTGATAGCAGCGATATCCACATCCGACAAACTGCGCGGAAGCTGTGCGGCCTCCAGCTCCACGAACTGGAGATGGCGCGGATTCTCTGCCACATCCTGTACGGTAGCCTTGAAGCCGACACCCTCACGCAACCTGATCAGCCCGGCTTTTTCCAGCAAGACCAATCCCCTTCCTCCGTTGGTCGGATCATTGGGAATCGCAACCTTTGCCCCCTCCGGCACAGATGCAATATCGTGCACCTTATCGCTGTAAATGCCCATGCGCATGAGGATGGTCGTGCCAATGGGACTGAGTTCCGCTCCTTTCTCCTGGTTGAAACTCTGCAGAAACGGCTCGTGCTGATAACTGTTCAGTTCCAGATCTCCATCCGCCAAAGCCTGATCCGGCGTTACATAGTCCGAAAACTCTACGACCTTCACCTTCATTCCCTGCCGCTCTGCTTCCCTGGCGACAGCCTCCGCGACCTCTGCATGGGGTCCTGCAGTGGCCCCCAATCGGATCTCCCCCGCAGTCGTATCCGCAGTACCCCCGCACCCCGTCAGCAAGAATACAGTAAACAGCATCGCCGCAAACGCCGTCGCATATAGCCCTTTCATTGAGAAATCAACTCCCATCGCTTTTACTGTGTATATATGTTTTCGTAAGCCTGCCGCACTTGACGCTCGAGGACAATCATGCCTTCAGCACGAATTTCTCAATGACCTCCGCAATCGCATTCTCGTCGTGCGTTGCCTCCGTGATATAGTCACAGTCCCCGCGGATTCCCTCCACGGCATTCTGCACGCCCACGCCGAGCCCCGCGTCCCGGATCATGGAGAGATCATTGAAATTATCCCCGACAGCGATGGTTTCCTCCCGGGGAATCCCCAAAAGCTCCGCCAGCCGCAGCAGTCCCGCGCCCTTCGTGACGCCCTTGTGGTTGAACTCGATATAGCGGTTGCTGGAATAGCTCACGTCCACATCCCCCGTGATGTCCCTGAGATCCTCCTCGATGCGGCGCAAATAGTCCGGATCCGTATTCACATACAGGACTTTCACGATATCCTGCCCCTTCAGGAAATCCAGATTGTCCTCGAAGAATTCCTCGATTTCCATGCGCCCGCTGATGTAGTCGCGCTCTCCATCGAACAGGCGGTGCACATGCACGACTTCCTTCGTATAGACGTGGATGCACACATCATACTGCAAGCCTCTTGCAAACAGCTGCTGCGCCAACGCAAAGGAAATCCCGTCAAAGTGGATGAGGCGGTTCCCCTTGTTCTCCGTAATCGCCCCGCCATTGAAGGAAATCACATATTCCTTTTCCTTCCCCAAGAGGCCGATTTCCTCCAACGTCCCCGCAACCGAAGCATACCCGCGCCCCGTCGCAAGCACGAATTTCCCGCCCAGTTCCCCGAACTTGCGGATTGCCTCCACATCCCCTGCGGAAACCTTCCGCTCCGAATTCAGCAGCGTTTCATCCAAATCACAAGCAATCAAACGATACATAAGGCACATCCTTTCCCCAGCCAATGAGCTTTCAGGCATCTTGCACCGGAAAGCTTCATCCCAGATCCTTCCCCGCCTCTGCGAGAATCCGCATCTGCAGCATGGTCTGTTCCTCCGTGACCAGCTGCGGCGCTCCGTGCATGATGGTTTCATAGAGCGCATCATAATAGCACGCATAGTCGCCGCGCACCGACGGCACCTTTTCTTCATGGTAGACGCCTGCCTCATCATAGTAGATGAGCGTCCCGTAATGCTCCGGCAGATCCATGCCGAAATCCTCATGCCCTTCCGGCAGATAAAATTTCTTGAGATCCGCTTCCTGCCGATCCTGTTCCGCCTTGATGAACGTGCCCCTTGTGCCGTATGCGACAAAGCTCGGACGGGGCTTCGCGCGGAAATAGCTGGATTTCACGGAGACCTTCCAATCGTCATAGAAGAAATCCAGATCAAAATAATCATTCATGCGCCCTTTTCCCAAAAGCTGCCGGACATCCGACCGCACTTCCAGAGGCTTCCCGAAATACGCAAGCACCTGATCGACGGTATGGCAGGCGTGCGTGTAGAGGAACGCATCCTCCCTGCGATATGTCGTTTCCTGCTCTGGCACATAGGCACGGTAGTAGTCATAATGCATATCGACCTCGAAAAGCTTTCCGAGCTTCCCGGACGCAATGACCTGCTGCGTCGTGAGGAAATCGCTGTCAAAACGGCGATTCTGGTAGCATTGCACCATAACGCCCTTTGATTTGGCCAACTGGAACAGTTCCTCCGCTTCCTCGACAGTAGTAGCAAACGGTTTCTCCACCACGCAGTGCTTCCCCGCCTCCAGCACCTTCCGCGCCATGGAAACGTGCGCCGCCGTCGGCGTTGTCACGACCAGCACCCGGATTTCCGGATCATGCAGGATTTTTTCCAGATCATCCGTATAGGCGACGCCCGGAATCGGTTCCCATCCATTCGGCCGCAGTCTGCGCTGGTAGATCATCTTCACCTCGATCTTGTCTCTGCGCGTCAAAACAAACGGCAGATGGTAACGGTTCGCGCTCTTGCCGTTCCCAATGTACCCAATGACCAACTTCCCCGGATTTTCCATCATCGTTCCCCCTGTCTGTGTATGCACCATTCTGCCCCGTTTCGCAGCATCATTTTTCCAATGCTTCCAACGTCAAAATCATTTGCCCCAACATGGCATATTCGCTCATTTCCTTGTCGCACACATGGATGAACTCCGGCAGATATTCTTCACGGACATAATCGTCGATCAACCGCTGTTTGAGCTTTTCCATATCGGGAATCATTTCGCTTCTGACCACCACGACCTCCGGATCGACGATGGAAATGCCGGCCCTGATGGACATGGAAATATAGTAGTTGATGATTTCCATGTCGGCGCAATGGTCGACGCAATGTTCTCTCCACGCGTTGTGCGGCATGGCGGTATAAAGCAAATATTTGATTTCGCCGGCGATATTGTGCGCCCCCTGCACCAAATGCCCATTGATTACAATAGCTTCGCCGGGTATGGTGTAGCCGCGCGGATGTGACAAAAACAAGATATTTTGATATTTGTCCTGCTGCACATAAAATCCCATGACGGCAGAATTGACGTTGTTGGTGATGACAATCGGCACTTGATACTTATCTTCCAACAATTTTTGCAAATTAAGCTCAGGATCTATCATGTTGACATCAAGTTCCAAATGCCCGTGTTTGGGAACACCGGGGACGGCTATGCCCACCGCATCGAATTTTTTCCAGCGACAGGTAACCGTGTCCAAAATATCCTGCAAATCTTCGGCAACTCTGAGCTTGCCTTTGATCACCGTCTCGGAGTGGATTGGCTCGCCCTTTTCGTAAATACGATAGGCAATACGGCTTTGATTGGCAAAGGGCATGACCACAATCGACAGAATGTTTGCATCGCTTTGGATTTCTCCCAACGCTTTGGCAATCGCCCGCTCCTCCGCCGTAACGTGCCAATTTTCCCGTGCCTCCTGCACAAAACGCAATACCCCCGCCGTATCGTAACCGGCAAAAGCCTTGGGCGGAATTTTCAGCACCAGTCGATCCTGAAAAATCTGGCAGGCTTCCTGATAATGATAGGAAATCTGCGGCGCCAACAAGATGACCTGATAGTCAAAACCCGCCTCGTAAAGTTTGTGGAAGGGCACGGCATCAAATTCGTAGTCCAGACTGAGCAGTTCGGCCGCTTCGTTCAATTTTTCCCGAAAAAATCCGGTGGTCATGCCGCTGGTGCAACAAAGCAAGAGTTTCAGTTTTTGTTTGTCCCTTAACTCCAGCAGGGTATCACGCATTTCCGTGAACAACTCTTGGGCGTGCGGCAAATCTTTCAGTTCAAAATGCAAATAGAACTTATTTTCATCATCGGCCAGATTGGTCACCGACAATTCGACGATGACGATGCCCAGATCATGCACATCCACCCGCCCCACGGCATAGGACGTATGGAGCATGATGTTTTCGCCTTCATCCCGCACGGAAATCTCATCGCCTGCCGCCTCCAAAACCCAAGCCTTGTAAGCATTCCAAATGTTTTGAGCTTTCTCTTGCAAGAAAATCCCTCCTGTAAAAGTCCCAGAAGCCACGTGGCTCAAATGATGGTATAACCTTTGGATGCCAAGGCGTCTATGGCATGATTGAAATTTTCCTTTTTTACGAGAATGTAGTCCGTGTTAAATGTGGAAATGGCAAAAATGCCGATCCGTTCCTCGGCAAGAATCGATGAGATGCGGGATAGCACGCCGATCAGGGAAAAATCCAAAGTCCCCTCGATACGAAAGGCCCGCCATCCATCGTCGCGTTCGATGCATTCCACCGGTGCGTCCTCCGTTTTGCACACCAAAGAAATTTCTTCGTCCGTTCTGCCAAGAAAATAAAATTCACGATCCAAGGCAAGACCATTCGTATCCGCAATCTTGCAAACGGTAAAATCAAAGTCAAATTTCTTGATATCCATATTTCCCCCGTATCCCCTCACACATGGAACTACTTCAAATATACTTCATTGAAGGTTCATCGTCAACCTCAAGAACACGTCTGTTTTTCTGAATCCGCTAATGCCCGCCCCTTGCCGCGCAAAATGCCGGCTTGTAAAAACACTTGCACGCTTTCCATCTTTGTGCTAAAATACTTTTACTGTGTGTATGGATATTCAGCTGTGTCCATATACAGAAGGAGGTGTAACGAATGGCACATGTTTGTGAAGTATGCGGCAAAGGGGATCAGTCTGGCATGAATGTCAGCCACTCCCATTTGAAGACAAAGCGCAAATGGCATCCGAACATCCAGCGTGTTCGCGCTGTTGTGGATGGCGAGACGAAGCGCGTGAATGTCTGCACACGCTGCCTGCGTTCGGGCAAGGTTCAGCGCGCGATTTAAGGAACTGACGTCAAAGGTTCTCTGGAGTTTTTTAAGCTGATATATCATAAGAAATCCGCTTGACCTCGTTGGTCGAGCGGATTTCTTATCTTATGTCGTTATCCTTTCCGAGCTCTTTCGGCCTGCAGCCTCTCCAGTTCTTCCTGCGAGAACTCGTATTTCTCGCCGCAGAAATGGCAGCAGACCTCCGCGTGTCCGTCATCAATCAAGGATTGCAGGTCGTCCGCCCCCAGGCTCATGAGCACGGACTCAATGCGTTTCTTTGAACACTGGCAGCGAAAAGCCAGTTCTGTCTCAGAAAGATATTCCACCTCAAAGCCCTTGAGCAGTTCCGCAATGATGCCCTTCGCATCCAGCCCCGCCTCCACCATATGGGAAACCGAGCGCACGCCTTTCAGATTTTCCTCCAACCGCGTGATGACAGCATCATCAGCATCCGGCAGCGGCTGCAGCAGAAAGCCGCCCGCCGCCTTTGCCGTCATGTCCGGATTGACCAGTACGCCAAGGCCGACGCTCGACGGGGTCTGCTCCGACACATAGAGATAGTGCGTAAGATCCTCCGCGATTTCGCCATTGACCAGTGCGGCGCTGCCGCTCACGGGGTCCTTGAGCCCGGTGAAACGCGTGACAGACACCAGCCCCTCGGAACCGACGGCGCGCCCCACATCCAGCTTTCCCTGACCGTTGAGGGGGAGATCCACATGGGACTGGTCCACATAGCCGCGCACATAGCCCTCCGGCACCGCATCCGCCGTGACCGTCCCCAGCGGCCCGTTGCCGCTGAACTTGATGGTCACAGCCTCCTCGTTTTTGAGATTTGCCGCAAAGAGCAGGGCTCCCGTCATGGTACGCCCCAACGCCGCCGCAGCCACCGGCCAGCAGTCATGACGGCGGACGGCCTCATTCACCAGCCGTGTTGTGACAGCCGCATGGACACGCACCCCATCCGCAACCGCCTTGACCAGATGGTCCTTCATGCCAACATCCCCCGTCACTTCAAACTCAGCTGCATCAACGCTTCTCCCGTATCGATGTCATAAATCGCAATCTTGTCATCCGTGATGACGGCAGCCGTTGATTTCTTGTCCTCGCGCTTGGAAAGAGACGGAGAGCCGGGATTCAGGAAAACGGTATTGCCGCGCTTTTCCAGCACATTCGTGTGAATATGTCCCGTGATGAAGATATCCGCCTTCAGGTGCGCAGCCATCTTGTCCTTGTCCGCATCCGTCTCCACCGTATGCCCATGGGTCATCACGATGCGGCATCCCTCTGCCATCACATAGGCATAGGGCGCCTGGATCGGCAGCGCAATGACCATCTGATCCACCTCGGAATCACAGTTCCCCTTCGCAATCACCACGGGAATCGGGCAGTCATTGATGCGCTGCGCCAGTCCCGCGGGATTGTAATCCTCCAGCATGGGATTCCTCGGCCCATGATAGAGCACATCTCCCGCATGAAGAATCATATCCGCATCCTTGAAAAATTTCTCGTACGCTTTCGCCCAGCGCATCTCATGGCCGTGGGTATCACTGATGACACCGATCTTCATAACGCTCCCCCCTCCGGAACTATCATCCAATCTTCTTCAAGAGATTCGCCATCTCCATTGCGGACATCGCGCCGTCTGCGCCCTTGTTGCCCGCCTTCGTGCCGGCCCGCTCGATGGCCTGCTCGATATTCTCCGTGGTCACCACGCCGAAAATCGCGGGAACTCCTGTCGTCATGCCCACCTGCGCGACTCCCTTGGAAACCTCGTTGCACACATAGTCATAATGGCTCGTCGAACCGCGAATGACCGCCCCGAGGCAGATGATGGCATCGTATTTCCCGCTTTCCGCCATCTTTTTTGCCACCATGGGAATCTCGAACGCTCCCGGCACCCACGCCACATCCACATCCTCATCCCGCGTCTCATGGCGGTGCAGCATGTCCAGTGCTCCGCCCAGCAGCTTGTTCGTGATGAACTCATTGAAACGCGACACCACGATCCCGAATTTCAAGCCTTTGCCCGTTACATAGCCTTCCAATACATTTGCCATGAAAAAACCTCCTTATTATCCTGTTTTCAATCCTCGTCCACTTCAAAGAGATGCCCCATCTTGACCTTTTTGACCGTCAGATAGCGCTTGTCGAACTTGTTTGCCTTCATCACGAGAGGCACGCGCTCCACGATTTCCAGCCCATGCCCCTCCAGCCCCGCACGCTTCGCGGGATTGTTCGTGAGCAGGCGGATGGTCGTAAGCCCCAGATCCGAAAGGATCTGCGCCCCGATGCCGTAGTCCCGGAGATCCGGCGCAAAGCCCAGAAGCACATTGGCTTCCACCGTGTCCTTGCCCTCATCCTGCAGCGCATAGGCGCGCATCTTGTTTGCCAGGCCGATGCCGCGGCCCTCCTGCCGCATGTAGAGCACCACGCCCTCACCCTCCTTCTCGATGCGGCGCAGGGCCGTCGCAAGCTGATCCCCGCAATCGCAGCGCATGGAGCCGAGCGCATCGCCCGTCAGGCATTCGGAATGCACCCGCACCAGCACATTCTGCTTTCCCGCCACATCACCTTTCACCACGGCAAGATGACATTTCCCGTCCAGCTTGCTCTCATAGGCCTTAATGCGGAAATGCCCGTATTTGCTTGGAAAATCCACATCTGCCACCTGTTCCACGAAACGCTCCGTGCGCTTGCGATATTCGATCAGCGCCTTGACCGTGATCATATGCAGCCCATGTTTTTTTGCGAACTCCATGAGCTTCGGCGTGCGCATCATGTGGCCGTCGTCATCCATGATTTCACAGCAAAGCCCCGCAGGGTAAAAGCCGGCCAGCCGCGCCAGATCCGTCGTCGTCTCCGTATGTCCCGCGCGGCGCAGGACGCCGCCCTCCACCGAGCGAAGCGGGAACACATGCCCCGGACGGCGGAAACTGGCGGGCTTCGCCGCAGGATCCAGCAATTTCTTGATGGTCTGGCAGCGTTCATAGGCGGAAATGCCCGTCTCTGTGTCGAAAGCATCAATGGAGACCGTGAATGCTGTCTCATGGTGATCCGTATTGTTCGCCACCATCTGCCCGATGCCCAGTTCCTCCAGCCTTTTTCCGTCAATCGGCGTACAGATGAGCCCCTTCGCGTAGGTCGCCATGAAATTGATGTCCTCCGGCGTCACCGTCTCCGCCGCCACAATGAGATCGCCCTCGTTCTCGCGATCCTCATCATCCACCACCACGATCATCTTGCCGTGCTTGATATCCTCAATGGCCTGCTCCACAGTCGCAAAGCCTTCCTTTTCCACTTCCCCCATCCGTAAAGCCCCCTTAAAATCCATAAGCTTGCAGCATCTCCCATGTCACGCCGGACTGCCCCTGTGTTTCATCTTTGCCTTTCAGCATGCGCTCCACATATTTTCCGATGATATCCGTCTCGATATTCAAAAGGCTGCCGATGTGCTTTTCCCGAAGATTCGTGCTCTCCCGCGTATGCGGAATGAGCGATACCGTAAAATCCGCCGCGCCTGCAGCAGTCACCGTCAGGCTGATGCCATCCAGCGCCACGGAGCCTTTTTCCACGATATAGCGCAAAATCCCATCCTCCGCCGCAACCGTGAGCAGGATCGCGTTGCCCTCCTCTTTCCAGCCGGCGATCGTTCCCGTGCCGTCGATATGGCCGCTCACGATGTGGCCGCCCATGCGGCTCGCAGGCGTGAGCGCGCGTTCCAGATTCACAGCGCTCCCGTGCCTCAGCTCGGACAGGGACGTGCGCCGGATCGTTTCGGGCATCACATCCGCTGTGAACTGTCCGCCGCCAAAGCTCGTGACCGTCAGGCAGATACCGTTCACCGCAATGCTGTCGCCCACATGCGCATCCGAAAGCACTTTGCCGCAAGCAACTGCAATCTGCCCGCCTGCCAGACGCTTCAGGCTCCCGACTTCCTCAATGATTCCCGTAAACATAATTCACCGTCCCACATATCCCGTCAGCAGGATATCTCCATCCAGCGGCTCCGCTGTCAGCCCGTCCAGCTGCACAGCCTCGGAAAGCTCTCCAAAGCCCTCTCCTTCCACGGGCGTCAGCGCATTCCGCCCGCCGACAATCTTCGGCGCAAGGAACGCATAGACCTTGTCCACAAGCCCCTCCCGCAAAAAGGAGAAATTCACCGTGCCGCCGCCCTCGATGAACACGGAGGTGATCTCACGCTTTGCAAGCTCCTGCAGGAGCATCCTCAAATCCACCCGCGGTCCCTTGCCGCAAGTAATGATTTCCGCCCCCGCAAACCCCAAAGCTTCCACTTGCTCCGCCGGTGCCTGCTCCGTCACGGCAATCACCGTCTTTGCCGCGCCATCCCGCAGCATTTTGGAGTTCAGCGGCATCCTTGCGGCACTGTCCAAAACAATGCGCACGGGATTTTTCCCGCATCCGTCCGGCAATCGCGTGGTCAGGCTCGGATCATCCGCCAGCACCGTCCCGATGCCAACCAGAATCCCGTCATAAATGTCACGCAGCGCATGGACGCGGGCCCTGGATGCCGCATTCGTGATCCACTGCGATTTTCCTTTCGCTGTCGCTATCTTCCCGTCCAATGTCATAGCGGTCTTCATGGCCACAAAGGGCAGCCCCTCCGTCACCCATTTCAGGAAGACTTCGTTCAGCTTTCTCGCATCCGCCTCCAGCACGTTGCAAGCTACCTCGATCCCCGCATGCCGCAGGATGTCAATGCCCCTGCCGGATACCTTGGGATTCGGGTCCTGCATGCCGATGACCACCCGGCGAAGCCCCGCTTCCACCAGCGCCTTTGCGCAGGGACCGGTCCTGCCGTAGTGTGCACACGGCTCCAAAGTCACATACAGCGTCGCATCTCTCGCCAGTTCCCCTGCCATATTCAGCGCATGGATTTCCGCATGCGGCGTTCCCGCCTCGCGGTGCCAGCCTTCCGCCACAATGCGCCCGTCCTTCACGATGACAGCGCCAACCAACGGGTTCGGGGAGGTTCGTCCCCGCCCGTTTTCAGCGATTCGCAGCGCCTCGCGCATGAAATCCTCGTCTCTCATACGCATCAACTCCTTCAATCGTCTTATCGCAGACTTTACTGAACTCATATAGTGATTATTTTACTATGAAATCTTAGCGAGCACAAGCCAAAGGCGCAATGCGAGCTTAGGGAAACACTGATTAATTCCCTTTTGCCCTTGCCGAGTCTTTTTCTGTCATGCCGCGTCAGATGCCGTTCGACGTAGAGGCGATAATGCGACCATGACAATTCGGCACGCACTGTGTGCCATTTTGGAAATTTTTGATAAAAAGTCCTCATATTTCGAAGATTGTGTTCAGTAAATCCTCTGCCAAACTCGTCCGTAAGCCTTTGGGCGAGATTTTTCAGCAAGCCCGTGCCGTACTCAGCCCGTTCCTTCCCTTCCTGCTCATGCTCCACGATGATACGCCCAATGTTCCAGTAGGTCTGTACCATAGCAGAGTTGACGGCGGTATAAACATGATGCCGCGCTTCCAGAATGGTTTTACGGATTTCGGAATATATACCATCAGTTAGCATAAGCATTTTTTTACCCATAGGAACATCTCCTTTATGGATATCCTATTTCAAATCTTTTTACACCCCGAACAGTCCCGTAATTCATACTTGTTACTTGATAAACTTAAACACATATATGGAATGCCTTTTTTATTGCAAAGATTGATAATACCTCTCTTTTCCTCCGGAAGCATTTTACTTCCCAGATACACCTTACTAATTGGGAAGAATTTGCAGTTATAATTTTTATCATTTGCTAACATATCATCGAATGATATCAACCGCCATTCATTTTGATACTTCCAATCTATGCTTTTGGCCAGAAGCCCATATTTGTAAATCGCATATAAAACCGTCGCATCTCTGGGATGATCAATATGCCGAATACATTCTTCTAAAACACTTATTCGATGCTCAGAATACATAACCGGAAACAAGTTTGCGTATAAATCTTTGTACCGTTCATCGTATGCAGGATATTCGTATTCTATGCAGAATCCCTTATGACTATCTGCATAATGTGACCACATTAACATCGAGTAAGGCGTTGTTGTAAAACATGAAACTCTAAAATATCCTGTCAAGTGTTTTTTAGAGTTAGAAACTGCTCATATATCGCTTTATAAAATGCCTGTTGCCACGCATCATTATCCTTATAATGTTCGATTAATTTAACATTAAGTTGATTGGCAAATATACTATGTGTTATGTCTGCTAAATCATCAGTTTTCTCCCTTACGTTCAAAATATCATGTAATGTTTTTCCTTGTAATAATTGGTTATATAAATATGTCGAGAATTCATATATTCTTTTGCTGTAATCCCAATGCGGTTCAAGATTATATCCACAACGAGAAGCATAATATTCTATGCGATTCATTGCAAATTCCTCTACATCAATAGAAACGGTAGTATCGTATGGATCATCAAAATTTATTGGACTTTGCAAATAGACACTGTTATCCTCAAGAGCTTCGATGGAATAATTTCTACCATTTTTAACTAAGTTTGGAAAATATTTGTATAGTTTCATCGGTTTATTTTTTTGAGAAAGTGCCAGATAATCTTGTAACGATAATGATTGAATTTCTTCCAGCGAGTACACTTGGTTATTAATATAATATTTTTCCATAGCTAAATCTCCATACAAGAAATTTTCTAAGCCAGGATATCAAAAAGTCTCAAAAGTAGGGAACATGTGTCCAAGTCAAAATGGAATGCACTGCGTTCCATTTTGGAAATGCCTGATAGGTCCACGTCTTGCCCTTCAATCTGTTCTCACTGGATTTTCTGCAACCTTCAAGGCTTCTTCATATATATCTGCTGTTTCATATTGTGTTCTTTTATACGGTTTTTCTTGCGCCTGATATGTAAGACGGAATACCATATCGGAAAGCCATTTTTTGAAGGACGGATTATCCTGAAATTGTTTGAAGAGTTCCATGTTGTCGGCCATGATAGCAAAAATGACCTGCTGAAGAGCACGATCGCTTTCGAGTCTTGCGCTTTGCTCATCGGAGTTCTTCATGGCGTTCTGATATTTTTCGTCCTTTGAAACCATTCCCGGTATTTCGAGAATCTGGCGACGTACATTATCGGCATCTTTCCAGTCAATATTGCCGAACATGTCATTGAAATTTTCCAGAATGACAGATAGTGGATTCATATCCGGCTCCGTTGATTTTCCTCCCATACTTGTCGGAACAGGCGCAACCTCCGCATCGGTATCTTCCAGCTTGATTGATACAGCCTCTCTTGCCTCATTACGATAGCTTTCAAGGTCAATGGTATCCAGAATTCCCTGGGATAAGTCATCCTCCCTTGGTGATGGCAGTTTGGGTATGAGCAGATTCAAGAAAATAGATAACCGCTCCCAGTCGGCATTGCCGTAGGGAAGAATTGCACCCAAGAATCCATAGGTGCGGACAAATGCCTTGGCTGCGCTCTTAAAGTCAATCTGCCCATCGGTTTCAAGTTCATTGTACACAGCAGTGCAACTGTCCAAAATAGGGTCAAGTCTTTCGCGATTCGCCCCGGAAAGATACAGATCCACCAAACGCTCCACATTGTCCTTGTCGAAAACCTGATAACGCTCCATCACAGCCACAAGGTCATACAGCTTGTTGGGGTCGGTTTCCCCAGAAAGTATGGTAGTACGGTAATAGCGTGAAAATGCTTTTGCCATATCCGACGGCTGATTGGCAAAATCCAAAACGAAAGTGTCGTGTTTCTTTGGGTGACAGCGATTAAGCCTCGAAAGCGTCTGCACCGCTTTGATGCCTTCCAAAATCTTGTCCACATACATGGTATGCAGAAGCGGCTCGTCAAATCCCGTCTGAAACATATCCGCTACGATGAGAATACGATATGGGTCGGTTTTGAGCATTTTGGGGATTTTGCTGTCGGGAAAACCATTCATTCCCGCCGATGTGAGAGGTGGCTCAGCCCCTTGGTATTTATGCTCACCGGAAAAAGCAATGATGGCCTTGTAAGGGCTGTGCCGATTGGCAAGGCATTTGTTTATGGCATAATAATACTCAATACAGCGGGGAATGCTGGCCGTTACCACCATTGCCCTTGCCTCGCCGTCAATTTTCTTCTTGGCAATCACCTGTTCATGGAAATGCTCCACCATCATGGCGGCCTTCTTTTCGATGGTGAAGGAGGAACTCTCGACAAAATTACGGAGTTTCTTCTGCGCCCGTTTTTTGTCGAACATAGGGTCATCCTCGACGGTTTTCATCAAGCGATAAAAGCTGTCGATGGCTGTGTAGTTCTGCAAAACATCGAGAATAAAGCCTTCCTGAATGGCTTGCTTCATGGTATAGACGTGGAACGGCCTGTGCTTTACCTCCCCGCCT
>CACZZN010000018.1 GCA_902785705.1 uncultured Veillonellaceae bacterium
GCGCGTTCTTCCCGTCAGCGTCGCCGATCAGCGTGACTGCCTGGTCGTAGGTGGTGATATCGATGGTGCTGCCACCTTCCTTCGCCCATGCCACGTTCTTCTTGTTCTTGCCAGTGCCGTCCACGAGGGAGACCGCATAGAAGTCGCCCGTGCCCGTGCCTCTGGAGACATCCGCCGTGACGCCGGATGCGATGGACACAACGCCGTCGCCGCCGAAGTTCGTCGGAGTAACCGTGACGCCGCCGGAAGTGGTCACAGCCTGCAACACATCTGCGCCATAGGTATAGTCGTTGATGGTCATGCTCTTTGCGGACACGTCGAAGGTATCTGCGCCGTCGCCGCCGCTGACCACGTCGTCGAGACCCGCCGCCTCGATGGTATCCTTGCCGACACCGCCCACGATGGTGGCGTTGCCGTTGGTACCATTGGCATGGCTGACCTCGTTGTTGCCGCTGTCCAGATTGATGAGGTACTCGCCCGTGCCTGAAGCAGTGATGACATCATTGCCCTCGCCTGCGGTGATGGTCACCTCTCCGGTGGCAATGGAGCGGACCGTATCGTGGCCCGCGCCGACATTGAGGTTCACAGCGCCGGTGGAACCGCCGCCGAGGCTGACCTGATCCGCCCCTGCGCCGCTGGAAATGGTGGCATCCGCTGTGGCACTGTAAGTGACATCATCCTTGCCGCTGCCGGTGGTGATGCTCCAAGTGTCGATGCCCGTGACATTGCCCTTCACATCGAACTTCTTCGCCCTGTCGGTCAGAGCTTCATAGGTCGCCGCCCCGTCGCTGGACACCTTGATTTCCGCAGCCGCCTTGGACTTGTCCATGGTCGTCGTGCCGGTCTGGGTAAGATAGGTATCCGTGCCGAGGGATGTGACGTTCGTGTTCGTGGTTCCGTCTCCCGCAACCATAACTCCGTTCGTAACCCCAGTGCCCTTCGTGCCGTTTCCGACGGCGTTCGTGGTATTTGTAAGCTCCGGCGTATGGGTCGTGGAGAAAGCGGTCTCTCCATCGTTCAACGTCCATACCGTAGTCGCTCCGCCGCTTTCGGTCACCTGCAGCTGAGTTCCGTCGGAGCTGACTGTATAGACGATGGATGTGGTGTTCTTCTTCGCCGTGATGGACTCGCCGGCATCGAGACCCGTGATGGTGCCACTGGTGATCTTGATTCCGTCATTGTTGGCGGCGGACACCGTATAGGTCACACCGTCCACGACAGCTTCGTCATTCTTCGCAAACAAGGTGATGCTGCCGTCGCCGCCAAACACAGCGCCGGAGGCCGCTTTGATGCCGGACCAGTTGGCACCCGTTCCGCCAACACCGGGAGTGGCGTTCACGTTGACACCAACGCCGCTTAGTTTGGAGGAAACTGTGACGGTTCCATCCTTGTCGAGATTGTTGATGGCAGATACCGGCGTATTGTTGCCCGCTACGGTTGTGAACTGTACCGTATCATCGTTAGCCACCGCATAGGTAATGCCGTTGATGGTGAAGTCTCCGGCAGACGCCGTATCGACAGTTTGCCCGGAAGCGCCCGTAACCGTCGCTCCGCCGTCAAGTCCCGCAATGGCGCCGTTGTAGGCATCCACCGTGGTGGGCGTCGAGGTGCTGCTCTGGGACTCTGTGATGGTCACTGTCCTTGTACCGCCCAAACCGTTGTTTGTAATGACCTTTGTTCCGTTCAGGCTCACACCCGCCGCATAAGTGACATAGTTCGCAGCAGGAGCAACAGCACCCGTGTTGGAAGCATCAATCGTCACGCCGGAACCGGCCGCAGCGCTGTTCGCGATGGTCAAGGAGCCGGCCGTCACGCTGATGGTGCCGGAGGCCGCCGTAAGACCGCCTTCCTCGTTGGTCGTGAAGCTCTTGCCCTGGATATCCGTGGTGGCGGTCAGGCGATAGTCGCTGCCCGCGCTGGAGTCCGTCACCGTATAGGCCGCGCCCACCAGATTGATGATGGGGACGCCGCCGTCTGTCTTACCCGTCTGGGTTTTCACCTCAACCGTCTTGTTCGAGGTATTCACCTTGATGGCGGCATCGCTCTCGGTTGTGGGGATGCCAAGCACGGTAAAGTAGCTGTTGCTTTCGAGAGTGCCCACTTGGATGACATTCCCTGTCGCAGCATTGCCAAGACTCGATGTACCGTCCGCTCCAAAGGTCGCTGCAGGGGTAGAATGTGTCCAATATTTTGTCCTAGTCCCGTTCGTGGCTTTCACCGTATTCGCATCCAGCGCCTCGAATGTCCAGTCACCGAGCTGTACCTTGTCCTTTGCGTCAAGGTCGGATACGACTGCATCGGCTCCCGTTTTATTGACAATGACGCCGTCCCCGCCGTCGGTCAAAAGCGTCGCCGTAACCTCCGAAGTAGTTCCCGCCGTCGTCACCGAGGTCTCGCCCGTACTGGTCAGTACGACTTTGCCGCCCGTCAATACATTCGCGTTGGTGAAGGTAGCCGTGTCCTCCACCTTATAGCTCTTTGTATTCAGGGTGAAATCCTTCGTCGAGGTTACAGAACCCGAAGTCAATGTCACCACATAACCGTTATTACCGGCGGTAATTGTTCCGGCTGCGTTCGTCGTAGAATTATATACAAAGGTCACATTGTCGATCACCACGTTGGCAGAAGCAGCAGGAGCTACGTCAAGGGTGCCGGTAAAGGACGTGATATCTCCTGTTGCAGCCTCAGTGACCTGCAACCCGTTAGTCACAACCTTGACAGTTGCATCCTTACCTTCTCCGACTGTAATCGACTCTGTTGCCGATGTAGCAGATGTGCTTGCATAAAGCCCAAGCGTGCTCGTTCCGGAAGCTGGATCTACAGTAATATCTCCAGAGGCAGTTCCAACAATGTTGAGCGAACCCTTAGTTACAGTCAAAGCATTGGTACCGTCAACGGCAACGATGGGAGAACCTGCTAACGTATCTGTCACTGTAACCGTACTCGAATCTGCCACAGCAAAAGTGTTAACCGCAGTCCCTACCGTTTCGCTGTTATAGTCATTATACGTTACAGTTCCCCCATCTCCCGTCAAGGAAAGGTTCCCCGTCGCAATCATACCGTCAACCGTAACGTTGTTCCCAGACACAACGAAAGTTCCGGAGCTGGTCGTCACACCGGTGGTAACTGCCTTTGCCACCTGAAACTTCACTGTAGGCGAAGAAGCATTATCTGTAAAAATCACATTGGTCCCGAGGTTATTGGTTCCACTAGCAGCTGTGGAATGAACGCCGGCAAAATCCCATGTCCCTGTTTTTACAACCGTTAAAGTATTTGTACTCAGAGCCGTTCCTAGTTCCGATGTGGTAACAAGTTTCCCATCGCCATCGATCTCAGCAACTTTTTCAGAAGAAGACCAACTCGCCGCTGTTGTTGTCAGAACCCAGCCACTCTCTCCATCGCTCGACGCCGTAGTCAAACTAGCGGCTGCAATTTTTTCCGGATCATTCTTATCTGCACTTGCAATATAAAGACTCATAGATACAGCCGATGGCAAGGCCATGGTAAAAGCCGCCGCCGCGAACCTTTGTACATCAAATTTGATATCAACCATAATTTCTCTTCTCCTCCATTCTCTTCTCATAACTCTCGACATCCCACTCTTCTCTTGTATGGGATGCCAGGAATAAAATCCCGCTTTGTTTGTCCTGCACGCCGAAGAGTGCATTTTTCCCTTGCATGTTCGACCTTGCAGTTTCCTGCCCATGCAAAAATGCTCTCTCCCCGCACAAAACTCCCATCCGCAGGAACAGCTTGCCGAGGCTTTTCCCTCTGATTTTTATTTTTATCCTCGGCAGGATGCTCATGTGGATTTTTTCAAAATGTCTATGAGATTCTTTTAAATTCAAATGTGATTATACCCGTGTTTACCTGCTTTGTCAAGATATACGTTATGTAATTTTCTTTTCTTAAAAGCAGAAAATCCCTTATATTTCCTACCTTTCATCCTAAGTGTCAGATAAAACTCAAATAAATCTCAAGATAAATTTGAATCTGTCCCGCTGCAAAATTTTTTCCACGTGCGAATGCGCGCGCATTGGAGCTGTTTTTGGAAAAAAAGAGCAAAAAAAGACGCCCTTTCCCGTGATTTCATCCCCAACCTGCTTCGCATGGCGCCTCATCGGACGTGTGCCTTTTCCCCTCGATTGGCGTATGCTGAGTGCATCGCGAAAACTACGAGAGGCCGGTCTCTCACCGAAAGGTGAGACACATGACAAAGAATTTCACAGGAAAACAAACCTCACGCTGCGATGCGGAGGCTCGGCCGCGGCTGGGACTGACGGAAGAGAACCGCCTGATTGCGCGGGCGCAGGGCGACGGGGAGGCCATGGCAGAGATCTGTCAAAGGTACGAGCCACTCATCCTCCGCGCCGCCCATCAGCCGCACCTCGCCACGGTGCGGGAGGATGCGGAGAGCGCGGCGCGCCTTGCGCTGGTGGAGGCAGTGCGCGGCTTTGACCCCGCCCTTGGCGTCCCCTTCGCCGCCTATGCGCGACGGAAGGTCTTCGGAGACGTGCGGACCTTCTTTCGGCGGGAGCGCTCGAAGTGGCAGCACGAGTACGTCCCCGTGGACACGACGGAGGACGAGCTTTCCTTCTGGGACGCTGTCGCCGATCCCCGCGACCCCATGGGACAGGCGGAGCTGAAGGACATGCTGCGCACCGCCCTCGGACTCCTCACGGACAAGGAACGCGCCGTGCTCCTGCTCCTCCACCGCGACCTCACCCAGACCCAGATTGCCAAAACCCTCGGCATCGCCACCCAGACCGTCGCCAAGCGCAAAAAAACGGCGCTCCAAAAAATGCGCGCCGTTTTGTCATAGTTATTTTCAATGATTTCATAATTTTAATCTATATTATATTTTATTAGCATAAAACTATTTACATTTAAATTCTTTTATGCTACAATAGGTTCGTTGCGTGAGGAAGTCCCGCGCAAAATATACCGGATTCTCTCGGGAATCCCATTTCAGGAGGTTTTTTATGTATCGGATTTCGGAAAAAGACTTGAAAAACATTTTCTCCATCCAACCGGTGACGGAGGGGGATGCGGTGCATTCGCGGGTGTCCTATTTCGACAGCCGCCCGGCGAAGGTGCTGCCCCTGCGGCCCCGCTCCCTCTTGCAGCGGCTCGCCCGGCTGCACTGCGTCGACTTCCGCCGCATCAGCCGCATGGCGGCGGAGTTCAACGGCATCTCCTACTCTCCCCTGGTCTTCCTCAACCCCAACGATGTGTTCCTGCCGATCCGCTGCGTGGCAGGGGAGGACGGGCACTGCCGCATCGAGTACTACAATCTCGCCCACCACTTCGGGGACTATGACATGCGCCCCGCCGAGGATAGGCGCACCTCCTACCTGCTCTACCGCCACAAGCCCGTGGCTCATTCCTGCTGGCGCCACAAGACCCTCTGCAGCCAGCTCGCCCTCGCGTGGAACTTCTACAAAGCGTGGATGCTGAGAGAGTTCGCGCGGCGGCGTTGAGAAACCCTTCCAACAAAAAAAATCCCCCGCAAAAGCAGGGGAATTTTTTTGTGCCGCGAAGACTATCAATGTAATAAGCAGGGGGAGGGATTTGACCATGGCCATAGAAAACAAGCTGGGCATCGAAGATGCCCTGGAACTTGCCCATGCGGAAGAACGTCTGTCAAAAAAACGCGCCTTGGAACTTTATGACAAGAACATCCTTGCTTCTTTTGAAGTGGGCACATTCGCCGGACTAAGGGATATCCACGGCTATTTGTTTCAGGATGTGTACCCCTTTGCCGGAAAGATACGCACCGTGAATATCGCCAAGGGACATTTCCGCTTCGCCCCGGTGCTATATCTGGAAGACGCCCTGTGCAGCATTGATCGGATGCCCCAAGATACCTATGCGCATATCATCGAGAAGTACGTCGAGATGAACGTTGCCCATCCTTTCCGCGAAGGCAACGGCCGCAGTATGCGCATCTGGCTGGATCACATGCTGAAACATGCGTTGGGCAAGGTCGTTGATTGGAGCCAAGTAGGCAAGGAGGACTACCTTCTCGCCATGGAACGCAGTCCGATACGCAATACGGAAATCATGCTGCTGCTGAAAAGTGCCCTGACCTCCCAAATTGATGACCGGCAGGTTTACATGAAGGGGATTGATGCCTCTTACCGATACGAGGGATATCACACCTGCAAAATCGACGAACTGTGAGGAATTTCAGGTATTACTGAATGGTATGCTTTCCAAATCTTGCAGATTTTAGGCAACGCCGACGCCACCTTCTCTGGCCAGCTCCCATATCATAAAAGCGTTTCTGCTGGCATAGTCCAGAAGCTCTTTCTGCTCCTGCTCGGTAAAGCCCTCCGTTTCCACTACGTTGAGCAGGGGGAGACTGGATTCCAAAAAGCAAAAGCCATCTTCTACGGGCTTTTCAAAGTAGATACGGATATATTCCATGCCGTCCTCTGTCCTGCCAATGTCATTAAAGGTCATGGTGATACCATCTATTTCCGTAAAGAAGTTTTTCATGCCAACACCTCCAAATATAGGTTCCGAAACTTCTTGGACTCTCATTCGCTAATTTTTCACAGCAGGAACTCCCCGAACACCCAGTTTCCGTATTTCATGCCCAAGGCTGTCAGATGCAGGTATCCGTTTTCCTCTGCCAGCAGTCCCTTCTCCTTCATGCGGGCTATCCCGTCTTGGTAGATGCTTTTCATGGTGCAGCCGAATTTTTCTCGAAAGGCTTCTTTTTCGATGCCCTTGGCGGTGCGGAGGGCGAGAAAGCAGAACTCCTCCATCCGGATTTCGCGTGTGGCGGGCTCCTCCAAGGCAGCAGGGCGCGTGCCGGATTCGACGGCTTCCATATAGGCATCCAACGCCGCAGGATTTGCCCTGCGCTCGCCCTGCCAATAGGAATGTGCCGCCGCGCCGAGGCCCAGATAGGGGACATCCTGCCAATAGCCAAGGTTGTGACGGCTCTCATAGCCGGGCTTGGCGAAATTGGAGATCTCATAGCGAAGGTAGCCCAGCCGTGGCAGTTCCTCTGTGATGTAGCCATACATGGCATCTGCGAGCTCCTCGTCGGGAAGCTCCAGCCTGCCCTGTTCCTGCTGCCTTGCGAAGACCGTGCCTTCCTCGAGCTGGAGGCCATAGATGGAGATGTGCTCTGCGCCAAGAGCGGCGGCTTCCGCCACGCTTTCCCTCAGATCCCGCAGGGTCTGCCCCGGCAGGCCGTAGATGAGGTCAAGGCTCAGATTCCGAAAGCCTGCGTCCCGCGCAAGGCGAAGGGCCTCCCTCGCCTGCTGCGCGGTATGGATGCGCCCGATGCGGCGAAGGAGCGTGTCCGAGAAGCTCTGCACGCCGAAGCTCAGGCGGGTCACGCCGCAGGAGAAAAGCCCTTCCAGATATGCCCTGTCCACGGTGCCGGGATTGACCTCCACGGTCCACTCGGCATCTTCCCGGATGGGCATTTTTTCTTTCAGCGTATGAAGGATGCCCGTGAGAAGAGGCTGCGGCAGGGCTGTCGGGGTGCCGCCCCCCACATAGACGGTGGAGGCTTTTCCCCTGCCGGAGGGAAGCAGCGTGCGCCCCCCACCACCATCTGCGATGATCTCCCGCCCCCAAGGGGGCGGACATGTTATGCCCTGCGCCGCGATTTCGATTTCGCAGCACAGGGCATGGGCGTAGCGCTCCATGGCGTCCTCTCTTCCCGCGTAGGAGGGGAAGTCGCAGTAGAAGCATTTTCTCCGGCAAAAGGGGATATGGACGTAAATGCCCCAGCCCATCAGTCGATCTGCAGGATGGCCATGAACGCCTCCTGCGGCACCTCCACCTTGCCCACGGCCTTCATGCGCTTCTTGCCCTCCTTCTGCTTTTCGAGGAGCTTGCGCTTGCGGGTGATGTCGCCGCCGTAGCATTTCGCCAGCACGTCCTTCCGATGGGCGCGCACGTTCTCGCGGGCGATGATCTTGCTGCCGATGGCCGCCTGAATGGGGATCTCGAACATCTGCTGGGGAATGATCTCTTTGAGCTTCGCGGCAAGCTGCCGCCCGCGCATGGCGGCGCGGTCCCGATGGACAATGGTGGAAAGGGCGTCCACAGGGTCTCCGTTCAGGAGGATGTCCACTTTCACCAGCTTGGACTCCTGATAGTCCGCCAGCTCATAGTCGAGGGAGGCATAGCCCCGGGTGGCGGATTTCAGGCGGTCGAAGTAGTCGTAGATGATTTCGTTGAGGGGGATGTGATAGGTAATCATCACGCGGTTCGTGTCCAGATAGTCCATGGTCTTGAACTCGCCCCGCTTTTCCTGGGAAATCTCCATGACCGCACCCACATAGTCGTTGGGCACGATGACCGTCGCCTTCACATAGGGCTCCTCCATGAACTGAATCTCCGTCTGGGGCGGCAGCGCGGCGGGGTTGTCCACGAGGATCATCTCGCCGTCGGTCTTGTGGACGCGGTAAATGACGGAGGGGGCTGTGGTGATGAGCTTCAAATGGTACTCCCGCTCCAGCCGCTCCTGTATCACGTCCATGTGCAAAAGGCCGAGGAAGCCGCAGCGGTAGCCGAAGCCGAGGGCCACGGAGGTCTCCGGCTCGAAGACCAGCGCCGCATCGTTGAGCTGGAGTTTTTCGAGGGCATCCTTGAGGTTGTCGTAGTCCGCGCTGTCCACGGGATAAAGGCCGCAGTAGACCATGGGCGTCACGCCGCGGTAGCCGGGGAGCGGCTCGGCGGCAGGATGCTCGGCGGTGGTGATGGTATCGCCCACGCGCACGTCCCGCACGTCCTTGAGGCTGCCCGCCACAAAGCCCACCTCGCCTGCGCCAAGCTCGCCGAGATCCACAGGCTGAGGCTTGAAGCAGCCCACATCCGTGACCTCGAAGACCTTGCCCGTCGCCATCATTTTGAGGCGCATGCCCTTTTTGATTCTGCCCTGCATGATGCGGATGTGGGCGATAACGCCCTTGTAGGAGTCAAAGTAGGAATCAAAAATCAAGGCTTTCAGTGGCTTTTCGTCCTCCGCCTCCGGCGCGGGGATGTATTCCACAATGGCGTCCAGAATCTCCTCGATGCCCACGCCTGTCTTGGCGGAGGCCAGCACTGCGTTGGAGGTGTCAAGGCCGATCACGTCCTCGATTTCCTGCTTCACCCGCTCCGGCTCGGCGCTGGGGAGGTCGATTTTGTTGATGACAGGGATGATCTCCAGGTCATGCTCCAACGCCATGTAGACATTGGCAAGGGTCTGGGCCTCCACGCCCTGCGCCGCGTCCACCACCAGCAACGCCCCTTCGCAGGCCGCGAGGCTGCGGGAGACTTCATAGGTGAAGTCCACATGGCCGGGGGTGTCGATGAGGTTCAGATGGTAGAGCTGCCCGTCCTTCCCCTGATAGTCGATGCGCACGGTCTGCGCCTTGATGGTGATGCCCCGCTCCCGCTCCAGCTCCATGCTGTCCAAAATCTGCGCCTCCATGTCCCGCTGGGCAATGGTTCCCGTGTACTCGATGAGCCGGTCGGCAATGGTGGACTTCCCATGGTCGATATGGGCAATGATGGAGAAGTTGCGGATATTCTTGTTCTGCATGTGCGGAATTCCTTTCTTTGATTGCGGTTCACTGCGTTTTATGATAAACTGCTCACAGGAGCAGAATGGCAAGTCGGTTTGCCTCCGCAAGGAGGTGGCGCTTATGACGCTGTATGAGAAGCTTTCAATCGCTTTATCAGCGGCGGCATTGTTAGCCGCTATACTTGATCTTCTGAGGTAACACTCAGGACAAGGAAAAAGCCGCCTTATACCCGGCGGCCTCTCTCCCCTTCAAACACATATTTGGAGGTGGGCTGACGCTGCTACACGCCATTCTTGCTCCTCTTGTTTGTATTATAGCATGTTCTTTCTTTGGTTGCAAGACAACCCATTATCTTGAAAACATCGTTGATTTCCGGTCAATCTGTCTAGGGCGTGTTGAAAAACTCCACCTGCACGCTACAGCGGCCATTTTTCCGCCTGTCTGCGTCAGTGAAACCTTGACGTAGCCCTGCTACGACTGCGGCTTCACTTCCTTGCCATACGAAAAACTGTCTCGCTTTATCGCACAGTTTCCGTTTATCAACACGCCCTAACCATGATTGCGGTTCGCTGCATTTTATGATAAACTGCCCACAGGAGCAGAATGGCGGGTCGGTTTGCCTCCGCAAGGAGGTGGCGCTTATGACGCTGTATGAGAAGCTTTCGATTGCTTTATCAGCGGCGGCATTGTTAGCCGCTATACTTGATCTTCTGAGGTAACACTCAAGACAAGGAAAAAGCCGCCTTATACCCGGCGGCCTCTCCCCTTCTGATATTATTCGGAGGTGGGCTGGCGCAGCCAAACGCCATTCTTGCTCCTCTTGTTTGTATTATAGCATGTTCTTTCTTTGGTTGCAAGACAACCCATTATCTTGAAAACATCGTTGATTTCTGGTACAATGCTTCTCAGCGGTTGGCGCGTTGGTCCCCTTCGGGGGGTGATACGATTATGACGCTATATGAGAAGCTGTCTCTCGCGACAGCGATCTTGACGCTGATTATGAGTGTTATAGAGCTTTTCCTGAAATAGAAAAAGCCTTCTGCCGACAGAAAGCTCTCCCTATTCACAAAAAGAATCGAGGGGGCTGACGGAATCAGACGCCAACCGCTCCTTGTGTATCCACTATAGCACGTTTCCGTACAATTTTCAAGTCCTTTGCGTGGATTTGCCTATGAGAAGACGCGAAATAAAGGTTGCTTTTTCCTTTACGCCGTGCTAGAATAACTTGGTAACACTGCTGAGGGAGGTGAAAATTTTGCCGAATATCAAGTCTTCGATTTTGAGCGTGAAAACCGATGCGAAGCGCCATGCCAAGAATGCCGCTGAGAAGTCCCGTGTGCGTACGGCTTCCCGCCGCGTCCTTGACGCCATTGAGGCAGGCAACGCCGAGGAAGCAAAGTCCCTCCTCGCAGCCGCTTGCAAGACGATTGACCAGGCTGCCGCAAACCATGTGTATCACAAAAATGCCGCAGGCCGCAAAAAGTCCCGTCTTGCCCGCAAGGTCAATGCAATGGCAAAGGCTTAATGGTATCATGCATACAGGAATCCTCCGGCTCACGCCGGAGGGTTCTTTTTCTTTTTTATTCCCCCGAATCCATGCAGGAATTTTTTGCATCGACAGCGAATTCAGAGGGTATAAATGCAAGTTGTGAGGGGGAATTTCCGGTGAAAGCGGTTTCTGTTGAAGATTTACAGCCCGGCATGGTGCTGGCGCGCACGCTCACCAACGATGACATGGTGGTGGTGCTGTCCGAGGGAACGGTGCTGTCCGAGGCGCATATGACACGCCTGAAGGTGCTGAATATCCCGGTCGTCTACGTCAAGGACGAGTACGAGCTCAGCAAGATCTACCGGACTGCCACCACTGTCTTCAACCGCGGCAACGCCTTCATCAAGGACTATGAAGGCATCGTGGATGATGCGCAGGAAATCTTTGATGATATCAAAAAGGGCGAACTCTCGGTGGAAAAAACCCAGGAAGTCGTGGACGACAAGCTCGCCCCGCTCACCCAGAGCAGCGGTGTCATCGACCATCTCTACAATCTGAACCATCTGGCCAGCGATATCTACAACCACTCCCTTCGCGTCTCCGTGCTTGCGGGGGTCATCGCGAAGTGGATGCACTTTGACCGCAAGCGGACCAAGGAGCTGATTCTGGCAGGGTTCCTGCACGATATCGGGAAGATCCGCTTCGACCGACGGCTGCTGGAAAAGGATATCGACAAGCTGCAGGGCGAGGACTATGAAGCCTATACCCAGCACACGGTGGACGGCCAGCAGATCCTGAACGGGATGGACGGCATCAGCAAGGGCATCAAGCTCGCCGCCATGCAGCACCATGAGCGCATGGACGGCAGCGGGTTCCCCTTCGGCACCATGGGGCCGGACATCCATGAGTACGCGCGTATCATTGCGATTGCGGACATCTATGACAATATCACCACGGAGCGGGAAGGCCGCGTGAAGCGCACGCCCTTTGCCGCCATCTCGTATTTCGCCGAGAATCTCTACACGACGCTGGATCCCATGGTCTGCGTCCCCGTCCTCACCCATATCAAGGATGCCTTCCTCGGCTCCTCCGTGACGCTCAACAACGGCGTCACCGGCACGATCTCCTCCTACCCCAACGACTTCGCCGCCCGCCCCGTCGTCAGCACGGAATCCGGCGCACTGGACCTGAACCACCATCCCGAGCTGGATATCATCGAGTACAATCCGAAATGATGTTTCCGGCTGCAAAAATTGAAAAAGCCTCCCGGCGGAGGCTTGAACAGCACAATAAATAGTGCTATAATAAAGAGTGCAAAGGGCGGTTGGCGTTCGGACCGTCAGCCCCCACAGAATCCGAGAAACTGGGGAGAGCTTTCTGGCAAAGGCTAGGAGGCTTTTTCTATTTCAGAAACAGCGCTATGATGGAAACAATCAGCGTCAGAAACGCCGCCACAAGGGACAGTTTTTCATATTGCGTCATGCCATCACCCCCTAAAGGGGAGCCAACAACACCAACCGCTGTCCATCATTCTATCAAAAAACGTCAGCAAATACAAGCTGCCGTTTTTTTGATACAGTTTATTCATACCGCAACGCCTCGATGGGGTCGAGTTTGGCGGCTTTTCTGGCGGGGTAGATGCCGAAGAAGAGGCCGATGCCCACGGAGAAGAAGAAGGAGATCAGGATGGGCGCAATGGTGATGACCGTGGAGAAATCGCCCACCACGGAGATGGCCATGGATGCCGCGCAGCCAAGGATGATGCCGATCATGCCGCCGATCACGCTGATCACGACCGACTCGATGAGGAACTGCATCATGATATTGCGGAAGGTGGCCCCCAGCGCCTTGCGGATGCCGATCTCCCGCGTGCGCTCCGTCACGGACACCATCATGATGTTCATGATGCCGATGCCGCCCACGATAAGGGAAATGCCCGCGATGCTGCCCAGCAGCAGGGTAATCATGCCCGTGGTCTGGCTCATGGTCTCCATGAGGCTCGTGAGATTCCGAACGGTGAAATCGTCCTCCTTGCCGCCCGTGATGCGGTGCCGCTGACGGAGCAGCGTCTCGATCTCGGACTGCGCCTGTTCCATTTTGTCCTGACTCGCGACCTGCACGTTGATGGACTGCACATAGGTGATGCCGAGCATGCGCTCCTGCGCTGTGGTCAGCGGGATGATCACCACATCATCCTGATCCCGCCCCATGCTGGACTGCCCCTTGGCGGCAAGCACACCGATGATCTTGTAGGGCGCGTTGTTCACGCGGATGTTCTTCCCTACGGGATTCTCCGTGCCAAAGAGATTCGATGCCACCGTCGTGCCGATGACCGCCACGCGGTTGCGCTTGCTCATATCGCTCTCCGTGATGAAGGAACCGCTCTGCACCTTCAGCGACTGGATGGACATGTAGTCCGGCGTCACGCCCGTGACGGAGGAATTCCAGTTCTGATTGCCGTAGACAATCTGATAGGAGCCGCTGACCGTCGGGGAAACGTAGTCAATGTTCCTGACCCGCTTCCGAATGGCCTCCGCATCGTCATATTTCAGGGTAATGGTGGAGCCTGCCGCCGAGCGGACGCCGCCCCGGTTCGCAGAGCCCGGCATGATGACCAGCATGTTGCTGCCCAGGCTGGCGATGGAGTCCGTCACGTTCTTCCGGACGCCCATGCCCACGGAGATCATGGCGATGACGGCCCCCACACCGATGATGATGCCGAGCATCGTAAGCAGGGAGCGGAGCTTGTTCGCCAGCAGGGCGGTCAGCGCCATGCGCATGCTTTCGCTATACAACATCCATGACCACGCCCTTTCCCGCGTCCTTCGTGATAAGACCGTCCCGCACCAGGAGCTGGCGGCTCGCGCATGCCGCGATCTCCGGCTCATGGGTCACGAGGATGATGGTGCGCCCCAAGGAGTGCATCCGCTCAAAGATCTCCATGATCTCCTTGGTGGATTTCGTATCCAGATTGCCCGTGGGCTCGTCCGCCATGATGATATGCGGATCATTCACCAGCGCCCGCGCAATGGCCACACGCTGCCGCTGTCCTCCCGAAAGCTCGTTCGGCTGGTGATCCGCCCGATCCGCAAGCCCCACGGAGTCCAGATAGTGCAGCGCCCGCTCTTTGCGCTCCTTGCCGCCCACCCCTGCATAGACGAGGGGCAAAGCCACGTTTTCCAGTGCGCTGATGCGCGACAGCAGGTTGAAATTCTGGAACACAAAGCCGATTTTCTTGTTGCGCGTCACCGCGAGCTTGTCGTCGCTCAAGTGGGCGACTTCCTCCCCGTCCAGCTTGTAGGAGCCGGTGGTCGGACGGTCCAGGCAGCCAAGGATGTTCATGAGGGTGGATTTGCCGGAGCCGGAGGGCCCCATGAGCGCCGCGAACTCCCCTTGATGAATCACGAGGTCGATGCCCGCAAGGGCCGCCACCTCCTGATCGCCCATCCGGTACAGCTTTTTGATGCCTTTGAGCTCTATGGTTTCATGTCTTTTCTCTGTCATACCCAAATCCCTGTTACCTCGTTGCCCTTCTCATCATACGGGTGGCGGACCTCCCGGATGGCTCAATTTTTTTTTTGTATCGGCAGCTGTCGCCGAGTAGGAAATGACGATGTCATCCCCCTCAGAAACGCCCTCCAGGATCTCCACATACTCATCGCTGTAGATGCCGGTCTTCACATAGACCGTTTCCTGCGTCCCGTCCGCATTGAGGCGCAGGACGTAGGAGCCATTCTTGTCCGTTTTCAGCGCAGAAATCGGAACCGCCAGCGCATCGCTCCGCTGGGAGGTGTTGATCTCCACCCGCGCGGTCATGGCAGGCAGCAAAAGCCCCTCCGGATCCTCCACATCCAGCGTCACATAGTAGTAGATGACGCTGGCGGAGGAAGAGCTGCTAGTGGAGCTGCTGGTGGAACCGGTGGTGTTCCAGGTATTGCTCACATCCGTCTGGGAAATCTTCGCCACCCGCGCGGTGAAGGTCTTTCCCGAGAAGGCATCCACGGTGAAGGTCGCCATCTGTCCGACCTTGACGTTCCCGATGTCCGTCTCATCGACCTTGGCTTTGATCTGCTTCGCAGAAAGATCCGCAATCCGCAGGATGACCGTCGGGTTGCTCGTCCCCTGCACCGCCATCGTGCCCGGTGTCTGCGGCTCCCCTACCACGATGCCGTCCATCGGTGCCGTGATGATGGTCTCGTTCAGGTTCGTCTGGGTTTCCTCCAGATTGCTCTGAGCCGTCTTATAGTTGTACTGCGCATCCTCCAGATCCTCGTCCGACTTCGCTCCGATCCGATGGAGATAGAGGGTGCGGTCGTATTTCGAGCGGGTGTTGTTCACCGTGTACTGCGCCTTCTGGAGCTGCGCCTCATAGTCCTTGCCGTCGAGGATGGCGATGGTCTGCCCCGCCGTCACCCGGTCATTTTCCTTGACCAGCACCTGCTTGATGCGTGCCGTGATCTTCGAGCTCACCTCAACGGATTCCTTCGGCTGGATCGTGCCCGTCGCGGATACCACAGATTTCATATCCATGCGCACGACCTTCGTCGTCTCCACCGCAGCCGCCTGCTCCGCCTCCTGCTGTCCCACATAGTAGCGGTATCCGCCATAGGCACAGCCCGCCAGCACGAGGACGGCAATCAGTATCTTGACCCAAACGTTGATTTTCATTCCGCGATTTCCTTTCTCTGCCCGGCTGCCTCATTCGCCGCGAGCGCAGCCTCCTGCGAGCGAACCGTCCCTTCCTTTTCCCCTGTCCGGACAGCCGGATGGGAGGATGTCTCCTGCGTCACGCGCTCCAGATCCTTTTCCACCTGCTCCGAAAATTGCTCTTTCGCCTTGGCGCGCTGCCGCTTTTCCTCCTCGAAGGACTGCTTCAGAAGCTGCGTATTCGGCGCCACATCCGATGGCAGCGCCACCTTCAGGGAAAGCTGCTCCGCCGCTGCCTGCTCGCGATCGGTCAGGCTGATGCCCATGGCGTTTTCCACGGCGGCCTTTCCCGTCACATAGTCGTACTGTGCCTGGATATGCTGGAGCCGCGCCTCGGAAAGCGCTTTCTGGGCGTCCAGCACATCCAGCATGATGCCCTCGCCGGCGCGGTATTTTTCCCGCGCGATATAGTAGTCCTCCTCGGCCTGCCCCACCGCATCCCGCGTCGAGCGCAGCTGATCCTCTGCGGCCCGCATGGTGAAATAGGCTTGCCGCAGGGCAAGGTCCACGTTTTCCCGATCCCGGTCCAGCGTGAGCTGCGCCACCTCCAGATCCGTCTTCGCGGAATCCACCTGCGCCTTGGTCACGCCGCTGTCAAAGATGTTCCAGCTGGCGGAGACGCCTGCCGAGATTCCGGGGGTACGGCTGCTGCCGGGACGCAGCTCGAAATTCAGGCTCGGCCCCGCGTTCAGGTTCACGCTCGGCAGATAGCCCGCTTTCGCCACCTTCACCGCAAGCTCCTTCTGCTCCACCGTATAGGCATCCACCAGGATGTCCTTCCGATGCTGGAAGGCGTAGTCCACGCAGTCTTCCAGCGGCATGGAAAAGCCGTCATAGCTGTAGCCTGTCGTCAGCGTCAGCGGCTCCTTCCGGTCGATGTTCAGATAGTTCCGCAGTGTCGCAAGCATGGCGGCATGGGCCGTCTGCGCCGAGATCAGCTCGTACTGGGCGTTGGAAAGCTCCACGGAGGAGCGCAGCACATCGACCCGCGCTTTGCTGCCCGCGGAAAAGAGCTGGCTCACATTGTCATAATGGGCCTGGTAGTTCTCCACGGCCTCCCGCTTCACCGCCACCACCTGCTCCGATGCCAGCGCATCGTAATATGCCTCGATCACGTTGTACTTCAGGTTCTCGCGGTTCCTCGCGGTCCGAAGCTCCGCCACTTTCACGCCAAGCTCCCCGCTTTCGATATTCGCCTGGTTCTTTCCCCCCGAATACAGCGGGAGGCTGGCATTCAGCCCGTTGTTCCACGCAGCGCTGTGCTCCGAGCCTTCCTGCTTGCTGGTCGTAACACTGCTGCTCACAGAGGCCGACAGGCCGTTCTGCCCCTTCGCCCTCCGATATGCCGCATCCGCGCTGTCCTCGCCTTTCTGCGTGATGCGCAGCTCCGTGTTCCGCGTCAGCGCCAGCTCGATGGCGTCCTGCAGCGAGAGAGAAACACACTCCCCCGGCACCGGCACCCCCAGTGCCAGCATCCCCGCCAAAAGCGCCAGCATTTTTTTTCCACACCGTCGATTCATCCCAACAGCCTCCAGAATTAACCAAGCTTTCCCTTTGATCCCCGCGTTCGAAGAAATTTACAAAACGAAGCTACTTCCTGCTCCCGAACGCCGCATATGCAGAATCCGCGAACCTTTCCCTTCGCTTGGCAAATATTAGCGGTTTCTGATATATTTTTCCAAAACAGTTACTATAGTATACCATCTATGTTAAAATAAAACCATTGCAACTTTATGCGAAAAACATGAGAATTTCATTAAAAAAGGAGCCATCCATGAAAAATACCCGAAACGCCTACTTTGAACAGGCGCTCGACCTGCTGCGGCGCTGCTACGGCTACAAGTCCTTCCGCCCCGCCCAGGAAAAGATCATAGAAAGCATTCTCGCAGGTTCCGACACCCTTGCCATCATGCCCACGGGCGCAGGCAAATCCATTTGCTTCCAAGTGCCGGCTCTCCTGATGCCGGGCATCACCCTCGTGATTTCGCCCCTGATCTCCCTCATGAAGGACCAGGTCGACGCCCTGACCGGGCAGGGCATCCCTGCCACCTATATCAACAGCTCCCTTTCCCATGGGGAAGCCTCCCACCGCATCGCAAGGATCGCCGCCGGGCAGTACAAACTCGTCTATGTCGCGCCGGAGCGTCTGGATACCGGCTATTTCCAGTCCGTGCTGGACCGCGTGGAAATCTCCATGATTGCCGTGGACGAGGCGCACTGCCTTTCACAGTGGGGACACGACTTCCGCCCCAGCTATCTTCGGATCGCGCCCTTTGTCGCAGGGCTGCCGCGCCGCCCTCTCATCGGGGCTTTCACGGCGACCGCCACGCCGGAGGTGCGCGAGGATATCGTGAGGCTCCTCCGCCTCTCCCGTCCCGCCATCCATGTGAGCGGCTTCGACCGTCCCAATCTCTATTTCGCGGTCAAGCGCGGGGAGGACAAGAAGAAATTCGTCACCCGGTACGTGAAAAACCATCCCCATGATGCAGGCATCATCTATGCCGCGACCCGCAAGGATGTGGATGCGCTTTATGAGCACTTCAAAAAGAAAAAGCTCGCCGCAGGGCGCTACCATGCGGGGCTTTCCGACAAGGAGCGGGCGCAGGCGCAGGATGATTTCCTCTATGACAATGTACAGGTCATCGTCGCCACCAACGCTTTCGGCATGGGCATCGACAAGTCCAATGTGCGCTATGTGATCCACTACAATATGCCCAAGAATATTGAGGCCTATTATCAGGAGGCAGGTCGTGCGGGGCGCGACGGCGAGCCGGGCGAGTGCATCCTGCTCTACTCGCCCCAGGACACCATGACCCAGCGCTATCTCATCGATGTCTCCACGGACAACGAGGAACGCAAGCGCCACAACCTGAACCGCCTGCAGAAAATGGTGGACTACTGCCATACCCCCGAATGCCTGCGCGGCTTCATCCTGCACTATTTCGGGGACAGCCAGAGGATGGAGGAATGCGGCAACTGCAGCTGCTGCCAAGAGTCCAAGGACAGGGTCGATGTCACCATCGACGCCCAGAAGGTCTTTTCCTGCGTCTACCGCATGCACGAGCGCTACGGCCTCACCCTTGTCGCGCAGGTGCTCAAAGGCTCCGGCGACAAGCGCGTGCGCGAGCTGCACCTGGACGAGCTCTCCACCTACGGGCTGTTCCACGAAAAGAGCATCCCGGATATCAAGCTCATGATCCAGCGCTTCATCGCGACAGATTACCTTGCCTATACGGAAAGCGAATACCCGGTGATCCGCCTGCAGCCCGTTGCCTATGAGGTCCTGCGCGGCACGCGCCAGGTCTTCCAGTCCCTTCCCAAAAGCGAGGCCCGGACCGAGGCGCCGCCGCAGCTCTTCGACTTCCTGCGCGCTCTCCGCAAGGAACTCGCCACCCGCGACCAAGTGCCGCCCTACCTCATCTTCTCCGACGCCACTCTCCGCGACATGGCATCCGTCAATCCCAAAAATCTCGATGAAATGCTCGAAGTCAAAGGCGTGGGCGAAATGAAGCTGCAAAAATACGGACAGGATTTTCTCGACTGCATTTTAGAGCATCAAACCTGAGGCAACGCGGATGAACTCCCCACGCAAAACGGATGCATATCACACGCACGATATGCATCCGTTTTTTACTGTGAAATCTTAGCGAGCACAAGCCAAAGGCGCCGTGGGAGCTTGGTTTTCACCTAAGGCGTAGCGACACGGAGTTACTCACTTTAGGGATGCGAAACACTGTTTCGCACGGGGTTTTATGCCCTCTTTTGCTGTTCTTCGAGCTGCTTTCGCACGCTTTCCTGCGTTGGCGGCTCATAAGCAGGGGCTTCGGCCGCCGGTTCGGCTTCTGTTGCCTGCGGCGCGGGCTCGGCGGGCGCTGCTGCAGGCGGCTCAGCCTTGGGGCTGGCAGCGGTTTCCGCCGATGCTGCCGGCTGCACCGCAGCTGTCTGCGGCGGTTCAGGAGCCGGTGCCGGAGCAGCGGCCGGGGCCGGCGGCGCGGGCTTTTCCGGCTCGTTAAGTGCGGACTGCAAAGCACTCGATGCCTTGCGGAATTCCCGCAATCCCTTTCCTACCGCACGCCCCACCTCCGGCAGCTTGCCGGGACCGAAAATAATCAGCCCCACAATCAAAATCACCACGAGCTCCGGAATGCCAATACCGAACATTTGCCATACCTCCCAAGGAACTGTGAAACTCCGTTCTTTCTAATTCAAAAAATCTAAAAATTGCGTTCTCCGATAAAATCCGCCACCATGACGAATGCCTCCCGAATCTCCCCGGGCAGGCTTTCCGGCAGGATTTTTTTCGCCTGCACCAGATACGCATCGACCTTTGCCTGCGCGAAATCCACACCATCCGAGGCCTTCACGATTTCAAGCGCCTTTTCCACCATTGCATCCGTCATCTCGGGATCCGTCACGATCTCCCGCAGCTCTTTTGCGTCTGCGCTACCCGTCAAGGCACGGATCACCGGCAGTGTCACGATCCCCTGGCGGATATCGTTGCCCGCGGGCTTTCCGATCTGCTCCGAGGTCTCCATGATATCCAGCAGATCATCCGTAATCTGGAACGCCATCCCGATGGAATGCCCGTAGACCGCCAGACGCTTCGTATCCTCAGACTCCATCCCGCCGACCACGCCTCCAAGCTCACAGCAGATTTCCAGAAAATCCGCCGTCTTCTTGGAAATGCGGTCATAATAGTCCTCCAAATCGCAGGATGCCTGGTATACCTGCTGATCCTGCAGGATTTCCCCTGTGCTCAGATTGCAGACCAGCTCCGCCAGCCGCTTCGATACATAGGAGCCGTAGTCATGCTCCGCAATCAGCCGAAAAGCGCGCGCAAAGATGAAGTCGCCGCTCAGAATGGAAATCTGGTTTCCCCATTTCGCATTCGCCGTCGGTTTCCCCCGCCGCGTATCTGCCTCATCAATCACATCGTCGTGCACGAGGGATGCCGTATGGATGAGCTCCAAAGCCGCCGCCAGAGGCAGCATACGCCCCAGATCGAAGTCTTTCCCTCCATGGGCCGCCAGCAGAGAAAGCGCCGGGCGGATGCGCTTCCCGCCCGCAGTCACCAGATGCGTCCCAATCTCCGTCACCAGCTCCTGCGGCGCCGTCACCGCCGCCAGCAGCGTCTCCTCCAGCTGCTCCAAATCGCTTTTTATCACATCAAACATCGGGTTTGACAAAATCCATCACCTACAAAATATAATCAATGCTTCCATTGTACTACAAGTTCCCCTATTTGTCATGCTGACGACGGACTGCAAAACTGTCTTCGTGAGGTGCAGGCATGTCCATAAGCGCAGCGTTGATATTTTGCGTGAAGAAAATTTTTTAGCCGTCACACAACATTTCAAAACAGTTTCGTTCAACCGAAGGGCGTTTAACTGTTTTGGAATGCTAATTATAAAGCAAAACTCCGTGCGAAACGTTGTTTCGCACTACGCCCTTACATGAAAACTAAGCTCACCTGCGCCCTTACGGGCTTGATTCGCTAATTTTTCATAGTAAAAAATTTTTAGCAAAATATCACCGCGAAGCGTTGGACATGCCTGCACCTCACCTGCTACTCCGCCAGCTTCTCCCACTTCTCGTACCTCGCCCGAAGCTCCGTTTCCTTCGCCGCATACGCTTCCGCAATGCTGCGGCTCCGCTCCGGATCCATCTGCACCTCCGGCTGATTCATCTGATGCTCCAGCCCCTTCAGCTCCGCCTCGGCCATCGCGATTTCCGCTTCCGCGCGGTCCAGCAGCTCCTGCCGCTTTTCTTCACTCATGTTCCGAAGCTGGCTGCGCTCCGCGAGCTCCCTGCGCTCCTGCGCCTGACGCATCTTTTCCTGCCGCGCCTCATCCGAGGGCTCTGCCTCCGGCTCCCGCTGCGCAGCCGCCTTTGCCGCCTGCCCCACGGGTTGTTTTTCCTGTGCCTCGGCCGCCTCTTGCTCTTCCATCGCTTTTTTCATGCGGTAATAGCTGTAATTCCCGTTGTATTCCGTCAGCTTCCCGTCCACAAGCTCCAGCGTGCAGTTGGAGATCTTGTCCAGAAAGTAGCGGTCATGGGAAACCACCAGAAAGGTGCCGGGGAACGCCATCAGCGCCTCCTCCACAGCCTCCTTCGCGGGAATGTCCAGATGATTCGTAGGCTCGTCCAGAATCAGGAAATTCGCGCCGGTCAGCATGAGCTTCAAAAATGCCACGCGGGACTGCTCGCCGCCCGAAAGCTCACCGATCGTACGGTAGACATCATCCCCATGGAACAGGAACGCTCCTAAGTATTTCCGTGCCTGTTCCTCGCTGGTCCCGAACTCATAGACGATTTCATCCAGCACGGTATTCTCCAGATGAAGCCCCTCATGCTGCTGCGAAAAATATCCGATTTTCACGCGGCTCCCGATCTTCACGCGGCCCGCTGCCGCTTCCAGCTCGCCCAAGATCGCACGCAGAAGCGTGGTCTTGCCCGCACCGTTCGGGCCCACGAGGGACACCCCGTCTCCCCTGCGGATCAACAGGTTCAGGTGAGCAAAAATCTCATGCTCCCCGAAGCGCACGGCCACGTCCTCCAGCTCCGCTACGCGCTGCGCGCACTCTGCCGGTGCATGGAACACAAAGTAATTGAATGCCGCGGTCTCCGGCGGCAATACGATGCGCTCCAGACGGTTGAGCTGGCTCTGCCGCCCGCGTGCCTGCTTTGCCTTGATGCCCGCGCGATAGCGGCGGATATACTCCTCCGTGCGCCGGATCTGCTCCTGCTGTTTCTCGTAGGCGGACTGCAGAGCCTGCCTGCGCTCCGTCTTCACCTTCATAAAATAGGTGTAGTTGCCCTCGTACGTCGTGATCTCCTGATGATCCAGCTCCAGGATCCGCGTCACTACCCGATCCAAAAAGAAGCGGTCATGGGAAATGAGCAGCACCCCTCCCGGATAGGAAGCAAGAAACTCCTCCAGCCACTCGATCATGCGAATGTCCAGATGATTGGTCGGCTCGTCCAGAAACAGGAAATCCGGTTCCCGCAGCAGCGCCCTGGCAAGGCAGATCCGCGTCCTCTGCCCTCCCGAGAAATGCTGCACGCTCTGTTTGAAATCCTCCTCCGTGAAGCCCAGCCCAAAGGCAATGCGGCGGATGCGGCTCTCATAGTCATAGCCGCCCAACTGCTCAAAGCGCTCCACGACTTTTCCGTACTGCGCCAGCAGCTCCGCATCCTGAGATTTCCCGATCTGCTGTTCCAGCTGTTTTTTCTGCTCTCCCAGCGCAAGGATATCATCAAAGGCGTGCCGGAACTCGTCATAGAGCGTGCCGTCCCCGAATTCCGCCCGCTGCTCCACATAGCCGATGGTATCCGCGCTGTCCCACTGGATCGTGCCCGCGTCCGGTTCCTCGTCGCCGAGAAGGCAGCGCATCAGCGTCGTCTTCCCCGTGCCGTTCGCGCCCACGAATCCGACCTTGTCGCCGCGTGCTACCTCAAAGCTCACATCGTGGAACAGCTCATGGATCCCGAAGGACTTCGAGAGTCCCATCACCTTCATCTTGCCCAAAAAATTTCCCTCGCTTCTGTCTATCTGCGGTAATCCCTTCCGATATTCACGATTGCCTGGCTCTTGCCGCCGCCGTCCATGATGATGCAGGGGAACGGCATGCCATAGAACACGTCCGTATTGCGCTCGGAGGTCGTGATGGTCGTCTGCTCGCGGGAATCCGTGTTCCCCGTCTCGACGCTGGATATGATGAATCCCTTGCGCTGCAGGATACCCGCCACCTCGGCCCCGGCACCGTTGATGCCGCTGGAATTGATGACCAGCACGCTGATTTCCTCCGGCCGCATCGGCGTATCGTCGGCTTCCCGCTGTTTCTGCTTTTCCTCTGCCGCGCTCTGTTCCTTTTCCTGCTCTTCTGCTGTTTTGGAGACTTTTTTCTCCTTTTCCGGTTTTTCCGGCTTTTCCGTGTCCTTTGGCTTGTCCGGCTTTTCCCCGCCCGTCCCCTCAGGCTTCGATGCAGGTTCTTGCTCCGTATTCTCCGCCAGCTGGATGGCTTTCGGCAGAGCGTCCTGATATTCCTTGGCAGTCGCCTCTGCCGCGGCAAGCTGCTTTTCCGTCATCTCCGCTCCCATATCTTCCCGCACCATGTGGCGGAGCGCCACGATATCCGGCAGCCAGTAGCTGATATCCGAAAGGAAGGCGGGCTTTCCGGGCAGCATTTCCGCATCCAGCCCTTTTTCCTTTACTTCCTTTAGTACAGAACCCAGCTTCACCAGCTCACTCACGCTCATATCCGTTTCCACCGCGCCGCGGAGCTCCTCAATGAGCTGGGGCAGCTGCGGCAGGACATCCGGCGAAATGACCTGCGCCAGCACAGCGCGCATGAATTTCTGCTGGCGACGGATACGTCCGATGTCGCCCTCGCCGTCACGATAGCGCACATACTGGATGGCCCGCTCGCCGTCGAGATGCTGCTCTCCCGGATACAGGTCGATGATGAGCCCCCCGTTGTCATCCCAGGGATCTTCGTAGTACATCCGCTTTTCCACATCGATGTCTACGCCGCCGATGGCGTCGATGATGCGCTCAAATGCCTTCGTGTCGATGAGGATATAGTAGTCGATGGGCACGCCGAGGAGCTCCTGCACCGTTTCCCGCGACAGATCGTGTCCGCCGTAGGCATAGGCATGGTTGATCTTGTCGTAGGCATGCCCCTTGATCTTCACCCGTGTATCGCGCGGGATCGACATCAAGGCGGCTTGCTGCTGCTCCATGCGCACGGATGCCACCATGAGGGTGTCGCTGCGTCCCGCGTCATCCGCACGGCGGTCCACCCCCAGGATCATCACCCGTGTGATGGCTTCCTCGGAATTTTTCATTTCCACTTCATGGGCGCGCTGTCTCCCAAAGTGGCACCCCAAAATCGCCACCAGCAGAACCACCAGGACTGCCCCCATGATCTTTACCCGCTTAAAGCTGCGCTTGACGCGAACTTTCTGCATTCCCACAATCTCCCTTTATGATAAATCCCAGACAAATCTAACCTATTAAGTATAGCAAAGAATACGGTGTGCCGCAAATTTATTTTGTGCTCCAAAATTTCCATTCTTCACAAATTGCACAAAATAAGGTATGATGTAAGAAAACATAGTCTTTCAACATCATCTATTAATGAAAGGATTGTTGTCGTTTGATCCGTCTTCCGGTAAAAAAACTCAAAAAGGGCATGATCATCGCCCAAAGCATTTATAATCAGCACGGCGCAAGCTACCTTGTGAAAGGGCAGCCCATCAACCCTCACTATATCGAACAGCTCGACAAAATCGGCATCCCGACCGTGACCGTCACCTCGGAGAACCCGAACTTCCAGCTGGAGCCCCCCGAGGACATCGTGCAGGAAACCACGCGCGTCGATGCCATCCAGAAGGTCTATGATGCGTTCCAGAGCGTCGAGGAAACCGGCCGTCTGAACGCGGATACCATGCAGGATGTATCGGACCGTATCCTTTTCGATGTGCTGCAGCACAAGGAGAATCTCGTGCAGCTCACGGATATCCGCCTGCATGACACCTATACCTTCGCGCACAGCGTGAATGTCGCGATCCTATCCGCCATGCTCGGCATGCTCTGCCGCTACTCCAAGAAGGATCTGCAGCTGCTCACGCTGGGGGCGCTTCTGCATGACCTCGGAAAAGTGGGCGTGCCGTCGGAGATCCTGAACAAGACGAGCCGCCTGGACACGAACGAATTCGATGTCATCAAGGGGCATCCTCTGGCGGGCTCCTTCCGCATCCACGAGATGGAGCATATGCTCCCGTCCCCCAGCATCCTCGCCGCGGTGGCCGCCCAGCACCATGAGCATGTCGACGGGCGGGGCTACCCCAGGGGACTGGCCGGCGACCAAATCCACCGCTTCGCGAAGATCGTCGCCATCGCGGATGTCTACGACGCGCTCACTAGCGAGCGTCCTTACAAGAAAGCCTATACGCCCTCCGTCACGCACAATATCATGGTGAATGTGAATATCGGGCAGTTCGATCCGGATCTTTTGAGCCTGTTCTTCAATAACGTGGCGATCTATCCCGTGGGAACCATCGTCAAGACCAGCCACGGCATCGGCATCGTGAAGTCCTGCGAGTTCGGGCATACCGAAACGCCGGAGGTCGTGGTGTTCGCAGACAAAGAGGGGCAGCTCCTGAAAAACCCCGAGACCTATGATTTCTCCGAGGAAGGCCCGAAGGCCATCGAGGGCGTCATCAACGACAACGAGCTTCGCCATTTCGTCCATGTCCTCGCCATCGACCCCAGCATCTACCTTCTGGACAACTGAGAAACTGTGTGCGAATCAATAGGAAAAGATTGATTTATCCGCGAAAACACTGGATGAATCAATCTTTTTTCTATGTATACAAAATTTATCTTGTATCTGTTTGACATCCAAAAAAATCTATGATAAGATACAACCAAATTCAGGAGTAGCCAAAATTGAACTTGCAATTTTGACAATTTGATTTTGACAATTCCTGATGGAATCCTGTCGATCCCAATGGGAACAGTTTCAGTACAGTTGACGGGAGTTGTTCAAGGATGAAAAAGCAAGGACTACATAGGAATTAAGGAAGGAGTGGTCCGTATGTATATGTATAATACAGCGAATGCTTTTGATAATGATGAAGAGATCAATCGGATGAATGAAGCGATCTTGGAAAAAGTGGGTATGAACCGCAAGAAAGAAATGATGCCGAGCATCAGCTGCATCGGGTTTGCCGGTGAGATGATCGGTTTCCGTCAGTGCGCGGCCATCGGGAAGATCGCCGAAGAAACCGGCAGTTCTATTTCTCTGACGGCCAATGGGCAAAGCGCAAAGGCTGACAGCATTCTCGGGCTTCTGAAAATGCACATCAGCGCCGGAACCTTTGTCGTGCTGACCGTGAAGCACGGGGATCTGCAGGAGGCATTCCGCCGCTGCAGGGAAGTTTTGAAATTCATGGACAAATAACTGTACTGAACGAAGGAAGAAGGCTCTATGCGAAACACAGATCGCATAGAGCCTTTTTTAGTGCAAAAACTATAGTAAACGTCATGATTAGTGCATACAGCCCCCACCACCGCCTGCGGCGGTCCCCCGCCCCCCATGGGGGCGGACATGAGGAACCAAAATCACAGATGCTGGAACACAACCACCGCGATGACGCCCGGTATGCCGAACACGCCGGCAATCAGCGCCGTCAGGATATTGATCTTCACCTGCACGCCGAACAGCGTCACGACCCAGAGCAGGATAGCGCCCACGATGCTGTTCGTGATGAATTTCCACAGGAGCTTGAAGGGAAGCGCAATGAGCTTTGCCACGAGGCAAAGCACGATCATGCCAACAGCAAATGCCACCACAAGTTCGATCATTCCATTTCCCTCCGATTTTCCATGGCCTTGGACAAAGTCACCTCATCCGCGTATTCCAGATCGCTGCCGATGGGCAGGCCGTGGGCGATGCGCGTCACCTTCACGCCCAGCGGCTTCAACAGCCTCGCGAGATACATGGCGGTCGCCTCGCCCTCCACATTGGGATTCGTGGCGACAATGACCTCTTCCGTCTTGGTGCCCGACAGGCGCCCTAAAAGCTCCTTGATGCGCAGATCCTCCGGGCCCACGCCCTCCAGCGGAGAAAGCGCCCCGTGCAGCACATGATAGACGCCCCGGAAATCCCGCATGCGCTCCATCGCTGCCACATCCTGGGGCTGCTCCACGACACAGATGACAGTATGATCCCTCGACTCCGCCGCACAAATCTGGCAGGGGGAGCGGTCGCTCAGATTGAAGCAGACATTGCAGTAGCCGATCTTTTCCTTTGCCTCGATGATGGCCGAGGCGAGGGCTTTTGCCTGATTGGCGTCCATATCCAGCACATGGTAAGCAAGGCGCACCGCCGTCTTGGATCCGATGCCCGGCAATGCACGGAAGTGCTCGATGAGCTTCGCGAGAGGCGCGATATACTGCATCCTCAGAACAGCCCCGGCGGGAGGCCCAGCCCACTCGTGAGCTTGCCCATCTCCGATGCCATCATCTCATCGACTTTTTTGGTTGCCTCGTTGAACGCGGCAGAAAGCAGATCCTGCAGCATCTCCACATCCTCCGGATCCACTGCCGCAGGATCGATGAGCAGCGACTGCACCTGCTTCTCACCGTTCATCACCAGCTTCACCGAGCCGCCGCCCACGGACACATCCACGGTCTTGCGCTTCAGCTCGTCCTGCATCTTCTTCATGTCTTCCTGCATCTTCTGGACCTTTTTCATCATCCCTGCCATATTCCCCATATTGCCCATTCCACCAAACATACACATTGCTCCTTCCTATCATAAAGCTATCCATAACATACCAAAAGAATTCCTCTTCGTCAATCTTATCTTATCTTCGCAAGACACTGACCTATCCATAAGCGCAGCGTTGATTTCTTGCGTAAAGAAACTTTTTTTAGCCCACAAGCAATCCTTCAAAAACAGTTTCGTTCAACCGAAGGGCGTTTAAGGAACCACTGATTAATTCCCTTTTGTCCTTGCCGAGTCTTTTCCTGTCATGCTGCGTCAGATGCCGTTCGACGTAGCTCTGCTACGACTTCACGGCCTTAACTGTTTTTGAAGGATATTTTCATGGCTAAAAAAAGTTTTAGCAAAAAATCTCCGCGGAGCGTTGGATAGGTCAGTGTCTTGCGGTCACTTGTTTTGCGCCTCCACGAAGGTATCCCCGAACACATCCACTGCATGCTCCAGATTGCTGCGCTCCTCGCCCTCCAGCGCCTCGATATCCACCTTGACGGGCGTCTCTCCCGCCGGGATCACAGGCTCGTCCTCCGCAGGCTTCGACGGTTTCTCCTGCGCTGGGGCGGACGGGGGCGGAGGCGAAGCCTGCCGGCTGGAACATACGAGCTGAACCTCCCGTCCAAGAGCTGCGGCAAGCAATGGCTCGATATTTTTCCGATAGTTCCGCATGGTGAGCTGCGCAAGGATATCGCTCGGAAACAGGAGGAAGAACTGCCCCTCTGTCGCGCCCGTGAACTCCGCCTGGGACACACAGGCCAAAATGCTGCGTTTCCCCTGTGTCCGCAAATCCGCCAGAACCTGCCGCCATGCAGCTGCATCCCCTGCACGCACGGGAGCTGAAGCCGCCTGTCCGGGACTTCCTGCTGCGGGGACGGACGATACACGTTTTCCGACAGGAGGCTCTTTTCCCGCTTTCGGCTTCGGGATGGATGCCTGCGCTGCCGCCATCTGCCCGGCAGGCGCCGTTTCGCAGCTTCCTCGCGCAGAAAGCAATGCCGCCATTTGCGCCAGCTTGGCCTCCAACTGTGCCATGCGCACATCCCCTGCGAGGACGCCTGCCGAACGTGCAGCTTCCTGCGGCACATTTCCGTTTTCCCGCTCCCTCGCAAGGGACAGCAGGGCCACCTCCACCGTGATGCGCGGCTGCGGCGACCAGCGAAGCTCATTCATCGCCTCATGCAATCGCTTGATCATCCCCGGCAGCCGTTCCGCTGGGAACAGCTGCGACTGCTCCCGCAAAGGCTCCTCCGTCTCCGCATAGAGATCCAGCCGATCCAGCGTACCTGCAGCCTGATAAATCATGATGCTGCGAAGGTGCAGCGTCAATTCCGCAAGGATCTGCCGCAGCTCTTTTCCCTCATGCAGCAGCTCCGCCACAATCATCAGCGCTTCCTGCGCCGCATGCCCCGCGATTGCCTTGGTCATGCGGAAGATCCAGTCATGACCGACCAGTCCCAAAAGTTCCTGCACCTTTGCAAGCGTGACTGCGTCCCCGGAAAGCGCGGCGCACTGATCCAGAACGGAAAGCGCGTCGCGAAGACCGCCATCCGCATGTACCGCAATGAGCCGAAGCGCTGCTTCCTCCGCCTCGATGCCGGACTCCTGCGCCACATAGGAAAGCCGCGCGGCAATCTCATCCACCGTGATGCGCTTGAAATCATAGCGCTGGCAGCGCGACTGGATGGTGGCAGGTACCTTATGCGCCTCGGTCGTCGCAAGGATGAACACCACATGGGACGGCGGCTCCTCCAAGGTCTTCAGCAGCGCATTGAACGCCTCGGTGGTGAGCATGTGCACCTCATCGATGATATAGACCTTGTATCTGCCGTCCACAGGCGCAAACTTCACGGTCTCCCGCAGCTCGCGGATCTCATCGATGCCGCGGTTCGAGGCCGCATCAATCTCAAACACGTCCATGGATGAGCCGTCATTGATCTTTTGGCAGTTCGCGCAGGAATTACAGGGTGACGGCGTCGGTCCCTGCTCGCAGTTGAGCGCCTTTGCCAGAATCTTTGCCGTGCTCGTCTTGCCCGTCCCCCGCGGGCCGGAAAAGAGATATGCATGACCGATCTTTCCCGTGAGGATGGCCTGCGAAAGCGTCTTGGACACATGCTCCTGTCCGACCAGATCCTCAAAGACTGTCGGTCTCCATTTGCGATAAAGGGCGATATACGCCATGCCGCTCCCCCTTCCCTTGATAAACTCCAAAAAAAAACAGCCCATCCCGGCTGCTCATTCCTTTTCAACGTCGGGCCACAGCCCTCAGGCGCCCTTGCGGCACATGAAGCGGTTCACTTACCGCTGCTTCCTTCCGGACCTGACGGGGTTCATGAGACTCCATTGCGCAAGACCCAAGCGCTGCGGTCCGACCTGGAAAAGGATGCTACGAAAAAAATAATGGCGGAGAGTCGGGGATTCGAACCCCGGATACAGTGTTCGCCGTATACACGCTTTCCAGGCGTGCTCCTTCAACCACTCGGACAACTCTCCACAATGCTCTACAAAGAAAATATTCAATTCTGCACTCGTCGCTGCTCGCAACGATACTTAGTTTAGCACCTATGCAGCCGCATGTCAATCATTTTTTTCAGCCTCTCCGATAATGGAGAGGCTGATCATATGAATTCATCCGTTGCAAGCACCGCATAGAAACTCCCGAAGTCCACACAGATCTGCATGGCAAGCTGCCGGCTGCCGTGGGGTACGACATCCCTGCCCCAGCGCGGAGTCTCCAAATCCGTTTCCAAATCGCGTTTGGCCAGCCGCACCATATAGGCCCCGTTGAGCACATTGAGGAATTCCTCGATGCTGTCCACCGCCAGGTCATCGATATCATCCATTTCTTCCTGCGCATAGCGTTTGGCCAGCTCCAGAAAATACGAATCCCTGCCTATGATCCCCGTCACGATGCTCAAATCGCCGGTCAGCCTTTGTGATGCCGCATGTGTTTTCCCCATCTTGGAAAATGCGTTTTTTTCCACAGGCTCCAATGAAATCACTGCCGGTGTCTTGAGGAAATCCATGAGTTCCTCCATGAAAAGCTCCATGAACTCCTCATAATAGGCTTCTTCCAAGTCCGTGCGCTCTCCGCTCAGACGGCGCACAGCACGCCTGACCGGATGCAGCCCGCACTGCTTGTACCGGCCGGACAAGGCATCGAGCCCCGCACTGTCCGCAACGCCTGCATCCAGCAGGCAAGCGGCAAGATCCATCTCCCGCGTCTTTGGCAGAAGTTCCTCTGCCATGGCTTGGGAAAGCACTCCCTCGTTCAACAGATATTGCGCAAAATACTCACTGCCCATCCTCTGTTTCCTCATTCTGAACGGCCTTCTTGCGAATTGCCTCCACAGCCTTCTTGATCTGTTCGCTGGAATAAGGCTTCTGGATGAAGTCCAGCGCACCCATTTTCAAGGTCTGCATGAGCTTCTGCGGAGTGCCCGCCGAAGACAGCATCACCACCGGAACCTCGGGGCTGATCTCCTTGATGACCTGCAGCGCCTCAATTCCGCCCACCTCGGGCATGACGATATCCAGAATCACTCCGTCCGGCTTGTCCTGCAACTCCTTGAGTATGGCCTCCTTGCCATTCTCCGACTCAATGACATCACAGTCCAGCGCTTCCAATTCCGCCCGTAATTTCTTCCTCAACAGCTTCGAATCATCTGAAATCAGCAGCTTCAATTTTCTGTCCAATCTTTTTCGCCTCCACCATTGGAACCCATTCTATTCACCATCCGACATGTTCTTGCCGATCCACCGGAATTCCGTGTAGAACCCCCTGCTCGTTATATTCGCCGCTCGAAGGGATTTTCCTGCTGTTTTTTTGAAAATCAGAACATGTCCACCAGACGATGCCGAAAACTTCTCCCCTGCATCACCCGTCCCATTCATCCTTCAGCAGCTTCACCGCTGCGCTGGCGCCCAAGCGCTCGCATCCTGCCGCGAGGAACGCTTCCATATCCTCCCGCGTGCGGATGCCTCCCGCCGCCTTCATCTTGACATTCGGTCCGATATGATCCCGGAACAGCGCAATATCCTCCAGTGTCGCCCCGCCCGTGCCGAAGCCTGTCGAGGTCTTGATATAGTCCGCGCCGCCCTCCGTCACGCATCTGCAGGCCGCAATCTTTTCGCGTTCGGTCAGGAGACAGGTCTCCACAATGACCTTCAGGATGCGCTGACCGCAAAGCACCTTGAGGGCACGGATCTCCTCCGTCACAATATCCAGCTTCCATGCCTTGAGCTCCCCGATCTGCAGGACCATATCAATCTCTTCCGCTCCATCCACCAGCGCCTGCGCCGTCTCTGCCAGCTTCGCCGTTGTGCTGCAGTTCCCGTTGGGAAAGCCGACAACCGTCGCGATTTTCAGCTTGGTGCCGTATTTTGCCCGAATCCTCGGGATAAACGCAGACGGCACCATGGCCGTCGCCGTATGGTACCGGATTGCCTCCTCGCAAACCTGCTGGATTTCTTCCCATGTGGCTGTTTGCTTCAGCAGCGTGTGATCCACATGGCTTAAAATTTCTTTTGCATCCATTTGTCCGCCACCCCTAATCAGTATATAGCATACCACCATTATACTGTAAATCTTCCATTCCCGCTACAAAAAAATCAGTTTCTTTCTGCCCTCCTTTATAGTATAATTTTTATGTTTTCTATCATTCGCACAGAGTTTTGATAAGGGGGACTTTTTTTGCCATCATTTGAATCCATTGCCTGGGAAGACTACATGGAGCTGCTGCTTTCAGGTTGCGTCCTCATCGCGGCCTTCGTCATCGGCTGCCTGCTGAACCATGTCGTGAACCGGAAACTGCTGCAGCGTGTGGACACTTCCGAAATCAATCTTCAATCCATCTTCATCCGTGCACTGCGGGGCATTCCGATTCTCTTCTGCCTTGCCACGGCCCTTTACTGGATCGTGGACTCCGTGTCATTTCCGGCTTCCATCGCAAAGATTTTTTCCTGTATTTTCTTCACGGTCATCGTGTTCACCATCGTGCGCGTGCTGGAACGCACGCTGTCGGGGCTTGTGAACTGGAAGCTGAGCGGCACGGACAATGCGATGGCCCAAAGCACCCTGCTGGATACCATTTTCACGGTGGTGATTTACGGCATCGGCGTGCTCATCATCCTGCAGTACTATGGCATTTCCATCACACCGATCATCACGGCCATGGGCGTCGGCGGTATGGCGCTTGCACTCGGTCTGCAGGAAACCCTTGCAAATATTTTCTCCGGGCTGCAGCTCATCATCTCCAAACAGCTGCAGGTCAACGACTATGTCCGCCTCAGCACGGGAGAAGAGGGCCGCGTCACGGACATCAACTGGCGCTATACGACGATCACCCCGCCCAACAACGGCAATATCGTCGTGATTCCGAACAAGACCATCGCCGCCGCCATCACCACGAACTACAGCAAACCGCGGGACGATATCGTCGTCACCATCCCGGTCGGCGTTGCCTATGACAGCGATCTGCAGTTCGTGGAAAAGGTCACGCTGGAGGTAGCAAAGGAAGTAACCGTAAAACTTTACAAGGAAGAAGCCACGCTGGACGATTCCGAGGATGATGCCGCGCCCGACAGCCAGCAGAGCACCAAATCCCTGGATGATGAACTGAAAGCCATCGGACTCCCCGCGCCTATCGTCCGCTTCCATACCTTCGGGGACTCCAGCATCAACTTCAATGTCATATTGCACTCCAGCAGCTTCGACCTGCAATATGAGCTCAAACACGAATTCATTAAGGCGCTCACAGACCGCTACCGGAAGGAGAACATCGAGATTCCGTTCCCCATCCGCACCCTCATACAAAAGGATGCAGAGTGATACGATGCCAGCGCGTATATACCTGTGCCCCCGCCTCACTGCTCCGGCAGCCGTGAGGCGGGGGCACAAGCGTTTACGGCTCCGCGACCCCGTAGTATTTCAGCAGTGCCTGCGTTCCCTCATTTCCCTTTCCTCCATGCTCCATCTTCCGTACCTCGTGCAGCACCATGCCCAGCACGGGAAGCGCGGCTCCGTAGGCCGTTCCCGTCTCTGTGGCGATGGCAAGATCCTTGCCGAAATGCTTGAGCATGAAGCCCGGGCGAAAATCTCCGTCCAAGCCCTTTTTCGCGACACCATTCATCTGGAAGCTCCCTGCCGCGCCCTGGGAAATTGCCTCGTAGACCTTGCCGATATCCAACCCCGAAGCCTTGGCATAGGCAAATGCCTCGCATACCCCCGCCAGCGCGCCCGCAATGGCAATCTGGTTGCACGCCTTGGTCTTCTGCCCCGCGCCTGCGGCGCCAACATGAACAATGTTCTTTCCCATCGCGAGAAAAACAGGCTGCAACGCCTCAAATGCCTCCGCATCGCCCCCCACAAGGATGCTCAATGTCGCATTTCTCGCCCCCGTGTCCCCGCCTGTCACCGGCGCATCCACCGCAAAGATCCCCTTCTCCTTTGCCGCTGCATAGATGCGTTCCGCAAGGATCGGGGAGGACGTTGTCATATCCACCACATAGGCGCCTGCCCACGCACGGGCAAGAATCCCGTCCTCGCCGAAATAGACCTGCTCTACGTCCTTCGGATAGCCCACAATGGTAATGACAACATCCTGTCCCTCCGCACAGGCACCCGGAGAACCGCACCATTTCGCGCCGCGCGATACCAAATCATCCGCCTTGGACTTCGTCCGATTGTAAACGCTCACATCAAACCCCGCATCCAGCAGATGCCCTGCCATCGCAGCCCCCATGATGCCGAGCCCGATAAAACCGATTTTTTTCATAAAGCATGCCCTCCCAGCAAAACTCGCATTCCCTACAAGGTGTAAGTTCGCCGTCCCCGCCTGCCATTCCTGCCAATCGGTTCCAAAGTCAGGAAATTCCCCAATCTGAGCATCGGCAGCAGGAATTTTCCTTCAAAAAGCGAATGTATTCTGAGTAGGTTCTTATCATACTCCGAAAGGATGATCTCTATGAAAAAATTATGGAAGAAAATCAGCTCTGCCGCATGCTCCGCAGTGCTCTGCGCCGGTCTTGCGGGCGGGACAGCCTTTGCCGCAGAAGCACCGGACGGCATGGCTGCCTATCGGGAGGCCATTGCTGCACCGGTCGCCACAGACACGCGGGTCATACACGAATCCCTGATGTTCTTTGGCCCGTCTGCCGAGCTGGATCTGGATTTCAATATGCACAGCCCGAGTCCCGATAAGATGCGCGTCAAAGGGGTAGTCGCTCTGTACTTTTCGGACAAAAACGGCGATCCCCAAGAATTTTCCGTTCCTTTCTACTTGGACCAGGCGGCAGAACATCTCGCGCTTTACTTCAAGCTGCAGGATAAGTGGGAAAAATACGAAGCCCCTTTGCTCGCCTCCAATCTGACCGACACACTGCTCACACCGACGGCGGAGCAAGTCAAGGAGCAGCTTTCCTACGTCAAGAACGTGAAGCTGCTGAAGGAGACGGACACGCAGCGCACCATGCTGGTACAGGTCGATGGGAAGAAGCTGTACAAGTACCTCAAAGCCCAAGAAGCAAAGACCAATCCCCCTGTCTCCAAAGAAGAGCAGAAGGCTATCGCAACCGGTTTTGAATATCTCGACCAAGCACTGCAGGCCTCCCAAATCCAGTATACCTGGACCGTCGACAAGCGTGACTGGCAGACCGATACGCTTGCCATCAACTTCACAGACCTGCTGCAGAAGCTGGTGTCCACCGCGCTCAATGACCCCAAGGCAAACATGGCAAAGGAAGTACGCGAAGTGCTGGAGAACGTCGCCTTCTACGGCGAGCTCAGATCCTATACGACCGCACTGAACCCTCAGAACATCAACAGCATCGAGATTCCCGAGGAAGTGCTTGCCGCAGAACCCTTCACGCTGCCTGCGCCCGAAACCACCCCCGAAACCAACAAAGCGGCGCAATAAATCCCTACACTGTCTTAGGATCTGTTCAGATTCTTATCCACAGAAAACTGCGTATATATCCACAGTTTTCTGTGGATATCTTTTTGGGGCAACTTTATGCATTTATCCTGCTCCTACGGTTTCCCCATCCCTTGCATCCGCATGACAGGACTGTTTAAATTTTTATTTTTATGCATGTTTATTCATTTTACCTTGTGTATAACCGCATCGTCCCTTCGTAAAAAATAACTATATCTAGTGTCCCTATTGACGCAGACATCATAGATATAGTATAATGCACGCAGAGGGAATCCTTCGCATGGATTTCCCTTGATGAAGGATTTATACGGAATATGTCATAACACAGGAGGATGAAACCCTATGATCGTAAACGGCATTGATGTCACAGTGACAGGTGTTCCCGATATCTCGGAGCATGAAATCGAAAATTATATTGCATATGTGCATGAGAATACGCAGGAACCCCTTTCCAGCCTTCATATCTCGGCAGCCGAGAACGGACAGGTGGAGCTCGGCTATGAGCTGCGCACCCAGAAATTCGAGCGCATCCGCCGCATCACCGGCTACCTCGTCGGCACGACAGACCGCTGGAACAATGCAAAGCGCATGGAGGAGCATGACCGCGTAAAGCACGGATTGCAGCACTGAACCCCCTCTTATATTTCAAAGCAAGGCTGTCACACCGCTGTGTGACAGCCTTTTAATATCACTTTCGTGCTTGATTTTGGCTTCCAATGGCCGTATGATATATAAGATGGTATCTAAGATAATATACAAGAAGGTTGGTGACTGCCTTGGATAGCTATCCTCCTTACAGAATCACCGATGAGATGCTGGCCTTGACATCTGCCATAGCTCAGAAGACCCAGCAAGTCGCTGACACACGCCTACTGGTGAACAAGCCGCATCTCAGGCGCAACAACCGAATCCAGTCCATCCACTCGTCCTTGGCGATAGAGGCCAATTCCCTTTCCTTGGATCAGGTGCATGATGTCATAGACGGGCGCGTCGTGCTTGGCCCGCCCAAAGAGATACGGGAAGTCAAAAATGCCTATGAGGCCTACGAGCAGTTATCTACCCTCCATCCGTATCGCATAGAGGACTTGCTCCGGCTTCACGGCATTATGATGAAGGGCTTTGTTTTGGATGCAGGCTCTTTCCGCATGGGCGAAGAAGGAGTATTTTCTAACGGAAAATGTATTTTCATGGCTCCTCCGGCACGACTGGTGCCGGAGCTTATGCAAAATTTGTTTGACTGGATGGGAAAGGCACGGGATACCGTCCATCCGCTCGTGCTGTCCTCGGTTTTCCACTATGAGTTCGTATTCATCCATCCTTTCTCGGACGGGAACGGGCGTATTGCCCGACTGTGGCAGACCTCCCTCCTGATGGGGTGGGACGAGATTTTTCAGTATCTTCCCATAGAAAATCAAATCCATCGGTTCCAAAACGATTATTATCAGGCCATCAGCGATTCTCATGTCGCAGGGGAATCTACCGCCTTTGTCACGTTCATGCTGAAGATGATAGACCAAGTGCTATCCGAGCTTATGATGACAGCAGACAGCAACCCCGACCCGTATGTCAGGCGGCTTTTGGATGTCATGGAATACGGCACGGCGTACACAGCGCAGGAACTATTGATGCTTTTGGGGCTGAAGTCACGGCTTGGATTACGCAAGAATTATCTGAATCCGGCATTGGAGCAGAAGCTAATCTCCATGACAGAGCCAGATAAACCCACCAGCAAGAGGCAACGCTATCAGAAACGTTGAAAACACCTTTCATGGCTGACGAGGAGAGGGACGAGAGCATGAAAACGAATCTGCCACACACAATAAATGTGCTGCCGCCCCCTTTTTCCGTTCAATACTTCTCATCCTCAAACAGACGATACTGGTTCGATCCATGCCGGGCGGCCTCTGCCAGCGCGATCTGCGCCTGCTTGAACATGGCATCGTAATGCTGGTGTTTGGAGCTCGTGGCGGCAATCCCCACACTGCATGATACACCGGCCAGCTTCAGCATCGGCAGACGCTGGCACAAATCGATCATACGCTGCGCCCTGCGCTCAATGACATCGATCGTCATATTCCCGCACATGAAAATCACGTAGGCGTTGTCCTGCACCTGTCCCAGGATATCCTCATTCCGAAAATCCGCCCGCACGGTCTCTGCCGCGCTTCGCACATGATGCACCATGGTCTGCTCCTGCTGCGCATCGCTCATCTTCGGATACCGAATGGACAGCAGGAATAAAATCCCTTTCTGCCCGGGCTGCATCGCCCGCAAGGCCTGATTGACCTTGAGCTCCAGCTGCACGCCCGTGGCCGCTCCGTACCTTTCCGGCGCTGACATCGCAGATTTCTTCTCCTGCCGGTCCTCCTCCGCCTCCGGCGGACTGGTCACCAAAACACCGTCTACCTGCTGGCTGAAGCCGATGATTGCATAGACCTTCCCCGTATCGCCGGAAAGGGAGCGATAGGACATGCGGTAAAGATGCGGCATTGCCGTAAACAGATTGGAGTGGCTTTCCATCTCGCCGCTCCGGCTCTTCTGCATCGCCTGCAGCAGTTCCTTTGCCATCTCCGAATGCTCTGTGCCCTCCTGCCGAGCCATACGCTCCAGCACAGCATGGAAGGTGCGCACCTTTCTGGCGTAGCGCGTGCCGTCCGGCAGCACTTGCCGATAGTAGAACGTATCCTCCTGCAAATCGAAGATGAACAAGGTCACGCCTGTCTTTTCCAGCATCATATCCCATACCGCCGTCATCTCGCCCCAGATGCGATGACCTGCCTGCTTGCTCAGCGCAGAGTCCAACGATACGCCGACGCTGGACGTAATGACGCGGGAAATCGGCTCCGACAAGACATCCATGGTCTGATTCCCTGCTTCTCTCTCGGTCATCGGCCGTCTCTCCCTTTTTCCGCAAAATATTTGTTTCCCAGGATCTCTACCGAATAGGTCTCATTTTACCACCAGTACCGGGCAGTCTGACTGCTCGACGATGTACTGGCTGACGCTGCCCAGCAGCACGCCCTTGACCACGCCAAGCCCGCGGCTGCCCATGACAATGAGATCTACCTTGAGACTCTCCGCCACATCCAGAATCACCACGGCCGGCGATCCCGTCTCTGAGATTGTCTCCGTCTCGATTCCGCTTGGCACCATCTGCTGCGCACGCTCCAGAATCACATTCCCCGCCTTCGTCACAGCCTCCAGAATGGCATCCGAAAGACACGCATTGATGGCAAGCTGATTGATATTCGCCACATAGAGGAAGTGCAGCTTCGCCTCGCAAGCCTCCGCCAGCGTGATCGCGTGCGTGATCGCACGATCCGAGCCCTCCGATCCGTCTACCGGCACCAAGATGTCCTTAACCATATCCATCAACCTCCAAAAAGTATACTCGCGTTCAAAAAAATTTACCAAAACGAGATTATCCCTATTTCCGGACGCTGTATATACAGAATCCGTAAACATTTACCTTCACTTCGTTTGGTAAATATTAACGGCTTCCAGTATAAATTGCTGCATCCGTTACTTCACGATCACGACCGTGCAGGGAGCCTCCTCCATGACCTGCTGGCTTACGCTTCCCACCAGGAATCCCTGCACGACGCCCAACCCCCGCCCTCCGAGCACGACCATATCCACCTCGTGTTCCTTGATAAAGGAGAGAATCTGCTTGACTGGGACACCTGTCTCATGGTGAAGGACCACAGGCACTGTGCCCGGGATCCGCACATGCGCCCGCTCCAGGGCCGCATCCACTTCCTTGAACGTCGGTCCGGCCACGCTCGCCGGCAGCCAGGAGTCCTCCCGAAAATCATCCGTATCGCTGTCGAAATAGGAGACGAACAGGATGTCCAGAGACGCTTCCAACACCTGCGCAAGGGAAACCGCCACATCCACAACATGGTCCGAACTCTCCGTGCCGTCCACCGGCACCAGGATACGAGCATGTTCCTTCATCAGCGCTCCCCCTTCCACTTCAGACTCTACTTATAACCCTTTATTTCGATAGTGCAGACAGAAAATCCTTTTTCCTCCGTAAAATCTCCGAAAAAAGTTTCCATTGACGCTGAAAGCCGAAAATGATAAACTTTCCAATCATATGTATGTTTTCAAGGAGGCCCTTTATGTCAGAAACATTGGAAGAAAAGAATATAACAAATCCGTCACCCGAAGAAATCGTGCATACCACGACAATTGCGGACGTTTACCGTGCGGATAAGCAGCTGCAGGGAACCGTGCAGAAGACGAAGCTCATTCCCAGCGATTTTTTTTCGGAGCTCTGCCGGAACGAGGTCTACCTGAAACCGGAAAATCTCCAGCACACAGGCGCCTTCAAGCTGCGCGGGGCCTATAACAAAATCAGCCAGCTCACCGAAGAAGAGCGCAAGAAAGGCGTGATCACCGCTTCGGCCGGCAACCATGCCCAGGGCGTTGCCTTCGCGGCGCAGAAGCTCGGTGTCAAAGCCGTTATCTGCATGCCTGCCACCACGCCGATCCTCAAGGTCGAAGGCACGCGGGCACTCGGCGCGGAGGTCGTGCTCCATGGCGACAGCTTCGACGATGCTTACGCGCATAGCCTGGAGCTCCAGAAAAAGCACGGCTATATCTATATCCATCCCTTCAATGACCGGGAAGTCCTCTTGGGGCAGGGCACAACCGCCCTCGAAATCATCAACGAGCTCAAGGACGTGGACGCGATCCTCGTCCCCATCGGCGGCGGCGGGTTCGCCAGCGGCGTCGCCCTTGCCACAAAGCTCGTGAGCCCCAATGTGAAGGTCATCGGCGTAGAGCCGGAGAACGCCGCCTGCATGAAAGCCGCGCTGGACGCGGGTAAAATCGTGACGCTCCCCAGCTCCGATACCGTGGCGGACGGCTGCGCCGTCAAGACCGCAGGAGACCTGACCTATGCCTTCTGCAAGGAGTATCTGGATGAGATCATCACCGTCTCTGAGATGGAGATCATGAGCGCGCTGCTCTTCCTCATCGAAAAGCACAAGCTCATCGCCGAGGGCGCCGGCGTACTGTCCCTTGCGGGACTGGCCAAGCTCCCCTTCGAGCACAAAAAGGTCGTGGCCATCATCAGCGGCGGCAATATCGATATCTCGACCATCTCCGCCCTTATCGACAAGGCCCTCATCGCGCGCGGCCGCGTCTTCTGTTTCGCCGTCCAGCTCCCCGACAAGCCGGGCCAGCTCCTCAATGTCTCCCGCATCCTCACGGAGGAAAATGCGAACGTCATCAAGCTGGACCACAACCAGGCCAAAGTCACCGACAGCTTCAAAAAAGTCGTGCTGGAGGTCACCGTCGAGACCCACAACCAAGAGCACATTGATCGCATCGTCGCCGCCTTGAACCGGAACGGCTACGATATCGAAAAGATTTACTGAAAGGACTGACCTCCGTGTTATTTCTGATTGCGCTCTCGCCTATCCTGTGGCTGGTAGTTGCATTGAGCTTTCTCAAGATGGGCGCCTGGAAAGCCTGCCCCATCGCTCTCGCGATCTCCATTCTTGCGGGCATGTTCGTCCCGCACTTCGACATGACGGCCATCCACGCGGCGATGGCTGTCGCAGAAGGCATCGCGCTGGCATGCTGGCCGATTCTTCTGGTCATCATCGCAGCCATCTTCACCTACAATCTCTCCCTGCACACCAAGGGCATGGACATCATCAAAGAAATGCTGACCTCCGTAAGTCATGACAAGCGCGTGCTCATCCTGCTCATCGGCTGGGGCTTCGGCGGTTTCCTGGAAGGCATGGCCGGCTTCGGCACCGCCATCGCGATTCCCGCAGGCATGCTCGCAGGCATCGGCATCAAGCCCGTGCTTGCCGCAGCGGTCTGCCTCATCGCAAACTCTGTGCCGACCGCCTACGGCTCCATCGGCATCCCCCTCATGACCCTCGCAAGCGTCACGGGCACGGATCCCACGCAGCTTGCCACCTACACCTGCCTGCAGCTTGCGCCGCTGACCCTGCTCTGCCCCTTCCTCATGGTCATCACCGCAGGACACTCCCTCAAGGCACTCAACGGCATGGTCATCCTGTGCCTTGCCGCGGGGCTGGCCTTCCTGATCCCGGAGCTGGCCGTTGCCATGTTCATGGGACCGGAGCTTGCCGTTGTCGCAGGCTCCATCGGCGCGATGGCAGCCATCATCGGCTGCGCGAAGCTCTTTCCCGTCAAGCACCCCGACTACGAGCTGCCGCCCCACGATGCCGTTCCTGTCACGCTGAAGAAAGGGCTGGTGGCATGCCTGCCCTTTATCCTCATCTTCGTTTTCCTGCTGCTCACCAGCAAGCTGGTGCCTGCCATCCATGATCCGCTGCACCTGATCAAGACCTCGGTGCTCATCTACAGCGGGGAAGGCGGCACCCCGTATACGTTCACCTGGATTGCGACCCCCGGCGTCCTGATCCTGCTTGCCGCTTTCATCGGCGGAACCGTACAGAAAGCCGGCTTTGGCGAAATGCTCGGTGTGCTTCGCAGGACGATCTACAATCTGCGCTTCACGATTCTCACAATCATCAGCGTCATCGCGACCGCAAAGGTCATGGGCTACAGCGGCATGACCAGCGAAATCGCCGCGACAGCCGTCGCGGCAACCGGTACGCTTTATCCCTCCATCGCGGCCTTCATCGGCTCGGTCGGGACCTTCATCACAGGCTCGGCAACCTCCAGCTGCGTGCTCTTCGGCAAGCTGCAGACGGATGCCGCGCTTGCCATCGGCGCCGGCCCGAATGTCCAGGCATGGGTGGCTGCCGCCAATGCAACAGGCGCCTGCGCGGGCAAGATGATCTCCCCGCAGAGCATCGCGATCGCCGTCGCCTCCATCGGCGTTATCGGCTGCGACAGCAAGCTGCTGCAATTCGCGGTGAAGGTCTATATCCCCTTCGTCATCGTGATGGGCTGCATCGTCTACTTCGGCCAGTCTTTCATTGGCTAACAAAGGAGTCTTTTGATGATAGAGCTTTCCGAACTGACCACGGAGCAAAGAAATCCTGCGACCCGGGAGATTGACACGCTGGACACCCTGTCCATGCTGCGCATCATCAACCGGGAGGATCAAAAGGTCGCGGCAGCCGTGGAGGACACCTTGCCGGAAATCGCAAAGGCGGTCGATATCATCGCAGGGCAGTTGGAAAACGGGGGAAGATTATTTTATCTGGGAGCGGGAACCTCCGGCAGGCTCGGCATCCTGGATGCCTCGGAATGCCCGCCGACCTATGGCACGGACCCGGGGCTCGTGCTGGGCCTCATCGCGGGAGGGACAAGTGCCATGTTCCGCGCAAAGGAAGGCGCCGAAGACGACCCCGCACTTGCCGGAAAAGACCTGCAGGCACACGATTTCTCCGAAAAGGACGTGCTCGTGGGCATCGCAGCTTCCGGACGCACCCCCTATGTCATCGGGGGGCTGGAATATGCCAAGGAACTTGGCGCCCACACCATTGCCGTTTCCTGCAGCGAAGGCTCGCTCATCGCGAGTCTCGCCGAAATCGCCATTACGCCCCTGACAGGGCCGGAGGTCATCACAGGCTCCACGCGCATGAAGGCCGGCACGGCGCAAAAGCTCGTGCTCAACATGCTTTCCACGGGCACCATGATCCGCCTCGGCAAGGTCTACGGCAATCTGATGGTCGATGTCAAGGCCACCAATGCCAAGCTGGAAGAACGGGCGCGCCGCATCGTGATGGATGCGTGCGGCTGCACACGGGAGGAAAGCATAGCGCTGCTCAAGCAGGCAGACGGGCACGCGAAACTTGCCATCCTCATGCGGCTGGCAGGCTGCAATGCAGAAAAGGGGAGGCTCCTGCTGGAAAAGCATCACGGCCATCTTTCCCGGGCTGCTGCCCAAGCGTGAACATCCATTTCCCTCCCCCGCGAAAAAGAAGAAAGCATTCTGATACTATACTCGCGTTCAAAGAGATTGTCAAAACGAGATTGCTTCCTGTTTCTGAATGCTGTATATGCAGAAGCCGTAAACATTTACCTTCGCTTGGTAAATATTAATGGCTTCTAGTATAAAAGGAAGAAGGCATTTTTATGCTAAATGGAATTTCCATGTATCCAGGGCTTGACAATACCATCGACGAAAATCTCGCGCTTCTGAGCAAGGCCGCCGCTCTTGGGATCCGGCGCATCTTCACATCCCTTCATATCCCGGAGACCAACAAAGGAGCCTTCAAAGACGAACTGGATCAGCTGCTGCGTGCGGCCAACCGGCATCATATGGAGATCATCTCCGACATCTCACCCGCTACGCTGGACATGCTGAACATCAAGCAATTCCGTCTTTCAGCGTTCCGCATGATGGGCATCCATACCCTGCGCTTCGACTGCGGGTATGGCGCACCGCAGATCGCGAAATTCAGCCGCAACAAACAGAATATCCGCATCCAGCTCAATGCTTCCACCATATCGCACAAATTCCTGCAGGAGCTCATCGACGAAAAGGCCAACTTCGATCACATTGATGCCCTGCACAATTTTTACCCACGTCCCGGCACCGGAATCAGTGAAAACACCCTCATGCGCCAGACGCGCATGCTGCACAAGGCCGGCATCAAAGTCGGCGCCTTCATCCCAAGCAGAAACCGCAGGCGCGCCCCGCTTTTCGAGGGGCTTCCCACGCTGGAAGCGCACCGCACGATGGATCCGGACTTGGCCGCCCGCCATCTTGCCGCCCTTGGGATAGATTCCGTTTTCATCGCAGACAGCCTGCCCTCCGACGAGGAACTCATGATGCTGAGCCGTATCCGTGACGACACGGTGTACGTCCATGCCCATGCGCTGACCCCGGAACCTGTACAGCGCGAACTTCTCACCCATGTATTCACCGCCCGCATCGACGAGGCGCGCGATGCAATCCGCGCACAGGAAAGCCGCGAGCTGGTGGGAGGCACAATCCCGCCCGAGCCTCCCCGCGAGCGCCAAAAAGCCTGCATCACGCTGGACAATGAAAAATATCACCGCTACATGGGGGAGCTGCAGATCATCAAGCGCCCGCAGCCGCCCGATGAGCGCGTAAACGTAGTTGCACAGGTCAACAAAGAGGAACAGTTCCTGCTCGACTACATCGCCCCCGGCCACCGCTTCCGCATTTTGCTGGACGAATAATCGGAAGCGGGCATCCTTCGGGGGACACAATCGCAAACATACCTCATCGTCCGGATTTTTCCCCTTGGCAAAATCGGAACTATGAGGTATAATTTCTTTATGAAAAAAATCTGAAGAGGTGTTGAAATGTCCGCAAATGAAGACGGCCTCTGCGAGATACATCATTTGCACCCGGAGCGTGTCCGCCATGCGTTGCGGCATGCCATCGATGACGAAACGAGCCTCCGGCTTGCGGAAATTTTCAAGGTGCTTGGCGACTCCACGCGAATCAAACTTCTGGCGCTTCTGGAAGCGGAGCAGGAGATGTGCGTCTGCGATATCGCGGAAGCCCTGCACATGGGACAGTCGGCGATTTCCCATCAGCTTCGCGTGCTGCGCAACGCCCGTCTGGTGAAGTTCCGCAAAGAAGGCAAAGAAGCATGGTATTCCCTGGATGATGATCACGTCGTGCGCCTCATGAGCCAGGGGTTGGAACATGTGCTCCACGGTTAGGAACTGTCGAAAAATAAGTTCCTCAGAGACACGAAAGATTCGACAGAGATTTCGAAAGGAAGATCCCTATGAAGAAACGTCGGCTGCTTCGTTTACTGATGTCCGTAGGGCTTGCGCTGTTTGTCTGCTCCGGCAGCGTGCTTGCCTCCCCTACCCTGAAGATGAACTCCCATGGGCATGATGTGCTTGTGCTCCAAAAGAAATTGCAGGAGATCGGATACCACATCTCTCAGGCCGACGGCGTATTCGGCAGTGAAACGGAACGTGCCGTCGCGGAGTTCCAACGGGATCAAAAGATGAGCATCACGGGCATCGTGAACAACGCTACCTGGCGCGCTCTCAAAAAAGCAAAACCCATCAAGAAATCAGAACAGCGCGCAGGGGAAAATCCGACGGCGGAAGCCCAGACGCCGGCAAGCCTTGGGAAAGCAGGAATCAAGGTTCCCTATAACAAGCAGATCATGGATGCCAGCCAAGCCAGTTCCCTGATCTCCACCGCAAAGAAATACATCGGCGTCCCCTACCAGTTCGGCGGAACGACACCAAAGGGATTTGACTGCTCCGGCTACCTGCAGTATGTGTTTGCCAAGCACGGCATGCAGATCCCCAGGCTCGCGGATGAACAGTACCGCCTCGGGACCCCCACAAAAAGCAAAAAACAGCTTGTCCCCGGCGATTTGGTGTTCTTCACCACCTATGAGGCCGGAGTTTCCCATTGCGGCATCTATCTCGGCAATGATAATTTCATCCATGCCTCATCCAGCCGCGGCATCCGCATCGACAAGCTCTCTGACAGCTATTGGCAGCCGCGCTACGTCGGCGGCAAACATATCGTGAGATAACCATGGCCTGCAGCCCAAAATCACATTTGTGCTGCAGGCCATGATTATGATGTACAGGAATTAAGGAAACGCTGATTGATTGGCTGTTTTCATGTAAGGGCTGACGGAAATCGGAAGATTTCCGTCTTGCTTATTCCCTCGATTCTTTCCCCGCAATCAGCGTGCTGGCGATATTGCTGGTCACGTTGCCCACGGTGCTGAGCATGCTGATGATGGGATCGATGCACAAAAAGAGCGCCACCGCGCCGACGGGGATGCCGACGGCCTCGAAGACCGACGAAAGCCCGATGAGAGACGCGCCTGGACAGCCCGGCAGCGTGAAGGAGACGATGAAGGCCGAGAGCAGGAGCGACAAGAGCATGTCCGCGTTGAGGGCAACGCCGACCGTCCGAGCCATCAGCACGGAAACGAGGATGATATAAAATCCCGTCCCGTTCATATTGAACTGGATGCCCACGGGCAAGGTGAACATCGCCAGCTTCTTGCGGATGCCGAACTTTTCCTCGCAAAAGGCAAGCGCCTGCGGGAGACAGGCGTTGGAGCTGTTCAGCGCGAAAGGAATGGGCGCGAAGCCTGCGGCGTCTTTCAGAAAAGCGACGGGGGACATTTTCCCAAAGGCGGCGACGAACGCCGCGGCAACGAGCATAACGAGAACCGTCCCCACCACGTCCGTGATCACGACTTGCCCCAGCGAAAGCAGCACGTCAAAACCTACGGACATCATGAGCTTTGCCATGGAAGCAAAGACCACCAGCGGAATGAACTGCACGATGACATCCAGGACATCCATGCACAGGCGGTTCATGAATTCAATGAGCTCCTTCGCCAGCATCGCCCTGTCCCCCGCCCGGTTGATCATCACGCCGAAAAGGCAGGCGAGAAACAACACCTGCAAGATGCTTCCCCCGAAAAAGAGCGTGACGAGACTGTTCGGCACGATGCCCACCACCATGTCCCGCAGGGAGAAATCCGCTGCCGGCGCATCGCCCACCGGAATCATCGGCAAAAGCTCCGGCATCCCGTCATGGAACAGGAAAAACCCCGCCGCAATGCCAAGCACCGTAGTGGCAAAGAGCTTCGCAAGAGAAACGCCCACCAGCCGCCCGCCGAGCCGCCCCACGTCCGAAGCGTCGGAAATGCCGGTGATGCCGGACAGCACCGCGAAGAAGACCATCGGCGCCACCATCATGGAAAGGGCGTTCATGAACATCGTCTGCACCGAAGACAAGAAGAAATAATCGACGCTTTGGGCCGCCGTTTCCCCAAGATGCCCCTTCATCAAAATCCCCGCGAGGATGCCCAGCACAATCGCCACGCACACTTTGCCCGTCTGCTTGCCGCTGGCCTCATGGACTTTGATGGAAACGAGGTTTTCCCCGTTTTTTCGCCCGTAGCTGATTTTGTCTTTGTGCGCCAGCAGAATCGAGAGGCTGACGGCCTCTTCCTCGTCCGCCTCCGCAAGTTCCTTGGGGCCCGCCAACGGGTTGAACGCCTCCTCCTTTGCGGAAAGAATGAGGCTGACGTCGCCCCATCGCCGCCGAAGGCGGAGCGTTGCGGAAAAATCTCCCGCCGAAGAAGCGGCCTCCTCCATACGGGAAAAACATTCCTCAAACAGCAGCTCGGCCGTCTGCCGCTCTTCCGACGTCGTTTTCGTCTTGGAAAGTTCTTCCTCCAGCCAACGCACGGCCTCGCCGTAAGTTTCGCCGGTGACAAGGAAAACGTTGCTTGTCACAACCCTACCTCCTTCTTGCGTCTGTCCTTTCCTACCCCAGTTCACTTCGCTCCCCGTAAATCGTCACAATCGCATTCATATTGGATTCTTCGATGACTTCCTTGACAAAGCCCTCGGCACCGCAAACGGCAAAAGCCTTCTGCTCTTTCTTGGCTTTTTGGGCCAGCCTGAGCAAAATGCGGATGCCGGCGCTGGACAGATAGGAGAGATGCTTTACATCCAGAGCCAATTTGGCACAAGAATCCAAAGCAGACTCTGCCTGTTCCCCGATTTGGGGCGCAGTCACCCTGTCCAGTCTGCCTGTAAGGGCAAATATTGTCCAACCATTTTCCTGAATTACTTCACTTGCAACTGTTTCATCAACCATAGCTTAATTCCTCCTCAGACCTCTTCCCGCCAGCGGATGCACAGCATGGTAATATCATCGGACTGCCGCCCCGCTGCGTGCTCCTGCACCTCAGCCAAAACGCCTTCCACGATTGACCGGGCAGACTTCCCCGCAAACTTTCCCAATGTGCCCAGCATCTTTTCCTTGGAGAACATTTCCTCTTCTGGGTTCTCCGCCTCCGTTACGCCATCGGTGTAGAGGAACAGGGAATCTCCGGGGGCAAGCTCGCAGGTTTCTTCCTCAAAGGACAATCCCTCCATCGCGGCCAGCATGGGGTCGTGGCCCTTGGGAAGGCAGCGGGCCTCTCCCTTGCCGGAGACAATCGCCGGAAGGTTATGCCCTGCATTCACATAAGTGACCTTGCGGGCGTCCGTATCAATGATGGCCGTGAATACCGTCACGAAAAGCCCCTCCTCATTATTCCTGCAAAGCTCGTCATTGGCCATCATCACGGCATCCGCCAGGGTGCCGCCCTCCTTCTCCGCCATGAGGACGCTGCTCCCCAGCACGGTCTTGGCCCTGACCATGAACAGCGCAGCGGGCACCCCCTTGTCCGACACATCCCCGATTGTCACCAGGAGACGGGTATCACCAAGAAAGAAGAAATCGTAAAAATCTCCCCCCACCTCCTTGGCCGGGTGCATGGTGGCAAAGAGGTCAAAGCCCTCCTGCGCGGGGAAGTCATTGGGCAAAATGCCCGCCTGAATCCGCGCTGCCAGGTCAAGCTCCGTCGCAATGCGCTCCTTCTCCGCCGTAGTCTCGGCCAAGTTCTTGATATAGAGTTTCAGCTTCCCCGTCATGTCGTTGAAACTGTCGGCCAGCTCCCCTATTTCATCCCCCGTCCGCAGGTCGATTTTCCTATCGAGGTTGCCCTCCGCTATATCCCGCACCCCCGCCCTCAGCGTGAGGATGGGACTTATAAAGCGGTCTGCCGCCCTGCGGCTGGCAAAGTAGAGAGCCGCCAGCAGCAGGAGCAGGACGGCTGCCGTCCGCAGGAGATTACTGAAGAAAATCTCCTGCAGGGATGCGCCGAAGGTCTCTGCCTGGGCCAGCAGATAGCTCCTGGCCTCCTGAGCCGGTGCCGCCACCAAGTCCTTTTCGATCAGGGTGCCGAAGCTCCAGCCCAGAGAGGGAATCGGCGCATAGGCCAGATAATACTCCCGGTCCTCCGACGCCTCCGGATGGACTAGTGCGGCGACGCGCATGGATGCGCTAGTGTCGGCGCAGGAGCGTGATGCGACGCTTGCGCCGACCGCAGGAGCGTGATGCGACAGGTTTGCGTCCGCCGACGCCTCCGGATGGGCTAGTGCGGACGCAGGAGCGTGATGCGACAGGTTTGCGTCCGCCACCGTCACCAGCGTCACATCAGAGTCACCCTGCACCATGCGCACGGCCTGTGCGGCCAGCTCCTGCTCCTGTCCCCTGCGAAGGTCAGCCGGAGTTTCACTTGCAGCCAGCAGTCCTCCCTTCTCCGAAGAAATCAGGACTTCGCCCTTGGCATTCAAGACGAAATTGATATTCGTGCCCTCAAGCTCACTCTTGGCAATATCCTGGTAAAGGGAATCGATATTGGAGGACATGCCCGCAATCCCCGCAAAGCCCTTTTCATTGTAGTAAGGGGCAATGCAGGCAACGGCAGGATAGCCCTCCACTCCCACATAGACATCCGTAAAGACGGTCTTACCCGTGTCCCTGGCCTCCTCGTACCAGAGACGCTGCCTGCTGTCAAAGGAGGGTGTGTACCACTCATCATAAAACTTCACATACTCCTCATCGTCCGGCATAACATCTGCGCTGATGAAATACCCCAGCTCCGAGAGGAAAAAGCAGGTCGCCTGATAGCCGCTCTCATAGCTGCCTGCCCAGAGGGACAAGATATCCGCCCCATTGGCGGCTATCTCCGCATCGGGCAGGACCGCGGGAATCTGCCCGCTTTCCCTCAGTGCAGGCAGAAAGAACAGATACGGCTCCCGCGAGGCAATGGGCACCTCCCCGCCGACAGGTAGCCTGCGGGGGCGGTACAGTTCCCGGTGGGTCAGTATGTGGGTCATATTCTGGGCCAGCAGCTCCGTGTCCTCCCGCAGCCGCACCATGTCCCTTTCGATGCGCTGGGCCTTCTCCTTGGCCAGCAGGGCGAACCTTTCCCGCGCCTGCTTGTCTGCGGCACTCTCCGCAAATTCAGCGGCGGAAGTCCCCATGTCCCTGCTGTTTTCCAGGGCACGCCGCTCCACATCGTACAGGCCGAGGAAGGAAACCGCCGCAAAGGCGGCAAAGCACAGCAACCCCATGACAAGCAGCAACCGAAACAATCGCCGCTCAATGCTCATATTTATCATCCTTACAGTTCCAGTCTTACCCGGTTGACTCCCTCGTCAAAGCGATAAGCGAAATTTTCGATCCTCTTTTTCAAAATCGTGATGCCGATATGCGCATCATCATCCTCAGCCGCCTCGCTCTCAGTTAAAAAGGGGTCATAAGCTGCGCCGCTGCTCTCCAGTTCCAGGGTAATCACGTCCTGCGCCTGGGCATACGTAAGGGCAAGGGTCATCTGAACCGCGTCTGTGTCTCTGAAACTGTAATCGAAAAATTCATAAATCAGCTCCTCCGCGCAATACTGCAGTGCATAGACGCGGGCCCCCCCTATGCCGTATTTCTCCGCAAAGCTCCAGATGCCGCCCTGCAGCTCCATGAGGTCGAAGCCCTCCTTGCTCCTGATTTCATAGGTAAAGTATTTGCGCTTCTGGATAAAGGCGACCGTCTTTTCCCTTTGGGGGCTATCAAAGATTTCCTCCGGCGTGCCCTGCTCATAGATGCCCCCGTCGGAAAAGAACAGAACCCTGTCCGCCACCTCACGGGCAAAATTCATCTCATGGGTGACGATGAGCATGGTGCGCCCCTGCTTTGCCAGCATGCGGATCACCGCCAGCACCTCCCCCACCATGGCAGGGTCTAAGGCGCTGGTGGGCTCGTCCATCAGCAAAACCTTGGGCTCCATCATCAGGGCGCGGCAGATGGCAATACGCTGCTGCTGTCCCCCGGACAGGACGCGGGGGAAGGCCCCCGCCTTGGCGGCAAGCCCCACCTCCCGCAAAAGCCCCATGGCTTTTTCCTCCGCCGTCTCACGCGGCATGCCCAAAAGCTCCGTGGGCGCGAGACAGAGATTATCCATGACATTCCGATGGGAAAAGAGGCAGAACCTCTGGAACACCATGCCCATTTGGCGGCGAATCTCGTCCACCTTCGCCCCCTGGGCGGTGATTTCCCTGCCGCCTACGGCGACACTCCCGGCATCGGGCCGCTCCAAAAGGTTCAGGCAGCGCAAAAAGACGCTCTTGCCGCAGCCGGAAGTACCGATAATGGCGACACACTCTCCCTCCTGCACGCTTAAATCCACGGATTCCAGCACCGTCAGGCCGTCAAAGGACTTGGACAGTCCCCGCACTTCCAGAATGGCCATCAGACCTTCGCCTCCCGCACTGCTTTACGCTCCCAAAGTCCCATCACGCTGTTTATCCCGCCAGTCCAGATAGGCAAAAATGCCGTACACGCAGTAGGACATGGCAAGATAAATCACCATGCCCCCCAAAATCGTAATCATGGGCTGCATCGTGCGGGAAGCGGTATTGTAGATCACCCTGGTCAGATCCGTGATGGTGATATAGCCCACTACGCTGGTCCACTGAATGAGGTTCACGATGGTGGATTGATACATCGGGCGGGCAATACGGATGAGCTGTGGGAGAGTCACCAGACGAAAGGCCTGCCACTTGGAAAAACCAAGGGATCTGGCTGCCTCCACCTCCCCGTAGTCCGTCGCCGCGATCGCCCCGCGGATAAGCTCCGCCACATGGGCCGACGTATGCAGGGAAAAGGCAAGCACCGCCACGGCGAGAGGAGACAGGCCGCTTCCCGCCAGCACCCCGTAAAACAGCAGCATCAACAGCATCAGCACGGGAGAGCCGCGCAGGAGGGAAATGCAGCCTCTGGCAAACAGGCGGGGCAGGGGATTATGGCTCATGCGCAGAAAGCAGAGCCCCGCCCCCAGGAGCGTCCCCAGAAAAAGGGCAAGCAGCGAAATCTCCACCGTCACCAGGATGCCCTTCCCAAAAGTGAGCCATGCCCCCTCCGCAAAAAAGATGCGATGAATGAGCGTAAGTTCCTCCACAACGGCTTCCCCCTTGCGAAAAACGCCCTAATACAGGCGAAAAACCTGCCTGTTCCGGGCCCTACTGCTGCTTCCTGCCCACATGGACGGTATCGTCCTGATAGTAAGGCACCGTCAGCTCCAGGCCCTCCGGCTTATCAATATCCGCAGGCACCTTCGAGCCGCCTGTCGGCACCGTCACCCAGAACACCACATCCACCTTCTTGGAGGAAAGCGCCGAAGCCCTGGCCGCGCTGTCAATCTGCACGATTTCCACGTTCCTGCCCAGACGCTTCCCGATTTCCGCCAGCACCGCCGTATTGAATCCTGCGGCCTTGCCGTCCGCCAGTACCAGGTCAAGGGGCGGCAAGTCACCGGTAACGGCAATCTTCAAGGGGGTTCCCTGAGTCTCCGGCATGGGGACGGCAGGGGGCTCCTCCCCCTTCTTCAAATCGGTGATATAGGTCGTGACAAGCTTAGCCATCGTCCCGTCCTTCTTCATCTCCTCCAATGCCTTGTTAAGCTCTGCCAAAAGCTCCTGATCCTCCTTGCGGACGGCACAGCAGAAAGCATCCGCCAGCTTCATGTCCTTATACTCCACCAAGGCCAGTTTGTCATTCCGATCGAGAAGATACTTGGCCGTGCTATTGTACAGGCTCATTTCCCGGATGTTGCCGGCGTCCAACCCCATCTGCATGGCAGTCAGCTTGTCATAGTAAACATAGTCGAAGGAGAACTTGCCTGTCCAAGTCTCGTCCACCTTCTTCATGATTTCGTTATACTGCTCCTCGCTGGCATTCAGATGCGCGAGAGTGCCTACCTTGGTGCGGACATCCGTTCCCAGATCATTGGCCCGATCTCCGCCACAGCCGGCCAGAACCGCGCCGCTCAGCAGGGCACCGAGAACCACTGTTGTCATTTTCTTCAAATTCATGGTCATTCCTCCGTAATCTTAATCCTCATCCCAATTCACACCTGCCGGAAGCCCTAATTTTCTTCCTGGATGCTTCATACTGTAGTATATTCGCCATAACCGGCCTGTTTCCTGTCTGTTTCAGATAATTTTCAATCGGTGGAAATGTTCCCTGCGCAGATGAAATGGGGCTGTCCCACGAAAAATCATTTCGTGGGACAGCCCCGTCGGGAATCCGGTGCCGGATTACAGATATTCGTTCACGCCGTTCTTCTTCAGAATGATGGTGTTGACCGTGCGGACATCCACTCCGTACCAGTCCTCAGAATACCCGTCTCTGTAGTGTACCTTGAAATCCCAGGTATCGGAGAGCATCCAGCGGTCAAAGTCCAGGGTGATGGTTTCGCCGTTCCGCCAGATGGAATTCCCCAGTACATCGTTGTACCAGATATCGCTGATGCTGGGCGTGCAATTCAGCACGATGATGTCCTCCCCCGTCCGGTTGACAAGGCTGAGAGCCTTGGCATCGGCGGAAGGAGCGCTCATCATAACGAGGCCCAGAACCAGCGCGAAAGCCATAAACAGTTTGTGCAGATTGAACTTTTTCATTGTAAAGTCCTCCTTTAAGAAAATAAAATTTATTTGCAAAGGGCAGAATCTGCCCCTTTTGCCGCTGCCTGTACGGCATTTTTCCACGGGAAGCGGGTCCGACCGGAAAAGGCTGACCGCGCCTGCTGCTTACAGATATTCGTTCACGCCGTTCTTCTTCAGAATGATGGTGTTGACCGTGCGGACATTCACGCCGTACCAGTCCTCAGAATACCCGTCTCCGTAGTGCACCTTGAAATCCCAGGTATCGGAGAGCATCCAGCGGTCAAAGTCCAGGGTGATGGTTTCGCCGTTCCGCCAGATGGAATTCCCCAGCACATCGTTGAACCAGGAGTCGCTGATGGAGGGGCTGCAGTTCAGCACGATGATGTCCTCCCCCGTCCGGTTGACAAGGTTGAGATCCTTGGCATCGGCGGAAGGAGCGCTCATCATAACGAGGCCCAGAACCAGCGCGAAAGCCATAAACAGTTTTTGCAGATTGAACTTTTTCATTGTAAAGTCCTCCTTTAAGAAAATAAAATTTATTTGCAAAGGGCAGAATCTGCCCCTTTCAAATCAGGAATCTGAGCTATTTCTCCGGTGGCGGCGTCTGTATGCACTGCCCCCGGCAGCCTGGGCCATCTCATTATCAGGCAGCTCCCCCGCAAGCCCCTCTGCCTGTTCCTGCTCACGGGCTGCAGAAAAACTATGGGGTTTCTGCACCTTTCTGAATCCTTGATTTAAGGAAACACTGATTAATTCCCTTTTGCCCTTGCCGAGTCTTTTCCTGTCATGCTGCGTCAGATGCCGTTCGACGTAGCTCTGCTACGACTTCAC
>CACZZN010000019.1 GCA_902785705.1 uncultured Veillonellaceae bacterium
GAAACCGTCTTCAGCCTCGATTGGCGGCGTAGACTTTTCCTGTGCTTGCTTGTTGCTACATAAGGATTTAGAGATGTTTTTCATGTGGGAAGTTTGAGTGATTAAGAAAAGAACAGGGCAGCAATCATCGTTGCGGCATGCTGTGATGATTGCTGCCCTGTTCTGATGTTCAATGTTCGTTGCTCGTTTCCTTCTCTGCTGCAGGGCGGAGGATGCCGCGCACCATTTTCTCGAATTTCGGCCTTGGCATCATGACGAAATGCCCGCAGCCTTCGCATTTCAATCCGAAGTCCATGCCTGTGCGTGTGATTTTCCATTCCTTGCTGCCGCAGGGATGCGGCTTTTTCATGCGGACGACATCGCCGACTTCGTACTGCGCTTTTTCCATGCCATCACCTTTTCATTCCGATCAGACGTTGAACCTAAAATAGGTTACATCTCCGTCCTGCATGACATAGTCCTTGCCTTCCAGACGCACCTGTCCCTTTTCGCGTGCTGCGGCGGTGCTGCCCGCTGCCACGAGATCGTCATAGTTCACGATCTCTGCACGGATGAAGCCGCGCTCGATATCCGTGTGGATTTTGCCCGCTGCCTTTGGCGCCGTCGTACCCTTTGTGATGGTCCACGCGCGGCACTCATCCTCGCCTGCGGTCAGGAAGGTGAGAAGGCCCAAGAGATCAAATGCCCCCTTGATGAGCTTGTCCAGTCCCGACTCGGAAAGGCCCATATCGGCGAGGAATTCCTTTGCTTCGTCCGCGTCCAGCTCCGCAATCTCGGATTCTACCTTCGCGGAGATCACAACGACCTCCGCATGCTCTGCCGCTGCAAATTCCTTGACCTTCTGCACATGGGGATTCTCCGTTTCGGCTGTTGCCACCTCGTCCTCCGCCACATTCGCCACATAGAGCGTCGGCTTCAGTGTCAGGAGGTTCGCGTCCTTGATGAGTTCCAGCTCGTCCTCGGAAAGCCCCATGCCGCGCACGGGCTTCGCCTCGTCCAAGGATTCCTTGATACGGTGGAGAAGTGCGGATTCTGCCTTTGCTTCCTTGCTGCCGGATTTCATGAGTTTTTCCGTCTTGAGCATGCGCTTCTCGATGACTTCCAGATCCGCAAGGCAGAGCTCGGTCTGGATGATGTCGATATCCCGCAGGGGATCGATGCCGCCTTCCACATGGGTGATATTTCCGTCCTCAAAGCAGCGCACCACATGCGCGACGGCATCCACCTGACGGATATGCTCCAGAAATTTGTTGCCAAGTCCCTCGCCCTTGGACGCGCCCTTGACCAGTCCTGCGATATCCACAAAGCGCACGGACGCAGGCGTTGTCTTCTTGGAGTTGTACATCTTGTGCAGTACCTCCAGCCGCTCGTCCGGCACGGCCACTACGCCGACGTTCGGTTCGATGGTGCAGAAGGGATAGTTTGCGGCCTCTGCGCCTGCCTTTGTGATGGCGTTGAACAGGGTGCTCTTGCCGACATTCGGCAAGCCTACGATACCTACTTCCAAATTACTCAAAATATATTCCACCTTTGCTTCACACGAAAGGAGGAACAGCTTGACTGCTCCTCCTTTTTGCTTGAAATTACAATGTCCCGAAAATGCGGTCGCCTGCATCGCCCAAGCCCGGCACGATATAGGCGTGCTCGTTCAGACCATCATCGATTGCTGCGACATATAGGGGAACATCGGGATGATCCTTTGTGATGACTTCGATGCCCTCCGGCGCGGCCACAAGGCACATGAGGATGATGGATTTCGCGCCCTTTTCCTTCAGCAGGGTAAGAGCCGCCGATGCGCTGCCTCCCGTTGCGAGCATCGGATCCGTGACAATGAGCATGCGTTCCTCCACATCGCTCGGCAACTTGCAGTAATATTCCACCGGCTTCAATGTCTTAGGGTCACGGTACAGGCCCACATGCCCTACGCGGGCGGCGGGGATCATGTTCACCACGCCGTTCAGCATGCCGAGTCCTGCGCGCAAAATGGGAACCACGCCCACCTTTTTGCCCGCAAGCCTTTTGCCGGTGCATTTTGCCATCGGTGTCTCGATCTCGATGTCTTCCAGCGGAAAGTCGCGGGTGATCTCGTAGGCCATGAGCATGGCAATTTCCTCCAACAGCTCGCGGAAATCCTTGGTGCCCGTTTCCTTCATGCGCATGAGGGTGAGCTTGTGCTGGATCAGCGGATGATCGATGAGTGTAACCATTTTCTCTGCCATAACAAAACCTTCTTTATATTTTTTTGCGGTGTACCCCGCTTATTCGTAGAGAGGGTATTTTTTGCAAAGAGCATCCACGCGCTTGCGCGCTTCTTCCCGTTTGCCTTCGTCCTGCGGATGGTTCAGCACCAGAGCGATGATATCCGCGACCTCTTTCATGTCCGCTTCCTTGAAGCCCCTTGTGGTGAGCGCGGGGGAACCGAGACGGATGCCGCTGGTGACGAAGGGGGAGAGGGGCTCGAAGGGGATGGTGTTCTTGTTGGCAGTGATATTCACATCATCCAGGAGATTCTGTGCTTCCTTGCCCGTGATGCCCTTGTTCGTGAGATCCACCAGCATGAGATGGTTGTCCGTGCCGCCGGAGACGATGCGGAAGCCGTCCGCGGTCAAGGTATCCGCGAGCACTTTGGCGTTTTTGACGATCTGTGCGGCATATTCCTTGAAGGAAGGCTGCAGCGCCTCGCCCAGCGCCACAGCTTTCGCCGCGATCACATGCATGAGCGGGCCGCCCTGGATGCCGGGGAAGATTGCCTTGTTGAACTGCTTGCCGAACTCCGCGTCCCGGCAGAGGATCATGCCGCCGCGAGGGCCGCGCAGGGTCTTGTGAGTGGTGGTGGTCACCACATCCGCATAGGGCATCGGGCTCGGATGCACGCCGGCCGCCACAAGCCCCGCGATGTGCGCGATATCCACCATGAGATAGGCCCCCACGGATTTCGCGATTTCGGAAAGACGGGGGAAATCAATGATGCGTGCATAGGCGGAGGCTCCTGCCAGAATGAGCTTCGGCCTGCATTCCTCTGCCTGCTTTTGCAGGGCATCGTAATCGATTTGCTCTGTTTCCTTGCTTACCCCATAGGGAACGACTTTGAAATATTTGCCGGACATGTTCACCGGGCTGCCGTGGGACAGGTGCCCGCCATCCGTGAGGTTCATGCCCATATAGGTATCTCCGGGCTGCAGCAGCGCGAAAAAGACCGCCATATTCGCCTGTGCCCCCGAATGGGGCTGGACATTCGCATAGCCTGCGCCGAAGAGCTCCTTTGCGCGATCAATGGCAAGCTGCTCCACTACATCCACGTATTCGCAGCCGCCATAATAGCGTTTCCCCGGATAGCCCTCTGCGTACTTATTGGTCAGCACGCTGCCCTGCGCTTCCATGACTGCCTTGCTTACAATGTTTTCCGAAGCGATGAGCTCCAGCTTTGTCTGCTGACGGCGGAGTTCATCCCCCAACGCCTTTGAAACCGCAGGATCTACGTTTTTCAATGCATCCATCAATCCCATGAAACAGCCTCCTTGTTATCCATAAAAAATCTTGTTGCCACTCTTCTATTCTACCATAAAAATTTATTTCTTGTTGCGTTTTTCTCGCTGGCGCCGCTGTTCATCCAGCGAAATGACCTTTGCCGTTTGCTGGATATGCGGAGCTGCTCCCTGAGCCGCATCCGTCAGCAGTGCCCGGCTGGGCGTGCGGTTCCGCGTTTCCCACTCCGCATAGGTAAAACCATGGTAGCAGATCCTGCGGATATGGCGGTCTACTTTGTGAAAGAGGACGCACAGCCGGGTCCCCATCTCCGTGAGAATCCCCATATCTGCGTTGCAGAGTGCGGGATCGCCCTCCATCACGATCAAATCGGGCATCGTATACTCTTGGCATTCCAGAGCCTTCAGAGCGCACAAGTGCAGCATGATGGCACGGATGTTCAGGAACGGCTGGCGATATTTTGTCCGCAGGCTTTCCTCCTGCTGGTCCATCATGGCCTGGAACGCTGTCGTATAAAAGATATGGTTTTCAATCTCGACTGCCGAGGGAATATAGTAATCTTCCTCGGCGGCAGGGAATTCCAGATGCGGCAGGAGGAACTCCAGCTCCTGGTCATAGATGCCCCGTTCATCCTCGCCATAGGGATTCAGCTCCGGCGGAATATCCTTCAGGAGTTGAGGCAGTGCCGATACGGCAACGCCATATTGCACCTTTTGGCGCAGCAGGCGCGCAAGGATCGGATAGGGCAGGTAGCCGTACAGCTGCACGCCAAGGCTCAGGCAGCGGCGCACCCATGCATGCTGCCGATGCGACGTGCGCAGATCCGAGGACCAGATTTTCCGCATCAGCTCCTGCACATCATCCGGCAGGCAGGGGGCGCTGTCATCATCCTCTACGAAGAAATATCCCGTGTGCAGAAATCCCCAAGGGAGCTCTTCTCCGAAGTCTGCGGCGTCCTCCTTCACATCGACGCCGGCCATGGCAAGGATGTGATAGAAATCCATATCCTCGCACCAGAGCAGGTACCGTGTCAAGGTATCCGGCTGAAGCAGGAACTCTGAGACCTTTTCCGCGATGACCGCCTTCCGCTCCGCAGATTTTGCGGGGATGCCCTTGATATGCGCCATCGCCAGCAGGTCGTCCTTGGTATAGTGATGCATGAGCTGCTCCAGCAGCTTGTTGCCTTGTGGCATGAAACTCATCCTTTTCTCAATTTATCCGAAAGCACAATGGAGCGGAATCCGCTCGCTTTGTGCAGGCGATTCATGATGGCCAGACCCAGTCCGGTCTCCTGCGTGCCCTCGGCCAGCAGGGAATCCATCGGCATATCGTCGAATGCGCGGAGCGATTCATAAAGATTCGCCGCAATGCTTTGCAGATCGCCCTGCTTTCCGTAGGAAACGATCCGCTCTGCCGGGAGGAAGGCCTGCAGATACGCCGCGACTTCCTCGCTGGCAATCACGCCGACGCGCCGGTTGGCCCGCTTTTTCAGTTCCTCCTGCATCCCCTGCGCCATCAGGCCGGTAGGACCTTCCAGCAAAGTCAATGGAGCTTTCGGCGCGTAGTGCCGGTACTTCATGCCCGGTGCACGGGGGATGCTTGACTCGCCCGCCAGTGCAGGATCCAGCTCCACATCGCCCAACAGTTCCTCCAGCATTTCACGGGTAATCGCGCCGGGGCGCAGGATTGCGGCCTTGCTGCCGGTGCAGTCCACGATGGTGGATTCCACGCCGTAGCTGCATGGCCCGCCATCCAAAATCAGCGGGATCCGGCCGTCCATGTCCTGCAGGACTGCTTCTGCCGTCGTAGGGCTGGGCCTGCCCGAGAGATTTGCGCTCGGAGCTGCCACGGGACAGCCGGCGCTTCGGATCATCGCGCGCGCGATATCATGGTCCGGCATACGGATGCCCACGGTATCCAGTCCGCCGGTCACCGCATCCGGCACACGGCTCCCGCGCGGGAGGATCAGTGTGAGCGGCCCGGGGCAAAACGCCGCCATGAGCTGCTCCGCCATCAGGGGCACATCCGCAGCGACAGCATCCACCATGGAGCGGTCTGCCACGTGCAGGATCAGCGGATTGTCCGAGGGGCGTCCCTTCGCCTCATAGATGGCATGGCAGGCCCGTGCGTCAAAGCCGTTTGCCCCCAGTCCGTAGACCGTTTCCGTCGGGAAGGCGACCAGACCTCCACTCTGTAAAATTCTCCCTGCATTGTCAATTTCCTTCTTGAAATCAACGATATCTTTTAATCTTGCTACTCTTGTGTGCTCCAATGTCGGATGCCCTCATTCTTTCCATGCCATCACAACGCGCGGGATGCCGGCAAGGTCGTTCAACGTTTCCACGCGCTGCATGCCTCGGGCCGCGAAAAGGGTTTTGACGGACTCCTCTTGGTGGATGCCCACCTCGCATGCAGCAAAACCGCCATCCAGCAGATAGTCCGGCACGGACGCGGTAAGCCTGCGGTAAAACTCCAGTCCGTCCTTTCCCCCTGCCAATGCGGTACGCGGTTCTTCTGAGCGCACTTCCGGCGCCAGCGTTGCGATTTCCCCGTCCGGGATATAGGGAGGATTGGATAGGATGGCATGATACTGCTTCCCTTTCAGCGGCTCCAGCAGATCCCCCGTATGGAATTCAACCCGCCCGGAAAGGCCCATGGCCGCGGCATTTCCTTCCGCTATACTTCTGGCTGCGGGGGAGATGTCCACAGTATCCGCCCGGGTGCCTGGCACATAGTGCAGGACAGAGAGGCAGATGGCTCCGCTTCCTGTCCCGATATCCGCAAAAGAAAGATCCTCTTCCTGTTTTCTCCGCAGTTCTTCGATGGCCGCCTGCACCAAAATCTCCGTTTCCGGGCGTGGAATCAATACCGCGGGCGTCACATGGAAGGAAAGTCCCATGAATTCGCGGCAGCCGGTCAGATAGGCTACGGGCACATGCTGCACACGGCCCTTGACCAGTTCCCGATATGCCTTCAATTCCGGTGCTTCCAGCGGCTCATCGAAGTGTACATAGAGATAGATGCGCTCCTTCTTCAGCACATGGGACAGCAGGACTTCCGCATCCAGACGAGGGCTGTCGATTTTTTTTTCTGCAAAATACTGCTCCGTCCATTTCAAAATCTTTCCGATGGTCCAGAGTTCTGCCATAGATCAATTCACCTGTTTCAGCTTTTCCGTTTGGTCTGCCGTAATGAGCGCCGCGAGCAGCTCGTCGAGATCTCCGTCCAGTACGCTGTCCAGCTTGTGCAGGGTGAGCCCGATGCGGTGATCCGTTACGCGCCCCTGCGGGAAATTATAGGTGCGGATTCGTTCGCTGCGGTCCCCGGAGCCAACTTGGCTCTTCCTATCCGCGGCCACAGCGTCTGCCTGCTCCTGCCGTGCCTGGTCCTGTATCCGTGCCCGCAGCACGCGCATGGCTTTTTCCTTGTTCTTGAGCTGTGATTTCTCATCCTGGCACTGTACGACAATGCCCGTTGGCAGATGGGTGATGCGGATGGCGGTCTCCGTCCGGTTGACGTACTGCCCGCCTGCGCCGCTTGCGCAGTAGGTGTCGATGCGGAGATCGTTCTGGTTGATCTCCACCTCGACCTCTTCCGCCTCCGGCAGCACCGCTACGGTCACGGCAGAGGTGTGGATGCGTCCGCTCGACTCCGTGACGGGGACACGCTGTACGCGGTGCGTGCCGCTTTCGTATTTGAGTTTGCTGTAGGCGCCATAGCCGTCCACGCTGAAGGAGATCTCCTTGTAGCCGCCGATGCCCGTGGCGTTCGCGTCAATAATATCCGTTTTCCAGCCCTGCTTTTCCGCAAAGCGCGTATACATGCGGAAAAGATCCCCCGCAAAAAGTGCTGCTTCCTCGCCGCCCACGCCGCCGCGGATCTCCACGATGACGCTCTTGTCGTCATTCGGGTCCTTGGGCAGGAGCAGGATGGGGAACTCCGCCTCCAGCGCTTCCTTTTCCGAGCGCAGCGACGAAAGCTCCTCTTCTACCAGGTGCTTCATCTCAGCATCATCGAGGCCGCCTTCCAGCATCTCCAGGTCGTCCTCGATGTCCTTGCATGCCTTTTTGTAGGCACGGAACTTTCCGATGATCGGTTCCAGCGCCGCATGTTCCTTGTTGTAGCGCTGCCAGCGCCCCATGTCACGGAGCACTTCGGGATCGCTGATGAGGGATTCCAGCTCCAGATATTTGTCCTCAACAGCCTGCAGTTTCTCAATCAAAATGTTACCCCCATCAATTCACAGCGATCGCTGCCGTGTGTCCGTCCGCCGTCTCCGCTGTCTCCGCCGTTTCCACATCCGTAGGCAGATAGCTGCCGCTGCCTGCCAGAATCTCCTCTTCCGGCAGCACGGCCTTTAGGGACTCGATCGCGACCTCCACCATAGCGTCCTCGGGGGGGCGGGTCGTCAGGTATTGCAGCCAAAGCCCCGGCATGATCGCAAGGCGCACGACGGGATGCTCCGAACGCCCCGCAAGGCGGATGATCTCATAGGAAATGCCCGCTACCACGGGGAGCAGCAGGATCCGGCTCGTAATGCGCAGCCAGAGATCCGGCCAGCCCAGAAAGGCGAACACGAAGATGCTCACCAGCATGACGATCAGCAGGAATGCCGTGCCGCAGCGCGGATGGAAGCGCGAGAATTGTTGCACGTTCTCCACCGTCAGCGGCTGTCCTGCCTCATAGCAGAAGATGGTCTTGTGCTCCGCCCCGTGATACTGGAAGACACGGCGGATGTCCTTCATGCGGGAAATGCCCCAGATGTAAAGCAGAAAAATGATGAGGCGCAATACGCCCTCCATCAGATTCAGAAACACAGGGTCTTCTGTGATCGTGTGGAAGAGCTTTGCCGCACCTGTGGGAATCGCGATGAACAGGATGCTCGCCAGCACGAGGGCGAATACGATCGTTCCTGCCATCTCCCGATCGGTCAGCTGTTCGTCTTCCTCGCCCGCCATTTTTGCGGAATAAGAAAGGGAGCGGATGCCCAGCACAAGGGATTCGATGAGAGCTACCGTCCCGCGCAGCAGGGGCTTTTTCAACAGGGGGAAACGCTCCGTGATGGAATGGACAGGCTTCACCTCGATGGCGATTTTGCCGTTCGGATCGCGCACCGCCGTCGCGACCTTCTTCGGGCCGCGCATCATCACGCCTTCAATGACCGCCTGACCGCCTACCATGAGCTTGCTCATACGCATGTTCCTTTCTATATTTTTGCTATTCCAATCGATACGAAATGGAGCAGGGCTTTCGCCCTGCTCCAATGATTCCTTACTTCTTGCCGTAACGCTTGTTGAATTTCTCAATACGTCCGCCAGCCTGCGCGTCACGCTGACGCCCCGTGAAAAACGGATGGCACTTGGAGCAGACATCGACGCGAAGCTCCTTTTTGGTGGAACCTGTCGTGAACTTATTGCCGCAGCCGCAAGTCACCGTAGCCTCGAAGAACTCCGGATGGATACCTTCTTTCATCTCTTACACCTCACTTTTCCCAAACCGGGACATTGATACAAGAACGCTCTGCGCGATCTTGGTTTTCGCCTAGCTTCCCGTTTGGGATACGCCAGTCGTAAAGATCTGGAACCGGACGTCACTACGTCCAGTACCTCTCGATTATAGCACAGCGAAAATACCTGCGCAACCTTTGGGAAGAAAAAACTTGAAAAAACGTTGCGCATGGTAGATAATAATGTAAGAATGAAAAAGAATAGGTTTTCTTCAGAGAGGACGGTTTTATGCCAGAACAGATGATAACCTGCAGCTTTTGCAGAAAAAAAGTCAAGGTGCATGACCAATACGATATGCCGATCTATGACCCGAACACGGGATTCGCGATTTGCAAGAACTGCATCAAGGAGATCCATCACTTCGTCGAGGAACATGAGGCATCGGAGGCTTCTGCCGCCCATACTGGCTTTGCGACAGAGCTCAATGACATTCTTTCCAAGAACAAGCCGCATATCATCAAGGCGTATTTGGACGAGTACATCATCAATCAGGACCGCGCGAAAAAGATCCTCTCCGTCGCGGTCTACAATCATTATAAGCGCATGAAATACGATTACCAGAATGAGGGGGATTCGGAGATCGAGAAGTCCAATGTCATCATGCTGGGACCTTCCGGCTGCGGCAAGACCGCGCTGCTTTCCCATCTCTCCAAGCTGCTGGATATCCCCTTTGCCGTGACGGATGCCTCCAGCCTTACCGAGGCGGGGTTTGTCGGCGCGGATGTGGAGGTGGCTGTGCGCAACCTTTACTATGCGGCGGAAAAAAATATCGAAAAAGCGGAGCACGGTATCATCTATCTCGATGAATTCGATAAAATCGCAAGGAAATCAGGCGCCAACAACTCCATCACCGCTGATCCCGGGCATGAGGGGGTGCAGCAGGCGCTGCTCAAGATGCTGGAGGGCAGCGTCGTGGAATTCACGGCCCGCGGGCAGCGCAAGCATCCTGAGGCACCGACCATCAAGGTGGACACGAAAAACGTGCTCTTCATTGTGGGCGGCGCCTTTGTTGGTATCGAAAAGATTATCGCCAAGCGCGTGCAGAAGGCCGATGCGAACATCGGCTTCGGTGCGACCGTGCAGAGCAAGGACGATGAAAATGCGCGCTTTGACGAGTTCATTCATCAGGTGCGCCCCGAGGATCTCATGGAGTATGGCATCATCCCGGAGATCATCGGACGTTTGCCGGTCATCTGCACCTTGGAGACGCTGGACGAGGATGCGCTGCTGCGCATCCTGACCGAGCCGAAGAACGCGCCTGTCAAGCAATATGCAAAGCTGCTTGCGATGGATAATGTGGAGCTGGATTTCCGCGAGGATGCCCTGCGCGCCGTTGCGAAAAAAGCCATTGAGAGAAAGACGGGCGCCCGCAGCCTCAAGGGGATCATTGAGGATGTCATGCTGGATGTCATGTTCGATATCCCGCGCTCCGATGAACCGCGGAAAGTCATCATCACCGAGGCATGCATCAATGACAATGCGCGTCCGGAGATCGTACCGATGGAGGCGTCGGATTCCTGATCAACATGCTGCCTGTGCAGTGTTCGAAATTAACAGATTTCTTTGAAGGCGAGAGTATAAGAGAGGACGGTAACCTTGCGGGATGACGGGAAACGTGCTGCCATTGCTGCCGATTACAAGACGCAGACCGATATTTTTGCGAATTACATGGGGAAAGTCTTGACGGCAAGAAAAATGCTGGCGGGATACTGATATGGACAGGAAATTCTATGACAACGAACAGGAGATTGATCGGCTGCAGGAAAAGGCGCTGGCGAAGAAAAGCCAAAAACTGATCCTGTTCCGCATGATTTCCTTTTTCGGCATTCTGTTTTCGGCTGCTGCGGGCTACGATGGATGGCATCCGCTGTTTTATGGGCTTGCGGTCGTTTTTGTGCTGGCGTTTGCGTGGCTCATCCATCTCCATGACCGCACCAAGCGGGAGGAGCTCTTTGTCAAGAGCCGTCTCTCCGTGCTCGGCTCCTATCTTGCCCGTATCCATGGCACATGGCGTACCCGCTCCTTTGACGGGAACCGCTACCTGGCATGGAACCGCCCGCAGGACGTGGATCTGCATGTCTTCGGTCCCGGTTCCCTCTATCAATATGTTTGCAGTGCGCGCACAAAACTGGGGCGCGATCGTCTTGCCAAGGCATTTTCCCCGGAGCCGCCGGATTTTGCTGCAATTCGCATCCGGCAAAGGGGAATCGCGGAGCTCATGGAGCGGCCGCGGCTTTCGCTGGATCTGGAGGCGCTGGGCAGGCTGCTGCCCAATGACCATGATACGAGCGGGCTCATTGAGGTGCTGGAACAGGAACCGCCGTCCCCCAGCTATATCTACCGCCTGCGCTGGGGCATTCCTTTTCTCTTTGTGCTGGCGCTTGTCATGGCCTTCGCGGGAATGACGAGCTGGCTTCTGGTGGGGCTGATCCCTGTGATTTCCTGTATCCTCACAGGCATTGCGACGCATAAGACCTCGGACTTTCTGGCGCCCCTGCAGAATATCTCCCGTGAACTTTACCTTTATGATGAAATCTTTCGCCGCGTGGAAGCCACGGAGTTCACCGGCTCCACCCTTCGGTGGCTGCGCAACTCCCTGCAGACGGAGGTTTCCGCCGCCCGGGCATTGCACCGGCTGTCCTTCCTTACGGAGCTGATCGGGCTGCGCCGTAATATGTTCTGCTATGTACTTGGCAATGCCTTTCTGATGCTGGATTTCCACTGCGTCGTCATGTTCCTGGCATGGCGCGGCTCGGCTTCCCGGCACATCCGCAGATGGATGAAGGCCCATGCGGAGCTGGAGGTGCTGCTTTCCCTTGCCTCCATCGGCAGGACACGGGAAACGGTCTGCTTCCCGCTTTTGCTGGAGGGCTCCGTGCCGCAGCTTCGCGCCAAATCCCTCACCAGCCTGCTGATCCACGAGCCGCAGGCCGTGCCGAATGATGCGGAATTGTCTTCGGGTACGTATATCATCACGGGTTCCAATATGTCGGGGAAGACCACATGGATCCGCTCCCTTGCGGGCGCCGTGATGCTTGCCTATGCAGGCGCCCCGGTCTGCGCCGAGTCCTTCACGGTTTCCGGGCTTTCTCTCTTTACCTCCATCCGCGTCAATGACGATATCTCTCAGGGGCTTTCCACCTTTTATGCGGAGCTTCTGCGTATCAAGAGCATGGTCGAATACAGCGAAAAGCGGCTCCCCATGTTCATCGTGATCGACGAGATCTTCAAGGGGACCAATTCCGCCGACCGCATCCTGGGGGCGCAGGAGGCCATCCGCCGCCTCACCAACGGCTGGAGCATCACCCTTGTCACCACCCACGATTTCGAGCTCTGCGACCTGTCCTCCCCGAACGATATTCCCATCACCAACTGCCATTTTGAAGAGTCCTACGAAGAGGACAAGATCCGGTTCGATTTCAAGCTCAAACCGGGCCGCTGCCACACGACAAATGCGAAATATCTGCTGAAGATGGCAGGGATTTTGAAGGATGAATAAACAATCGGCTCACAGATGCTTTCTGTGAGCCGATACGTTATCCCAATCAATGATTTGCCATGCGGTAGATTTCCATGACGGTCTGCTTGTCGAGGGGGTGGAAGGTCGCGACTGTTTTTGTGCCGCCTGCGGTGCACATATTCGCGAGATACTCGATCATCGTTTCCTTTTGGACGCCGATGCCGAGTTCCGTGAAGCAGAGCGGCATCCCGATTTCGTGGAAGAATTCCTCCATGTTGCGGATGCCTGCTCTTGCGCGTTCCTCCGTCGTGCCCGAATTCACGCCGAAGACCTGCTCCGCGAAGTACGCGAAGCGCTCCGGCTTGTCCCCGTACACATAGCGTGCCCAGCTTCCCCAGACCGTTGTGAGGGACGCCCCATGCGGCACATCGAACTTGCCGCTGAGTTCGTGGCCCAGTTTGTGCGCCGCGAAATCCTTCATGCGTCCCAGCCCGGTCACGCCATTGTGGGAGACTGTGCTGCACCACATGAGCTCGCTCATCGCGTCATAGTTCTTTCGGCTTACCATGAGGGCTTTCGTCTGCTGCATGACATTCCGGATCAGAGCCTCCGCAATCAGATCCGTGAAATGGTTGCCGTCCACGGGCGTGAAATAGCGCTCCAGCGTATGCATGATGATATCCGACGCGCCGTAGGCGATCTGCTCCTTCGGAAGCGTGAATGCCAGCTCCGGATTCAGGATGGAGAAGGCAGGGCGGTTGAAGGGGGTGCTGAGGCCGGCTTTTTTTCCTGTCTCCTCATTCGTGAGCACCGCGGAATCACTGCTTTCGCTGCCTGCAGCCGGAATCGTGAGCACCGTGCCGACAGGCAGGCTCTTTTCCACCTTTGCCTTGCCGTCCCAGAAATCCCAGATATCCGTTCCTTCATTTGCCGCACCGTGCGCAATGGCCTTTGCGGTGTCGATGACGCTGCCGCCGCCTACCGCGAGGATGATGTTGGCGCCGAAGAGCAGCGCCTCCCTCACGCCTTCCCGCGCAAGATTCAGCCGCGGATTCGGCTGTACGCCGCCCAGCACCTCGAAGGCTAGGCCGCCTGCGGTGAGAATCCGCTCCACACGCGCCAACAGGCCGTTTTTCACCACACTGCCGCCGCCATAGACAATGTATACACGGCTGCCGCCATATTTGCGGATTTTGTCCGCCACCTTCGACTCTGCACCCCGCCCGAATACGATTTCTGTCGGGCAGCAAAATTCAAATTCCTGCATAAGAACCTCCATACACTATGAACCTATCAATCCATCTCTTAGGGAAACACTGATTAAATGAAGTCGTCCAAATTGGCGTAGATTGCGTGTCCCTCCCAAGGAGACAAACCGCAGTCATAGTGGTGCCCTAAAGGACTAGCTTCGCGTCGCTATGTCGAGGATTTGGCCTGTGCCCTATGGGTACGACACAGGGAGGACATGCAAGATGGGCGGCTGAATTAATCAGTATTTCCCTAAATATATTAGGCACAGGATGAAAATTTCCTGCTTGTCATAGGATGATTTCTCCAAAACCTAAAGGAGCGGCAGCCCTTTGTGCTGGGCTGCCACTCTATGGGAAGAAGACCTCCATCTTCATCTCATCAATCTCTTACGCAACGAGGATTCACCACGTCTTCAGCGCACGAACACCACATTTGTCTTGTCCAGGAACTTCGTCACATTGTTCTCCATGAGCACGCGGTTTGCATCTGCTACGGAAATGACGGGATTCCCATTGTGATTTTCCAAGCTCACCGCACGCACCACGAGGGGATTGCTGCCTGCACGCGGCGAGTTCGTAATATCTTCCGTATAGCCTGCCATGCCGCTGCTGATGACCTTGTCGTAGTCCAGATTCTTATAGCCGTAGATTGGCGTGCCATTTGCGTTCTTGATGACGGGGCTCATGACAGGTTTCAGTCCAAGACCGCGGCAATCCACGATGAGACCGGTGAAATTTCCGGCGGCCCGGCCTTCCGGAAGGGAAATGCTCTTGGGCTGCTCCGCGGGGAGTTTGGAAACGGTCGGTGTCACATCCACCTTCACGCTGATGGAGGATGTGGAGGGAGCTACGCTCGGAACCTGGGGCGGGAACGCCTCCATCTTTGTCGGGCGCTCCATGACCGCGCTTGCGACAGAGTTCGAAACGCCGAACAGCGGAACTTGCATTTTCACGGCATAGCCGCCCTCTGGGATGGCATATTCCTCCACGATGCGTGCTCCCTGCACCAGCGCGTTCACGCGCGTTGTCGTACGGTCGCTCAAAATCATCATATTTTCGACCGTTGTCTCAGAGTCCACATTGACGCCCTTGACTGCCTCGGCAATCTGACGGTAGGCATCTACCATGGCAGCACGCCGTGCCAGCATGCGCGCCTGCACCGCATTATAGGCATTCGCGGGGGGAATCCCCATGCCCTCCACCGTGATCACCGATGCATTCCAGTCTGTTTCCGCAGCAAACGCACTGACCGCCGAAAGCAGCATGACGGCAGCCATCAATCCGCAGATACGCAGCATTCGCAAGCATTTTTTCATAACGCTCTACCTCATTTCTGTTTGATGATTCAACAAAATTTCCTTACACTTATGTTATCGGCTGTTTCAGGGAAAATATAAATTAAAAAACCATTAAATCAGACAGGGACATTTTCAATCGAAAGTGTTGCACGGAGAATTGCACTTAGACGGCAAACATGGTAATATGTAGGTGTTGTGATAAAGTCATGGAAGGGAATGTTAGGATGTCACAGAGATACACCATGGATGAGATTTTGAAGGAGTATGGAGTCCCGCAGATCAAGCTGGATATCCATGCTACGCGCACGGAATGCCTGAAGCTCCGCGAGAAGCTCATGGCGATCCGGGATTTGAGCGGGGCGAAGGAGCAGGGCTATCTGGATATCGACTGCAAGCTCTATATCGACGTGGATGATATTGATCGGTATTTGTCCGGGGAATTGGATACGCTGGGAGAGATTTACGCGTTTCCGGATGATATCAAGGCATACCAGGAGGAGAACTGAATATGAGCAATCATTGGAAGAAAATTTTGGCGGCAGGCATGGCAGGCGCGTTTTTGCTGACGGCAGTGCCGGTCGTGGCGGTGGAGCTGTCAAGTCCTGTCTACGCGGCAAAGGGCGGCGCGAGGTTCTCGGCGCCGAAGTCTGCGCCCAAGCCGGCGCCGAAGGCGGCTGCGCCGTCGGGGAACACACAGAAGGCGGACAAGCCGAACAATAAGGAATATCAGCCATCCAAGGATGCGAAGGATCTGCAGAAGGATGCCCCTGCGGCAAAGTCGAATGCGGCAGCGGGAACGACGGCAAATGCGGCAAATGCCAATACCGGATCCCGGTTTGGCAATGCGCTGCGGAATATCGGCCTTTTGGCGGGCGGCATGATGCTGGGCGGCCTGCTGGCAAGTCTTTTCGGGATGGAAGGCTTTATGTCGGATTTGATGGGGATCTTGATGAACGTCGTGCTGTTTGGCGCGGCATTCATGGCAATCCGCTGGCTCTGGGGCAAGTTCCGCGGGCGCGGACAATCGCAGGAGAATGTGTATCGTCAGGATTTCGCGGCGCGGCAGCCGGAGCGCAAGGCGCCGCCTATCGTGGACATCCAGCCGCCGACAACGGACTATGATCCCAGAACCACTGCGAACAAATACAGGAATCGCTGATGCGCGGGGCCTGTCGTGCAAGATCGTACGGCAGGCCCTTTCTGTTTAGGCATAATGCACTAGGCACATTGCGAAAGTGGGCGTGATATGCTAAACTGAAGGGCAACTGACAGTTCGGGGAGGGAGTATTTTGCGTGTTGTGATCGTAGGCGCGGGGAAGCTGGGCTACACCATTGCCGATCTGCTCTCGAAAGAGCAGTATGACGTGGTGGTGGTGGATCATGATGAGAACCAGCTGGAGGCGGTCAAGAACAATCTGGATGTGCTGACCATCCATGCGAATGGCGCCAGCCCGATGACGATGGAGGATCCCGATATCGCAGGTGCGGATATCTTCATCGCCGTGACCATGGGGGACGAGGTCAATATGGTTGCCTGCATCCTGGCGAAGAAGCATGGCTGCAAACATACGGTCGCACGCATCCGTGATATGCAGTTCCTGTCAACGTCGAAGGATTATTTGAAGGAAAACTTTGATATCGACCTCACGTTGAATCCTGAGCTGATCACCGCGAATGAAATCAATCGCATCCTCATGATGCCTGCGGCGCTCAATGTGGAGGATTTCGCCCAAGGGAAGGTGCGGCTCTTTGAGGCGAAGGTGACGCGGCGCTCGAAGGTGGCGAATATCCCGCTGAAGGATATCCGGCTGCCCAAGGGTGTGCTGGCAGGTATGATTTTCCGCGATCATCGCATGATCATCCCGCATGGTGATGACTGTCTCATGGTGCATGACAATGCGTATTTTATCGGGATTCCCGAGGCGATCGAGCAGTTCAGCACGAATTTTATCCAGCGCGATGCGAAAAAGCTTCATCGCGTGATGATCGTGGGCGCGGGGCGTATCGGACGCGCCTTGGCAGGCATGCTGAGCCGGCAGAACGTCTACGTCAAGGTGATCGAAAAGGATCCGGAGAGATGCAATGCGGTGGCGGAGCATCTGACGGGCGACAGCATTGCCATTTGCGGGGATGGAACCAGCATCGACCTGTTGACGGATGAAGGCATCGGCGCTACGGATGTGGTGGTGTGCCTGACAGAGGACGACAAGCTGAATCTCATGATTGCGCTTTTGGCGAAACACCTGGGAGCGCGCAAGACGGTGGTGCGCGTCTACCGCACGGAATATGCGGATCTGATCGAAAAGGTGGGCGTGGATGTGGTGGTATCCGCGCGCCTGCTTTCCGCCAGCGAGGTGCTTGCGTTTGCGCGCCGCGGGGGCGTGGTGTCCGTTTCCATCCTGGAAGGAGCGAAGGCCGAGGCCGTGGAGGTGATCGTGCAGGAGGGCGCACGCGTGGCGAACCGGAAGCTCATGGATGCGAGGCTGCCCAGGGAATGCCTGGTCTGCGCCTATGTGCGGGACGGCAAGGCGGGAATCCCGAACGGCCATACGGTGCTGCAGCCGGGCGATCGTGCCATCCTGTTCATTTTGATGAAACATGCGCAGAACGTCATGAAGTATTTTAACGGAACCATTTGATGTCGCAGGATTTCATGGTACGAGAGTGGTCGATATGGAAAAGGAACTGATTTGCTTTTGGCTGGGAAGAGCCGCCTTTGCAGAGGGGGCGGCTCTTCTTCTGCCTGCGCTTTACGCCTATCTTGACGGCGGCAGCTTTTGCAGGCCCTTTATCGCTGCCTCCCTCGCGGCTTTCTGGCTTGGCGGGTTCCTGTTCAATTACGGGAAAAATCACCGCCGAAGGGTGAGCGTCATGGAATCGGCGACCATCATGGTGCTCCTTTGGCCGTGGCTGGCGGGCATCGGCATGATTCCGTTCTGGATGCTGGGGCAGATGTCGCCGATGGATGCCTTTCTGGAAGGGATGTCGGATGTCGTGACGGCAGGTCTGCCGCTTTTGCCCGGGAACGCGCCGGAGGTTCTGTTTCTGTGGCAGGGCATCCTCATGTGGCTGGGCGGCTTGCATTTTCTCATCGTGCTGGTCACCGTGCTGCCGCAGGTCAGCGGCTGCTTCGGCATTGAGCTGTCGCTTCGCCATGGGAAGGCATTCAGTCCCATGATCGGGCGCATGGAGTCCATGGCACATCACGCGTCCGTCACTTACAGCGTCTTGACCCTTCTTTCTGCCGGACTGTTTTTGTATGCGGGGCTGATGCCTTGGGAAGCGCTGGAAAATGCCATGCGCTGCATCTCGACGGGAGGCGGGACGCATTTCATCGGACGGGGAAGGAATGCGGTGGAGGCTGCCGCCATGGTTTCCATGTTTTTGGCTGCAGGGAATCTGCTGCTCTATTGGCGCATGGGAACACGCAGGTCGCTGGGCGAGCTGCTGAAGGACTCGGAGATCAAGATGTTCCTGCAGCTGGTTGTCGCGAGCGGGCTGATGGTTTCGGGACACTTGGTCTATCAGGGCTATGTGGATTCCGAATGGGGCCTGCACGAGGGCTTTTTTCACATGCTTTCCTTCTTGAGCACGACGGGGTTTCAGGTCACGCCGCTTTCGACATGGCCGGATTTCGACCTGTTCCTGCTTTTGCTGCTGCCTTTGATGGGGGGATGTATGGGATCGGTGACGGGCGGCATGAAGATGATCCGGCTGCTGGTGCTGTTCAAGCTGGCGGCTGCTGAGATCCGGCGCACGCTGCACCCGCGCATGGTGATGAGCATCCAGGTGAGCGGGATATTTGTGCCGAGCAAAATCATAGGACGCATTTTGAGTTTTTTTGCGCTTTACATGGCAACTTTTTTTGGGTGTTCCGTTCTGTTGACGCTTTCCGGCAGCCCTTTCTCGGCCTGCGTGGGCATGACGCTTTCCTGTTTGACGGGAGTTGGCTCTGCGCCGGGGCTTTGCACACCGGAGGATTTTTTGATGCTGCCCATGTTCCTGAAGCCTGTCTGTGCGCTGATCCTGCTTCTGGGGCGCGTGGAGATTTTCGCCGTGCTGTTTTTGCTGCAGGCAGGGAGACTGCTGCGCGCGAGGAGGTGGTAGCATATGAATCTGCGCTTGGTATCGGCGATTTTGGGCTATTTGACGCTGGCTTGCGGCGCGGCGATGCTGCCGCCTTTGCTGCTGGCAGGATTCCTGAATGAGAGCGCAGCGGCCTCCTTCTTGCTCTCCATGCTGCTCTGCCTTGGCGTTGCTTTCGAGCTGGAGCGGTACGGCGCTGTGACGGATCAGGATAATCTTTCCGTGCGGGAGGGAATCGCGATTACGGGGCTTGGCTGGCTCCTAGTGTCCCTTTTGGGCATGTTCCCCTATTTTACGGGCGGCTATCTGAACCTTTTGGACAGCATCGTGGAATCGGTGTCGGGCTTTTCGGGGACGGGGGCGACCGTCATTGAGGATGTGGAGATCCTGCCGAAGAGTATCCTGCTTTGGCGCAGCTTGTCGAACTGGGTCGGCGGGCTGGGGATCATCGTGATCTTCATGGCCATCCTGCCGTCTGCGGGGCGCGGGGCGGTCTATATGTTCCGGGCGGAGAGCACCGGCCCGACCCATGAGCGTCAGATGCCCCACATCCGGGACAATGCCAAGGCACTGTTTCGGGTCTATGTGGTATTTACCGCAGTCTGCGCCATCGCTTATTGGCTTTGCGGTCTTTCGCCGTTCCCTGCCGTCAATCACGCGATGACCACGATCGCCACGGGCGGGTATTCCATCTACAATGGGGCGGTCATGGATTACGGAAATCTCTGGCTGGAGGGATGCATGAGCTTTTTCATGGTGCTTTCCAGCGGCAGTTTTGCCATGTACGTCATGACGTGGCGGCACGGGTGGGGGGGCATCCTGCGGAATACGGAATTCCGCGCCTATCTGTGGATCATTGCCGTGGCGGCAGTGATGATTTCCATAGACTTGATCGTGGAGATGAAAATGGATGTGGTCTCGGCCCTGCGCTATTCTGTTTTCCAGGTGGCCTCTCTTTCCTCCACGACGGGGTTTGTCTCCTATGATTTTGATACTTGGCCGCCGCTGGCCAAGGGACTCCTGATGATGACGATGTTTCTGGGAGGCTGTGCGGGCTCTACGGCAGGGGGGCTCAAGGTGTCGCGTATCGTCCTGCTCTTCCGCATGGTACTGTCCATTGTCTGGCAGAAAGTGCATCCGCAGGCCATGAAGCCTGTGAAAATGAACGGGCAGCCTGTGCCGGATGATGTCCTGTACGGCGTAGCAAGGTTCTTTTTTGCCTATGTGATGCTGGATGTGCTGTTCGCGCTGGTCATGCTGCTGGATGGGATTGACCTCATTGATGCGGTCAGCGTGAGCATCTCGACGATGGGGAGCGTCGGACCGGGCTTTGGGATTGAAGGCGCGACAAGCACCTACGCGCTCCTCCCGGATTTCAGCCGTGCCTGCGCCTGCATCTTTATGTTCCTGGCACGTCTGGAAATCTTTACGGTCATCGCCATGCTGACGCCGGAGTTCTGGAGCAGGGAAAAGGGATGGTAAATAAGAGGGAAGGGAGCAAAAGCGTGCTTTTGCTCCCTTCTCCTCCGGAAATGGCAGTTTTCTAGCGCCTGCGTGTCATGCGCGGCAGGTTTTTCAAACGTTCTTCCCTTTCGTGGGCGTTCTTGGCGGTTTCGGCCAGAGCTTCTCCCACGACCTCCGTGCAGTTTTTGCAATAGCGCCCTTCGGTGATGGGGCTGCCGCATCTGGCGCAGGGAAAGGTCAGAACATCGATATTGACATCGTCCAATACGCCCATGCGCAGCAGCTGGAGCATAAATTTGGGGCTGGCGCCTGTGGCATCCATGATTTCCTCAGCGGTGCACTGACGATTCGGATGAGTACGTATAAACAGGCGGACGGCATTGGTCATTTCGCGATCTTTCTTTTCGCATTTTTTGCACAGCAGCTCATGTCCCGTGGAAGTAACGAAGACCTTTCCGCATTGTGTACAATTTTTCAGCGGGATGGAGGCAGGTGCTTTTGAGGATGGTGACGAGTCTCCCTTTTTGGAGGCAGCGCGTCTGCTGTTTTTGTTCCTTAGTATGCCCATTGGTTTTCCTTCCTTGTATGTCCGTGTTTCCTTAGGATCGGGTTCTTGCCTTTTCTTGCAAATAGCGTTCCATGGCCTTTGCGACCTGTTTGGAGAACTTCACGGCAAGCACGACGTTTTTGGCGCCGGCGACCACATCGCCGCTGGCAAAAACGCCCTCGCGTGTCGTGCGTCCGTCATCGTCCACGGCAATGAGGCCATAGTCCGTGACATCGATGCCGGTGGTCGTCTTGACGATCTTATCTTTCGGTCCCTGGCTGACCGCGATGATGCTGCTGTCGGCAGGGCAGAGGACAGGCTCCTCCTGACGCACAAGATTACCCTCTTCGTCATAGATATTGGGAATGAAGATGGGGCCATCATCCGTGAACTCCTTGATTGCCATGCCGGGCTGAATGTCGATGCCGTCAGCATGCGCATAGTCCAGCTCACGCTGGCTTGCTGCGATGCGGTTGCGGCGGGCATAGACCGTCACGAAGCGGCTGCCCATGCGGACCACGGTGCGCGCGACATCCATCGCGGAATTTCCCGCGCCGATGACGGCAACCGTGTCGCCCAGATCATAGGCTGCGGGATTCTGCAGATAGTCAATGGCATAGTGGACATTGCCGAGACTTTCGCCGCGTACATGGGGGCGCTTGGGACGCCATGTGCCTGTGCCGATGAAGACTGCGTCATAGCCGTCGTTTAGGAGGTCGTCAAGATGCAGCGCACCGCCGATGGAAGTATTGGGGCGGATATGAATACCCAGTTCCCGCAGCTTTTTTTGATAGCGGTTCAGGATGCTCTTGGGCAGGCGGAAGGAGGGAATCGCATAGCGCATCATGCCGCCGATCTGGTCCTTGCGCTCAAAGACGGTGATGCCGTAGCCTTTTGCAGCGAGTTTTACCGCAATGGTGATGCCTGCAGGGCCGCTGCCGATGATGGCGACCTTTTGCCCCTTGTCCGGCTCCCGCTCCAGCGTGAGCTTGTCGAGATAGGCATCGGAAATATAGTTTTCGATGCTCGGGATTTGGATCGCTGCGCCTTTGCGCCCTTGGATGCAGTTGCCTTCGCACTGATTTTCGTGGTCGCAGACCAGGGAGCAGACCACGCTCAGCGGATTGTTCTCGAAGAGCATTTTTCCGGCTTCGGCGCTCTTTCCATCCAGGAACAAGCGGATCATTTCGGGGATATTGGTCTGCACCGGACACCCTTTGAGCTGGCAGAGCGGTTTTTTGCATTGCAGACAGCGCCTTGCTTCGTTGATAACGTGTGCGGCCATGGCATCGTCCTCCTATCGGTTCGTATGATTCTATCCTTATATTATGTTATTTTGGCGTATTTTACAACTATTTTTGGGAAATCTTTTGCAGGAAATGTGATTTGAGTACAGACAAGGCCGGAAGGGTTTGATATAATAAGTGAATGAAGATAGCAGAAGGGGGATGTGTGTTATGGCAGTGCATGTTATAACGAAAGAGAATTTTGAGACGGAAGTATTGCAGTCGGAGCAGCCAGTGCTCGTTGATTTCTGGGCTACCTGGTGCGGGCCGTGCAGCATGTTTGCTCCTGTGGTGGAGCAATTCGCGGAAGAGCACGCCGAAATCAAGGTGGGCAAGGTCAATGTGAATGAGCAGCCGGAGCTGGCGCAGCAGTTCCAGGTGGCGAGCATTCCGATGCTGGTAGCGTTCAAAGGAGGCAAAGCCGTCGGGAGCTCGGTCGGTGTCCAGCCGAAGGAAGATGTTCTTGCGCTGGCGAAAAAGGCCATGTAATGTGAAAAGCCGATACAGCTTTCAGAGGTGCTGTATCGGCTTTTCTGTTCCTTCTGTTGGAGCATCCCAGCCTTCTGTGTAATATTCCAGAAGTTCATTCAGCAGTTCCAGTTCTGATTGGAAGTAATATTGCCCGCTGCTTTCCGCTGCGAGGTGCTCATCTTCCCAGAAGAGCTTGGCGTCTTCCATATGGGCGAGAATGGAGTCCGTATCCATGAGGGAGCGCGGGATTTCAAATTCACGGCAGTATCTGAGATAGCTCAAAAGCCCCATGGAAATCGTGCGGCTGTCCCCGGTCTCAACCAGCAGATGCCATGCGTTCATGGCATGCTCGCTCTGCTCCGTCTCAAAATAATACTGCATGAGATAATAGGTGGAAAGGGGATCCTTGCGCTTTGCGCCTGCTTTGTAGTATTCGACTGCCATTTCCGTGTCGATGGGGACGCCCTTTCCCGTGTCGTACATCCTGCCGATTTTTGAGCAGGCACTGGCGGAGCCAAGGCGCATGGCGGCTTTGTAATGGTTCATGGCCTGGATGAGATCCATTTCACAGTGGCCCTCCCCATAATAGTATTTCTCAGCAATCATCTCTTCGCGCTGCTGTGGTGTAAGGTTTCTTTTCATGGCCTGCCCTCCTTTGAACCGTGAAATGGTACGTCATCCATCAAATTCTTTGCTTTGTGATCTCGGCGTGGTCGATTTCTGTGCCGTCCGGCAGGAAGGAACGTACGACAAGGCGCTCCCTGCTTGCCTCAAGCGTCAGATAGTTGTCGGTTTCCGGCTGGGGCGCCACGGCCTCATCCAGCGCGTGGTCGATCCATAGCCCGGGATAACGCACATTGCCTGCCACGCCCGTGAGAATGTAGAGCGGGCCTTTTGCGTTCCGCTCGAAATGGTAGATATGTCCGCGATTGCGATAGGTATGGAGATGCGCGGTGAACACGATATCGATTCCCAATTCGTCGAAGAGCGGCATGAAGGCATCTCCGACATCAGAGAAGCCCTCTTTGCGTTCCGGGCGCTGGTGGATGCGGTATTGCAGGACATCCTTGTGGATGAGCACAATGCGCCATTTTTTCTCTGTTTTTTCGGAATCCTCACGGAGCCACGCCTGTTGCTCCTCCTTCAAACCCTGCTTGAAATCGCTCGTTTCATCCCATTGGCTGTTCAGTACCATGAAATGCACATCGCCGTAGTCGAAGGAATAGTAGTAGCGGCTGAATGGGACACTATGGTTCTCGGGGACGATGAAATAATTCAGGTAGGCAAGGGGCAGGCGCACGTTCCAGTTCTGGTCGTAGGTTTCATGATTCCCCATGACGGGAACAAAGGGGATGCGGTCCATGATGCCTTCTACGCCATGAAACCATGCTTCCCATTGAGTATGATCCTCGCCGTTGTCCACGATATCGCCCATGTTCACGAAAAATGCGGCATCGGGATTGCGCCGGGCGGCATCTTGCGCGAGCCTTTCCCAGTCGGTGTAGTCACTGGACTGGGAATCAGGGAAAATCAAGGCCTTGAAGGAGCCTCCGGCATCCGTTTCCAAGAGGTGCCAGCCGCCTTTTTCATCGCCGTCTGACGTGCGGTATTCGTACGTTGTGCCGCTCTGCAGGGAAGGAATTTCCACAGAATACTGATGGTGCTCCTGCCCGTCATCGGAAAAGGAGACATCAGAAGCAGGGAGGGAAAGAATCTTCTCCGTTCCTTTTTTTCGGTATTCCAGCTGCGGCGAGGCAAGCGGGGCCTCAGACTCCCACATGATACAGCGGGAGGATGTGCTGTCGCGCGTGATGAGTTGGCGCAGGTATTGGGATGCGGAATCATTGCCGAGTGATTTCAAGTCATTGGAAGCTTTGCGGTAAAAGGCGGATTTTGCAAAGACTGCGCCGCCTGCCAGCAGGATGCCGCCTCCAAGTATGCCGCGCAAAAACATGCGGCGTGAGATTTTGTTCATGAATGGCCTACTTTCTGTCAAACGATGGTTTTGCCTTTCTTTATATTACAGAGCGAATCAGGCACAGTCAATCAACTTTTTTCAAAAAAAGAATTGCAGGGGAGGACAATGCTTGCTAAAATGAATATTAGATGAAAGACCTTCCGTCTGTTCCGGAAGGGATTGATACATCGCTACTTGGTGAAAGAAAGGGTAAAGGGTAAGGTTGTGCGTTTGAGAAGGAAGCCTTGGGTAGATGAGGCGATTCATGAATTTGATGCATTTGTGCGTGCAAGGGATCAGGTGCCCGGTGAGGAAATGCAGGGAAAATGGTGCGGCTCTTTTGGGCGGGAGGCGCCTTTGCATGTGGAGCTTGGCACAGGCAAGGGGGATTTTATCAGCCGGATGGCGGAGCGTCATCCTGAGTGGAATTTCATCGGCATAGAAGCCCAGCAGGATGTACTGTACATGGCAGCGAAGAAGGTGCAGGAGCAAGGGCTGCGGAATGTGAAGCTGCTGGTCTTTGATATCAATGATCTGGAGCGGATTTTTGGTGCATGTGAGGTGGATCGCTTTTATATCAATTTTTGCGATCCATGGCCGAAAAAGCGGCATGCGAAACGGAGACTCACGCACATCGGCTTTTTGCAAAAGTATCGCAGGCTTTTGAAGAAGCACGGGGAACTGTATTTCAAGACGGATAACCGTCCGTTGTTTGATTTTTCGCTGGGGCAGTTTGCGGAGGCGGGGCTTGAAGCGCGGAATATCACCTACGACCTGCATGCGGAGGCTTGCCCTGACAATATTGAGACAGAGTATGAGCGCAAGTTCAGCAGTCTCGGCGAAAAGATCCATCGCTGTGAGGTGATGTTCCCGTGATCGGGCCGGATGGAAAAATCATGTTGCGCAAGCCGCAGTTCTGGGCGAGCGATGTGGAAGCAATCACCGTGATCACGCTGATACTGTTGATCCTGGGAACCATCAATGTATTCAGTTCCAGCTTTATCATAGCGGATGCGGATTATGGGTCGCCGTATTTTTTCCTGCGGAGGCATTTGATCAATGCGGCGTTGGGGCTGGTGTGCTTCGCTATATGCTTCCGCATCGATTACCATAAATGGCGGGGCATGATGCCCATCGTACTGATCTTTACGCTCATCTGCCTTGTGGCGGTGCTGATCGTCGGGCCGTCCGTCAATGGGGCGAGACGCTGGCTGCCCTTGGTGGTGTTCCAGTTCCAGCCTGCGGAGATGGCAAAGCTGGTATCCATTATGATGGCGGCGGCGTATTTGTCCGTGCAGATCTTCCGGGAGCGCGAAATCCAGATTTTCAATCCGCAGATGGGCTTCATCTTTGCCATGTTCGTCCTGACAGAGCAGGAGCCGGATATGGGAACCGCATGCATCATTCTGGGCATTCCGATTCTCATGATGGTTGTGGTCGGTTTGGAGACGCGAAAACTCTATACGATGGGTTTCACGTTGATCGCGGGCGTCATCTTCATGTTGATCCGGCAGCCCTATCGCATGGAACGGATCAAAGTCACGTTCGACCCATGGTCGGATGCGCAGAATATCGGTTATCAGACGGTGCAGTCCCTTTCCGCGATCGGTTCCGGCGAATTGACCGGCATGGGGCTTGGCGTGGGCGTGAGCAAATACGACTATCTGCCGGAAGCCCATACGGATTTTGCGTTTGCGATTTTCTGCCAGGAAAATGGCTTTTTGGGCGCGATTTTTGTGTTCCTGCTGTTTGCGGCGCTTGCGGTCTACAGTGCGCGGGTGGCGAATAAAGCAATGGATGCCTACGGGCAGGTGCTCTCCATGGGCATTATGCTGCTCATTGTGGGACAGGCGATCGCGAACCTTTTGATGGTGGGGGGTATCCTGCCTGTCGTGGGTGTGCCGCTGCCATTTATCAGCTACGGAGGTACATCTTTGATCATTACCTTGTCAGCGATGGGGATCTTGGTCAACATCGGCCGACAGGGAGACAAGGCGCAGCAGCTTCGGGAGGAAGAGGAACTTGAGGAAGCAGAGGCGCAAGTTCCGGACGATCCCTATCAGGGCCTTCGGCTGATCAAGAAATAAGTGAACAAAAAAGAGTGGAACACGCGCGGTTCCACTCTTTTCTGCTCTATTTGTTTTTCTTCTTGCGTTCCTTGGCGCGCTCCTTGGAAGCTTTTTCCTTTGCTTTGACCTTGTCATCGATTTTTTTCTGCTGCTGATATTTCGCATAGTCCACGCCCATGCTGGCAAGCTTGTGCTTGATCGTCATGATGGGATGCGAGAGGAGCATGCGTGTCTGGCTGCTGTTCATGATGCGCATGAATTCCTGCGTTTGTTCCGCGCCAAAGCAGGGGCGGTCACAGCGGTCACAGATGGGCTTCGTGATGCCGTAGGGGCAGCGGTTCATCTTTGTCATGACAGTAGCAAGCAGCGCCGTACACTTTGGACAGAGCTTATCGCCCGAGGTGTCGTGATTGTTGTGGCAATAGACCATAAAGGTCTGCTTGATATTCTTCTTTTCCTTTGGAATGTTGTTTTTGAATTCCGCAGGTTTCCGTTTGGGCAGGAATTTGGAAAAAAATGCCATGATGTAATCACCTTTCTGCTATATGGCTGCATAATCATAATAGAGAAATCTTCTTCAAAATATTGCACATGACGCTCACCACCATCATTATACCATGAAAATTGCAAACTACAATGATGTTTCAAAAAAAGTAAAAAAAGTGCTTGACAGAAACCTGGGAATGAAGTATGATAAGCAAGCTGACTCACGCGAGAGGGAAACTCGGAAAGTGGTCAGCAGCGTGTTCCTTGAAAACTAAACAATGCAGAAAAGACATGTAACATTTGTGACATGTA
>CACZZN010000020.1 GCA_902785705.1 uncultured Veillonellaceae bacterium
TAATCCCAATGCCGTAAAAACGCAATGAAGCTGAAAGGAATATGGAATGGAATAACCTGTATTTTCAGCCTTGCAAGTTGTTGTGAAAGGTGCTATAATTAAACGCATAAAGAGGGCAGTTGATGTTTAGCACCATCGGCTTCCCAAAAAATTAAGCGATTGGGGAGAGCTTTCTGGCGGAGGCTAGGAAGCTTTTTCTATTTAAGGAGTTGTTTTCCTGCTCTTTTTCTTTGCCGCATAAGCTCCATATAATAAGTTTTATGGAATGCCCTTTTCCCCTTGTATTTTGGAATACACTCTGCTAGAATGTGTTCGTCGCACCGAAATGCAGGGGAGGACATGAGGAAACGTGGACACTCCGGGACTCTCCTTGCGGGGGACGATGCGGCGAGAAAACCATTCACAAGGAGAGATTTTTGATGAAAAAGACTCTGGTATCCGCATTGACCACTGCGCTGGTGGTTGGCGCCGCAAGCACGACGTTTGCTGCGGCGAACCCGTTCTCTGATGTTCCTGCCGGACACTGGTCCTATGATGCGATCACGCAGCTTGCTGCCGATGGCGTGATCGAGGGCTACGGCGACGGCACCTTCCGCGGCGATCGCCGGATCACGCGCTACGAGATGGCGCAGATGATCGCGAAGGCGATGGCGAAAAATCCGAACGGCGTGGACAAGGCTTTGGTGGACAAGCTGGCTGCGGAGTTCAGCGATGAGCTTAACAACCTCGGCGTCCGCGTGGCGAACCTCGAAAAGCATGCCGACAAGATGAAGTGGGGCGGTGAGCTGCGCTACACCTATACGAGCGAGCGTTTCGAGGGGCAGAAAAAGAACAACAATGACGAGATGCTGCTCCGTCTTGAGCCGCAGGCTGAGGTCAACGACCACTGGACGGTCAACGCACGTCTGGATGCCGCGCTCAACATGAAGAATTCCACGACGCCGAATGTTTCCCTGAAGCGCGCATGGGCCGAGGGCAAGTACAACAACTTCACGGTCAAACTCGGCAAGATGCCGGATCTCACGAGCTACGACAAGAACCTCATGTTCTTCAACCAGTTCTCGGGCGTGGAGATGGACTATGGCACCAAGGCGTTCAAGGCGCAGCTCCGCGCAGGCCGCATCGACCTGCAGGGCGACGGACGCTACGATGATACGATGAAGCGTGTCGGACGCAGCAGCACCTTGACGGACAAAACCGCGAACTTCCAGAGCATTGCGCTGACTTATGCACCGAGCAAGTTCTCCTTCACGGGAGCTTACTATCATTTCGGCACGGATGCTTACAAGAACGCGGCATACAGCAGGAATGCCAATGAGAAGAATGCGCATATCTGGGAGGTGGCAAGCTCCTATCGTTTCGACAAGAATACTGCCCTGACGGCTGCCTATATGAAGAACACGAAGGCGGACTTCTATAACCACTCCTATGTCGTGCACTTCGACTACAAGGGCTCCAAGAAGAACGATCCGGGCTCCTGGGGTGCATATCTCGCCTATCGCTACCAGGGCGGGAACGCTTCCATGGATCCGAGCTGCGATGGCGCGATGCAGAATACGAAGGGCATTGAGGTCAGCGCTCAGTATACGATCTGGAAGAATGTCCAGGCCAAGGCAATCTACTTCAACGGCAAGCAGCTTGTCGGCGGTCCGAAGGACAAGGCACAGAAGCTCTTCGGCCGTGTCGAGTGGTTCTTCTGATTTCCGGTTTTGGTGTTTTCGCCCCCGCATCTGCGGGGGCTTTGTTATGTGTTTTTTCGGTTCTTTGCCAACAGAAAAACTGAAAGAAATATGAAATCGCGCCAAAAGAAGGGGGAAATAGGGGTTAAAATCCGTGGAATCCGTAAGAAGAAACCGTTCCCACAAATTTTTTATTAAAAAATCATTAAAAGGCTTGCATTTCATTTTGAGGTGTGATAATATTGGTCTTGCTTGAGGGAAGCAAGAAGGAAGCAATGAGGAAACATGGACACTCAAAGAAACTTCTTCTTGAAGCCTGAGGGCAGAGAAAAAATTCACTATATTTTTAGAGGAGGAGTTTCTGATGAAAAAGACTCTCGTATCTGCTCTGACAACTGCTCTGGTTGTTGGTGCTGCAAGCACGACGTTTGCTGCTGCGAACCCGTTCTCCGATGTTCCTGCTGGCCACTGGGCTTATGATGCAATCACGCAGCTCGCTGCTGATGGCGTTATTGAGGGTTATGGCGACGGCACGTTCCGCGGCGATCGTCAGATTACCCGTTATGAGATGGCTCAGATGATTGCTAAGGCTATGGCAAAGAACCCGGGCGGTGTTGACAAGGCTCTGCTGGACAAGCTGGCTGCAGAGTTCAGCGATGAGCTCAACAACCTTGGCGTTCGTGTTGCTAACCTTGAGAAGCATGCTGACAAGGTGAAGTGGACCGGCAAGGTGGAGTACACCTATCATAGCTTCCGCCGTGATGACGGTTGGGCTCTCTTTGATAACGACAAGAACAAGAAGAACAGCAACGGGTATGTGTTCCGTCTCGAGCCGAAGGCTGAGGTCAATGACCACTGGACAGTGAATGCACGTCTGGATTCGGAAGGCGACATGAAGAGCAGTTCCTCGAATGAGACTAGGCTGAAGCGCGCATGGGCACAGGGCGACTACAAGAACTTCCAGGTTAAGCTCGGTAAGTTCGAGTTCTACACGAATGAGCATGGCCTTGTCTGGGATACGGAGATGTCCGGTGCTATGGCGACCTTCGGCAAGGACTTCAAGGGCACGATTTTTGCTGGCCGTTTGGGCAAGGATGCCTTCCTTGGCTCCACGAAGTATGAGAACTGGGATGCTTATAAGACAGGGCTAGGTTATGAGGGATGGCACAACCATAATCTTGACAGTGCTTCCATCTATGGTCTCAACCTGCAGTATGACAAAGGTGGCAAGCAGGGCTTCTTCGGCGGTGCTGGCTACTATCATCTCTCTTCCGAGAACTTCAAACTCATCTCCAAGGATGACAAGGCGAACATTTGGTCGTTGAATGCTGGCTATCGTTTCAGCCCGAAAGCAAAGCTGTGGGCTTCCTATGCGCAGAATTCCAAGGTTGACTACAGCGGTGTCAAGAAGAATTCCTGGCAGGTGCAGTTCGACTATGGTACCTATGACAATGCAAAGGTGAAGGGTTCTTGGAGCGCTTACCTCGCATATCGTCAGTTCGGCTACGGCGCAACCCTCGCCGGCACGGTAGAGGATGATGTGCTGCTCGGCACGAAGGGCATCGGCATCGGCGCTGCTTGGGCTCCGTTCAAGAACGTCGGTCTGCTTGTGAAGTACTTCAACGGCAAACTGAACGACCGCATCGGCAAGGATCTTGCCGGCGGCAAGGACAAGGCTTCCCAGCTGTTCGGTCGTGTTGAGCTGTTCTTCTAATCCAGAAGGATGCGCATTAGGTTGTGATTGCAGAGACCCCCACTTCGGTGGGGGTCTTTTTTATCCGTTTTTGAAACGAACGTGAACATGTGTGCAAAAATCTGTTGACCATTTTGACAATATGTGTCCTAGCAGTAAATGATTTTCTGCTAGGACGCTTTTTGTTCACAATGTACCTGAGTGCAACTCTTGACCTTTACGACAGGCCAATTGCATCTTTTTTGCTTCCTGCGGCAGATCCTTTTTCGTCCCTCGCTCAATTTATGAAACGGACGTGCAAACAGGATAACATTACTTGACAACTATCAAGCAATACAATATACTTGACCATAGGAAAGGAGGCATGGTGATATGTTGGAAACGAAAGTGATACACGAAATCTCAGATCTTCGGTATCTATCATGGGCACGAATCAAAGGCTCTTCTGGCACAGCGGGCTCTTTTCTCAAGGCGTACAGCACTTTGAACGGGAAAAAATTGTATTATAAATTGTCATCTTTCAATGACATGGAAGGAATTATCGGACATGAATGTGTCAACGAAATCATCGCAGACCGGCTTCTTTCTATTTTAGGGATTGATCACCTCCATTATCAGCTTCAGCATGCAAACATCATCGTTCATGAAAAAGCGTATGAAACATATCTCTGTGTCTCAGAAGATTTTAAGCAAAAAGGGGAGTCAAAAACTGCGCTTGAGACATATTACGAGCTTATGCATCCGGAAGGCGTCAATATGCTGGATTTTTGCATTGCGTCAGGCTGGAAGAACTATGTTCGGGAAATGCTGGCAGTTGATTTCCTGATACTGAATCGTGATCGTCATGGCGCGAATATCGAGGTGTTGAGCAATCCAAGGGAAAAGACAGTGGTTCCCGCGCCGCTTTATGATCATGGGCTTTCTATGATATTGCTCGACGATGATATGAAAATCAAGAATATCGATGTCATGGAAGACAAACGTATCCAGTGTTGCGTGGGGACCATGTCTGCCGAGAAAAATCTTGGGATTCTTCGGCAAATTGGGTTCCCGATTTTTTCCCGTACCCTTACGGGCAGCGACAAGGCCGTGCTGCTGGAGGGGCTGGATTCCGTCATTTCTCCCGTTTTGGCGGAAAAGACATGGGAGCTGATTTGGAAAAGGTGGTGCCATTATGAGGAGTTTCGCAATCAGACTGGATAATGAAATGGCTGCGCGCCCGATAGGCTATCTATTCTATTGTGAGTCCAAGAAAAAATTTTATATTGAACTGAGCCAATATGCAGACCTTTGGGAGCTTCCCGTCCTTCTAGCAGGTTTTCTCCAGATGGGAAGACATACCATCGGTTCCTATTGGAGCAGAAAATGGATACAGGAAAGGATTGTTCCGCCTGACCGTCAGAATCTGGCCCACATCCTCAAGGAAAACAAGCTAAAGGAATATGATGAGTTTAAGCTCCTCATGCTGGCGCAAGGAAGGTGTGCGCAAGACGATTTTTATTTGCAGGAGATTGATCGGGACGAAATTTCCAAAGGAGTGAAAAAAAGGTGGCAGCATCATATCAAGGATATTTTGCCAAGCGAGGATAATCGAATATGGGTTTTTTTCCAGAATGGAAAAACAAAACTCTGTGATATAAAAGCTACTTTTGGAGATTGGAAAAGGCTGCTGCCAATCCTCTCCAATGAATCCTTGTTCCGGCAGGCAGAAGTCCAGCCGGGCGGGTTCGGAATTTGCTGGGGCGAAGGAGATCTTGAGATTTCCTATTATGATTTATATCGATGTGGGAAGCCGATGCCGGTTTCTTTGGACATGATGCTTGATTTTGCAAAGTATAGGTTTTTGGATACAGCGGAAACGATGCGTGTTATGGAATGTTCCAGACAATATATCAGCCAAATGGTAGAAAAGAACAAATTGAAACCTGTTTTAAAGAAGAATGGAGGGAATATTTTCTTAAAAACGGATGTTTTTCAGTTACGGAAAAATTAGGAGACAGTTTTACAGTTCGGGAGGGATTTGGATGGCAGAACGGTGGGCTTGGGCCGAGATTGATTTGGGAGCCATTGGGCACAATCTGAGGGAGATACGGAAGCATGTGGCGCCGCAGGTGAAGCTTTGCGCGGTGGTCAAGGCGAATGCCTACGGGCACGGGGCGCTGGCAGTTGCACGGAAGGCCGTGGAGGTCGGTGCGGAGTATTTGGCGGTCGCGACACTGGGAGAGGCTTTGGAATTGCGGCAGGCGGGGTTCACGACACCCCTCCTGATTTTGGGATTGGTGCCCCCCGAGGGGGCCTGTGCGCTGGTGGAGCACGATATCACGCAGACTATCTGCGATTTGGAGCTGGCGAAAGCGATTTCCGCCGAGGCACAGCGGCAGGGAAAGAGCGCAAAGGTGCATCTGAAGGTCGAGACCGGCATGGGGCGCATCGGTGTCTCGCCGGAGGATATCGGTGAACTGGCTGCGGAGGTCAAGGCGCTGCAGGGAATCGAGATCGAGGGTTTGTTCTCCCATTTTGCGGTGGCGGATTCCACGGACAAAAGCTTCGTGCAGGAGCAGCTTGCGGCATTTCGCAGGGCGATCGGCGCGGTGGAGGCGAGGGGCATTGCGATCCCCATCAAGCATATCGCGGAATCAGCGGCGATTCTTGAGATACCGGAGGCGCATTTCGATATGGTGCGGGCGGGCATCATCGAGTATGGGCTATGGCCATCCGATGAGGTCACGCATCCCATTGACCTGCGTCCTGCCATGCGGCTCTGCGCGAGGATTGCATTCATCAAAACCGTCCCGCAGGGCACGACCATCGGCTACGGACGGGTTTTCCGCACAGAACGGGAAAGCCGCATCGCCACGCTTCCGATTGGTTATGCGGATGGCTATGTTCGTGCCTACGCCAAACACGGAGCAGTGGAAATCTGCGGAAAGCGTGCCCCCATTGCAGGGCGTGTCTGCATGGATCAGGTCATGGTGGATATCACGGACATCCCGGAGGCAAAGGTCGGCATGGAGGCAACCTTATTCGGTTCGCCCACGCTGAGCACAGATGAGGCCGCGGCATGGCTCGATACCATCAACTATGAAGTCACCTGCATGGTATCCGCCCGTGTGCCTCGCGTCTACTATGAATAGGCGCAGAGTTCGTGTAAGGGCGTAGCGCAGAAACTGCCCCCCGCCGGCAACTCTTTGTGTTGTCGGCGGGGGGCAGTTCTAGTTCTTTCGGTAAGAATTATTTCTGTGGCCTGGCTATGATCCAGGGCTGTTCTCGCTGATCATCGGGCAGCATGAAGTGATCAAACCACATGGAGAAAAATTTTTCCCCGTTCGAGATGGTATAGCCATCCTGACAATGGTCGCAGGTATCATAAGGATCTGCCATCATCAGCACATCATCAAGAGTGGATTCTGTCCCCATGGTGTCGTACCCGATGATGACGCGCCAATGACCGCCCCATTCCACGTTTTCCACCATGACGGGCGTTCCCTGCCGCAGATTCTTCCAGAGGAATTCGCGAAAGGCACCGTAATCGGCGAAAGTGGGAGAATCCAAACTGCTTTCGACCTGCCAGCCGATTTTCTTGAAGAAATTTACCATATTGCGCGGATTGGTGCCGATGGGGTAGCCTTGGGTCTTCATTTCCCTGGCGAGGCTCATTTCGTCATAGTCATGGTTGCCGTAGTGGTACAGCACCGTCAGGGCCGCTGCGGGACCGCAGGTGTATTCCGTGGTCTGCTGATAGGTTTGATAGTGGGGCAGCACGACGCGCCCCTTGGAAGACGTCATGGAATAAACATCGGGCATCTTGAAATAAATGGAATCCGCATGATTGATTTCCTTCGGCGCTGAGGAAGCTCCTTCCTTGTCGGTCACCAATCCCGGGGGATAGGGAATCACGCGCTGCTCCGCACATGCCGGCGTGACATGTGCGGAAGCAAAAACAAGCGCAAGAAGGAAGGAGACGGCTCCTATGTTGAAAATTTTACGCATTGATCTTTCCTCCATTTCTTTTTTCGAATACTGTAGTATTCTCCTTCCCCATCCCTTTATCCTGCTGCGTCTCAATCATTATGTTTCCTTCACTGCCCGCTTCCGCGCAATACCTCCGTCAGGGTCTCCATCATTTTTGCTATGTCGAGGGGCTTTGCGATATGGCCGTTCATGCCGGCGGCTTTTGCGTTTTCCACGTCCTCGGCGAACGCGTTCGCTGTCATGGCGACGATGGGGATGGAGGCAAGCTGCGGGTCGGGCAGGGCGCGGATGGCTTTCGCCGCGTCATAGCCGTTCATGACGGGCATCTGCACATCCATCAAAATCAGCCGGTACTCGCCGGGCTGCGAAGCGGCAATCTTCTCCACGGCGACTTTCCCGTTTTCTGCGGTCTCGACACGGAAGCCGAACTCGCCCAGAATCAGCATCGCGATCTCGCGGTTCACTTCCAGATCCTCCACCAGAAGCAGCTTGACTTTCGAAAAGTCAATGGCGGCAGTGTCCTCGGCGCCAGCGCTGGGCAGGCCCGCCCCTGCCGACGCATCCGGGGCGATGGGGAAGTCCAGGCGGACGATGAACTCCGAGCCTTTCCCCTGGGCGGTGTGCACCTCAATGCTGCCGTTCATCAGGTCGATGATGCTTTTCGTGATGGCCATGCCCAGCCCCGTTCCCTGGATATTGTCGGCCGTCCGATCGCGTGTATACGCTTCGAAGATCTTTGCCGCGAATTCGGGGGTCATCCCCATGCCCGTGTCTTTGACCCGTATCTCGTAGGAGGCCTTCCCGTCCGCCGTGCCTGTCTGCTGCAGGGTGACGCTGACTTTTCCGCCCTGCGGCGTGAACTTGTAGGCATTGCTCACGAGATTCAGCAGGACGCGGTTCAGCCGTTTCGCGTCGCAGAGCGCCGTCCGGTCCGCCACATGCCGTGTGTCCACCGCATAGGCGATGTGCTTGGCTTCCATTTGAGGGGCGAAGAGATCCCGTACATCCTCCAGCGCCTTCACGAGATCGGCGGGCCCGATTTCCAGTTCCATCTTCCCGTTCTCGATGCGGCTCATTTCCAGGATATCGTTGATGAGCGCAAGGAGATGGTCGCTGGAAGCCTCGATCTTGCGGAGGTAGTCCTTTGCGCTGTCCGACAGGCTCCCATCCTTTTTCATCAGGGCAGCGTAGCCGACAATGGCATTCATCGGCGTCCGTATGTCATGGCTCATGTTGAAGAAAAAGATGCTCTTGGCCTTGTTGCTCTGCTCCGCCTCGGCTTTTTGCCGTTCCATGTCCAGCCCCCGCCGCATCATGACATTGTAGATGCTGAACATGATGAAGAGGGTGATGATGATCAAGGTCATCTGCACAATGTTGTGCTCGGTCATGGAGGTATTGATGAGCTCGATCTGCTCTTGGAAATGGGCTTTCGTGTCGGCGATTTCCCCTCGGTTGAACGCCACGCCGTGCTCATGCAGCTTTTCGCGATAATAGCTGCCGAGGTTGCCTAAGGTGCTTTCCGTGGTTTCCTGGGTCGTCTGGCGGAACCATAGCATGGAAGTGAAGAAAATCATGAAGAGGAGCGCAATCCATGTGACCGTGGAACGGCCGAACCGGTGCCCGGTGTCCCGCTGAAAAATATAGTGGAAGAACACGAAGCCCAAAATGCTCCATACAATCAGGATCAGGTAGGCCTCGGTCGCCATGGTGCTGATGGAGGCGATGCCGGGCACCATGAAGTAGATGAAGAACAGCAGGGAAATGACGCAGCCGATGGCACCCGTAGCCTGCACCGCCCGATTCCCGTCCTTCCTTGCGGCCATGAATGCGGTGGCGGAGGTATAGGCATAGGCGATGGTGGCGCCGATGGTATTGACATCCACGATCCAGCTGATGGCGGTCCGTCCGAAAAAGGGGATGGGCAGGGAAATCAGCAGGAAGAAAAGGAAGATGTTCCGTGGCGAGTGGGCGGCATTCAGCCGCAGGAAGCGGTCGGGGAGCAGATTGTCCCGCGCCATGGCGTAAATCAGGCGGCTCATGGCAAGGGTATTCCCGATCAGCCCGGTGATGACAGCGGCGGCCACGCTGCATGCGAGAATCCAAAGTCCATGCTGCCCCAGGATGCTGTCGGTGGCGTAAAACGTCGGAAGCCCTGCCAATCCGGGCATGTTGCCGAGATTTTGTATATATCCGGGCCAGTGCCGATAGCCTGCGGGCAGGGCGGAAGCCGCCAGCAGAGAAAGAACCGTGTAGACGATTGCCCCCGCGATGAGCGCGGCCAGCATGAGGGCAAGGCTCTTTTTGGGGGAAAAGCGGAATTCCTCCGTCCCGTGGGAGATGGACTCGAAGCCCGCAAAAGCCCAAGGCGCGAGGACGACAATGCCGAGGACGGCGGCGATGGGGTCTGCGTTCGGCGGGAAGGAAGGGGCGATGAAAAGAATGTCGCTGCCCAGCTTTGCGAGCACGGTGCAGAAGCACGCCAGCACGCCGCCGATGAGCAGCAGCGCCATGATGGTCTGTATCCGTGCGGCGAGATGCCTGCCCCGGATGCAGACCAGACCGGTCAGCCAGAGGGAGGAGAGGGCGAGGAGCACTTCCCCCAGATAGACATCGAAGCCTGCGATCTGGTAGTGCAGCCCCACCTGGAACACGTCGCCGAGGAGATGCCGACAAATCAAGGGAATCGCCGTGGCATTCGCCCAAGTGATGGCGACGTAGACGAGCAGGAGGAACCAGGCGCTCAAGAACCCGTGGTCATAGCCGAAAACGCGCTTTGCATAGGTATAGGTGCCGCCCGCATCCGGACAGCGGTTCATCATATAGTGGTAGTTGCAGCCGATGATCAGCATGATGCAGGCGCCGATGCCCATGCCGATGGCCATCCCCAGCGGTCCGCCGATGGGCAGGAAGGTGGATCCGGGCATCACAAAAGCGCCCCAGCCCACAGCGCAGCCGAAGGACAGCGCCCAGACATTCAGGGGGGAAAGATACGGTCTCAAACCGGAGCGTTGCTCCGGCTCTGTGCTATGCATAGGAAGAATGCTCCTTTTTTTGCCGTGATTTTTCATTTTCACTTATACTCTAACCCTTTGATTTCCTGATGTCAAGAAATCAAGACGCCATCATTGTTAAGGAAACACGGATTAATTCCCTTTTGCCCTTGCCGAGTCTTTTCCTGTCATGCTGCGTCAGATGCCGTTCGACGTAGCTCTGCCCTAAAGGACTAGCTGCGCGTCGCTAGCTCATTTAATCAGCGTTTCCTTAAAGCTGATCCTTCCAGTATGCCAGATCGGGTGCGTTCAGCGGCAGGTCGATGACCTGGCCGTTGTCGTAGTAGAAGCGGAATCTCACTTCTTCCGCTTTTTTGACAGCGGGGAGACTGGAGCGCGGAAGCTCGACGAATAATTTGTTTTCGTTCATGAAGCGGTGCTCGGGATCGATGCCCGGCGAGGTCTGTTTGACGGTTGCGGGCATTTCCCATGCGTCGCCGTCCGTATAGAGGATGGCCTTCGGGAGCAGCTTGGAGTTGTCATAGCGATAATCCCAAAGGGAAAGCACCGCGCCCTCCAACTTCCCCGTCTCTGTGTAGGAGCTCTGGAAGTCGATGCGCGCATAGGCGGAAAGGCTGTCAGCCGTGCGATGGTCGATATGCCAGGTATAGGAAAGCCCGAAGATGCCCGTGAGCATGAGCAGGACCGCAAAAATCGTGACAAAGTATTTCATGGCGAACCTTGCTTTCTGTAGTTCCTTAAGGAAACGTTGAATGAATCAGTGTTTCCTTAACTCTTGTAAACTGGGTCTGTGTGTGATATAATACAGACAAGAGGAGCAAATGGTGTTTCGTAGGCGCCAGCTCACCTCCGTTTTAGTTCAAAGGGAGAGGCCGTCCATATAGAGGCGGCTTTTTCTTTTGCTCTGGCCTAAGTCAAGAGGTCGAGTATCGCGACAAACAACATTGCTGCGGTTAACGCTATCGAAAGCTTCTCATACAATGTCATAAGCGCTCACCTCCCTAAGGGAGGAAAAGCCGGCTCACCAATCTGCTCCTAATAGCAGTATACTACAAAAGTCACGATAAGACAACTTTTGCAAGCATGATAGACTTTTCATTTGGACTGTCGTATAATATCCATGTGTATAGAGGATGCGGTTTTTGACGGTTGGCGCCAGACTTCAACAAACGAAAATGACCGCCCAAAGCGTCCAAACTTGGCGGTCATTTTTGTGACTTAACTCAGGAACTGTGCGCAAATAATCACTGCATTCTGCTTGTCTGAATCTGCCATGACTGCGTTGTCGTCGTTCGACATAGCACCACTATGACTCACTCCTCCGCCTTGTCATGACAAATTCATCCTGCGCATTCTGTAGCGATTATTTTTGCACAGTTCCTTAGCAAGGGCTGGCTGTCACAGCCGCACCTTCTATGTCCCCATTATACACTGTTATATGCGATAATTCAATACATATATGAGGAATGACACGACGGATGGAGGGTAGTCTATGGCGATCAAGCTTTTTGTGACGGATTTGGATGGGACGCTGCTGCCAACGCAGGCGACGGTGTCGGAGGGGAATATCCGTGCCGTGCAGGATGCTGTGGCGGCGGGCGTGACGGTGACGATTGCGACGGGACGCATGTACCGTGCGGCGCTGCCCGTGGCGCAGGCTTTGGGCGTGAACGTGCCGATCATCACCTATAATGGGGCATTGATCAAGACCGTGGACGGGAACGTCATCTATCGCAGCTGCTTGGAGCCGTCTTTGGTCGTGGAAATTCTGGATTTCTGCGAATCGAGGGGCTGGTATGTGCAAAGCTACAGCCGGGATTCGCTGCGCTATCCTGAGCACACGGAACTGTCCGACCAATATGAAAAGTCCCAGCTTGTCACGGGGGAGGCTGTCGGGTGGGACGGCATGCGGGAAATCACGGAAGAGACGCCGAAGCTTCTTTGCATCGCGCCGCGCCCCGAGGAGGCTGAGGAGCGTGTAAAGGCGCTTTCGGAGCATTTCGCCGGACGGCTGGAGGTGTTCCGCTCCAGTCCGCGCTATATCGAGCTGGTACGGACCGGCGTGAGCAAGGCGGCTGCTGTCACCCTGCTTGCGGAGCGCATGGGCATTACAAAAGATGAGGTCATGGCCATCGGAGACGGCAACAACGACATCCCCATGCTGCAGGCGGCGGGGAAGAGCGTTGCCATGGGAAATGCCATCCCCGAGGTCAAGGCTGTCTGCGACTATGTGACGGGCGACTGTCTGGAGGATGGATTTGCGGACGCAATTTACCGCTATGTGCTTGAAAAGAACTAAGGGAGGCATTTATGGAAGATTTGGATAAGATTGCCCAGACGCTGGATCTGGGGCTGGACAAGATGGAAAAAACTGGCTCGGGCAAATCCCGCATCGTGATCGTGACGGGCATGTCCGGCGGCGGCAAGACACAGGCATGCCGCTATCTGGAGGATCTTGGCTACTTCTGCGTGGACAATCTGCCTCCGGTCTTCATCCCGAAATTCGCGGAGCTCTGCGCCCATGTGGGGGGACATGTGAGCAAGGTCGTGCTGGTCGTGGACACGCGCAGCCGCGAGTTCTTCGATACCTTTCTGCATGTGCTGGAAGACATGGACCGCAACGATGAGCCCTATGAAATGCTCTTCATGGATGCCTCGGACGCGGCCATCATCCGCCGCTACAAGGAAACGCGCCGCCGCCATCCGATGGCGCCGTCCTCCCGTATCTCAGAGGGCGTGGCGAAGGAGCGGGAGCGTCTGGAGAAGGTGCGCAGCAAGGCGACTTATATCATCGACACCTCGGAACTGCAGAAAGTGGAGCTTCGGGACAAGATTGTACGGATTTTCGGCAATGCGGAAACGGAGCAGATGACGATCAATGTGCTGTCCTTCGGCTTCAAGTTCGGTATGCCGCTGGACGCGGACATGGTGCTGGATGTGCGTTTCCTGCCGAATCCCTTCTATGTGGAATCCATGCGCCACAAGAGCGGCGCAGTGCCGGAGGTGGCGGCATACATTCAGGAGAAGCCCGTGACCCGGGAGTTTTTGCGGCATCTCGACCCGCTGATGGAATTTTTGGCGCCGCAGTATGTGAAGGAAGGGAAGGAGCAGCTGGTGATTGCCGTCGGCTGTACGGGCGGCATGCACCGCAGCGTGTTCATCGCAAAGCATATTTTCGACCTTCTGAAGGCCAAAGGGCATGCGGTACGTCTGGAGCATCGCGATCTGATGAAGAACGACGTGCGGGAGCATGTGCGTGAGGAGTGTTAGGGCATATGCATTTACTCAAATGGCTGTATCCCGGCATGAAATTCAAGCGCTGGATGGGGCTTTTCTCCGTGGGCGTTTTGCTGGTCAGTCTGGGGTTTGCGCTGGTATTCAACTACAAGTATCTGGATCTGATCGAGGAAGCGATTTTCCGTGCGGTCTACCTGTGGCAGGGCAGCTATAACTATATCATCACGACCATCGCGGGGCTGCTGTTCGTACTGGTGGGCATCGTGCTGATGCTCACGGCGACGAGGTTCATCATCCGCTCGGTCATCACGGTGCTGTTGCCGGACAATTCGGAACGATTGGTGGATCTCATCTATGAGAAGCGGAAGCTCGGCCGAGGCCCCGCCGTGGCAGTGGTCGGCGGCGGGCATGGGCTGTCGGTGCTGCTCCGGGGGATCAAGGCATCCACCAGCAATGTGACGGCAGTTGTGACGGTGGCAGACGACGGCGGCTCATCGGGGCGGCTGCGCGAGGATCTGGGCATCATCCCGCCGGGGGATCTCCGCAACTGCCTTGTGGCATTGGCGGATACGGAGCCCTTGATGGAAAAGCTGTTCCAGTACCGGTTCGAGGGCAACAACGCGCTTTCGGGACACAGCTTCGGGAATCTTTTTCTCGCAGCGATGAATGAGGTCACGGGAGATATGGAGACTGCCCTGCAGGAGTCGTCGAAGGTTCTTGCAGTCAAGGGACGGGTGCTGCCCGCCAGCAAGGAGCATGTGCGCCTGGACGCGACGATGGAAGACGGGACGGTGGTAGAGGGAGAGTCCCAGATCCCGGAGGCACATAAGCGCATCCAGCGGGTGCATCTGTTCCCGAAAAAGGTGCAGCCTGTGGAGGCGGCGCTCGAGGCGCTTCGTCAGGCGGACGCGATCATTCTGGGGCCGGGGAGCCTCTATACGAGCGTGATGCCGAATCTGCTGGTGGAAGGCGTGGCGGAGACTATCCGCGACAGCCGCGCCATCAAGATCTATATCTGCAATGTGATGAGCCAGCCGGGAGAAACGGATGGCTATACGGCTTCGATGCACGCCAAGGCAATCATGGATCATGCGGGCAAGGGAATCATCGACTATATGCTGGTCAATTCCAGCGTGATCTCGGACGAGATGAAAGCGTATTACGCGAAGCAGGGCGCGTATCCTGTGGAAATTGATGATGAGGCGATCAATGCGCTGGGCATCGGCTTCGTGAAAGCGGATATCATCCACGAGACGGATCAGATCCGGCATGACCCGGAAAAGCTCTGCAACAGCGTGATGCGGATGATCTATAAGCTCAAGCCGGGGGGCATCGGAGAATTTGATGTCAAGGGCCAAAAATGAGTGGAAATGTGTATTTCCTTTGTGTTTTGAGGAGGGCGGTGCGTGGCTTCATTTGCTACGGAAGTGAAGAATGAGCTGGCGCGGGTGACGGGCGAGAAGCGGTGCTGCAGGATGGCGGAGCTTTCGGCGCTTTTGCGCATGGGAGCGGCGGTCGTATGGGGCGAGCGGCGCTGGTTCGGGCTGAACTTTGCGACGGAGAACGCGGCGGTGGCGCGGAAGGGATTGACTTTGCTGAAGGGGCTGGGGCATGATATCCGAACGGAAGTCATGGTGAGCCGTGCGAAGCGGCTGAAAAAGAACAACAGCTATGGGGTTCGCATCGCTCCCGCGCCGAATGTGGAGGAGCTTCTGGCAGCGCTGGATCTCCTGCGGGAGGGCAGCCTGAGCGTGGAGCCTGACCGAAAAATTCTGCGCCATCACTGCTGTCGTGCAGCGTACCTGCGGGGGGCTTTTCTGGGGGGCGGGAGCGTGAGCCGTCCGGAGAGCAGCTACCATCTGGAGATGGCGACACAGAGCTATGCGTTCGCGGAGTTTCTCCGCCATCTGCTCCGCCGCATGGAGTTCCCCGTGGGCATGACGGAGCGCAAGGGAGCCTACGTGGTTTATCTGAAAGAAGGCGACGCGGTGATGGATTTCCTTGGCATGGTGCATGCGGATGAGGCGGTGGAGGCCTTTGAGGTGGCGCGCAATCTGAAGGAGGTGCGCAATCAGGTCAACCGTCTGGTGAACTGCGAGACCGCGAATCTGCAAAAGGCCGTGGATGCTGCGGGGCGGCAGATGAAGGATATCCGCTTGCTGCAGCGGGCAGGGCAGTGGGAGAGCCTGCCGGAGCTTTTGCGGGAGACTGCAGAGGCGCGCATGGAGCATCCCGACGCGTCCCTGACCGAGCTGGCGGAAATCCTCTGCGTGAGCAAGTCGGGGTTGAACCACCGCTTCCGGAAATTGCGCCGGATGGCGTCGCAGGCCGGATGACATTTGTTAAGGAGGAAACTTGTTGCATTTACAGGGAAAATGGCGCTGGATGATGCCGGCTTTTGCGGGGATCGGCGTGCTGGTTGCCGCAGTTTTCGTGTGGCTGATGCTGGCGCCGAGGCCGGAGGGATTTCCGATTCTGGAGTATCATAAGGTGTCGGATGAGGCAATGGCGGAGAATTGGGAGTACAGCGTGCCGGCGGAGGAGTTCCGGAAGCAGTTGGACTATCTGCAGTCCGAGGGCTATACGACCATTACGGCGCTGGACTATATGAAGGCGCGGAAGGGGAAGATGGAGCTTCCGGAAAAGCCCGTGATTTTGACGTTTGATGACGGCTATGCGGATAATTATGAGGTCATGCTCCCCATTCTGGAGGAGCATGGTATGAAGGCCGTGGTCTACATGGTCACGAATGATATCGGGCAGAAGGGCTATCTGACCTGGGATCAGCTGCGGGAGATGCAGACGCGGGGCGTGGAGATCGGGAGCCATACGGCGAATCATCTGCCGCTGACGACGCTTTCTGCGGAGGAGCGCACGGATGAGCTGCGCCTTTCCAAGCTGCTCATGGAGTGGAACGGCATCCGCACGGTGTTCAGCTTTTCCTATCCCAACGGGGCATACGATGCGGAACTGACGGAGCTGCTGCAGAAAGAGGAATACCTGACGGCGGTCACGGGGGATGCTGGGCTCAATACCTTTCAGACGAACCCGTATCTCCTGCAGCGGGTGAATATCCCGAGACCGCATTTCGGGCTTTGGGAGTTCCGCTGGCGGCTTTTGAAGGCGGAATGGATGGCAAAATTGGGTTGGAAACAGCATGTGGGAGGATGAGATGAAGATGTGTTTTCTGAAAAAAGCGTCGGCTTGCCTGTGCCTTGCGGCTATGTTGGTCGGCGGCATGGGAGCGGCGGAAGCCGGAGCGCAGGAGGAGCGTGTGATGGACTGGAAGCGTATGGAAATCAAGGATTTCCCGATGATGCAGGAGGACGGCGGCGGAACGCTGCTCTTTTCGGACAGTCCGGAATATGTGCGGGAGAACGGCATTCTCTATTCGGATGTGGTGAGCGGGCGGGTACGCCTCTACTACTATCATGTGAATGACACGAAGAAGCCGAAGCAGATCGTGGCGCTGGCGGAAAATGTCACGGGAAAGTTTAATACCATCGAGATACAGCAGGGCGTGATCTCGGGGCCGTCCGATGATTACTGCAAGGTGGGGAAGGGCTCGCAGGAGCTTTATTATGGCCGCCCGCAGACGGATACCGAGTTCTTCGTGAGCAAGAAGACGAAGCTGCTGGACCGTCGGATGGCAGAGCGGGTAGTGAACAAGGATGAGCTCATCTGCGGCATCTATGATTTCACCGCGGAGCAGCCCGTCAGGATCTCGGTGCTGGCATATCCGGAGGGCACGGATCCGGTGGAGTTCCTGAAAAAAGCGGAATCCCACAAGAAAGACCATGTGATGCTTCGCGGGACGTATCGGGAGGCGGAGCGGACGCTCCGGGCAGAGCATCCGTACGATCCCGCAAAGGACGGCACGGCCGGGTTCCTGCTGGCCGATGGCGTGGTGGATGTCTTCAAAACGGGTGTCGATGCGATGGATGGTTCGCAGGTGACGGATGTAGGGAATTACGGCGTGAATTATCACATTGATATCCCGACCACCGGCGAAGGCCGTTTCCGATGCTATCTGCGGCCAATGGGCGGCGCCTATGCGGGCTTCATGACCGTTCGGGCGGACAATGCTCCTGCGGTGCACCACCCTGTGCCAAGCGCCACCATGGTCTTTGGGGATGAGGAGTCACGGAAGGAGGGCGCTGCAGAGGAGGAGTATCTGGGCGCATTTGAGGCAGGGCAGCACCTGCACGTAGAGTTCTCCCCGCCGGGCGCCTCCAATCTGCCGGTGCAGATCGTCTTTGTTCCGGAGGAGTGAAGACCGGTATACAGTTTTTCAGGAGTTGCAGAAACCGATATTTTGTCATAGAATGTTATAGTAAACGACACAATCATTGCTTATACCATATGTCCGCCCCCATGGGGGGCGGGGGACCGCCGCAGGCGGTGGTGGGGGGCTGTATGCAATAATAATGACGTTACTATACAAGGAATGGGGGTGAGGGCAATCGAATTCTTAAAGAAACATGGCTCCGTGATTTCCAATGTTCTGGTCGTGATCCTGGTGCTCGGCGCGATCTATGTGAAGACACAGGAGGAGGGCGCCAGAGCGCTGTTCAAATTCGAGGATATTTATATCGTTGTGGGCGCATTGCTTGCGCTGGTTCTGCTGCGCTTTTGGGGCAAGCGCCATGAGAAGCAGCCCGGTCGGGAGAAGAGCGGAAAGAAAAAAAGATAAAGGAACAGAAAACGATTTCTTTGTGGATAATTTGTCGTTTCTATGACAGTTATCCACTTTTTTGTTCACAAACAGGGGATGTTCTGTGGATAAAATGTGGAAATTCAGGTGGATTTCAGAGGAAGGATAGCAAAATAGGAAACCGGCTGTGGATAAATGTTATCCACAATCATGTCATGCGATTGCAAAAAATACTTTACGGCAGGCCGATTTGCAAGTAGAATATGGATAGGAGCGACTGGAAGAGGGTGGATGGGAATGCCGGAGCCAAAGATAAAAGAATTGCTGAATGCGGATGGGCCGCTGGACGGAAGTTCCTTGAAGCTCATTCTGAACAGTACGATTTCCACGATCGAGGACAATAAATCACAGATTTTCAATATCTATGAGACGGCGCGGACGGAAGTGGACGCCTGCCGCAGGCAGTTGGAGGAGCTGAAGCAGCAGGCGCGGCAGACCATCGACCGGGTGGATGCGCTCGCCAAGCAGGAGCAGGTGGAGAAGCAGAAGCTGGTGCGGGTCAGCAGCAATTTTGCCAATTACTCGGAGGACCGCATCCGCGCAAGCTATGAACTGGTCAAGAACGTGCAGGTGGCGCTGGGGGTCGAGCGCGACAAGGAAAAGCGCATCCGCGACCAGCGGGATAAGATGGAACTGCGCCTGCGCCATCTGCAGGTCATGGTGCAGCAGGCGGAGCATCTGGCGCTGGCCATCGGCTCGGTGCTGAACTATCTGAGCTCGCAAATCCAGGGGGTCGTCTGGCAGATCGAGACCGTACAGAAGGACAAGTTCGTGGGGGCTCGCGTCATCAAGGCGCAGGAGGACGAGCGCTACCGGGTGTCCCGCGAGATCCATGATGGGCCGGCGCAGGACCTGGCGAATCTCATTTTTCAGACCTCCATCTGTGAGAAGCTGGTGGACTATGATCCGGCAGAAGCAAAACGCAGTCTGCAGGCGCTTCGGGGGCAGATCCGCGACTGTCTGACCAGCGTGCGGCAGGTTATCTTCGATATGCGGCCGATGGCGCTGGATGATCTCGGCCTCGGCCCTGCCGTCCACCAGCTCACGCATAAGATGGCGGAGCGCGGCATCGTTCATGCGGAATACACTGTGGACGGCAAGGAGATCCCGCTGGCGAAGCATATCGAAGTGGCGGCTTTCCGCATCGTGCAGGAAGCCCTCAATAATGTCGCGCATCATTCCGGGGAAAAAAAGGCGAGGGTGCGCCTGCTTTACACGCGGACAGCACTTTCCATCCTCATCGAGGATGAGGGAAAGGGCTTTGATGTGGATGAGCTGGAAAACGCCGGAAAGGTCGTGGATGAGCTTTCGGAGGAAGACGAGCAGGAGGGTCATTTCGGCATGATCGGCATGAAGGAGCGGGCGAAGATCATCGGGGCGGAATTTGCCGTGACCTCCGTGCCCGGGAAGGGGACGAAGGTACATCTGCGCATTCCCTTGAAAGAGGAGGATTGGGCGCGTGCCGAAAAGCTGCAGGCAAAGGCCGCCGAAAAAAAATAAGGACGATGGGCAGTTTGGACAGAAAGCAATATGGGCAGGATCGGGCGCCAATCGCGGAGGCTATGAAAGCCTATGCGGGAGATGGCGCTCTCGCTTTTCATACGCCCGGGCATAAGCAGGGGCTGGGCGCACATGCGCTGCTCAGGGATTTGATCACGGCGCAGGGGCTTCGGGAAGAGGTTTCCCTCATGGAGGAACTGGACGACCTGCATGCGCCGTCGGGCTGCATCCGTGAGGCCCAGGAACTGGCTGCGGAACTCTACGGGGCGGACGCGGCGTATTTCATGGTCAACGGGACGACAGGCGCGGTGCATACGATGCTTCTGGCTGCGCTTTCGCCGGGGGACACGGTGCTTGTACCGAGAAATGCGCATCGCTCCATGATGGGCGGCATCTTGCTTTCCGGCGCAAGACCGGTGTTCCTTTCTCCGGAGATTGACGGGGAATGGGGCATCCCGATGGGGCTTTCCGTGGAAACCGTGCGGGAGGCCATCGAACAGCACCCGGACGCAAAGGCGCTGGCGCTGGTATCACCGACCTACTATGGCGTGGCATCGGATCTGCGGGAGATGGCGAAGATTCTGCATGAAAAGGGTATGCTGCTTCTGGTGGATGAGGCGCACGGGGCGCACCTGAAATTCCATGAAGGGCTTCCCGTGCAGGCCATGGACGCGGGCGCGGATCTTGCGGCGCAGAGCACGCATAAGCTGCTCGGCTCCCTGACGCAGAGTTCCATGCTGCTGGGACGCAAGGGGAGGGTGGATTTTTCCCGCGTGCAGGAGGCGGCAAGCCTGCTGCAGTCCACCAGCCCTAACTACCTGCTACTGGCATCCCTGGACATTGCAAGGATGCAGATGGCAATGGAGGGCAGAGAGCGGATTGCGCGAGCCGTGCGGCTCTCGGAGGGACTGCGTGAGGCTGTGCGGGGGTTGGACGGTCTGGAAAGCTTCGGGCAGGAAATCGTGGGCAATCTCGGCGTCTGCGGGCTGGACGCGACAAAGGTCACGATCTCTGTGCGCGGGCTTGGTCTGACGGGCATGGAGGCTGAGCGCATCCTGCGGCATCAATATAAAGTGCAGTGCGAGCTGTCGGACCCGTACAATCTGCTGTTCATCCTTTCCATGGCAGACACGGAAACGGAACTGGCGAGCCTTGTGGGGGCGCTGCAGGGACTGGCGGGGAATCATTTCGGACAGGAAACGTTTTCTGTTCCGATGGAGCTGCCGGAAATACCGGAGCAGAGGATGCTGCCCCGGGAGGCCTTTTTTGCGGACAAGGAGCGTGTGGCGCTGGAACGGGCGGCAGGGCGCGTGAGCGCGGAGCAGGTCGTGTTCTACCCGCCGGGGATTCCCGTGCTGTGCCCCGGAGAGCTAGTATCGAGGGATTTGATCGCGTACATCCGCAGGATGCAGGGGCTGGGACGCAGGATTGTGGGGGCGGAGGATGCAGAGCTTCGCACCTTGCGCGTGATTCGATGAAAGGTGAAACTTTGAGGAATTCCTGAAAGGGGCAGAAGGGTGAAAAGAGGAAAGCTGATCGTCATTGAGGCCGGAGACGGCTCCGGCAAGGCAACGCAGACCAAGGCGCTCTATGAGCATTTGAAGCGAGACGGGAAAAGCGTGCATCGCATCTCGTTCCCCGACTATGCCTCGGATTCCTCGGCTTTGGTGAAGATGTATCTGAACGGGAGCTTCGGGGGACATGCGGAGGATGTGAATGCCTATGCGGCCTCCACGTTTTATGCTGCGGATCGCTATGCATCCTATCGCATGAAGTGGAAATCACTTTACGAGGCGGGAGATATTATTCTGGCGGACCGCTATACGACCTCGAATATGGTGCATCAGGCGGTGAAGCTCACGGATGCGGCGGAGCGTGGAGCATTTCTGGACTGGCTCTGGGATTTCGAGTTTGGAAAACTGGGCCTCCCCGTGCCGGATCTGGTCGTGTTTCTGGATATGCCGCCGGAGATCAGCGACAGGCTCATTGCAGAACGGGCGGAAGAAAAGGCGCAGGCGAAGGATATCCACGAAAAGGATGCGGAGTACCTGCACCGCTGCCATGCGGCTTATTTGGAACTGGCGGCGAAGTATGGGTGGAGAAGAGTGGCCTGCGCGAAGGACGGAGTGATACGGGGGATTGAGGAGATACATGGGGATGTGTACCAAGAGGTTGTGCAACTGGGCGTGTGAGAAAGTGGCCGGAAGGCAATGGCATGTCCAACGTTCCGCGGAGATATTTTGCTAAAAAAATTTTTTACATTTAACTCAGCATTCAAAAACAGTTAAGGAAACACTGATTAAAGCGGTCGTCCAGATTGGCGTGGATTGCTTGTTCCTCCCAAGGAGACAAACCGCAGTCATAGTGGTGCTATGTCGAGGATTCGCGTCAAGATGGGCGGGCGAATTAATCAGCGTTTCCTTAAACGCCCTTCGGTTGAACGAAACTGTTTTAGAATGTTTCATCGTATGTAAAAAATTTTTTCTTCACGCAAAATATCAACGCTGCACTTATGGACATGCCATTGCCTCCCGAAGGCGGGATATTGCTGCAGATGATGGAGAGATGGGAGAAAGATGATAAAAGAAGTGCTTGTCGTTGAGGGCAAGATGGATGTGGTGGCGATCCGCAAGGCGGTGGAGGCGGACTGCATCATTACGGAGGGATTCAATCTGAAGCCGGAGGCACTGGAGAACATACGGCAGGCGGAAAAGCGGCGGGGAATCATCATATTGACAGATCCGGACTCGGCGGGGGAGCGGATTCGGAAATTTCTTGGAAAACGTTTTCCAAATGCAAAGCATGCCTTTGTGCCCGTGGAGGATGCGACGGCAAATGACGATATCGGCATCGAGCAGGCGAAGCCGGAGGCTATCCGCAGGGCACTGGAGACGGTGCGGACGCTGAACTGGGAGCCCTCCCACCTGTTCAGCAGCGCGGATCTGGTGAAGCATGGTCTGAGCGGCAGCCCGGATGCATCGAGGCGCAGAGCGCGGCTGGGAGCAATCCTGGGTGTGGGGTTTGCGAATGCGAAGACCTTTTTGCAGCGGCTCAACCACTATGGTGTGACGCGGGAGGAATTCGAGAACGGGCTGCGGGAACTGGCAGCAGGGCAGGAAAAGGGGGCATGAGGATGGACACGGCGATACATCCGACCATAGCGAGCCGCGAGGTGACGCAGCATATCCTCAAGGTGTTTCATCTGCGGGCCAGTAAGAAGCTGGGACAGAATTTCTTGATTGACGCTGCCGTGGTACGGGGGATCGTGGAGGCAGCGGAACTGCAGGAAGGGGAGCGTGTTCTGGAGATCGGCCCCGGGATCGGGACACTCACTCAGGGGCTGGCCGAGTCGGGAGCGCAGGTGACGGCAGTGGAGCTGGACAAGAAGCTGCCTGCGGTACTGGCAGAGACGTTGAAGGGCTATGAGAATGTGCGCATCGTGCAAGGGGATATCTTAAAGACAGATATTCGTGAGCTCATGGGGGATGCGCCCTTCAAGGTGGCGGCGAACCTTCCCTACTACATCACGACGCCGATCCTCATGGCGCTTCTGGAGCAGCGGCTTCCCATCCGGAAGATCGTGACGATGGTGCAGAAAGAAGTCGCGGAGCGCATGATCGCGCCGCCGGGTTCCAAGACGTATGGCGCGCTCTCGGTGGCTGTGCAGTATTATACCGCGCCGGAGATTGTGCTGGACGTGCCGCCGAAGTCCTTTATCCCCGCGCCGGAGGTGGATTCTGTGGTGATCGCCTGCAAGGTGCGCGGCGAGCCGCCGGTGGCGGTGCGGGATGAAAAGCTGTTCTTCCGTGTGGTGAAAGCGGCTTTCGGACAGAGAAGGAAAACGCTTTCGAATGCACTGAAAGGGGCAGGTTTTTTGAAGGACGAGGTGCAGGGGGCGTTGGAAAAGGCGGGAATTGAGGCTGCCAGAAGGGGAGAGACGCTCTCGTTGGAAGAGTTTGCGCAGTTGGCGGATGCCTTTACTATGAAATCTTAGCGAGTGCAAGCCGTAGGCGAAGCAGGAGCTTAGATTTCGTGTAAGGGCGTGTGGACACCGAAGGTGTCCGGTAAGTTTACTACGAAAAATTAGCGAATCAAGCCCGTAAGGGCGCAGATGAGGTTAGTTTTCGTGTAAGGGCGTAATGCGAAACACCGTTTCGCATGGAGTTTGCAGCGAGTAATAGGGTATTGTCTCTATAGCAAATTTGTTATACAATAAAAGTGTTTTATTAAAAAGCATAGAAAGAAGGTTGACGCAGTGGAACAGACGGTTTGGTCTGTGCTTCCTCCGGTCATTACCATTGTTTTGGCGCTTTGGACGAAGGAAGTCTATATGTCCCTCATCATCGGCATCTTTTCAGGCGCGATGATCTTTACGGGCGGCAATGTGCTGGAGGCGATCCTGACATTGTTCGCGGTCATGGAGGAGAAGGTCGGGGGAAATGTCAATATTCTTGTGTTTCTGGTCATTCTTGGCATTCTGGTGGCTGCCATCACGAAATCCGGCGCGACACGCGCTTATGGGGAGTGGGCGCGGTCGGTCATCAAGGGGAAGCGCAGCGCTTTGGGGCTGACCTCGCTTCTGGGTGTCGTGATCTTCATTGACGACTATTTCAACTGCCTGACGGTGGGGACGGTCATGCGCCCCGTGACGGACAAGTTCAAGATTGCGCGTGCGAAGCTGGCGTACATCATTGACGCGACAGCAGCACCGATCTGCATCATTGCGCCTGTGTCGAGCTGGGCGGCGGCGGTGGGCTCGTCCCTGCCGGAGGACAGCTCGATCGACGGCTTTTCGCTGTTTTTGCAGACCATCCCGTTCAACCTCTACGCGATTTTGACCATCGTGTTCATGGTCTTCATCATCTGGACGGGAAGGGATTTCTCCGCGATGGGGAAGACCGTCCGCAGCAATCAGAAACAATTCGTTGTCCCGTCCGAGTACGCGGATGCCGTGAAGGAAGAAAGGAAAACGGTGGGGAACGGGAAGGTACTGGATCTCATCCTTCCGCTCCTGGTGCTGATTGCGGCATGCGTTTACGGTATGCTCTATACGGGCGGCATCCATGACGGCGCGTCCATTGCGGGTGCGTTTGCGGATTGCGATTCCTCAAAGTCCTTGGTCGTGGGCTCCTTCATTGCATTTGTCTTCACGGGCTTTTTGTACCTGCCGCGCAAAATCATCAGCTTTACCTCCTTCTGCGAATGCTTCGGGCAGGGGTTCAAGGCGATGGTGCCGGCCGTGTTCATCCTGTGTCTTGCCTGGTCCCTTTCGGGCATCTGCAGCGACAAGTATTTGGATTTGGGCGGCTACGTGGGCACGTTGGTGAATGCCCACGCGTCCGTCCTCATGTTCCTGCCGCCGATTTTCTTCTTGGTGGCAGTAGGGCTTGCGTTTGCGACGGGGACCTCCTGGGGGACCTTCGGCATTCTCATCCCCATTGCCATTGCGGTGCTTGGCGCCGGCGCCGAAGCGTCTGCCATGCTGGTGCTCTGCGTGGCGGCGATCCTGTCCGGCGCAGTCTGCGGTGACCATGCCTCGCCGATTTCGGATACCACGATCCTGGCCTCTGCGGGTGCGCAGTGCCATCATCTGGATCACGTGGAGACGCAGATTCCTTACGTGATGGTAGTGGCAGCATGCAGCCTTGTCGGCTACGCGGTGGACGGCTTCACGCAAAATGGCTGGCTGGGACTTGCCGCAGGATTTGTGTGCCTTGCCGTGGTCATGGCCGTCATTGTGTCCCGTGTCCCTGCCGTGGAAGTGGATGCGGAGCCTGCCCCCGTGCGGAAGTAAAATGATATCACCCCCTTGCGTGCATGCGAGGGGGCGTTTTGCCTGTAGGCATATTTTATGCGGGAGGGACGAGCAAGTTGAGAATAAGATTTGACACGAATAAACCGGTGGTTCTTGCCATTGACGATATCGACGTCAACCTGCACATGATCGAAAACGTATTGGGCAAAGGGGTGCAGGTGATCAAACGGGACAGTGGCCGCGGCGGTCTGGACTACATGGACGGAAATCATGTGGATATCGTGCTGCTGGACTACAATATGCCCGGCATGAGCGGTGTCGATGTATTGGACGTCATGAAGCGGCAGGAGAAAACGCGGAACATTCCCGTGATCATCCTGACGGCGGAAACCGATGTCGACATTGAAACGGAGGTCTTTCGGCGGGGGGCAGTGGATTTCATACGCAAGCCCTTTTCGCCGATGGTGGTGCGAGAAAGGGTGCGCCGCGTCCTTGAGAACGAACATTTCAATAAAATGATGCGCCAGGAAGTCGAGCGTCAGACACGGTTGGCGGAGGAACGTCTGGCGACCATCGAGCGGCTGTTTAACGCGACGATCATGGCCCTCGTCCAAACCATCGACGCGAAAGACCCCTATACCCAAGGCCATTCGCTGCGGGTCGCGGAATACTCCCGGCGCATCGCCGAGCTGGCGGGAATGGACATAGAGCAGCAGCAGGAAATATACTGCATGGGACTGCTCCACGACATTGGCAAGATCGGCATACCCGATGCCATCATCAACAAACCGGCGAAGCTCACCGACGAGGAAGTCGCCTTGATCAAATCCCACACCATCATCGGTGCAAACATACTGGGCAAGATTGATCACTCCCCCAAGCTGTCCTTCGGTGCGCGTTCCCATCACGAGAAATGGGACGGCACCGGCTATCCTGAAGGACTGAAGGGCGAAGAGATTGCCTGTGAGGCGCGGCTCATCGCCGTGGCGGATTCTTACGACGCTATGACATCGCGCCGCAGCTACCGCGACATCATCGAGCAATCTGCCGTGCGCCGCGAGATCGAGCAGGGGCGGGGAACGCAGTTCGACCCCCAATTCGCGGACATCATGCTGCAAATGATTGATGAAGACGTTTACTATCGCATGCGGGCGGATAGGTTTCATGGTAACGGCGCGAATTTGCTTTAACTGCGAATGTTCGGATTGTCTCATGGACTGGTAGTCAGCGAATGAAAAAGAAAAGAGCCACGGCAATCGCCGTGGCCCTTCCTATGTCTTGCGATGCTGAACTACCCTAACTCGTCAGCCGAGCAGCTTCAAAACGCTGGCCTGCTGGGTCTGCATGGCCCTGATGCCGAACATGGCAAGCTGCTCCGTGGTCTGGTCGCTCTTGAGCTTCGTGATCTCGGAAGCGATATCCGTGTCGCTGAGGGTCGATACGGCATCTGTGAGATTTTCCTCCGCTACCGTATAGTTGGCAGACTGATACTCCAGTCCCTGCTGATATGCGCCAAGCGTGGTCGCCTCGTCCAACGTGGCATCCAAGCCCTCCGCCAGTGTGCCCTGCGACGCGACGGCGGAGTTCAGGGCGCTGGTCACCGTATTCAGTGCGCTTTCGAGGGAGTCCGCATCCGTCACGTTGATGGTGGAATTCCCCTGCGCATCCGTGAGGCCAAGCCCCTCCGAGGTCATGTTGCCCAGCGGGACTTCGGTATCTCCCCATGCTCCGGCGACCGTCACGCTGCCGGCGGAGCCATCCAGAAGTTTCTGGCCGTTGTAGGTGACGCTGGCATTCTCATTGATCTGGGAGATCGTCTGATCGACGGTCTTCTGCAGCGCAGCCAGATCCGTCGAGCCATTGGTGCCGTTCTTGGCATTGATCAGTGTCTGCTGCAAGGAACTCAATGACTGTATCGTGTTGTCAATCGCGCCGGACGCCGTCTTCAGCATAGAATTGGAGTTCTGGGCATTGACGTTGGACTGGCGGATTGCGCCGATATTTGCATACATGCGCTGCGAGATGGCATACTCGGAAGCTCCGTTCGCAGCAGTCGAGTATCTCGTGCCGGTCGCGATGTTCTGGATATGCTTCGCAGCCGAACTATGCGTACGGTTCAGCGAATTCAATGCAGATGTTACGCCGAAACTCATAATCATCATCCTTTCTATCCGGTACAAAGACGTGAAATCCTTTTCACTCATCATCATTATACTACAAAGGAATCCTCTTTTTCAATCCTTTTTTCCCGCAAAAACAAAAAAATGGGACGGGCTTGTGTTTGCCAAGATTTCAAAAACAGGTTGAACAAAAGGGCAAGATAGCGTAGAATAGAGAGGATACGAAGATGAATGAAAGATAAATCAGTGAAGCCAGAAAGCGCAGGGTGATACGATGTATCATGTAGTCATGGATTTGGAAATGAATCCGATCAGCAGGGAGTATCGGGAGGTTCGCAGGAGCCTTACCGATGAAGTGATAGAAATCGGCGCTGTCAGGCTGGATGATAGTTTCCAACAGGTCAGCGAGTTCCAGTGCTATGTAAGACCGGAATACGGGGAGATCAAGAAGCATATCACGAAGCTCACCAGCATTACCAACGAGATGGTTGAGGGGCATCCGCATTTTGCGGAGGCCTTCCGTCGCTTCATGGAATGGATCGGCGAGGAAGAGGTGACGATCTATTCCTGGAGCATGTCGGATCTCAAGCAATTTCGCAACGAGTGCCGCTATAAGCTGAAGGAGTTCGATACACGCTGGCTGACGGCGCATTGGGTCGATCTGCAGAAACAGTTCGATGACCGGCTGGGGCTTCACAATCATCTGGCTCTGAAGCACGCACTGGGAGCGATGGACAGGAATTTCGAGGGGACGCAGCACACAGCGCTGGCGGATGCCGCCAACACGGCTGCGATTCTGGCGCTGATGCAGGACGATGAAAAGTTCCGCCGGATGATGCAGCCTGTCCTCGACCTGCTGAAGCCGAAGGAAGATCTGGCAGAGTCCATCGGCGATTTGTGTCCGGAGCTGATGAAGCTGAAGGGGGAACTTTGACAGAAAGGGTTTGCGGTATGAAGAAAATGGGGGTTCTTGGCCCGCGCGGCACGCACAGCGAGGCAGCGGCAATCTATCTGGATCGGCTCTTGCCCGAGCCGATGGAGCTGGTTATTTGCCCTGAGATCTATGAAGTGCTGCAGTCTGTCGAGGATGGCACACTGGATGCGGGAGTCGTTCCTGTGGAGAATTCCTTGGAGGGTTCTGTCAATATCACGCTGGATACGCTGGCGCGCAGCGATCGTCTGGAGGTCGTGCGGGAGCTCATTTGGCCCGTGCACAATCAGCTGATGGCGAAGTGCGCTTCCGGTGAGATCCGGCGCATTTACTCCCATGCACAGCCGATTTCGCAGTGCCGCGCCTATCTGCGGAGGGAGTACCCCGATGCGGAACTGCTGACGGCGCCGAGCACGGCACGGGCGGCGGAAATCGTCTCGGAGGCTCCGGCGGAAAGCGGATGGGCTGCCATCTGCACCAAGCGTGCGGGGGAGCTGTACGGCCTGCGGACCATCGCCACTGAGATCCAGGACAATATGGCAAACAGCACCCGTTTTTTTGAGGTGCGCAGAAGGGGCGAGGGCGAGAGGCTTCTGCCTGCGGACAAGGTGCTCCTGATCTGCCAGATTGACGGAAAGCGCGCGGGCAGTCTGTGCGAAGTGCTGGAGGAGTTTGCCTTCCGCGGCGTGAACATGGTGCGGATCGAGTCCCGCCCGGCAAGGACAGAGCTGGGGGCCTATATTTTCTTTTTCGATCTGGAAACAGACGCTGCCCCCGGACAGTTGGAGGAGTCCATTGAGGCGGTGCGGAAAAAGAGCATCTGGCTCAGAAATCTGGGAGCATTTCCGGTTTTGCGTGCAAAGCCGGAGTGAGGTATCTATCTATTTTCTAAAGGGGAAAAACTATGGTTATCATTATGAATCCTGACGCTTCGGCGCAGAACATCAAGGATGTCATCGAGGCTGTGGAAAGCGTGGGCCTTGAGGCCAAGGTCATGGAGGGATCGCAGCAGAAAATCGTGGGCGTGATCGGGGACAAGACCAAGCTGGCCTCGGTGCCTGTGGACGCCATGGACGGCGTGGAGCAGAGCGTCTCGATTTCCAAGAGCTATAAGCTGGCAAGCCGCGAGTTCCATCCGCAGTCCAGCGTCATTGATGTGGACGGGGTGAAGATTGGCGGCGGGACGCCTGTCGTGATGGCAGGCCCCTGCGCGGTGGAGTCCCGCGAGCAGCTTTTCGAGGCGGCGGATATCGTGAAGTCGGCAGGCGCCCAGTTCCTGCGCGGGGGCGCCTACAAGCCCCGCACATCTCCCTACTCGTTTCAGGGGTTGGAACAGCAGGGGCTGGAGTATCTGGCGGAGGCGCGTGAGCGTACAGGACTCAAGATTGTGACGGAGGTCACGGTGGTGGAGGCCATCGAGCAGGTGGCGAAATATGCGGATATGCTGCAGATTGGCGCGCGGAATATGCAGAATTTCGGCCTTCTGAAGGAGGTCGGGAAGTGCGGGAAACCGGTGCTTTTGAAGCGCGGTCTTGCGGCGACCATTGATGAGTGGCTGAATGCTGCGGAATATATTATGAATGAGGGCAATCCCGATGTGGTGCTCTGCGAGCGCGGCATCCGCACCTATGAGACATATACGCGCAATACCTTGGATCTGAGCGCGGTGGCGGCGGTCAAGCATCTGTCGCATCTGCCGGTCATCGTGGATCCGAGCCACGGCACGGGCAAGTGGCGCATGGTGCGCCCGATGGCGCTTGCGGCAATCGCGTCGGGCGCGGACGGGCTGATGATGGAGGTGCATCCGAACCCTGCGAAGGCGCTCTCGGATGGGCCGCAGTCTTTGACACCGGAACATTATCGGGAAGTCATGAATGGAATATGGAAGCTGTCGAAGTTCATGCAGGATGAGGGCATTGCCGTCAGCGAACTTTGAGGACGGAAGGTAGGCGAGCAGATGGATTTCAAGCCTTTGGAAAAGGCGGACAAGGCTGTTTTTGATCAGTTTTACCGCAGCCGTTACTATGAGAATGCACATTTCAATTTCACGAATCTTTACATGTGGAGACAGCCGTACCAGATCCGCTGGTGCGTAGAGGATGATGTGCTGTATATGCTGTCGGAATGGGACGGAGTGCTCAGCGCGCTTCAGCCCATCGGTCCGCAGGAGAAGATGCAGGAGGCCATCGGGAAGTTTCTGGACTACTTCGCGGCGCAGGGGAAGAACCTCAACTTCGTGGGCATCGAGAAGTCCTTTGCGGAGGATCTGCGGAGCTATCCGGATGCTGCATTTGAGATTTTGGAGGATCGGATCAATTTCGACTATGTCTATCTTGCGGAGAATCTCATCAAGCTGGCGGGGCGCAAGTTCCATTCCAAGAAGAACCATTTGAACAGTTTCCGCAAGAATCATCCCGATGCGGAGTATCTTTCCATCACGAAGGACATCATCCCCCAGTGCAGGGAGGAGCTGAACCGTTGGTATGAGCTGCGCAGGGATTCGGAGGATGCGGACAATTTCATGTGCTATGAGGTTGCGGCCATCCATGAGGTTTTTGACAATTTCGAGGATTTCAAGCTGCGCGGTGCAGCCATCCGCCTTGGCGGGCAGGTCATCGCCTTCACCTTCGGCGAGCAGCTCAATGAGGATACGGCAGTGATCCACGTGGAAAAGGCATCGCCTGAAATCAACGGTGCCTACGCGGCGATCAATCAGTTTTTCGTGGAGAATGACTGGGCGCACATGACCTATATCAATCGCGAGGAGGATATGGGGATCGAGGGCCTGCGGAAAGCCAAGGAGTCCTATAAGCCGGTGAAACTGATTGAGAAGTTCACGGCGGTGAGAAGAAAATCGTAAGAAAAAAGTCTTGCTAACGCGGGGAAAATACCGTATAATGTGAAATCGTGAACGGTTCACTAGCTCAGTTGGTAGAGCACCTGACTTTTAATCAGGGTGTCCCGGGTTCGAATCCCGGGTGAGCCACCAACTTGCCTCGGTAGCTCAGTTGGTAGAGCAGGGGACTGAAAATCCCCGTGTCAGTGGTTCGATTCCGCTCTGAGGCACCATGCAGAATGACACAGCCCGCAGGCTTTGCGGGCTGTTTGCGTATAACAGGGAAGGAAGATGGTATGGAACAGTTATCGCAGGTATTTCTGGAATTCATCGCGAATTGGGGCTATGTAGCGGTGGCGCTGCTCATGGCCATGGAAAACGCTTGCATCCCGATTCCGAGCGAGTTGATTTTGGGCTTTGCGGGCTATTTGATCTTTGCGGATCAAATGAGCTTCGGCGGGGCGCTGATAGCGGGGATGATCGGCGGCATGCTCGGCTCCGTCTTTGCGTGGTGGGTAGGACACGCGAAGGGGCGCCGCTTTGTGGATCGGTATGGGAAGTATTTCTTCATCAAGAAATCCCATGTGGATATGGCGCAGAACTGGTTTGACAAATATGGGCTCAAAGCGGTCTTTTTCAGCCGCATGCTGCCTGTGATCCGCACGTTCATTTCCCTGCCCGCGGGCTTCGCGCATGTGAGCCTCAAGCCGTTTCTCTTTTATACGTTCATCGGTTCCCTGCCGTGGACGGCGCTGATCCTCTGGGCCGGCATGATGCTCGGCGAGGGCTGGAAACTGCTCACTGAGATCGGGCACGAGGCCAGCATTGTTTTCGTCATCGTCTGTGCCGTCGTGATCCTGATCTTGTACCTGCGACATCAGAAAAAGAAGCGCGTGAAATAGAAATTGCGCCCTTGCGGCTTTTGTGGACTGCAAGGGCGCATTTTTCGACAGTTCCTTAGGCAAAATACTGGTAGTATAATTCGATAAAGAAAAGCGCGGCGGCGAGGCCGATGGAGACAAAGCTGGCCCGTTCGATCAGGATACGCCTGGTCTCCGTGAATTCCCTGTGGCGGCGCGCGTAGGTGAGGGAGAGGGAAATCGTGAGCAGGAGATACATCACGCGGTTTATGGCGTCGAAGGACTCCCAGCCGATGAACAGGATGAAGATGGTGAAGCAGATAATGCCGATCAGCAGGAAATCCTTGCCGATTTTTTCTTTCGGCTTGTCCGGTTCCTTCTGCTTCGGATGGATTTTATGTTGAAGTTTTCTGTATTGCTTTGCCATAGAAATCACCATGCTTTCCTCTGAAGATATCAACACAATACCACAAGGGTAAATAGTTTTGCTCAACTTGCCTTTCGCTTTGCGCGTACTCATCAAGCGTTCATATTATACCATAAAAGTATGAGGTTGCCTTAAGTTTTTTCCGATTTTCTCCGATATATGGATAGAGGAAAGGGGCGGCTTTTATGAGTGGGAACTATATTTATTCCAGCAGCAGCTATGGATTGGGAACGATTTCGAGCGCGGTACCGCAGTGGCAGAAGGCCGGGGGCAACTCTGCGGCGGATGCGTCCACGTCCTCCTATCAGGATATCCTGAGGCTCTTGCAGCAGGCGAACGCCGGTGCTGCGGAAGAGGGGAAAGTATCCGCGAAGGATATGAGCATGAGCCAGTACAAGGCGTATATCACGGAAAAAATCAGCAATATCTCCTTTGACGAGACGCGCCCGAATGACGAGGAATTCATCCAGATTACCGATGCGGGCTGGGAAGCCATGAAAAATGACGCGGGCTATGAGAGCTGGGTGCTCGACAAAATCCGGCAGACCCGCTCGACGAGCGATGGGTATTACCGTTTGGGCGGCAGCGGCTCCTACACCATGGAGTCTTTTGGCGCGACGCGGGAAGATTACAAAGTGCAGAGCTGGAGCAAGAATCTCAGCGATGAGTATGACCGCATGCAGCTTCAACAGACCGCGGGGGATGCCTTCTGGATGAGCATCGGCGCGACGAAGAAGCAGAAGCAGAAGCTGGCGAACCGCTTTCAGGAACAGCAGCTGGAGATTCTGCAGGGCAATATGCGCAATGCGCTCCTGGAGGAACTGAATGCAAAAGCTTCCTATTCGGCGCTGCTGCAGCAGAAAATGGACAGCTTGAAGGAAGATCTGAAGGCGATGGAAGCGCGCAGGGAGGAACTGGAGGAAATCGAGAAGACCCACGAGGAGCTGACAGGGAAAGCGACGGGGGAGGATGCCGCGGCGCAGCAGCCTGTGGTCGAGACCATCAAGCGCATCATGCCGGATGGGACGATTCGCGTGACAAAGATGGAGAACGGGCAAGTGACGGAGCAATATGAGAAAAAGCCCAATATGATGGCGATTCCCGATGCGACGGTGCCAAAATCCATAGACGGCGTGGAAGTGCCGTCATCCCAAAGAGTGAAATGGGTGCCTCACTACAATGTGTTCGATATGATGTAAAATTTCCGGCAGCAGCATAGATGTAACAATCTATGCTGCTTAAATTTTGTCGTCGAAAAGGATTTTCAGCATTTTGGGCGAATAAAATAATAGGTTTATGTATTCCTGCATAGCGGGAATTGCACGATGGAGGTGGCGTCTGTTGGGGAAGAAACTACTGGTCTGCTTCTTGACGATAACGTTTTCTGTTCTGATGGCACAGGTCTGTCTCGCGAAATCTGCCTTTCTGGTCAAGGAGGGCATGCGCGGGGCACAGGTGCGGGAGGTGCAGGAGCTGCTGATTTCCAAGGGTTTCCTGCAAGGAGAAGCGGATGGTGTCTGCGGCGCTGCGACCGTGGCGGCTATCAAGAAATTCCAGGAGCAGGCAGGTTTGGAGCCGGACGGTATCTGCGGGGATGAAACCTATGCGATGCTGGGCGGACACATGTCAGGGGGATCGAATTTCTCTGCAGAGGCAGCTTCGGGAGCGCTGAAGCCCGGCATGAAGGGAGACCGTGTGCGGGCTATGCAGGAGCTGCTGCTGAAGCATGGCTATCTGCTTGCTCAGCCGGATGGCTCATATGGCCCCAGAACAGAAGAGGCTGTGCGGAAATTCCAGCAGGATGTAGGGTTGGCTGTCGACGGCATCTGCGGAGCGGAAACGCTTTCCCGGCTGGAAAATCGTGACAGCAGCGCCGGCAACGCGCATGAGCATTCGGCCTATGCGGCAACGGGAACGGTGCTCAAGCCGGGAATGCACGGGGATGGCGTAACGCTGGTGCAGCAGTATTTGATCGATCTCGGGTATCTGAACGATGCGGCGGACGGGCTTTACGGGCCGAAAACCGTAGCGGCAGTGAAACGTTTTCAGGCAGATAATGGGCTTGTGGCAGATGGCATCTGCGGCAGCGCGACCTATGCTGCCTTGCAGGTGAGTCCGAAGACCACGGAGGCAGCGGCTCCGCCTCAAACGACGACGGCTCCGGAAGGAGGCCGTGTGGTCTATGTGGAGGCGTCGGCCTACAGTCCCATGGATCCCGGTATGAATCTTCATACGGCGACCGGGAAATTCCTGCGGCGCGGTATCATTGCGGTGGATCCTTCCTTTATCCCCCTTGGGACGCGCGTGTTCATCCCCGGATACGGGGACGCCACGGCGGATGATATCGGCTATGCAATCAAAGGGAATCGCATTGACATCGCCTTTGACACCCATGAGGAGGCATTGCTCTTCGGGCGTCGGTCTCTGGAGATCTATATCTATGACTAGTGCGCTGCATCTCCCTATCGCCTGATGCCGGTGTGAATCAGGCGCATCACCTGCTCTGCCGTGTCTCTCATGTTTTGCCGCGCATTTTTCTTGTCCAGAGCTTCGTCCAAGGTTGAGACGCCTCGTAAAATGGGAAAGAACGCGTCTATGCCGTGGGCGTTTAGTTCCCTGGCATCGCGCGTGACAGCACCGGCAAAGGCAAAAACGGGTTTATGATGTTTTTTTGCCAGCTTCGCCACGCCGAATGGCGCCTTGCCCATCATGGTCTGGGCATCCAGACGCCCCTCCCCCGTAATGACCAGATCTGCATCCTTGATGTAATCCTCCAGTTTCGTCTCTTCCAATACGATGTTCACGCCGGATTCCAACGTGGCATGGGTATAGGCGAGGAATCCGAAGCCCAAGCCTCCGGCTGCTCCCGCTCCGGGGAAATTGGGATCGGCATGGGGAAAAGTTTTTTGCGTCAGCCTGGCATAGCCTGCAAGCCATTGGTCCATTTGTGCCACGCTTTCGGCAGTCGCTCCCTTTTGAGGGCCATAGACTGCGCTGCATCCTTTGGCACCGCATAAGGGATTTTCCACATCGCAGGCCACGCGGAAGGCTGCGTTGGCAAGCTCCGGCAATACATCATCGGTCCTTATCTCGCACAAATCCCGCAAGCCTTCTGCCCCCAAGGATATTTCCCGTCCCTCCGCCGTAAGGAATTGAACGCCGAGGGCCATGAGCATGCCGGCGCCTCCGTCATTGGTGGCGCTTCCGCCTATGCCAACAATGAAACGGCGACAGCCTTTCGCTATGGCATGACGCAGGAGTTCTCCGACACCAAAGGTTGTGGCGCGGTAAGGGTTCCTCTCCGCGGGAGAGACAAGGCCAATTCCCGCAGCCTCCGCCATTTCCACTACGGCGACACCATCCGGCAAGATGCCGTAGGCGGCTTCGACCTTCTTTCCCAGCGGTCCTGTGACCGAAACTTTTTCCAAACGCCCTCCCAGCCCCAACGCCAGAGCCTCTGCCGTGCCTTCGCCTCCATCGGCTAAGGGGCGCACATCCACATGAGCTTCCGGGTCAACGGCGGCGATCCCCTCGCGAATCGCCTCTCCGGCCTCCAAAGAGGTCAAACTTTCCTTAAAAGAATCCGTGGCTACCACAATCCGCATGGAACACACTCTCCTTTCACGCTCATATCGTCTACCTGTTCGACTACCTGTTCGACAAACCCAAGGCTTGTTCCTCCCCAAACCCCAAAATCGGCGCCTGCTCCCAAAACGTGGAGCAGGGCGCTTTTTTATCACAAAGATGCTTCATTACAGAAATTTTATGCTCGTTTGAAGCCCTCTGAGCCACGAATGACGCGTACCTTTAATTTTGTCCTATGGACTTGTGGACATGGTGCAAGGTCTTTTGCTTGTTTTGTCTCTTTTGCTATTGTATAATCAAATCAACTTAAACGAGGACCTCTTAAGTGGCCATAAAGAACCTTGTGAAAGTGCAGTACGAAGGTATTATTGGTGAATATGAACAAACAATACGAATACTAAATGGAGGTTACGAAAATGAGCAATCAAAAGCAGGGCGGCGCTCAGGAAGCAATGCAAAAATTCGGACGCTTTCTCAGCGGCATGGTCATGCCGAATATCGGCGCATTTATTGCTTGGGGCTTTCTGACAGCCCTCTTCATCCCCACCGGCTGGATGCCGAATGAATATCTCGCCCAGGTGGGCGGCCCGATGTCGAAATGGCTGATCCCGCTGCTCTTAGGCTTCACTGGTGGAGCAGCAGTCTATGGGCATCGGGGCGGCGTAGTAGGCGCCATCGCGACCAGCGGTATCATCGCGGGCGCGGATATCCCGATGTTCCTCGGAGCCATGATCATGGGGCCCTTGGGCGGCTTCTGCATCAAGAAGTTTGACAATGCGGTGCAGGATTCCATTCCGGGCGGCTTCGAGATGCTGGTGAACAACTTCTCCGCAGGTATCCTGGGCGGCATCCTCGCCATCCTGTCCTACATGGTGGTCGGCCCTGTGGTGCTTTCCATCAACGATGTGCTCCGCTCGGGCGTCGAGGGCATCGTGGCGCTGGGCTTCCTGCCCTTTGTGTCCATCCTGGTGGAGCCTGCGAAGATTCTCTTCCTCAACAACGCAATCAATCACGGTGTGTTCTCTCCGCTGGGCATCCAGCAGGCCGAGGAGTTTGGCAAGTCCATGTTCTTCCTCATCGAGGCGAACCCCGGCCCCGGTCTTGGCGTACTGCTTGCATACTGGTTCGTGGGCAAAGGCATGGCAAAGGCTTCCTCGCCGGGCGCTATGATCATCCACTTCCTCGGCGGTATCCATGAAATCTATTTCCCGTATATCCTCATGAAGCCTCAACTCGTCCTCGCGGTGATCGCGGGCGGCATGTCCGGCGTTTTCACGATGAATATGCTCAACGGCGGCCTCATCGCACCGTCTTCTCCCGGTTCCATCATCGCAATCCTCGCCATGACGCCGAAAGGCGCGTTCCTTGCGAATATCGCTGATGTCATTGTTGCCACGATCGTTTCTTTCCTCGTTGCTTCCCCGCTCATCAAGATGTCCAAGGATTCCGATGAAGGGGATTCCCTCGAAGATGCCCAAGCAAGCATGAAGGCCATGAAGGCTGCCAGCAAGGGTCAGGCCGGTGAAGTCAAGGTCAGCGGCAAGGATCTGAAGTTCATCGCTTACGCATGCGATGCAGGCATGGGCTCCAGCGCACTCGGCGCGGCGGCGCTCCGCAAGAAGCTCCATAAGGACGGCTATACGAATATCACGGTCAAGAATTTCGCCATCGGCAACATTCCGAAGGATGCCCAGATCGTAGTTTCCCAGGAAAAACTGGCGGCCCGCGCCATGGAGGATTCTCCGCAGGCGGAGCATATCTGGATCAAGGACTTTACCAACAACAATGTCTATGACATCATCAGCGCCCGTCTGAAAGGCGTCGAAGCGGCCGGCGGGCCGGTGGAGGTCGAGCAGGTCAAGGAAGGCGTTCTCCTGAAGGAAAATGTGAAGCTCGGTCTGGCGAGCGTCAGCAAGGAAGAGGCAATCCGTGCGGCAGGCGAGCTGCTGGTGAAGAGCGGCTATGTCGAAGCACCGTATGTAGAGGGCATGATTGCCCGTGAGAAGGACATCAGCACCTATATCGGCAAGGGCATCGCAATCCCCCATGGCGAAAACGCCGTGAAGGAACATGTGAAGAAGTCCGGTATCGTCGTGCTGCAGTATCCGCAGGGCATCAAGTTCGGTGAGAACCGCGCCTACCTCGTCGTCGGCATCGCAGGCAAGGACAACGATCATCTGGCCATCCTCGCGAATATCGCGACCACGATGGATGAGTGCGGAGATGCGGAGCTGGAAAAGCTCTATACGACGAAAGACGTCGATATGCTTTACGAAGTCTTTACGAAGGCAGAGTAATGATTTAAAATAGAAATGGGAACGGGAGAGATTTCGGGAGAATCTCTCCCCGTTTCACCAAGTGATTGTTTAGGAGGCAATGAAAATGAAAAAGGCAGTACATTTCGGTGCGGGGAATATCGGGCGCGGTTTCATCGGCCAGCTTCTGGCGAAGTCCGGCTATGAGATCATCTTTGTGGACGTGGCGGAAGCTCTGGTCAATGACATCAACGAGCTGAAGAAGTACCATATCCAGATCGTGGGAGACCAGCCGGAGCGCATCCTGGTGGAGCATGTGTCCGCCATCAACAGCAATACCCATCTGGAGGATTTGCTGGATGCCATCGTAGAGGCGGATATCGTGACCACCGCCATCGGGCCGAATATTTTGAAGTTCATTGCCCCGAATATCGCGAAGGGTCTCACGAGGCGCGTGGCGAAGACGGACGCGCCCCTCAACATCATCGCCTGCGAGAACATGGTGGGCGGCTCGACCGTGCTGAAGAATTTTGTCTATGAGGCGCTGGATGAGGACACGAAGAAAAAGGTGGATGTCTGCATTGGCTTCCCGGATGCGGCGGTGGACCGCATCGTGCCGCTGCAGCAGAATGAAGAAAAGCTTCTGGTGCAGGTGGAGCCATATGCGGAATGGGATGTGGACGCAACGAAGATCGTGGGCGAGAAGCCTGCCATTGAGGGCCTGACCTATGTGGACAATCTGCAGGCCTATATCGAGCGCAAGCTGTTCACCGTGAACACGGGACACGCTTCCATCGCCTACCTTGCCTACCAAAAGGGCATCAAGGACATCTACAGTGCCATGAAGGACGAGGAAGTCGTGGCAATGGCCCGCAAGGTCTGGTCCGAGACAGGCGCGCTGCTGGTCGAGAAGTACGGTTTCGACAAGGAGGTTCATGCGAAGTACATTGAGACGACGGAGAACCGCTTCCGCAATCCCCATCTTTCCGATGAGGTCACCCGCGTGGCCCGCGGCCCGAAGCGCAAGCTCTCCCCGAAAGACCGCCTGACCTCCCCTGCGACGCAGCTTTTGGAGCGCGGCAAGCAGCCGGAGGCGCTGGCAACGGTCATGGCAGCGGCGCTGCACTTCGATTTCGAGGGAGATGCCGAGGCAGTCGAGATCCAGTCCTATATCAAGGAACATGGCATGAAAGCTGCCATCACAGAGTTCACGGGCGCGGCGGAAGGCTCGGAACTGTTCCGTCTGGTTGAGGGCAAATTGTAAGCTGTTTCGAGGAAAAAATAATATAGCCCTGCAGGTATGCATCGCTTTCACGATACAGCCTGCAAGGCTCTAGGAGTGGAGCATGGGATATGCTCCACTTGTATTTTAGCACTTTTGAGAAAAAATGCAATAGTGAAAAACGGATTAAGAGATATATCTGGGATAAAAGTGCATAAATATATAATATAAATGATATTACTTTTAATAAAAATCGAGATTTTTTAATAATAAAAATGCTTTTATTGGCTTCTTTTTGAATTCAGTATAAAAACAGAGTGATATCGAAAAACTTTTTTGACGATGATTTCTTCTTATTTTGAAAATAATATTTCTCAGGGCAAGATGTTTGAGAGCCTTTGAGAAACCTTGAAACCTTGAGAAAGAAATTTTTACGAGAGAAAACTTGCTTTTTGCTGCAGATGGTGGTAGAATGGACGAGTCGATGCGGGCATAGTTCATCGGTAGAATACGAGCTTCCCAAGTAAGTGTTCTAAAGAATACGGCTATCTGCCAGGTCAGTAATCATAAGGGTTGCGATGATTTAGGGTATCCTAGTTTTGCCTTGGTTGCACCTTATTTGCACCTTATGGCGTGAGATTGACAGTGACATAAATTTCATAAGCGGGCATAGTTCATTGGTAGAATATCAGCTTCCCAAGCTGAGGAGGGGGGTTCGATTCCCCTTGCCCGCTCCAACTTAGTAGTTACGGGGGTTGCGAGAAGCAACCTCCTTTTTGTATGCAAAAATTTTCCATCCTTTATGAATGTTTTCCATCCTCGGAATCGGTTTTCTGCTTTCTCCATTCCTTCAAATGGTTCGACATGGTATGTGCTGCCTCCTTCTTTTGTGCTTCCAATGGGTGAAGATATATGGATGTGGTGCGGATGTTCGTATGCCCCAACATGCTTTGGACGGTTGTCAGTGCTGCTCCTTGGTTCAATGCATAGGTAGCCGCCATATGTCTTAGGGAATGTACCGTGATGTGAGGCAGATTATGTTTTTTGCATATTTTATCTAACCACATGTAGAGACAGCTTGGACTTACTGGCACCACCTCATCATTTCTCAAGTGTACGGCCAAAAAGATATACCCATGCGGATTTGCATATCCCTTGCGAGCTAGTTGATAATCCTGGTTTATCCTGTGTTGTCTCAATAAATCTAATACATAATCATCCACGTATACATCTCGTACAGATTCAGGAGTTTTAGGTGCAGAGATTTCCACATTGCGGCTGTTCACGTATTTTTGGGCCTTGTTAATGTGTACCACTTGCTTCTTCCAGTCAATATCATCCCATGTCAGGGCATAAATTTCACCTCCTCTTGCTCCGCTGATCAATGCAAGGTAGAACATGGCCTTATGTTTCACATTGTAAACTCTGTTGGGCAAGTCTTCTAAAATTTGAAGAAATTTTTGCAAATCGCTTTCTTCCCAGATTGGGTAACGGTGGTAGATGGGTTTCGGCCACTCGTCCTTTGGTATGTCATCACAGGGGTTCTTATCCAGAATTTTCCATGCAACTGCTTTGCTGAACATGTGATTTAGTAACTTGAAATGTTTGTGGATGGACGTTGCAGATAGGTACTTGCTGTTGTCCCTTGACTTGGATTTTACCTTGCTATGTCTCAATTGTTCTATGAAGTCCCGAATATGATCTCCTGTGATGCTATCAAGAGGGAGAGTTCCGAATTCTCTCATGATGCGATAATTCAGTATTCTTCTGTGTGTATCCTGTGTGGTAATAGATTTCAAAGCGTTGTGACGTTTATCCCAGAGTTTTGAAAATTCTTCAAATGTCATCCGAACGCCGCTTTTCTTTCCTTGGGGGTGTGACATGACTTCCAGATAGAACTCATCCAAGGCTTTTCTGGCAGCCCTTCCAGATGTTGCTGTTACACGCTTTGTCTTTCTGATTTGCTTTCCATTGGCATCGTAGCCCATGGAGATGCGAAGCTCCCATTTGTTATTGCCCCGGTTTATGACTGTACCAGCCATATTCTCACCTCTCGTTCAAACAAACCTTGATCTACAACCTTATAGGGCATTAAAGAATCCCATCCTTCTTCATGCTGACATACCTGCCACCACCTAAAATAATGTGATCGAGGACAGGAATATCCATGACATTGCTGGCCTTTTCTATCCTTTGCGTAACACAGATATCCTCCTTGCTTGGGGTTGGGTCGCCGGAAGGATGGTTGTGCAGGAGGATGATCGCCGCAGAGTGATGGAGGATCGCCGTCTCGAAAACCTCCCTTGGATGTACGATGGAAGCAGTCAGACTGCCGATGGAGACATCCTGCAGTCCAAGAATATGGTTCTTCGTGTTCAGCATGAGGATGGCAAAGTGCTCCTTCTGCTCCTGCCTGAAATACGGCATGGCGAAATGTGCGGCATCCTCTGGTCCATGGATGACTTCGATGCTTCTGGATTCCCTTCTCATCAGCCTCCTGGCCAGTTCCTTGACAGCAAAAACGGCAAGCTCTTTCCGCTTGCCGATGCCCTGTATCTTGGCAGGGAAGTCCAAGATATCCTGAATCCCTCCTGTCAGTCGCTCTGGGGAAATGCCGAGCACTAACGATAGAAGCTCATGGTCGGAGTAGATGTCCATGCCATAGGCCGCTCCGCATTCCCGTACCTTGAGGTCTAAATCCTTTTTACACATCATGGTTCCTCCTCGTATAGCCCCGTTGCCTTTCTCACATGGCAACGAGGTGTTCTCTTGATATAGTGGTCAGTCTACTATTTCATACCGATGGATATAAATAAAATTCTCTTCTCCAAAAGCTCCTTCATCACACATGCGGTTGAATGTTCCTATCATTGCATCGGTATCTGTGTTATCTTCATGGAGGAATTTCTGTAGGAAATTCCTTATAGCGAGCTCGCTTAGATCGTTTTCAAGTCCCTCAATGCTTTAGGGTATCTTAACCAAACGGAATCATTAAGCCACAAGCCCAGTAATATCAAGCCTTCTAAGCATCCTCTGAACTCCAGATTCTACGCACCTGCACCTTATTTGCACCGTATCCGCACTTCAACCGCAAAAAAGCTGCTGCCAAGGTTTTACCCTCGACAGCAGCCTTATATGAAACAAGCTCGCCAATGTCTTTTATTCTTCAAAATTTGTTTTGCAGACAAATATTTTCATTGCTGTGTGCCACGTTCCGTGATTACCCGTATAACGTGCCGTGTTCCATGTTCGTTAGCAAGGGCTTCGTCCTGCCCCATTCTTGAAAAGATTGGCAAGCCTGTCCATACCATGGTTATTCAATGTTGCAGTCAACCTCGGTCTCCATGTCGATTTTCTCAATCAGGAGAGACATCTTCTCACATTGCAGGGTAAGCTGGTTGCTCTTCTCGACCGCCAGATCGTGGTTTATGGTCGTAACCCGCACCGTATTGTCCGAGGTACTGCGGAAACTTGACGATGACTTCTCCCTTTTGGGCTTGGCGGCCATCGATGTATAATACTTCGCTTCCTGCCGGAGCTGGATCACCTTGGCAACCAGCTCACCGATGGAATGAAGCTCGGGATAGTCAGGAATCTCCCTGTGGGCAGTGTTGGCGATCCGGATGCAATTCTCGACCGCCAAGAGCTTTTCGATGGTGATTTCTATCCTGTCGGACAGTGTTTCGGGGGTATCGTTGATATAGTCGTGAAAATCCTCTGTTGGCAACATTTCCACAACCGATACGTTTTCTCTCTGTCTTCGCAGCTCCATCAGGTCTTTCTTCAGACGAGCTTGGAGACTACGTACCTCTTTCAGATTCATACTTTGCGACCTCCTTGGCTTATCGTTCCTTTTTCATCACAGACGCCCCATGAATAATTTGTGCATACTATTCTATCTCTTTTTTCCTGTCATGACAAGAGTTGAAGTGGGCTACTGAAACGTGATGGAATATTGGTGCCATATTTCATGGCTTGGAACAACAGATTCACGGTCAGGAACCGGTACTTCATGAGGTGAAAACACCTGTGGCACTCTGTTTCACTCTTTTCACTCAGGTTGTTCCGCTTTTTCAATGTGCTGTTTCACCATTTCATTTTCCATGTCTGTGTTCCTTGATGGCTCCTATTGCACAAGCCCCTTTTCTTTCATGCTTACAAATCTTCCATTCCCCAGAATGATGTGGTCAAGCACGGGGATGTCCATTACCTTTCCCGTTTTGGACAGCCTTTGCGTAACGGCAATGTCCTCCCTGCTCGGTGTAGGGTCGCCGGAAGGATGGTTGTGGGCAAGTATGATGGCTGCCGCATGATGGACAACTGCCACGGAGAACACCTCTCGTGGATGTACGATGGATGCAGTCAGGCTTCCAATGGATACAACATGCCAGCCAATAACATGATTCTTCGTATTGAGCAGCAAGAGGCAGAAATGCTCCTTGCTCTCCATGGCCAGATACTCCTTCGCATAAGCCGCAGCTTCTTTCGGCCCGTCAATGATACGAGGCTTCGGCTTCTGCCGGAGCAATCGTTTGGCAAGCTCCCTGACAGCAAACACGACAAGCTCCTTCCGCTTGCCGATGCCAGAGATGTTCTTCGGGTTGTCGAACGTTTCCTGCAAAGTTCCCGTGAATTTCTCCGGAGCAATGCCTGTGGCCAGTGACAGCAGTTCCTCATCGGAGTATATCGTCATGCCGTATGCTGCACCGCACTCCTTGACCTTGTTATCGAAATCTTTCCCGCACATGGATTGTCACTCCTTTCTCAGAACCAACTGGCTCCGATGCTCTCGTTTCCTTGGATATTCCTGTCCACAATCACGCGGCAGTTTCTGTAAGCCTCCTTCAACTTGTTCCGTTTGCGGATGACATTTCGGATGATATCATGGTTGATAGCAAGGTAAAGAGCCTCGTCACGGCTCCATCCTTTGGCGGCACTGGTGCGTTTCATCGCTATATCCATGTACCACTCACAGAAATATGCTTTCTTTTCCCTGTGCAGTTCCAAGGCTCGAAGTGCTGCTATCGGCGTGAAGTAACCGATGGATTCATAGATCAGCCCTGCGATCAGATGACGGTATTTTTTCAGCTTCTTTTTGTCTTCTTCTGTCAGCATTTCAGACACCCTCCTTTCCAGACAGAAACGTCATCCTACGGATGAAACGATCATCCCTTGCCCTAAGGCTCCGCTTCAACTGGCGTATTTTGGCACTCGATTTCCTATGCTCCTTGACCATCTGAATGGCATCCTCCAAAGCTTCCAGATTCCTACCGTAGGATGGCGGCATATCCAGCCATTTGATTGCTTCCTGTGTGCTGTCCCTCATCTGCTTCAACTGGTTCAGAAGTTCCTTTTTTGTCATGATCTTTCCCTCCATGAAAAAGGAGCGAGGGCAGGACGTTCCTGCTTCTCGCTCCCATGAATAATTATGCGGTTTGCTGCAATCCTGCGCTTGGCATCCGGTTTTCCCCAGACAGCACCGCAGGTTCCATATCTACGTCCTCAAAGCCAACTTTGCCGCTCAATACCTTAATCTGCTCGGACAGATTTACAATCAAGGGAAGCTCGTCGGCTGTCAGTCTTCGCTCGACCTTAAAAGCGGCCTTGGCGTAGGCGATACCGCCTTTGTTCGTGGCCTTGACCAGAGAGAACCTGGTCACGACCGTATGGCTCTTAATGCCTTTGGAAAGCAAGCGCATGAGATAACGCGCAAACTCCTTCAGCGAACCGGTAGGGAGGGAGAGCATGATGGGGAACAGTTCTCCTTCCCTTAAAAGATACAATCTCTGCCGTTCCTTGCAGGCTTTAGCATCATTCTCCCATGTCCCAAACTCATTGAAGGCACAGTTCTTGCAGTCACCGCCTGGACTTCCATATCCGGTCACTCCGTCCAGACTTCCACAGTCCGGCGGATTGGATGCTCCGGTGTACTTCTCCTTGAAATAAGCACGGATAGGGTGATGATAGAGGATAACTGCCGAAAACTCTTTCTCGAACTCTGGCTCCTCCGGATCTTCCGATGGAATCTGGAAAAGTGTAGTGTCACCGGAGGGCATCTTGATACGTTCAAAAAAGGCGTTCAGCCCTTCCATTTCCTCCGAGATGACGGAACTGAAATCGAAGTCCCGAAGCGCCAGAAAGCCAGTCGGCTGTTTCGTGGTAATGGATGTGATTTCCTGTGTTTCCTTTGCTTTTTTTGCCATGGTGGATTCCTCCTGTCAATTTTCATAGTCTTGTTTCAGCTTGCAAAACCATTGAGCAGTTCTGCCATCTGCTGTGCATGGGGACAGTGCTCCCGCACCTCGCAGTATTCCAGACACTTTTTCCCGTTCCATGTCTCCTTGCAGGAGCAGGGTGAGGGAAGCTCCCTGTTTTTCATGGCCTGTCTCAACAGCGCTGCTTTCTTCCCGAAGTACCGTTTCAGCCAATGGTCGCTGATGCGGTGGATGGGGATAATGTAGATCTGTTTCGTGATGCCACGTTCCGCCGCCGTGCGGAGGCTGCTGTCCCTGCATAGTGCCTGTATGAACATCCTATGCACGGCAAACCCCGCTTCTTCCAAAAGCATCCTGTAGTAGTTGACCTGTACCGACCATTCCCAAACATGCCGGACACCATCATATCGAAACTCCTTGCGAGTCTTCGGTTGGCCTTTTTTCGCGCCAGTCTTGTAAACTTCCCCTGTGGGAACGTCTACCTTGTAGATTCCCAATGCTTTCGCCAATTTATAAGAACTTGTAACCTTCAGATCGCCAAGCACTCCTTCTTCCTCGTCAATGATTTTTCCGTATAAATCAAATTTCCCGCTGGTCAGCTTGTCCTTCAGACGAACTTCCCCAAGGATTTCACCTTCGGTATTTCCTTCATGGATCGTATGGACTGCCTGCCCGTGGAGCGAGTAAAGCACGCTCTGCGGATCGACCGCATAGCTCGTTTTCTTCTTCAGGTACGTTTCCCTGACCCCTGAAATCAGCTCTGTCACCGTAGCCCCCTTGATTCCTCGGTCAAGGGACTCGGCAACGGCTCTGAGTGTCGGAAGGAACATGCACCGTTCCTTCTGTGGGCAGGATGCAAGGCATCGCTTGATGGTGACACGTTTTCCATTGGGACAGATGAACTTTGTTGCTGGCATACATCGGCCTCCTTTCAGTGGTTGCTTCGGAAAGCAAACAGGCACGACTTCACGCCATGCCTGTCCGTTTCTTATTTTTTCTCGTCCGAAGTGATTTTGTCTGTGCCTCAACGTATCAAAACTTCTGCAGCTTCCACAGCCAAGTTCTGCCATCCTATCGTTTTCATGCGATCTGCACCTCCTTTCGCAGTGGTGTTACATTCTGCATAGATGCCATAGGCAATGCTTTTTGCACGGGCAGGGCAAGGATTTCCCCGCCGATGCGTTCCAGCTCCGTCGCTCTCTCGTAGTCCACAGCGTTTTGCGATGCCGCTGTGACAGCGTTCAGAAGCCCGTACCGGGTGCAGTCACCGCTGATGAAAAGCTGACGGAAGATATCCCCACGCTCGTTTTCCGTGAGGGCGAATCTGTCCGCCAAAAGCTCCACTTCCTGCATGGGCTGATGCTCCAGAGGAATCTGCATGGCCTCCCGCATCTTGTTGACCGTCAGCATGAACTTGGCTTCATCGGCCGCGCAGCGCACGGTGTCCTGCACCTTCATGAAGAAAGCTTTATCGTCCTGCGCCAAGGTTTCATCACTGTAAAGCTCATAAGCGGCATCACCGCTTTCAATCTGCCGTCCGACATGGCGCCGTTTCTGGGAGAAGTCTTTGCAGATCATGCCGTTTTTGCAGACGAGACGATAGATCAGCGGCTCTACGGTCAGATGCCCAAGCCCGACTTCGCTGTTGGAAATGACGAATCCTGCCTGCACTACGTCATTGACAGACACCTCGGCCTTCATCTTCTTGTTGATGACCTTGAGGTAAAGATGTGCCTCGGTCACTTCGCAGGACTCTATGACGGCTCCCTTCATTCCGCGGATGATGGGGAGGACAGCGGCGCAAAGTTCCAGATTGTCCAGTCTGCGGTAGCGATCGGAAAGGAAAGCTCGGATGTTCCCATCCATCACGCGAAGCATCCTGCGCTCCGGCATCTGCTGAAGCCAGTTGTTGACGTTCTCATCCAAGAGAGCAGGGGCTTCCGTCTGCATCCGTTGATAATATTTGAGCGGGATGCCAAGCCGTGCGGAAATCTGCTGGTGGGCGAGGGGATTCACCCCAAACTCCAGTAATTTCTCTCCCGTTGTGAAGGTAAGCCTTGAATGGCCGTCTTCCGTGAAGAAGGTCAGTTGCCTTGTATCCGCCACGAAATCCTGCCTCGCTGCCCGCTGCCTCTGCAGCTCCGTTCCCAATGCTTCCAATGTTTTTCCCTGTTTCATTTTGAAAATCTCCTTTCTTGGTTGGGGTATCTTTTGTACCTTTGATTTTTGGCAATATAAAAGCCCAAGCCATTGGTTGGCTTGGGCGAATTGCTGCGCTTACGTTAATTCTGCTTGTTTCGTCACTCTATCGTCAGGATTGCATCTTCAAAATGGCAGTCTTTTCTATGCCTGTAGCTTTATGGATGATATCAGGAC
>CACZZN010000021.1 GCA_902785705.1 uncultured Veillonellaceae bacterium
TTCTTTGCATTACCCAATGTTTGGGCAATTCACCGAACCATGTATGACTCTGTTCCATCACCCAATCCCCCGCATAATCTCCGCCATCATCCCATCGGCTTCTTTCTCCAAAGCCGCAAGGTCTACCAAAATCTCGTCCATCTCCCGAAGTTCCTTGGGCTTATAGAAATACTTGGTGAAGCTGATTTCATAGCCGATTTGTGTCCGGCTTTCATCCACCCAGGCATCCGGGGCATAGGTCAGCACTTCGTTCTTCATAAAGGCATCAATGCCGCCTTCGTAAGTGAAAGGCACGTTTTCCGTATCGCGCAGTTCCACGTCCGGCTCTCCCTCGATGGGTTTTGCCGTTTCGTCCTTCTCCGTGATAAAAGGCCGGATTTTCTTGAGGGCAGCAGCCTTGAGCTTCGTCGCCTTGGCAAAGGCTGTCCAATCGTCCAGAGGCGTATCTTGGGGAATGTTTGCAATCGCTTTTTGCACTTCGGAGAGGTCGGCGGCTTTCTTGAATGTTCCTGCCGGTATCTCCCGTTCCGGGAAAATCCGCAGATGCAGGGGACGCTCCACCACGATAGACCAATAGGCAAAATCCTCATTGCGGAACACCTTGCTGACTTCGCTTTCGTCCATGTCGAGGAAGATACGGACAATCTCCCGGCGAATTTCTTCCGTAAACTCGCAGTTTTTCTTGCCCATGTTCTTGCGGAGAGGAGACTTCATGCCCGTGGCATCAATGAGCTGGATTTTCCCTTTGCGCCGCTCTTCCTTACGATTGGACAAAATCCAGATGAAGGTGCCGATGCCCGTATTGTAAAACATATTCTCCGGCACGGCAATGATGGCTTCCACCAAGTCATTCTCTACCATGTAGCGTCGGGCATTGCTCTCGCCGCTTCCCGCATCCCCCGTGAAAATGGAGGAACCGTTATGCACCTCGGCAATGCGGCTGCCAAGGGGTGTATCCTTCATCTTGGACACGTTGTTCAGAAGGAACAGCAGTTGCCCGTCACTGGAGCGGGGAATCATGGAAAGATTCTCCCCACCCGGGAGGTAAGTGTTGAAACGGGTATCGAGGATTTCCTTTTTCTTCTTCTTTTCATCCTCACCGCTGGCCATTTTCTCTGCGTCGGTTTTCCAGCTCTTGCCGTAGGGGGGATTGGACAGCATGAAGTCAAACTGGCGGGTGGCATTGCCGTCAAGGGAGAGGGTGGAGCCGTAGCTGATATGCTCCGCCTGTGCGCCATCGCCCTTCAGGAGCAAATCCGCCTTGGCGATGGCATAGGTTTCCGGGTTCACTTCCTGCCCGAACAGATGGATGGACACGCTTTTGCCTCGGTCGCTGGCAAGTTTCATCAGCCTGTCCTGTGCCACGGTCAGCATCCCGCCGGTGCCACAGGCTCCGTCATAGCAGGAATAAGTGGCATCGGTGATTTTATCCGACACGGGGAGAAACACGAGGTCGGCCATGAGTTCCACCACGTCGCGGGGTGTCCAGTGTTCTCCGGCTTCCTCATTGTTTTCTTCGTTGAAACGGCGAATAAGTTCTTCGAAGATCGTCCCCATGCCGTGATTATCAAGCCCCGGCAGACGAATCATGGTTTTTTCATCGTCCTTGTAGATGGGATTCGGGCTGAGGTTGATGTCCGGCGAGATGAATTTCTCGATGACCGCTCCCAAGATGTCTGCTTCAATCATGGTATCAATCTGATTGCGGAATTTGAACTTGTCCAAAATCTCCTGTACATTGGGAGAGAATCCGTCCAGATATGCCTCAAAATCAGCTTTGAGTTTCTGCTTGGTCGGTCTGCTGGTGAGGTCACGCAGGCGAAAAGGGGAGGCGTTGCAGAAGGCTTGTCCTGCCGCATGGCACAGCGCCGGGTACTGGTTGTCAATTTTTGCTTCGGTAAGCTGTTTCTTCAAATCCAGCACAGCGTCTTTCGTGTCCTCCAAGAGTACATCCAGGCGGCGGATGACCGTCATGGGCAGAATCACATCCCGATATTTCCCCCGCACATACACATCCCGAAGGCAATCATCGGCAATGCCCCATATAAAGCTCACGATGGCGTTATGTATCTGATTGTCCATGTTGATGTTGTTCCCCCTTATTATATCATGTAGTCTTTTTTGTATTTCTTAAAATCTGATGCCCGAATCAGAAACAAATTTCCCTTGCTTCTAGTCAACGCAACATATAGTTTGTTTATCGTAGAAGTATGAATCCCTTGGATAGAAAATTCATTTGTATTAAGTTTCTCGAATTTATCTGTGAGCACTACACATGCTGCATCTACCGTATCACCTTTAGAATACGACCAATTGATAGCCTCAAAAGAATATTGCTTAGAGTCTTTAATTACCAGCTTTACTATTGATGGACTCTGAAGGATTTCTTTTATCTCATCTCCTGTAACCCATTTTACCACTCCCTGATTTATATCAGCAGATTCTATGGTTATCCCAAGTTTTTCACTGATAAAATTGCAAATATCCTTCGAGCATCTTCTTGATTTACTTAGCGTTATATCATCTACACTGAACTTTAGTTTCCGCAACTCTTCTACAAAATCTGTATAAGTTACTTCTTCTTTTTGCTTCTTAAAAGGTTTTCCCGAATTATTAGTTGCAGATACCGAATGCTGATAGTAATCTCCAACAAGAACAACGCTGTTTATTAAATCGGATAGGGCAACAATAAGTTCGTAATCATATTCTCTAAAATCTTGAAATTCATCTATGAGAATCTGGTCATAAAATAGATTTAATCTTCTCGTTACTCTTGCTAAAAAACTGGAATTTCTCTTATTGACATACATAATCAATTCAGAAAGTCTTGAGCAATAATATTGATTACCTTTCGTAATGTAATGTTCAATCTGCTCTTTACTAACATATTGGGGATTAGGTATAAATTTTCCCTTTTTCTTTGTGCCTTTTTCTGGAGGATCTACTGTTGTTATTCCTCTGCTTCTAAAATCGCTTCTTCCGAAACACTCTGCAATAGTGGGTTCATAGGGACGAACTAAACATCTATGTAAGAACGCATGAAACGTCATTACAGATGTAAGTGTTGGAGCTTGTTCATCAGAAGTCAAAAGTTCCCTTCTTATGTTATGTATATTTTCATGTGTATACGCTAAAATCAAGTTTTTCTTTTTTGTATCAATCGTGTGACATATATGATAAGTTTTACCTGCCCCCGCAACAGCAAGTATTACTTGTTTATCCATTCAATAGCCTTTCTCACATATTGTGGTGATACATAGTCCTTACCAGACGTTAGCATTAAATATGCACTATCTACCTTATTGTTGAGCATTTTACCCAAAACTGGACCATAATTCTCACCGTGAAATAAATACTGCGCACCTTTTTGAATGTCAATTACATCATCAAGCAACTCTTTGTTTTTTTCATAAATGCAGGCTTCCCATGTCCATTCTTCGTTATTTGCACCCATGAAAATGTGCTGGTCACGATGAGAGTTATTATAGTTCGATGCATCTTCAATTCTCTCTGCGTTTTTGTCGTTATCAGTTATTACTGCAATACGTTTATTTGTCATTTCTGCTATCTCAAGATAGTGCTTAAATGAAATACCATTGCATGAAATCACAGTAACTTCATCTTCTTCTACTGTTCTTCCTGTCAACTTGCGATAGAAATAGGGTATCAGTAGAAATTCCGTCGCACCCTCAACTAAAATTGCCTTCTTCGAAAGCAGTAACTGTAAAAACGAATTGTCATCTGCCTTCCTAAAGAATGTTGATACCTTGTTGTCTACATCCTTTAATGATTTTATGTGGTTATCCGTAACCCAGAGGACATTATTGAGATTCAACTTACTGGCAATCATATTGCTGTGTGTCGCTATAATAATCTGGGAGTTTTCCTGTTGATTCGAGATTTCTTGTATCATCCTCCTCAGTGTAGAAAAACTCAAATGGTTCTCCGGTTCTTCCATGAGGATTACATCAAGTCCGCTTTGTTTATCAAGTGCTATCCTGGTTTTTATCAAACTCTCCATTCCGCTTCCACGATTTTCCAGTGGTATAGATTCCTCGTAAATCGACAGAACCGTTTCTAATACTACCTTTTTGGTATCTATGCCAAATTTTCTTTTTTCATCAATATCCGGTAGCTTAGTTACTTCAAACGCCTGCTCTAATTGTTCTCGAAATGAATTTTTAGCTCTTGTTCGTTCTCTTTCATCATATTTACTTATAAATAACGCTTTGTTATAGTAATTGAACGAAAAAGATGAACTGCTATTTGTCGTATCTATCGAAATGAAATTAATCGGCCGTTTCACCACTTGATATGGGTTATTCGCAAATGTAGTCCATGTCAACTGATAATACTCGTATGGAATCTTTCCTTCGGCAATAGTTTCTTCTAATCCCTCACCAAGTATCTCATCGAATTTGCATTCGAAACGAATGCCGTATTTTTCTGCTTGACCCTTTCTCTCCCCATAAACTTCACCATAAAAATATTCTGCATTTCTTTGCTTGGAATCCAATTCTAATTCCACTTCAATTATTATTTGCGGAAGAGTTTTAACGCCCGGATTTTCTTGAAAAGACTTTACCATTTCAGCATTGAAAAGATCACGCAGTATTGATTTGTCCGAATTTCTATGTTGTTGATTTAATACTATTCGGAGTGCGTCTAAAATTGTAGTTTTTCCTGCCTCGTTTTCGCCTACAATTATGTTCGTATTCTCATTGAATTCAACTTGAAAATCCAAGAATTTTTTGAAGCCTTTGATCGTCATTTGTTTGATGTAACTCAATAGACTGCCTCCCACCTCGTATAAAACCAATGTTTTTGCTTAATCGTATGATATTCGTTATGCTTGCTCTAAAATCCTGCTGAAACCATATAAAATCTATTGCTGCTCGTCACGCATGATATGCCGGACAGCAACAGATTGTCTGGTTTCTCCATGAGACAAGTCTATGCTTATCCCATCCGAAAGTCCCCACCGCCGACCTCGACGATATAGCACATCCCGCAGATACGGCTGAGTATCCGTTGGCTCTGTACATCGTCACCAGTACCCTTGGTGGCCGCTGTCATGCACTCGGCCAATGCCGTCAGCCCATAGTTCGACGCGATGATGGTCTGTAGCTCATGGTTGGAACGGTAGTTGAGAATGGCAAAGACCTGTTCTCCTATCCATTCGCTCATCCGCCCTGCACCCAAATCATCCAGCACAAGACATGGCGCCTTCTGGAACGATGCCACGCAAAAAGAGGCTGCCGCACATCAAAAAAATGTGTGGTAGCCCCTTCGTAAATGTGGTAAGACTCGAAAGAATAAGCGGATGCCTTGTGGCGTGGCTTGCAATCGGCAAGGTACAGTTTCGCAAGGCATCGAAAGGTCATGTCCTTGCTCCATCCGACTATCTCAACTTGCTCTTCTTCATTTTCGCATGCAGTACCATTTCCCTCGCATTGTCCAGAGATGCCGCCGTCGCATCGGCTCCCGACGCCATGCGCGCAATTTCATTGATGCGCTCGGTCTCCGAAAGCTGCAAGACATGCGTCGCTGTCGTATTGCCCTCCGACTGCTTTGCGATATAGAGGTGCACATCCGCCATGCATGCAATCTGCGGCAGGTGCGTGATGCAGAGCACCTGCCGCCATCTTGCCACCATCGCGATGCGCTCCGCCACCATCTGCGCCGTGCGCCCGCCAATGCCCGTATCGATCTCATCGAACACCATGCTCGGCACCGCGCTCTCGCGCTCTGCCGCCACAGCCTTCACGGCCAGGGCGATACGGGAGAGCTCGCCGCCGGAAGCCACTTTGGAAAGCGGCTTCACATCCTCGCCCTCATTCGCGGAAAACAGCATCGCAAGCTGATCGGCCCCGCGAATCGTGAAACCATCCAAGGGCGTTGCTTCGATCCGAAACTTCGCCTTGGGCATGCCAAGGGCATGAAGCTGCTCCGCGATCTCCGCTGAAAGCGTCCCTGCCGCTTCCTTTCGTGCAGCCGTCAGAGCTTTCGCCCGCTTGCGCATCTCCTCCTCTGCCTGCCCGATTTCACGCTGCAGGCGCTCCATATCCTCGTCGAAATTCTCGATTTCGGCCAATTCCTGCCGGACTTTTTGCTGATGCTCCAGCACATCCTGCACCGTCGCCCCATATTTTTTCCTGAGTCGGTAGATGACATCCATGCGCCCCTGCAGCTTATCCAAGCGCTCCGGGCTGAATTCCATGCTTTCGCCATAGTCCCGGATTTCATAGGCAGCCTCCTGAATGGCCGTATAGGCATCTTCCACAATTTTGCGGGAATTCTCCAGCGCCGTGTCAAAGCGGCTCATATCCTCCAGATTTTTCTTAATCTTGGAAAGCGCCGCCAGTACCCCGATGCCGTTCCTGGAATTGCTGTCCAGCAGTTCATAGGAGTCCTCCACATACTGCGCGATTTTTTCCGCGTGGGAAAGCTTGCGGATCTCCGCCTCCAGTTCCTCATCCTCTCCCGGCTTCAGCCCGGCCTCCTCGATTTCCTTGTCCTGCCAGCGCAGCATATCGATGCGCTGTGCATACTCCATGGAAGCCTTCTGCTTCTCCTCCAAGGCAGCTTTCTTTTCCGACCAGCCGCGGTAGCTGTCCTGATAAGAGGAAAGGGCGGTTGCCAGTTCCTCCGTCCAACTGTCCAGAAGCTGGTACTGATTTGCTTCTTTCATGAGCGCAAGGTTCTCGTTCTGCCCATGGATATCCACCAATCGTGCGCCGATCCGTTTGAGCGCGGCCAGTGTCACATGCGAGCCGTTCACGAGCACCATGCTGCGCCCTGCCCGCGTGATCTGCCGCGTGATGATCAGCTCGTCCTCCTCGCAGCTGATGGCAAGCTCCGCCAGCAGTTCCCGCAATTCCGTTTGCTCCTGCAGCTGGAATACGGCCTCCACGCGAAGCCAGTCACAGCCTGTCCGGATCATGTCAGCAGACATCCTCTGCCCCAGGATTGCCCCCAGCGAATCAATGAGAATCGATTTCCCTGCGCCTGTTTCGCCTGTCAGGATATTGAGCCCCGGCCCGAATTCCACCTGCACATGCTCCAACAGCGCAAAATTCCACACCGTCAATGTTTTCAGCATCTATCCACTGCTCCTTATAGCGCCATTGTCAGCGCTTCCAGCTTTTTCATGACCGTCCCCGCCGCTTCCTTCGGCTTGACGACGACAAGAATGCTGTCATCGCCTGCCACCGTCCCCAGGATGTCCGGCCATCCGGCATGATCCAGCGCGGATGCCACCGCGTTTGCCGTCCCCGGCAGGGTTTTCACGACGATGATATTCTCGCTGAAGTCCATGCCCGTCACGGAGTCCTGAAACAGCCTTTCCATGCGCTTATTGGAAAAAAGAGCATCCTTTGATGCCGGATAGGCATACCGATAGCGTCCATCGCCAATGGGCACCTTGATGAGCATGAGTTCCTTGATATCGCGCGAGACGGTTGCCTGCGTCACATCGATATGCATCTGCCGAAGCGCCTCCGCCAGTTCGTCCTGCGTCTCGATCGCCTGCCGCCCGATGATGTCCCGGATCCTCGCATGCCGTGCTGCCTTTTTCATCTCTTGCCTCCGTCAGTCCAGATTTTTCCAGAGTTTTCTCCTGAGTATCTGGTAGTAATCCTTATCCTCGAATTTCACGATTTTCGCAGCTGACTCGGATTTCTTCACGATGACCTCATCTCCCGGCATGAGGCGCACGCTTTCCTGGCCATCGAATGTCACGATATTGTCCTGTCTGCCCCGGGCAATCTGGATGCGGATCACGTCCGTATCCGCCACGGCAATCGGGCGCATCTGAAAGGTATGCGCACAGATGGGCGTCACGAGGAGCGCCTGGATATTCGGATTCAGGATCGGCCCTCCCGCCGACAGCGAATATGCCGTCGAGCCGGCAGGCGTGGATACGATAATGCCATCCGCCTGGCAGTCCATCAGATGCGTTGTATTGATGGAAAGCCCCAGCCGAAGCATGCGCGCCACGCCGTTCTTCGTAATCACGACATCGTTGATGGCGCTGCTCAGGAACTTCATGCCCTGCTCATTGCGCACATAACAGGATAGGCGCATGCGGCTCTCCACACGGTAATCCCCCTGCAGGAGCTTTCCCAGCCGTCCCTCCAGTTCCTCGGTCTCAATATCGGCCAAAAAACCCAGCGTCCCGATATTGATGCCGCAGATGGGAACCGACTGCTCGCCGAAGCGGCGGCAAACTCCGAGCAAGGTGCCGTCTCCGCCGATGCTGAGCGCCATATCCACATGCACACGCTCGACACAGGGAAGCCCATACTTTTCCTTATGGTACTGCCGCGCTTCCTGCGCGGGCATGATAAGACGAACATCCTTGCTGTCGTAGAACCGGAAAATACGATCCACGATCTCGCCGGCCCTTCGCTTGCTCATATTCGGAAAAACCGCCATCTGCAGCATACCGGCCTCCCGCCCAAAAGGCTTTCGCATGAAATCCCTCCATCAAACATCCAGAGCGGCATGCGCTTCCCCCACAACACGCTGCATATCATCATCCGTGATGGCATCGTCCGTGCTGCCATCCATCGAAAGCCATGCCAAATATTCGATATTGCCCTCCGGCCCTTTGACCGGGGAAAAAGTCAGCCCCCGCACCGAGAATCCATGCTCCCTGCTGAAGGAAAGCACCCGTCGGATGACCGCCAGATGAATCGCAGGATCCCGCACGACTCCTTTTTTGCCCACATGCTCGCGGCCCGCCTCGAATTGCGGCTTGATGAGAGCCGCGATCTCCCCCTCCGGTTTCAAAAGCTCCCGCACCGCGGGGAGTACCTTTTCCAGAGAAATAAATGCCACATCGATGGATGCAAAGTCCAATATGTCAGGAATCATATCCGGTGTCACATTGCGGACATTCGTGCGCTCCATGTTGACAACACGCTCATCCGTGCGCAGTTTCCAAGCAAGCTGCCCATAGCCGACATCAATGGCGTAGACCTTTTGCGCTCCGTTCTGGAGCATGCAGTCCGTGAAGCCCCCCGTCGAGGCTCCGATATCCGCCGCGATTTTCCCGGACAGCGTCAGTCCAAAGGCCTGCACCGCTTTTGCCAGTTTCAGCCCGCCGCGGCTCACATAGGGCAGATCCCCGCCAAGCAGCCGGATCTCCGCCTCTGCCTTGACGGTCATGCCTGCCTTGTCCACCTTCTGCCCGTCCACCAGCACCTGTCCGGCCATGATGATTCGTTTCGCGCGCTCGCGGCTCCCGGCAAGGCCTCGCTCCACCAGCAGCACATCCAGCCGTTCCTTCGCCATCAAAGATTCCCCCAAGCCTTCCTTACCCGCTCTGCGATCTGCTCGGGCAGAAGACCGCACAGCTCCAGAAGCTCCTTCCGCGTCCCCTGCTCGATAAACGCATCCGGAATCCCGAAGCGCAGCATCGGAACCGGCATCCCATGATCCGCGTAGAACTCCGCGACTGCCGCGCCGAAGCCTCCCGCCAACGCATTTTCCTCGCAGGTCACCACGAGCTTCCGATCCGCTGCCTGCAGGAGCACTGCCTCATCCAGCGGCTTCACAAAGCGCATGTTCACGACTCCCGCCGAGATCCCCGCCTGCTCCAAAAGCGCAGCGCTTTCCAGCGAGGGATGCACCATGCTGCCTGCGGCAAGAAGCATGACATCCGTCCCCTCGCGCAGCAGTTCCGCTTTTCCCCACGGAATCCGCTGCTGTTCCTCCTCAACGGGGACCCCGATGCCCGCGCCGCGCGGATAGCGGATCGCCGCCGGCCCATCCTGCTCCAGAACGGCGAACAGCATCTGCCGAAGCTCATTCTCATCCTTTGGCGCCAGAAGGCTCATATGCGGCATATGTCGCAGATAGGAAAGATCGAATACGCCGTGGTGCGTCGGCCCGTCCTCTCCCACAAGCCCCGCGCGGTCCAGACAGAGCGTAACAGGAAGCCGCTGCAGACATACATCATGCAGGATCTGGTCATAGGCCCGCTGCGCAAAGGTGGAATAAAGCGCCACCACGGGGCGCATCCCCTCGGCTGCCATCCCGGCTGCCAGTGTCATTGCATGTTCCTCCGCAATGCCCACGTCAAAGCATCGCTTCGGAAATGCCTTTTGGAACGCTTTCAGTCCCGTACCGGACGGCATGGCCGCCGTAATCGCCGTCAGATTCTTGTATTTTTCCGCACAATCCAGCAGAGCTTTGCTGAAGACATCCGTATAGGCCGCGGGAACGGATTCCGTCTTCCGGATCACTTCCCCTGTCTCCTCATCAAATCTGCCGATGCCGTGGAATTTTTCCGGATATTGCTCCGCCGGTTCGTAGCCGCAGCCCTTTTTCGTATGCACATGGAGCAGGATCGGCCCCTTGAGCTCCCTGACGCGCACAAGCACCTCCTGAAGCTGACGCAGGTTATGCCCATCGATCGGCCCGATATACTGAAAGCCGATCTCCTCGAACAATCCGCCCGGCGTCAATGCGGTCTTCACGCCATCCTTGATGCTGTTGGCCGTGCGCAGCACCTTGCCTCCGATTCCGGGGATGCTCTTGATGAGATTTTCCATATCGCGCTTGGCCCGATGGTACTGCGGCGCAATGCGCAGCTCGGAAAGATACATGGACATCCCCCCGACATTTTTGTCAATGGACATCTCATTGTCATTGAGTATGACCAGCATGTCCCGATGGAGATCCCCTGCATGGTTCAGGGCCTCAAAGGCCTCGCCGCCGGTCAGCGCACCGTCCCCGATGACTGCAATCACCTGATGCGTTTCCCGCTTTAGGTCGCGTGCGACCGCCATGCCCAGAGCAGCCGAAATCGAGGTGCTGGCATGCCCTACGCCAAATGCGTCATAGGCAGACTCCGCCCGTTTCGGGAATCCCGTGATACCGCCTTTTTTCCGAAGCGTCGCAAAGCTCTCCCTGCGTCCGCTCAATATCTTATGCGTATAAGCCTGATGCCCTACATCCCAAATCAATTTGTCCGTCGGGAAATGGAAGACACGGTACAGCGCCAGGGTCAGCTCGACGGTGCCCAGGCTGGGTGCGAGATGCCCGCCGTTCACGGATACCGTATGGATGATAAGGGCCCGGATCTCCTCTGCCAGCTGCTCCAGTTGCTGCTCGCTCAGCCGCCGGATGCCCTCCGGCAGTTCTATGCGCTCAAGTAGATTCCCCACATTGCTCCCCTTCTTTCGGAACTATCGAAAAATAACTTAGCCATTTCGCTTGCCCAAATTCCGCCTGTCTGCGCAATATGACTAACTTATTTTCCTCCAGTTCCTCAACTTTTCCTCTTCAAAAGATAGGATACCAGCTCCCGCAGGAACTCTGCCTCCGCCCCGAAGTCCCGCAGGGCATCCATCGCCTCCTGCACGGCAGACGCGGCAAGCTCCTGCGCTCTCTCCAAAGAAGTCAGCGTCACATACGTCGACTTGTGGTTCTTCGCATCGCTTCCGACGGGTTTGCCAATCGCAGCCTCGTCCCCCGTCACGTCCAGAATGTCGTCCGTGATCTGGAACGCCAGTCCGAAGTCATCCGCATAGCGCGTAAGCGCCGACAGCTGCGCTTCCGATGCCCCTGCCAGGATGGCTCCCGAGCGGATAGCCGCACGGAACAATGCACCCGTCTTGCCCAGATGCATCCTGCGCAGCGTGTCCATATCAATCGCGTGATCCTCCGACTCCAGATCGATGGACTGCCCCCCGACCATGCCATTCGAGCCTGCCGCAATGCTCATTTCCTTCACGACGGATACCACAGCCTCCGCGGTGACGCCCTTCTGGCGTGTCATCGTCTCAAAGGCAAGCGTCAGCAGGGCATCCCCTGCCAGAATCGCCGTGCCCTCGCCATAGACCTTGTGATTGGTCGGCTTGCCGCGCCGGAAATCATCATTGTCCATGGCCGGCAGATCATCATGGATCAACGAATAGGTGTGGATCATCTCAATGGCGCAGCCTGTCACGAGAAATCTGTCTCCATCGCCTCCCACCGCATCCGCTGCCGCCATCAGCAGCACCGGGCGGAGACGTTTGCCGCCTGCCATGAGGCTGTACTTCATGGATTCCGAAAGCTTTGGTTCCAGCGCCTCGTCCATGTGAAGCTCTTGCACAAGCGCCTGTTCCACCATTTCCTGCCTTCTCTTCCAAGCTTCTTTCAGCATCTTCACTCACCCTTTATTTCCAGCTTTTCTTCCACGATCTTGCCATTCTCGTCCTTTACCAGAAGATCCATGGTCTTCTCCGCGCGATCCAGAGCTGCCATGCAGAACTTGGAAAGCTCGATCCCCTCAGAGTAGCTCTTCATGAGTTCCGCAAGGCTGGCTTCGCCATTTTCCATATGGGCCGTGATTTCCTCCAGACGTTCCAGTGCATCCTCAAAGGTCGGTTCTTTCTTTTTTGGCATTTGCTGCTCCATCCTTTCCATCCACAGTCGCAAACAGTCGTCCATCTGCCAGCACGATTCCGATCCGGCTGCCCTTCGGCGCCTGTTTCACGCTCCGTACCAGTCCATCCGCATTCTCTATGATACCATATCCGTGCCTGAGCACCCTGGCCGGATTCAAAAGATCCAGCTGTTCCAAGGCCACCGCAAGCCTGTGTCCCTTTTCCTGAAGCAGCTGTTCTTTCTGACGGTCCATCCGAAGCGCCAGCATATCCAAGCGTTGTTTCCTCGCTGCAAGGAGCTGCCGCGGACGCTGCAGGAGCGTGCTCTTCCGGCAGCGCAGCAGCCGTTCCCGCTTCCTGCGAAGATTCTGTATCGCCGCATTCCGCATGCGGACGCGCAGGACTTCCACCCTGTGCTGAAGTTCCCGCGTATCCGGCACGGCGAGCTCTGCCGCATGGGAGGGCGTTGCCGCCCTGCAATCCGCCGCAAAATCCGCCAGCGTGAAGTCCGTTTCATGCCCGACCGCCGAGATGACAGGAATCTCGGACGCATGGATGGCCCGCACCACGGGTTCTTCATTGAAGGCCCAAAGGTCCTCCATGGAGCCGCCGCCCCGCCCGACGATCAGGACATCCACGACGTATTTTTGATTGAAAAAACGAATGCCTTCCGCTATCTCCTCCGCGGCCCCCGCACCCTGTACCAGAACAGGATACAAGACCAGCCGCACCTGCGGATTTCTCTGTTTGGAAACATGATAGATATCCCGAAGCACTGCGCCCGAAAGAGATGTGACGATGCCGACGGTCTTCGGGAAATGCGGCAGCGGTTTCTTGAGCGACGCATCGAACAGCCCCTCCTGCGCGAGTTTTTGCTTCAGCTGCTCAAAGGCCACGGCAAGGCTCCCCGCTCCCTCCGGCGTCATGGAATCCACATAGAGCTGGTAGACTCCGTCCCGCTCATAGACCGCAACATTCCCCCTGGCAATGACCTGCATGCCATTTTCCGGACGGAACCGCAAGCCTTGCGCCCTGCTTTTGAACATGACGCACTTCATGCTTGCCTCGCTGTCCTTCAACGTAAAATAGCAATGCCCGGAGGCATAGCACTTGAAATTCGAGATCTCACCGCGGACCAAAAGTCCCTGCAACAAGGGTTCCGCCTGCAGCAGCCCCTTGATATACCGAGTGACCTCGCTTACACTGTGAACCGCCAAATCCCCGCCTCCAGTTCCTTATACAAGAAAAAGCCAGACATGATGTCTGGCAATCTCCGATTATCTAGCCATTGCATCCAGTATCCCGTTGACAAATCGGCCAGAATCATCTGTGCCATATTTTTTCGCCAGCTCAACTGCCTCATTGATAGCGATCCCGGGATCCAGCACCGGATCGCAGAATTTCATTTCATAGGAGGCCAGCCTTAAAATGTTGCGATCCACCACAGCCATACGCTCAAGCTTCCATCCCTTGGCATAGGATGCAATCAGCGCATCGATCTCCGTGAGCCTCGATCTTGTGCCATGCACGGTCTCTGTCACATACCCGCGTTCTTTTGCGGAAAGCTTCTCGCCCTCCTGCAGCGCCTTATCGACGGCCAGTGCCTCATACTTTTCCTGCTCGCCTTCATCCCCATGGTTCAGATCCAACTGGAAAAGAGCCTGCAGCACAGCTTCCCTTGCTAATCTACGACTCATATGAATGATAACTCCTCACAACCGTACTACCAGCGCTGAAAACGTTCCGGCAAATATTTCTGCAATTTCTCCAATGTCGTCTCCACGAGATCATCCCCATGATCCATCCTCGCACCGATATAAAGGCCGATGCAGCCGCACAGAAGCACGAAGAGTATGTCCCAGAACCCAAAGACCAGAATGGCAACGGCCAGGAGCATGCCGACAAGCATCCCCATCTTTCTCGCATGATGCTCTGCAAAGAAAGATTGGACCATCTCCTTCAGCTCTTCCCACATACAATCACCTCGTCATACGACACGCTTCTGCTCCACCGGTGCGTTGGAAATATCGGACACCAAAACATTCACCGGCACATCCGGAAGCTTCAGCGCCGCCGCCAACTCCCCTCGCACTGCCTGCGCCGCCTGCCCGCTGACCTCCGGAGCCGAAGCGCCTTGTATCAGCACCAGCTGCAGGGCAATGGAAATCGGAGAGCCTTCCTTCTGCTTTTCCACCTTTGCCTTTGCATCGCGTACCCCCGTGACAGCCAGCGCGGAACGCTCGGAAAGTTCCCGGATTGCCGTCACAGCGACCTTGACCTGCCCCTGCCCGCTCTCAGAAAGCACCAGTTCCCCCGATGCCTCCCGTCTGTCCTTTTTTCCGCCGGAAGAGAGCGCCGCCACCATCAAATGGATACCAAGCAGGAACACAACTGCGAGCACGGCCAGCGATTCCGGCCGTGCCACAGCATACCGCAGTTCATTCTGCCACATTCCCTCCGGGATCAGATGAAGGAAAACCCCTGCTAGGAAAAGCACAGACACGCTGACGCAAAGAGCATAGACAAGCAGCAATAAACGATTGATTATCCCCATTGCTTTCGCCCTTTCCTCCCGATTTCTCAGCGAACGCGGACCTCTTCCTCTTTTTCCTCTTCCTCAGGGAAGCCTACGCCCTGCACATGCACATTGACCTCGACAACGGAAAGGCCTGTCATCGTCTCAATGGCCTGCTTGACATTTTCTTGCGCCGCAAGCGCCACATCAGGAATGCGTACGCCGTACTTCACAATGATGTAAAGATCGACAGCCGCTTCCTTCTCGCCGACCTCGACCTTGACGCCCTTTGCGAAGTTCTTGCGCCCGAGGATTTCCGCAATGCCGCCCACCAGTCCGGCGCTCATGCCTGCGATGCCGTCAAGCTCCGTGGCCGCGAGTCCTGCAATGATGCTCACAACCTCATCGGCAATACGGATCGACCCCAAACGTGTTTCCTTCTTCGTCGGCAATACCTTTTCCTTGTTGTTATTTTCCATGTGAATACCCTCCCTTTATCAGTTGAAGAGCTCCCCGGAGGAACCTCTTCTTGCGTACATATGTACTATTCGCTGTGCAGGAAGACTTTTCCTTCTTTTCCTTAAGGAAAAACTGCCGCAAGCACGACAGTCCGCAAAAACACAGATTACGCACGCTCGATATAGTTGCCGGTGCGCGTATCGATGCGAAGCACATCACCCTCATTGACAAAGAGCGGCACACGCACGACATATCCCGTTTCCACCGTAGCGTTTTTGGTTGCCCCCGTTGCCGTATTGCCCTTTACACTCGGCTCGCATTCCGTGACTTTGAGCTCGACGGAATTCGGCAGGGAAATGCCGATGATGCGGCCCTTGAACATCTGCAGATTGACCTCCATGTTTTCCATGAGATAATTGAGCGCCGTTCCCAACTGGTCCTTAGTGAGCTCCGTCTGCTCATAGGTCTCTGTATCCATGAAGGTATACATGCCGTCCGATTCATAGAGGAACTGCATTTTGCGCGTATCCAGATGCGCAGCCGGCATCTTCTCGTTCGGGTTGAAGGTACGTTCCACCACCGCACCTGTCTCCACATTCTTGATTTTCGTGCGCACGAACGCCGCGCCCTTTCCCGGCTTCACATGCTGAAAATCCACAATCTGCCAGACACCGCCATCGATTTCGATGGTAAGGCCGGTACGGAAATCTGTACTTGAAATCATTGTTTACGCCCTCCAGTAAATTAAGTTCTTGCTCAAAGCTCTATGAGCTGTTTATCGCTGGCTGTCAGCGGCATGCCCCCCTGCTCCGTGACCAGCACGGTATCCTCGATGCGCAATCCGCCCCATCCCGGAATGTAGACCCCCGGTTCATCGGTGACCAGCATATTCCGCACCAAATGCTCGCAGGCGCTCTTCGGAGACAGCCTGGGCTCCTCATGGATCTCAAGCCCAAGGCTGTGTCCCAGCCCATGCCCGAAATACTGTGCCAAGCCATCCTCTGCCAGAACATCCCGCGCCACCGCATCCACTGATTTGCCGGAGGCTCCCGGGCGGATGGCGGAGAGCGCTTTCGTCTGCGCCCGCAGCACAGAGCCATAGATCCGCCGCTGCTTTTCATCCGCATGCTCTACGCAGATCGTGCGTGTGATATCCGAATGATAGCCCGCATAAACAGCACCATAGTCCATTGTAACAAATTCTCCCGAAACAATCAACTTTTCTGTTGCAATTCCATGCGGCATGCTGCCACGAAGCCCCGAAGCCACGATGGTCGTAAAGGACGGTCCCTCCGAGCCAAGCTCCCGCATGCAGTTCTCCATATGCGCCGCAACAGCGAGCTCGCTGATTCCCGGCCGGATATACTTCAGAATGTCCGCAAATGCCCGGTCCGCGATTTCGCACGCCTTGCGGATGCAGGCGATTTCTTCCTCATCCTTGATCTGCCGCAGGTGATCCAGCACGCAGGGCTTCAGCTCCGCATGCTCCAATAATTTCGAGAGCCGCTCATAGTCCCGGTAGACCATATCATTGCTTTCAAATCCGACGACTTTAGCGCCAAGCTGCTTCATGCATTCCGAGGCCTGCTGCCAAAGCCCGTCCTTCTGCTCTACGATCTCATACCGCGGCGCCTGCTGTGCAGCCTGCTCCGTATAACGGCTGTCCGTCACAAGGAGCGCCTTTTCCCTCCCGATGAGCAGTACCGCGGAATCCCCGCGAAAGCCGCTGAAATATTGCAGATGCACCAGTTTGGATACGAGCATCACATCCAAGCCCTGCTCCTCCATCAAGGAGCGCAGCGCTTCCAAACGACTGTCCTTCACCGTTCCCTCTCCAATCTGCGTATCGCAATCTCCAACGCCGCCAGATAGCTGTCCGCGCCAAACCCTGCGATCTGCCCCATGACGACAGGAGCGATCACGGAACGATGCCGGAATTCCTCGCGCTGATGGACATTGGAAAGGTGGATCTCAATGACCGGCACATCGATCGCCGCGATCGCATCGCGGATCGCAATGCTGTAATGCGTGAAGGCCGCCGCATTCAGCAAAATGAAATCATACGTGCCCCGCGCCTTTTGAATCGCATCCACCAGTTCGCCTTCAAAATTCGACTGCAGGAAATCGATTCTCTCAATACCTGCCTCCTTTGCCCGTACTTCCAGCATCCCATTGATGTCATCCAGCGTCATGCTCCCATAGATTTCAGGCTCACGCGTTCCCAAAAGATTCAGGTTCGGGCCATGCAGCACCAGTATCCTTTTCATCGCCATCTGCTCCTTTTCCTGCAAAATGCGTGCAAAGAACCATCGTCTCTGCACGCACGAAATATCCCTATCTTCCTGCGGATACGCCGTCCTGAATCATTTTGCCGACCGCCTTTGCGTCATGCTCCGCGCCCTCCAGCTTGGAAAGCTCGATGCAGCATGCTTCCAGCACCTTCATGGCATCCTCCAGTTTCTTGGCGGTATTCAGCCCGTCCTCATCGTCCAGCATTCCCTGCAAAGTGCTGCGCGTGCTCTCGACCAGCTTCTGTTTCAAGGCCTCGCGCTTCTTGGCACGAGCCTTCAAATTTTCTGCCAGCGCCTCGATCTGGTCCATGGTATGGACTGCCGCAAGGAAATCGTATTTCGTCTGGGCATCCAGCGCCTTCCCGCCCAGTTCCTTCGGCAGCTTGCCCGTTTTCAGACATTCCTTGAATCTGTCAATGGTCGCCATGAAGCATCGTTCCTTTCTATCTGTTCTGCAGCGTGGCCTTATGGCTCACATTGATGCGCCCCTTGTCGTCGATCTCCACGACCTTGACCGTGAGTTGGTCGCCGATCTGCACCACGTCCTCGACCTTCTCCACACGGCGATTCGCAAGCTGCGAAATGTGGCAGAGTCCTTCCTTGCCGGGCAGCACCTCGACAAACGCGCCGAACTTCATGATGCGTGTGACCTTGCCCGTATAGATCTCACCCACCTCGACCTCGCGCACGATATCCTCGATCATCTGCACAGCGCGCGCCATGCCCTCCGCGTCCGTGGAGGTGATAAAGATATTTCCGTCCTCGTGGATATCGACAGCAACGCCTGTCTCATCGATGATCTTCTTGACCACCTTGCCTCCCGTCCCAATGACATCGCGGATCTTGTCCACATCAATCTTGAGCGTCGTGACGCGCGGCGCATAAGGCGAAAGCTCCTCCGCTGGCTTGTCGATGACTTCCAGCATCTTGCCGAGGATGAAAGAACGTCCGCGCTTGGCCTGTGCAAGCGCCGAGGAAAGGATCTCGCGCGTAATGCCCGCGATCTTGATGTCCATCTGAATGGCCGTTACGCCCTCGGTCGTCCCTGCCACCTTGAAGTCCATGTCGCCCAGAGCATCCTCCATGCCCTGGATATCCGTCAGGATCGTGTAGTGCTCCCCATCTTTCACCAGCCCCATGGCAACGCCTGAAACCGGACGCTTGATGGGAACGCCCGCCTGCATGAGCGACAGCGTGCTGCCGCAGACGGAACCCATGGAACTGGAGCCATTGGACTCCAATACCTCGGAAACCAAGCGGATCGTATAGGGGAATTCCTCAACGGGGGGAATCACCGGAACAAGCGCGCGCTCCGCAAGCGCACCATGCCCGATCTCGCGGCGTCCCGGGCCGCGTGCCGGACGCGCCTCACCAACGCTGTAGCCGGGGAAATTGTACTGATGGATGTAGTGCTTCGCCATCTCGGGCCCAAGTCCGTCAATGATCTGCTCATCCCCCAGAGAGCCAAGAGTCGTGATGGTAAGGATCTGCGTCTGCCCGCGGGTGAAAAGACCGGAACCATGGGTGCGCGGCAGAATGCCGACCTCGCAGCTCACGGGACGGACTTCCTCCAGCCCACGCCCGTCAGGACGGATCTTCTCATGGGTAATCATGCGACGCACGATCTCTTTCGTCATCTTATGAAGCACATAGGCAATCTCCTTCGTTGCTTCCGGATACTCCTCGATGAAATGCTCCACGACCTCCGCCTTGACAGCGGCAATATCCTCATCCCGCTTGAGCTTGTCGGGATTGCGCACAGCCGCATCCAGCTTCTCGGCGGCGTAGGAGCGGATGGCCCGGTCCAAATCCTCGGGAACCTGGAACAGTTTGACCTCACGCTTCTCCTTGCCGCATGCCTTCGCAATCTCATTCTGGAACTCCACGATGCGGCGGATTTCCTGGTGTCCGAACAGAATCGACTCCAGAATGACTTCCTCCGGCAGCTCATTGGCTCCAGCCTCCACCATCATGACCGCATCGTGGGAGCCGGCAACGGTCAGATTGAGATCGGATTTCGCACGCTGCTCTTCCGTCGGGTTGATGACAAACTCCCCGTCGACACGCCCGACACGCACTCCTGCAATCGGTCCCATAAACGGAATATCCGAAACGCAGAGCGCACAGGATGCGCCGATCATGGCAGCGATCTCGGGCGGATTGTCCTGATCCACCGACAATACGGTGGCAATGATCTGCACGTCATTGCGGAAGCCCTCGGGGAACAGCGGACGGATGGGACGGTCAATGAGACGGCTGCACAGGATCGCCGACTCCGCCGGACGTCCCTCGCGCTTGATGAAGCCGCCGGGAATCTTGCCCGCCGCATACATCTTCTCCTCATAATCCACGGTCAGCGGGAAGAAATCCACGCCTTCCCTCGGCTCCGCCGAAGCTGTCGCCGCCACCAATACCACCGTATCGCCATAGCGCACCAAAACAGCGCCGTTAGCCTGCTTCGCCATCTTTCCGTTCTCAATGGTCAGCGTACGGCCGCCCAGCTGCATCTCAAAACTCTGCATTTCTTTTCCTCCTAATTCATCCATCACATGTATCTACACGTCTGTTCCACTTCGACAAAAAAAGAAAAAATCCTCTCTGCCGAACAAACTTTGCACCCTTGCACGCAAAAAAGCGGGCATAAAACCCGCTTTCCCGTGACACAATATTGTATTACTTGCGCAGATTCAGTTTTGCAATGATGGAGCGGTAACGCTCGATATCCTTCTTGTAGAGATAGCTGAGCAAACGGCGGCGATGACCGACCATCTTCAGCAGACCTCGACGAGAATGATGATCCTTCTTGTGCTCCTTCAAGTGCTCCGTCAGGTAGGCGATGCGTGCCGTAAGCACCGCGATCTGCACCTCCGGCGAACCCGTGTCGCCTTCCTTCATTGCATACTTCTTCATGATTTCCTGTTTTGCTTCCTGAGTCAACATGTCGTTTTTCCTCCTGTTTAAACATAAATATCTCCTGCAGCAACGCATGCGTCGGAGTTTCGCCATGCCTTGCTGTGGACGCAATTAACTATATCATAAACCCCATACGTCTGTAAACCAAAATTTTCATAGGGCCGCGAAGGTCCAAAAAAATCATTCCAGCAAGAGCGCTGCCGCAATCAGTGCCAACACGATTCCCTCCGTACGTCCCAAAAGCTTCCCCAGATTCTTCCTGCGCAGGATCAACTTCCGCACGCGCCCCGCGCAAACCGCAAGCGCCGAAAAAATCAGGAACGCCTGCAGTGCAAAGCAAAAGCCCAGAAACGCAATCTGCCATCCTGCCGAATGGCTCTCCAAGGCCACGAACTGAGGCAGGAATGCCAGAAAAAACAGCAATACCTTGGGATTCAGCGCATTCATGAGTACGCCGCGCCGATAAACAGCGCCATAGCCTAACCGCACGCCTGCCGCCTGCAGCCGGATATTCCCTGCAGAGCGAAGGGCTTTCCATGCAAGAAACAGCAAATATGCCGCACCCAGATATTTCAGCGCCACAAAGGCGGCAGGCGTGCTTTGGATGAAAGCCGCGACGCCAAAGACCACCAGACACGTATGGAACAAAATGCCGCTGACCAGTCCCGCCGCAAGTACAATGCCCGTCCGCGCCCCGTCCGCAAGGCTTTTGGTCAAAAGATACATATTGTCCGGTCCCGGTGCCAGTGTCAGCAGCACCGATGCCGCAAGAAAATAACCCAATCCAGAGATTTCCAAAAAATTTCGCCCCCGATCTCCCGCAAATGACTGAGCGACGATTCCTTATCATTCCTCTCCGATGATCCGAACCTCCGGATAGAGCTTGACACCGTGTACCTCGTGCACCCGCCTCTGCACTTCGGCGATCAGTCCCAGCACGTCCGCTGCCGTCGCATTGCCGGCATTCACCACAAAGCCTGCATGTTTCGTGGATACCATGGCATCGCCCACGCGGAGCCCCTTCAGTCCCGTCTGATCGATGAGCGTTCCCGCAAAATGACCTGTGGGGCGCTTGAACGTGCTTCCGGCGGACGGCATTTCCAAGGGCTGCTTGCTCTCGCGGCGCTGCGTGAAATCATCCATTTTCGCACGGATATCTTCCGGTTTCCCCGGAACCAGCCGGAGAACAACCTCGCAGATGACCTGCCCATTGGTCTGGAAAACGCTGTGACGGTATCCCAGGTCCAGCGCATCCGCCTCCAGCTCCGCATATGCGCCATCCGCTCCGACAGCGTATACCTTGGAAATCACCTGCTTCATCTCACCGTCATACGCCCCTGCGTTCATGAACACCGCGCCGCCGATGCTGCCCGGAATGCCCACGGCAAACTCCATGCCGGACAGTCCGCAATCCGCCGCAAAATGCGATACGTCCTTTAAAAGTGCGCCTGCACCCGCCACGATGCAATCCGCCTCCTGACGCATCTCCGAAAAAGGGCCGTTGAACTTGAGCACCGCTCCGCGGATCCCCTTGTCGCGCACCAGCACATTCGATCCGTTGCCGAGAACGGTAACGGGAATGCCATACTGCCGCAGCAGCCGAAAAACCATCCTTACGTCCTCCCGCGTGGAAGGAAAGATCAAATAATCCGCAGGCCCGCCGATCCGAAACGTCGTATGCGCGCGCATGGGCTCATCCACCATCAGCTGCTCCGGGCGCAACACCCTGCGAAGCTCCGCCACAAAGGATTCATTTATCACGATCAAAAACCTCTCTCCAATTCTCCTATTCCCCACTGCTGCGCAGTCCCGGCCCCGCCTCCGCGAGCTGAGCAAAGCCCTGCTGCCGCAGTGCCTCATACGCCACGACCGCCACGGCATTGGACAGGTTCAGCGAACGCGCTTCTGCTATCATCGGTATGCGTACACAGGACTCCCAATGCTCCTGCAGGATGCTCTCGGGGATTCCCGCCGTCTCCTTCCCGAACACCAACAGGTCCTCCCGCCCGTAAGCCGCTTCCGAATAGGAGCGCGGCGCCTTCGTGGAGCAATAGTGGAAATCATGTCCATGATAAAGCGCCAATACCTCATCAAAATTCTCATGATAATGTACCTTGACCAGATGCCAGTAATCCAGGCCCGCGCGTTTCAAATACCTGTCGTCCGTCGAAAACCCCAAGGGCTTCACCAGATGCAGTTCCGTCCCCGTTGCCGCGCAAAGCCTCGCGATATTCCCCGTATTCCCCGGGATCTCCGGCTCAATCAATACAATATGCAAATGCAGCACTCCCGCAAATCCAAAACTTCCGAAAAAAATCAAACAAAGTCATTATAGCGGAAATACAGCTTGATGACAAGGGCGGAATCCAAGCGGTTATCGGAGTTCCATGCATCCTATTTTTTGTGCTTCCCTTCCTCCGCTGCCGCGAACAGGCTGATGCCGATGAGATTGATGCTGCGGAACTGCAGGAGGATATCATTGATCTCATGCTCCCCGCTACGGTTGTTCTCCTCGTAAGCAAGGGTGAAAACTTCCTTCGCCACAAGCTCGTTCTGTGCCTTGGAAAGCGATGGGACAGGCTTATAGTACTTCTCGATGCAGTTTTTCCGTATTTCCGAGGTGATGATGTAGCGGCGCACTTCCTGATAAACCTTCTCCACCTGCTTGCGGGCTTCCTCCAGAACCTCCGCCGCCTTCTGCGTCAGTTCCTCGGCATCCGCCGCCTCCGCATGCGTGTCCTCCAGATATTTGCGGAACTCCATGAGCTCCACATTCATACAGGTATAGGTGCTCTTCTCCGATTTGTTCAGGAACTTTACCTTGTGAAAGGAAAGATCCAATCCTGTTCCCCGCGCCTTGCTGTTGATGAAATTCAGCAGCGCCCGATTGGTCGGCACCAAGCGATCCAGGGAATTCGTAATGGGGCGAAGTCTCTCGTGCAATTCCTTTTCCGTCATACCGAATCCCTCCCTGAACAAAAAAAGCTGCCGCTACGCGGCAGCTCAGGCAAATCTTACTTAATGACCATGACAGGCACAGGAGACTCCTCCACGACCTTCTGGCTCACACTGCCGATCAGCGCTCCCTTGAAAAGCCCCAGCCCGCGGCTTCCCATGACGATCATATCGCTCTTTTCCGACTCGGCCACCCGCAGGATTGCCTTTGCGATATTGCCCGTCTCCACATGCTTCGCGGCGCGGATATCCTCCGGCAGCTTTTCCCAAATGCGGTCAAATACGATATGGCTTGGAATATCCTTGTTGATACTGCTCGCGACATAGACAAAATCCATCTCCGCCTTGCATTTCTCCGCCAAGAAAATCGCCTCATCCACGGCCTTGCAGCCATTGACCGAGCCATCCACAGGAACCAGAATCTTTTTTATCGTGCTCATAGAAATCCCTCCTCACGCGCGCATCGTCTCTCTTGTTTAGGATAATTCGCTATCCAAATCAGAAAATCCTTTTTCCTTAGAAGTGATTTTCAAGAAAATCTCAGCGATACTCTGCTGCCAGCTGTTTGAACAGCGGCAGGGAACGCTCGATGGTTTCCGTCTTGATGCAGTAGGCAGCACGGAAATAACCGGGGCATCCGAAATCGGCGCCGGGAACCAGCAGCAGATCGTACTTCTTCGCGCGCTCGCAGAACGCATAGTCATCCTCTTCCAATGCTTTCGGGAAGAGATAGAACGCGCCCTGAGGCTTGACACAGGAAAAGCCCGCATCGATCAGCCCCTGATAGAGCATCTGCCCGTTCTTTGCATAAGTGCTGATATCAGACGGTTTCCCCGCACAGCGCGCCACCACAAGCTGCCAGAGAGACGGCGCATTCACATGGGTGAGCACCCGCGCCGCGCCTGCAACGGCCCCGTAGATCCTGCCGAAATCCTCCACCTCATCCGGCACGACGATATAACCGATGCGCTCCCCCGGCAGGGAAAAGGATTTGCTGTAGGAATAGCAGACCAACGTGTTCTCATAATACTTCGTCACATAGGGAACTTCATAGCCCTCATAGGCGATTTCCCGATATGGCTCATCCGAGATAATGAAGATCGGATGCCCGTATTCCTTCGACTTCCGCCGCAAAATATCCGCAAGGCGCCGGATGGTCTGCTCCGAATAGACCGCTCCGCTCGGATTGTTCGGGGAATTCACGATGACCGCTTTGGTGTCCGCATGGACGAGCCCTTCAAATGCCGTGAAATTGATCTGGAAATCCTCCGGCTGCGCGGGAACGACCACCAGCTTTGCGCCGACAGACTCCACAAAGCAGCGGTATTCCGGGAAAAAGGGTGCGAATGCGATGAACTCATCCCCAGGCTCCGCCAATGCCTTGAAGCTGATCGTGATTGCTGCCGCTGCGCCTGCCGTGAGAAAGAGATTCTTTCCCGTGAATTTCGTTCCGAACCGCTCATTGATGCTCCCGGCCAGCGTCTCACGTACCTCCGGATTTCCCGGCGCTACCGTATAGCCATGCACCGCGCTCGGCTCCATCTCCCGCAAAATGTCAATGGCCGCCTGCTTCACGAATTCCGGCGTGGGGACATTAGGATTCCCCAGACTGAAATCAAAGATGTTCTCCTCCCCGACCTCGGCCGCACGTTTGCGCCCGAACTCGAAAATCGTGCGGATCGTGGATTTTTTCGTCCCCAGCTCATACATCGTCTCTGAAACCATTCCTGTCACTGTCCCTTCCTCAAACCCTGTCTCTTTCTTAAGGAAACGCTGATTAAATGAGCTTTTGTCATTGGCGAAGGATTTTTCTGTCAGGCAAGAAAGATGCCGTGAAGTCGTAGCGACGCGCAGCTAGTCCTTAAAAGACTCGGCAAGGGCAAAAGGGAATTAATCAGTGTTTCCTTAATTCGGATCGAACTTCTGCTCTGCACGCTCCAAAATACTGTCCCGCAGATTCTTGGAAGCCGCAAAGTAATCATGCACCGCCTGACGATCCTTCCTTTCCACCGCATCAACGACCTCGCCCAAGATGCCTTGCAGCTCCCGCAAATGCGCGGAAATCGCCTCACCGTTCGTCATGCAGATATCCGCCCACATATCCGCATTGGAGGACGCGATGCGCGTCGTATCCTTGAAACCGCCCCCAATGAGCTTGATGCAGGATTCCAGATCGCCCTCACGGCGCTCCAGAAGCGTCACCAGCGCGGCTGCCGCCACATGCGGCACATGGCTGATCACAGAGGCGCATCGGTCATGCTGCGCGAGATCCAGCGTCATGAAATTCGCGCGGGTATGCCGCAGCACGCTCATGAGCTTTTCGTATGCCTCCTTCGGCGCGCCTGTGCCCTCTACGATCACATAGGCCTTGTTCACAAACAGGTCTTTGTCCGCCGCCGCAACGCCGCTTTTCTCGCGTCCTGTCATGGGATGCCCCGCGATATAATAGATATCGGCCGGCAAAAGCTCATGAAGCTGCCGGGAAATATACTGCTTCGTGCTGCCCGCATCCGTGATGATACATCCCTTTTTCAAAAAGGGAAGGATTTTTTTTACCATCGGCACAATCTGCAGGACAGGCGGACTCAGGAATACGATATCCGCATCCCCGACAACTTCTCCGATATCCGCGGATGCAGCATCCACCGCGCCCCGTTTCACGGCAAGATCCATGGAAGCCTGCGTCCGGCACAGCCCCGTGATACGAATAGCATCTCCCATGGCGTCCTTGAGCGCCAGCCCCAGGGAGCCGCCGATCAATCCCACGCCGATGATCGCGAAATTCATGCGGCTCATAATGTCTTACCCATGATGTTCGCAATTTGTGAAATCTCATGCATGACAGCCTCAAAGTTCTTCGGCTTCAAAGACTGGTCGCCATCGGAAAGGGCGACCTCAGGATGCGGATGCACCTCAATGATCAGCCCGTCCGCGCCTGCCGCTACCGCCGCACGCGCCATCGGACGCACCATCTGCCAGCGGCCTGTGCCGTGGCTTGGATCCACGATGACCGGCAGATGGGAAAGCTCCTTCACCGCCGCGACTGCGCTAAGATCCAGCGTATTGCGCGTAAACGTCTCATAGGTGCGAATGCCGCGCTCACAGAGAATCACATTTTCATTGCCTCCGGCCATGATATATTCCGCTGCATTCAGCCACTCGCTGATGGTAGCGGACAGTCCGCGCTTCAAAAGCACCGGCTTCCTCGCCTTCCCCAAAGCCTTGAGCATCTGGAAGTTCTGCATATTGCGCGCGCCCACCTGGAAGACATCCGCATAGGCTCCCACCAGATCGATATCATCATGGTCCACGACTTCCGTAATGACCTTCAGGCCGAACTCATCCGCCACGGTGCGGAGCATCTTCAGCCCTTCATCCCCCAGACCCTGAAAATCATAGGGAGATGTGCGTGGCTTGAAGGCACCGCCGCGCAGAAATTGCGCACCGCCCTCCTTCACGCACCGAGCCGCTTCGCGAAGCTGCTCCAAGCTCTCCACCGAGCATGGTCCGGCCATGATGACCAAACGGTCTCCGCCGATCTTCACGCCGCCTGCGTCAATAACGGAATCCGCCGGATGGAAATCACGGCTCACCAGCTTGTACTTCTCTGTGATGCGGACGGTTTTCTCCACGCCCTCCATCATATTCATCTCAAGATTGGCAATCTTCTTCTTATCCCCGATGACGCCGACGATCGTGCGATCCTCGCCCTTCGAAAGATGGAAGCGCAGGCCCTCGCGCTCCAGCTTCGCCTGCACGCCCTCGATATTTTCTTTCGTCGCATTCGGTCCCATGACTATGATCATTCCCAAAACCTCCTAGAAAAACCAAAAACCACCATAACCTTTTTAGCAGTTTTCCCGATGTTTGTCAACCTGTCTAGTTAGTGCACTGGCACATTGATATTTGAACAATCTGCACTGTCTATGCCGCCACCTGCTTCGTTATCGTCGCTTGACGTAGCTCTGCTACTACTGCGCTCCTCTGCCTCGCATCTGGCGACATATCCAGCACATATTCGTCCAATTATCAATGTGTCAGTACACTGCATCCCACAAATCAAATGCTGTCTCCCACCTCGGTGTTTTTCCTTCCTCCCTGCAGCTCCTCGATTTTTTTGCGCAGTTCCATCTCGCTGAGCGCCATCAGGAATTCGATTCCATAGATGATGGCCATGGCAATGAATTTGAACCATACAAAAAGCGCAAAAAGCCCGAAGAGAGACCCGTAGGCAATGCCCATGCTCGGTATCAGCAGCATGCACCAGCTGTAGACTGCCGTGATCCCAAGCCAGACAATCGTGACAAGCAGAGCTGTCAAAGCCGCCTGATGAAAGGGGGGCGTATAGGAGTGGGGCGCGAAGATGTAAAAAGCCGTCAGCCAGACAATCAGCACCATAAACGGCACCACGAATCTCAAAATATCCCACAGAACCAAAAAAGCGGACGGCAATCCAAAGGTTTCGTCCATATAGTAGACCACGGTGTTTCCAAAAACCGGCAGTCCCAAAGACAAAAAAATGGCAACCATCAGGCCGAGAGTGAAAATCACGCCCTTCGCGTGGATCAGGAGATTATGCTTGAAATCCTTCGCCAATTCCTCAGTCCGGGCATAATCCAGACTGTCTGTCGCCCGCGTCAGGATCTCCAGTCCCTGAACGAAACTGTACATGGAAAACAAGCCCGTCACCCACATCCAAAGCGTGCTGCGGGAAGCCACAACACGCCGGATATCCGCAATAATGGGACCGGCCATGCGGTCCGGCAGATAGTATGCCACCATGCCGTAGAGTGCATCGATCTGCGAAGCCATGACGAACAGCATGAGATTGACCAGAAACACCAGAAACGGGAGGAATCCCAAAAGGAAATAATACGTTGTCCCGGAGGCCATGTCAAACCAGCTGCTGATGCGGTGATAGCCCGAAAGCCGCTGATAAAAGAACACTGCGGTCTGCCACATAGGGGAGAGCTTGTTCAACGCCCTTTGCACCAACTTGTCCATGTCTGCACCTCGCTACCCCTCCACGCCGGCATCCACGGGAATGATACGGAACTTTTCCACGTCCACCAGCCCCATATCCGTCAGCTTCAGGGCAGGAATGACAGGAAGGCTCAAAAACGCCAAGGTAAGGAAGGGATCGTATTGCTGGTTCACCCCCAGCTCATAGGCCTTGTCACGCATACGGTCGATGGTATCCGCCGCCTGCTCCGCAGGCAGGTTGCTCATAAGCCCCGCAATGGGCAAAGGGAGTTCGCCCAGAACCTCCCCCTCTGCAATGATGACTTCTCCGCCGCCAATCCTTCTGATCTCCTCCGCCGCGGCAAGCATATCGTCGTCATTGGTTCCGATGATGATCAGATTGTGGGAATCATGCCCGACGGTGGAGGCGATTGCCCCCCGCTTCAGGCCAAAGCCTTTCACCAGCCCGTTCGCATGGAACCCTGTCGCGTGATGGCGCTCGAACACCGTGAGCTTCAGGATATCCCGCTCCGTATCCGCCACCGCGCACCCGCTTTCCACAGGAACCTCCATCTCCAAATGCTCCGTCACGATCTGGTGCGGAATGAGCCCGATGACATGCGCCCGCTTCCCCCGCAGGGGCAGCTTGAAATCCTCCTTACTGATCTTGGGAAGATTCACGGAATGAAGGATGAGCTGAGCGTTGAGCGCCATGGCCTCGGTTTCCTTCACTGCCTTCTTGGTCTCCCGGACGCCATGTTCCTGCGCGTAGACCAGAGCGCCCTCCTTGTAAACGCGCGACGGGATCCAGAACTGCAGGTCGTCATAGACGGCAAAGTCCGCCCACGCCCCCGGCGACAAAGTTCCCAGATCGCGCAGACCATAGTACCTCGCGGCGTTGATGGTCGCCATCTGGATGGCCGTTTCCATCGGCACGCCCAGCGAAATGGCCTTTCGCACCATATAGTTCAAGTCTCCCATGTCCAAGAGATCCGCAGGGTGCCTGTCATCCGTACAAAAACAGCAATACGCCGACGTGCCCGGCGTGATGGCGGGCAAAAGGGCATTGAGATTCTGCGCGGCAGAACCCTCACGGATGAACACATAAATGCCCGCCCGCAAGCGTGCCATTGCCTCCTCCGCCGTCACGCATTCATGATCGGAATGGATGCCCGCCGCCGCATACGCCATGAGCTCCTTTCCCATCAGCGCAGGCGCGTGTCCGTCCACGCGAAAGCGCACGCCCCTCCCGTCCTGCGAGTCCGTGAACAGCTCCAGCTTGTCCATCAACGAGGGCTCCTGCATCAGGACACCCGGCACATTCATGACCTCCGCAAGGCCAAAAACTCTCGGATGATTCTTGAGCGTCGCCAGATCCGATGCATGGAGGACGGTGCCGGAATGCTCCAGCTCGGTGGAAGGAACGCAGGACGGCAGCATAAAATAGGCGCGGATCGGCAGATTTTCCGTTGCGTTCAGCATGTAGCTGATTCCGTGCAGGCCTGCCACGTTCGCTATTTCATGCGGATCTGCCACCACTGTCGTCGTGCCGTTCCGCACAACCGCCTTCGCGAACTCCTGCGGGCTCAGCATGGAGCTTTCGATATGCAGGTGCGCATTGATAAATCCCGGCACGAGAAATCTCCCCGTACAGTCATAGACCTCTGCACCGTCGTATTCGCCGATGCCCGCAACCCGTCCGTCCGCGATGGCAAGATCGCCCCGCAGGAACTCCCCCGTATGGGAGATGAAAATCTCGGCATTTTTCATGACGAGATCCGCCTTGCGCTGTCCCAGCGCCGTCTCAATCAAATGCGCCCTGTTTCTCATTGCCCCTACCTCAGCCTAATCTTAAGGGACTGCTCAAAGAACAGTCCCCTCCATTTCATTCATCTTTCAAAAGCCCGTGATTTCTCATGGCCGCCTTGAGCTGCTCCAGATGCACAGGCTCCATCTCTGTCAGGGGCATCCGCAGCGGTCCTGCCGCATAGCCCATCAGGTTCATCGCCGTCTTGACAGGGATCGGATTGACCTCACAGAACAGCGCGTCAATGAGATCCGCATAGTCAATCTGCAGCTTCGAGGCTGCCTCCGTCTTTCCCTCGAAATAGAGCTGGCAGATCACATGCGTATCCTTCGGCGCCACGTTGGAAAGCACGGAAATCACCCCTTTCCCGCCCAAGGAAAGGATCGGCACGATCTGGTCGTCATTCCCCGAATACACATCAAGCTCCTCCCCGCAGGCATGGCGCAGACGAAGGATTGAGGACAGATCCCCGTTTGCCTCCTTGACCGCCGCGATGCGCGGGTGCTTTGAAAGCTCCACATAGGTCGGGATCTTGATGGACACTCCCGTGCGGGACGGTACATCGTAGAGAATCAACGGGATTTCCACGCTGTCCGCGATCATCGTATAATGACGGATCAGGCCGTTTTGGGTGCACTTGTTGTAATAGGGCGTCACCACAAGCAAGGCATCTGCTCCCACACGTTCCGCGTACCTGGAAAGCTCGACAGCATAGGAAGTTTCGTTGGAGCCGGTTCCCGCAATGACAGGAACGCGCTTGTCTGCCTTTTCCACCGCATATTTGATGGCCGCGCGGTGCTCCTCATCCGACATCGCCGCAGACTCCCCCGTTGTCCCCGTGATGATAATCGCATCCGTGCCGTTTGCAATCTGGTCCTCAATGATGCGTCCCAGCTCTTCAAAATGGATGCCTGTCTCCGTGAAGGGCGTAATGATTGCAACGCCCGCTCCCTTGAAGATTGTGCTCTTCATCCCAAAACCTCCTCATCATGCCCAAGCATAGACTCATTCTACGACAGAAACCAAGCTGCCGAACAACTGTTTCTTCTCCTTCAGCATTTCCTCATTCCCGAAAACACAGAGACAATTCTGCTTCATGCAGGCATCCACCAAATCCGCCAAGGCGCGGATATCCTCCTGTCCTGTCGACAGGATCTGGTCCCTGCTTCGCTGACGATCCGCATAGCTCACATTGCGGATATAGCAATCCACAGCCGCGCACCCCTTCATCTTCGGCGTAAGCGGAGCGTCCACATGGCTCATGGTGCCAATGATGTACTTGTCCATTTCCCTGTCCGATATCTCGAACGTCCGAAGGAACTCCGCTGTCCCGTTGAACACATCCAATGTCTCGGACAGCCTTGGATCACGGTAAGATCCAAAATACATGAACCCGCTGCGCTGGAAATTGGTGAACGCTCCATAAGCGCCGCCCTGCACACGGATCTGCGTCCAAAAATACTCATAGCGCAGGATCGTTTCCAGCACCTGAAGCGCCCCCGTATAGGAGTAACCCAGCTTCACATAGTTCGCCGCTTTGCCGACATACTGCACGCGGCTGGAGGAAAGCAGCCCCTCATTGCGCGCCACGCAATCATACGAATAATCCTGCTCCGGATACTCCTGCTGCGGAAGCTTGCCCAAGACGGCGGACAGCTCACCGCAAAGCTCGTCATAAACAGCCTGTGTCGAGGTGATGCCCACCAGCAGCCCTCTGCGGTTTAGCAGCTTCGGCAGAAGCTCCCGGAAGACCGTCTGCATCTTCGCATAATTCTCATCGAAATCCGCAAGGAACTCCTTCAAAAAACGGTAATAATCCACATTCCCCGCATCATTATAGCGGCCCGCCTTCGACAAATAGCCTGACAGCCGGGATGCCACGATGCTGTGCGCCGAACGCTGCAGGCTCATCTCAAACCCTACGGCTTCCTGCTCGATGAGCTCCTTGATGCGCTTGCGGTTCGTGAACTTCGTCTGCGTCAGGACTTCCGCTATCAGGCTGCAAAGCTCCGTTTTCTTGGAGACAAGGGCCTTGAGCTGCACCTTGAGCTTCGGCAGGAAGGAATCTGGTTCGCCGTTCTTCACATAAGCGCCCAGCGAAACGCTCACGCCGCCGATACTCAGATTGACCTCATTGGCAAGATCTTCATACGAATGGAGTTCCGTATCGACATTGCCCAGCAGATCCGCCACGAGATACGCATAGGGCAGCTGCTCCTGCGGCACGCGGGACGCATCGAAATAAAGGTTCAGGTAGATGATGCCCTTTGTCTCCAGCTCACTGAACAGGACTTTCGTATCCTGCAGCACACGCTCTTCCAACGGAAGCACATCCGATTCCTTGCGGATATCGGACAATTTCAGGATAGGAATCGTCGCCAAGGCCTCCGGCGTCTCCGGCGCCTGCTGGCGTTCCTTCAATTTCTTTGTATTCTCTATGATCTGCCGGATTTCCTCCTTGGAGAGGGATGCTTTTTTTTCTGCCAGCAGCTTTTCCTGTTCCGCCTCGCGTTCCGCCGCCATCGTGCGGCTCGGCTTGAAGACCAGCAGCGTCCTGTGCAGATTCTGAAGAAAATACCGATCGACCAGCTCCTCAAAATACCCTTGATTCAGCCCCTCTTTCAACTGCTGAAGGATATCCTCATAGCGCAGGCTTTCGGCGGGATCCCCGCCATAGAGCCAGCTGCGCAGGCTTCTGAGCCCGTAGATCAGGCCCTTCGGCGCGCTGCCAAAGTCATCCTCACGCAGGCGGAACTCAAACAGATTGAGGGAAGCCTGCAGGAGTTTTTTGTCGATGCCCCGCTCCCTCAGTTCCTTGAGCTTTGCCATCACCAGATTGTAGAACTCTTCCGTCCGATCTTCCTCGGAACCGTTGACGATCATGCTGAACATCGGCTGCAGCATCTCCGTCTCAAAGCTAGAGTCCACGTCCTTTCCAAGCTCTGCGTCCACAATGGCCTTGCGGAGCGGCGCCGCCGGCGAGCGCAGCAGCGCGTGTTCCAGTATCTCAAGTCCCAGCAGCGTCTTGGTGTCCAAAGCATCCCCCGTCAGAAAATTCAAGCTCAGGAAAGTCTTTTCCTTCACTTCCTCTTCCGAGCCGATGGGATAAAAATCCGTGATGCGCTTCATCTCGGCAAACAATTTCTGCCGCCGGATTTCCGAATCGATTTCCAGACGCTCAAAATGAGAAAGATATTCCCCATCCAGATAGGCCAGCTTCTCGTCGATATCCAGATCCCCATACAGGTAGATATAGCTGTTGGAGGGATGATAATAGCGATGATGGAACTCCAGGAACATCTCCTGCGAAAGCCCCGGTATCGCCTCCGGATCGCCGCCCGACTCGTAGCCGTAGGCCGTATCCGGGAACAAAGAGTGCATGATCTGCCGGCCCAGCAGATCCTCTGCGGAGGACAGCGCCCCCTTCATTTCATTGTAAACCACGCCGCTGTAGCGAAGCGGCTCTTCCGGGCTTTCGATTTCATAGTGCCAGCCCTCCTGCATGAGGATTTCCGGCGTCTGGTACATCGCAGGGTAAAAGACCGCATCCAGATAGACATCCATGAGGTTCTGGAAATCCTTGTCATTGCGGCTTGCCACCGGATAAACCGTCTTGTCCGGGTAGGTCATCGCATTCAAAAAGGTGTTCAGCGAGCCCTTCACCAGCTCCACAAAGGGCTCCTTCAGCGGATACTTGCGCGAGCCGCAAAGCGTCGAATGCTCCACGATGTGCGCGACACCCGTATCATCCTTGGGCGGCGTGCGGAACGCAATGGAAAACACCTTGTTGTCATCCTTGTTTTTCAAATAGAAAAGCCGTGCACCTGTCTTTTCATGCACGAACTCAAACGCTTCCGAATCCGCCTCGGCAACATTCCGCTTCCTCAACAAGCGAAACCCATGCAGCCTTTCATCCACCTTTATCATATCCATGCTCCCTTCATCTTGCAGCTTCGCTTCTTCCCTTCAAAATCCATGTCCTGATGCTTCATCATTTTCGTTCTCGTAGACAACCGTCCGATCGAACCCCGGAAGGATCTCCTCGAGAAAATACGGCACTGCCACAAGGTCGATCCGCTTTAGGCGTTTTTCCCAATAATTGTACTTCCCTTGGAACGGATTCGTATTCCCCAGCTTGATTTCCTGCGCACATTCCAGCATGGCGTCTATCATGTCGGCAGCGGAGAGAATCTTCCCTTCCAGCGTATCATCCTTGTCCTCGTTGATGATCTCCTCAATGCGCCGCCGGTAATCCTCGTCAGGGATTTCCGACAGGATGTACTCCCTTACCAGTTCGTCCTCGATCATGGCAAGCGCTTGATTGACCTCTTCCTTCCGGTGCTTCGTGTGATGAGGGATATCGCCCGTCACGCTTTCCTTGATATCATGGTTCAGCGCTTTCCGATAAAGCTTCTTCCAATCAATGACAGCGCCGTTCTTTTCCTCAATGATGCCGATGAGCTGGGCGATCTGCGCCACAAAAAAAGAATGCTCCGCAACGGATGATTTCTTGTATAGAAACTCGACGTTCCAGCGCGTGATATTCGCCAGCTTCCGTGCATAGGAAAGGAAATTCGCCAGCCCCTCCGTGGTATCTTTTGTGTCCATGTCATTCTGCTCCTGTCCACTACTGTGACCGTATACCGTAACTATAACACAATCCTTGTCACTCCACAAGCCTGTGCGCCAGACGCTCCGCCAGCAGCGTGTAGCGCCTGCGGGTGCGGTCATTGGCGACAGCCGTATGGAGCGCCGCCTTGCTCCCCAGCAGGATCACGCGCTTCTTTGCCCGCGTGACCGCCGTATAGAGCAGATTCCGCTGCAGCATGATGTAGTGCCCCCGCGTCAGCGGCAGGATCACCACCGGGTATTCGCTGCCCTGGCTTTTGTGGACACTCATGGCATAGGCAAGCTGCAGCTCCATGAGTTCACTTTTCTCATACTCCACCGCCTGCTCCTCACCGAAATTCACCGTGATATGGTCTTCTTCCAGTTCCGTGATGAAGCCGATATCCCCGTTGAACACATGCTTCCCGTAGTTATTGCGGAGCTGCATGACCTTGTCTCCCAGCCGGAAAGTCTGCGTACTGTTCGCAAATTCCGCCTTGGCCGGAGACTTCGGATTCAGTGCCGCCTGCAGTCTGCGGTTGAGATTTTCCACCCCGCACTCCTGCCGGTGCATGGGAGAGAGCACCTGCACATCCCGCACGGCGGAAAACCCCTCGGCAGGCAGCAGCTGCGTACAAAGCTCGATGATTTTTCCGACGGTCTGCGCCGCATCATCCATTTCATAAAACAGAAAATCCCCGTAGGGCGCGCAAACCGGCAACCGCCCCGCATTGATTGCGTGGGCATTGAGCACGATCGTACTTTCCCCATCCTGACGGAAGATTTCCGTCAGCCTCACGCTGGGAATCACGCGGGAGCGCAAAATATCCTTCAGCACGGAGCCCGGTCCGACTGCGGGAAGCTGATCCACGTCCCCCACCAGAATCACATGGCAGCCGTCGGGCACAGCCTCCAGAAAGTGCTTCATCAGCACGATATCCATCATGGAAACCTCGTCCAGGATAATGGCGTCTGCCTCCAGCTGCTCCTCTGCATCCCGGGCAAATTCCGAACCACCGTCACCAAAATCATCTGCCATATCCCGCTGCTGCGCCTGCAGCATGCGGTGCACGGTCATGGCACGATGCCCCGTGGACTCGGCAAGGCGCTTCGCGGCTCTCCCCGTGGGCGCACCCAGCAGCACCTCCAGCCCCTGCTCCTGCAGCAGCTCGCACATGGCACGCACCACGGTGGTCTTGCCCGTTCCCGGCCCGCCTGTCAGCACAAAGATTCCATGCTCCAATACAGCAGCTACGGCCTCGCGCTGCAAATCCGCCAAATGTACCCGATGCTCCTGTTCCCATTCCCTTACCCGCTGCTCCGGCGCGCCGATTGCCAAGGGGTGCGCCGCCTCCTGCAAAAGCAGCAGTTTCTCCGCCACATACTGCTCAGCACGATACAGATAGGGAGGATAGATCAGCGTCTCGCCGCCCACATTTTCCATCGCGAGGCGGTTCGCTGCCAGCTGCGCGCGAAGCACGGGCCAGATCATCTCAGCATCCAAGGCAAGCAATTTCGCTGCCCTGTCCACCAGGGGCTTTTCCGGGACACAGCAATGCCCCGCTGTGGCGATCTGCGCAAGCGCACAGTCGAGCCCCGCCTCGATGCGCGGCACGGAGTCCTTTTCCGTGCCAATGGACGCCGCAATCGCATCAGCCGTCGCGAACCCGATGCCCTCGACATCCCGCACGAGCTGATAGGGTTTATGCTCCAGCACATCAATGGCAAAAGAGCTGTACTTCTTGAAGATCCGTCCCGCAAAGGTTCCGGAAATCCCGTGGGACTCCAGCCAGACCATGATTTCCCGCAGCTCTGATTGCGATTGGTAGGATGCCGCTACCTTCTCCGCCGTCTTTTTTCCGATGCCCGAAACCTCCGTCAGACGGCCGGGCTGCTTCTCGATGATATCCAGTGTTTCCTCGCCGAAATGCTGCACCAGCCGACGCGCCATCGCAGGCCCCAAGCCGTCAATCGCTCCGGAGCCGAGAAACCGCTCGATGCCCTCCACGCTGGTCGGCGCGGATACCCGCATGCTGATTGCCTTGAACTGCTCGCCGAAGCGGGGATGGACCATCCAGTTTCCCTTGAGGAAAATTTGCTGCCCCACCAAAGGCGGAGGCGAGGCGACCGTCACGCTCACACGCCCATGCTGACGGTTCGGCTGCAGACGGAACACAGAGAACCGTCCGTTCTCGCTGGAAAAGATGATGCTGTCCACCACGCCTTCCAGTTCCTGCTCCGTTTCCACTCCCGGCAAGGTGATCTGCTCTGCCAAAAAAACTTCCTCCCCTGCTCTACATCCTCGACAGGATCTTCCGCGCCACATAGACGCCGCTCGCTCCGGCCTGGGAAAGCCCGCGCGTCACGCCCGCGCCGTCCCCGATGGCAAATACGTTTTTCAGCCTCGTCTCCAATTCCTTCGTGAGCACCACGCGGGAACTGTAGAACTTCACTTCCACGCCGTAGAGCAGCGTATCGTCGTTCGTCATGCCGGGCGCCACATAGTTGAGCGCCTGGATCATCTCGATGATGTTGTCCAGATGGCGCTTCGGCAGCACAAGGCTCAAATCCCCCGGCGTAGCGGCAAGGGTGGGCTTCGTAAAGCTCTTGCCCATACGGTGCGCATTCGTGCGCCGTCCCTTGAACAGATCCCCATAGCGCTGCACGATGATGCCGCCTCCCAGCATATTCGAAAAGGAAGCGATGCGCTTGCCGTACTGATGGGGTTCCTTGAACGGCTCCGTAAAGTGGTTGCTCACCAGAAGCGCGAAATTCGTATTGTGGCTCTGCAGCTTCGGATCGCTGTAGGAATGCCCGTTCACCGTCACGATGCCATCCGTGTTCTCCATGACCACATGCCCATGGGGGTTCATGCAGAAAGTCCTCACAAAATCCCCGTACCGCTTGGTGCGGTAGATCAGCTTCGCCTCATAGACCTCGCTTGTGATATGATCCCAAATCTCATCCGGCACCTCCACGCGCACGCCGACATCCACACGGTTGTTTTCCTGCTCCACGCCAAGCCTGCGGCATTCATCGGAAAACCATTCCGCGCCCGCACGTCCCGGCGCGACGATCAAATAGTCCGCCGCAATGCGCTCGCCATGTTCCAGCTCCAGCTCATGATCGCCCTTCCCGTCCGAATGGACATGCGCCACAGGACATTCAAAGTGGAACTCGGCCTTATCCTTCAGATATTCGTAAGTTTTCTTCAGCATTTCCAGATTGTTTTCCGTCCCCAGATGCCGCACACTGGCCTCCAAGAGATGCAAATCATGCTCCAGGGCAATGCGCCCGATGCCGGAATTCGACGTGCTGAACACCTTCGCGGGAGCGCCATGCCTGCAGTTGATTTCATCCACATAGTGAATGAGCTCCATGACCTCCCCGTCTTCCACATACTCATTCAGCCATCCACCGAACTTCGTCGTGAAATTGTACTTCCCGTCCGAAAAAGCCCCCGCGCCCCCGAATCCGCGCATGATGCTGCATGGCTTGCACCCGATGCAGCTTTTCACCTTTCCCGCCGAAATCGGACAAATCCGATGATAAATGTCCCTTCCGCTCTCAAAAACAGCCAGCTTCAGTCCCGGTTTCTTCTCCGCCAGCTCATAGGCCGCGAACACGCCGGCAGGCCCCGCTCCCACAATGGCCACATCGTATTTTTTCAAATCCGCTCTCCCCCTCATGCGCGTCAAATCAATCTCCCCCTATTTTACCCGTTCTTCCCTTTATTCGCAATCGTCTGCCGGAAAATCTTGGCAAAAAGCGCAGTGTGAACTTAGATTTGCCAAGTGCAGCATTTTTCCCTATAATAGAATCGTTTATCACTGCATATGGAAATGGGGAATTGATTTGACACACGATTTAGCTATCATCAATACGTTTATCCTTTACATCGGCCTGATGATGGGCATTGGCGTCTACTACTACCGCAGGACGCAGAACATGTCCGACTACTTCCTTGGGAACCGGAAGCTCGGCGCATGGGTGACCTCCCTGAGTGCGGAGGCTTCGGACATGAGCGGTTGGATGCTCATGGGTGTCCCCGGCTTTGCTTATCTCGCAGGGCTCAATGCGGGCTGGATCGCGGTTGGCATCGCCATCGGCACATGGGCCAACTGGCGCTTTGTCGCCGCAAGGCTCCGTAAATACACAGAGCTTGCGGGCAACGCGCTGACGCTGCCGGAATTTTTGCAGAACCGCTTTCGGGACAAGAGCGGCCTCCTGCGCACGATTCCCGCCGTCTTCATCCTCATCTTCTTCATCATCTATACTTCTTCCGGCTTCGTATCGGCAGGCAAGCTCTTCGAGACGGTCTTCGGCGTGCCCTATGAGTATGCCATCTTCATCGGCGCAGGCTCCGTCGTGTTCTACACTCTCGTGGGCGGTTTCCTTGCGGTTTCCCGCACGGACTTCATTCAGGGTGTCATGATGTTCTTCGCGATCCTCATCGTCCCCATCTGCGCCGCCATGTCGCTCGGAGGCTTCGGCACCACCATCAGCGCCATTGACAGCTTCAAGTCTTCCATGTTCCAGCCCTTCCTGAAACCCGACGGCTCCACCCTTGGCATGATCGAGCTCATCTCGCTTCTGGCGTGGGGCATCGGCTATTTCGGCCAGCCCCATATCCTCGTGCGCTTCATGGCGATCAAGAGCACAAAGGAGATCCCGCAGGCAACCCATATCGCCATGACCTGGGTGATCCTTTCCCTCATGGCCGCCGTTGCAGTGGGCATGGTGGGAACGGTCTACCTTACCGCTCCATTGGAGGGAACGGCCTCCGAAACGGTCTTCCTCGTCATGACGAACCAGCTCTTCCCGCCCGTCATCGCGGGACTGATCCTGTCCGCGGTGCTTGCGGCCATCATGAGCACCGCGTCCTCACAGCTTCTTGTCGCCGCCTCCGCTTTCGCACAGGACTTCTACCATACGATCATCCGCAAGGATGCCGACCAAAAGGAGCTGGTCTGGATCAGCCGCGCCTCTGTCCTGATCATTGCGTCCCTTGCCATTTTCCTCGGACTGAATCCCAACAGCTTCATTTTGGATATGGTGGCATACGCGTGGGCGGGCTTCGGCGCGGCTTTCGGCCCCGCCATCCTCATGAGCCTCTTCTGGAAGCGCACGACGCGCAACGGAGTGCTGGCCGGCATCATCGTCGGCGGCGTGACCGTCCTCGTCTGGAAACAGTTCGAATTCCTCGGCCTCTACGAGATCGTGCCTGGCTTCATCTTCTCCCTCATCGCCATCTGCATCGCAAGCCTCATGGACAAAGAGCCGTCAAAAGAACTTACCGATACCTTTGAGCTCGTCGGAAAGAGCAAGATATGACACAGGTACGGCCCATTGCGGAAACATGATCCGCAATGGGCCGTACTTTATCCTCAAACATGGGAATTGACTTAGGAACTGTCGAAAAATAACTTAGAGATACCTCAGCCAAACATAGACATTCGCCATGATGATCGAGAGAATCATCATCGGGAACGCAATCTTCATGAAGCCGAGGAAGGAAATCTGGCGGCCGCGCTGTGCTGCCATGGAGGCTACCACGACATTCGCGCTGGCGCCGATGAGAGTTCCGTTACCGCCCAGGCACGCGCCGAGGGCGAGGGACCACCACATGGGCTCCAGATTGGAAAGCCCCATGGTGCCCATATCCTTGATCAGCGGAATCAGCGTCGCAACGAAGGGGATGTTGTCGATGAAGGCCGATGCAATGGCGCTCATCCAGAGGATCAGCATAGCCGTCGCGCTCACATCGCCATTCGTGACCTTGATGGCTTCCGCCGCCATCATCTCGATGACACCCGTTTCCACCAGCGCGCCGACCAATACAAAGAGACCCGCAAAGAAGAAAATCGCAAGCCACTCCACCTTGCTCAGCACCTTCGCGATCATGCCCTCATTGCGCGTGTAAGTGATGAGAAGCAGCAGCCCGGCGCCTGTGAGCGCCGCAGTTGCCGTCTCCAGGTGCAGCCGCCCGTGCAGAACGAACAGCGAGATTGTCACGGCCAGCACGAAGAGGCACTTTTTCAGCAGCGCGGGATCCGCGATCTGGCTCTTCGCATCCAGATGCATAATCTTATCCTGCAGTTCCGGCTTCGTATGAAGATCCTTGCGATAGATCAGCACCAGCAGGCTGACCACCGCGAAGAAGATCAGGACGGAGATTGCCGTGAGGTTAAAGATGAAGTCCATGAAGTTCAGCCCCACCGCACTCGCGATCATGATATTCGGCGGATCGCCGATGAGCGTTGCTGTGCCGCCGATATTCGACGACAGGATCTGCGCGATGAGGAACGGCTTCACATCCACCTTGAGCTGCGACGTGATGCTGAATGTAATGGGCACCGTCAGAAGCACCGTGGTCACGTTGTCCAGCATCGCCGAACAAACCGCCGTGATGGCGGAAAGCGCCACCAGCAGCGCCACAGGCTCCGCCTTGACCTTCTTTGCGGCCCAGATGGCCAGAAAATTGAACAAACCCGTCTCGCTCGTGATATTCACCACGATCATCATGCCCATGAGCAGCCCCAAGGTATTAAAATCAATATGATGGATGGCTGTCTCCTGCGAGACGATGCCGAACAGGATCATGAGCATCGCCCCGAAGATACCCACAATGGTACGATGCACCTTCTCAGAAATGATAAGCGCGTAGGCGGCCACGAAAATGATGACAGCCACCGTTGTACTGCTGATCAATTCCACTCACTTCCTTCTCTTACTTTTGCTTACTTTCGCTTTCTCGGTACAGCGGTCAGCATGATTTCATGCCCCTCCCTGTGTACCTTGAAGCTGTATTCCTTGATATCCTCCCGGAAAAGTGCCATTTTCAGCTCCATGAGGGCACGCCCCAGCTGATCCGTCAGTTCCGGCGTGAAGCCCGCTCTTGCAAGCTCCGCAGGCGGTTCGGCAGCAGCCTGCGCCTTGCGCTTTTTCTCCGCAGCCTTCTCCGCCGCAGCAAACTGATCCTCCAGGGTTGCTTCTTCCACATAGTTCTTGAACATGTCCTTGTCCGAAAGGTTCTTTGGTATTTTCGACATAAATCGGATTATCCCTTCTTTTGTTCTTTGCTCCAGGAATCCCGCAAGCCCACCACCCGGTTGAACACCAAATGTTCCGGCGTGGTATCGGGATCCACGACAAAATAACCGTCCCGCAAGAATTGGTAATGCGTGCCCGCCGCCGTCCACTTGAGACTCGGCTCCACCTTTGCATCCTTTAGTACGATCAGGGAATCGGGGTTCAGCGAGGCGATGAAATCCTCCGGCAGATTGCCGTTCTCATCCGTGGTCAGCAGATAGTCATAGAGCCGTACCTCCGCATTGAGCGCCTGCTTTGCATCCACCCAATGGATCGTTCCCTTGATCTTGCGGTTCGCCGTGGCGCCTCCTGTCTTGGAATCCGGATCGATGCTGCAATGAAGCTCGCAGACACGCCCCGTCTCGTCCTTGATGACTTCCTCGCATTTGATGATGTAGGCATGCTTAAGACGCACCTCGCCGCCCGGCTTCAGCCGAAAGAATTTTTTCGGCGCCTCCTCCATGAAATCCTCCTGCTCAATGAAGATTTCCCGGGAAAACGGCACAAAGCGCGTGCCGCCGTGCATGGGATTGTTGTCCGCCTGCAGATACTCCGTCTTTCCCTCGGGATAGTTCGTGAGCACCACCTTCAAGGGGCGCAGGACGGCCATCACGCGATCCGCATGCTCATTCAGGTCTTCGCGCACGCAATGCTCCAGCATCGCCACATCCACCAGACTGTTGCTCTTCGCAACACCGATGCGCTCGCAGAAATCACGGATGGAAGCCGGCGTGTAGCCGCGGCGCCGCAGGCCCGAAATCGTCGGCATGCGCGGATCGTCCCAGCCCCGCACATGGCCTTCCTCCACCAGCTGGCGCAGCTTGCGTTTGCTGGTGATGGTATTCGTCAGCTCCAACCGCGCAAACTCGATCTGGCGGGGACGGGTATTCACATCAAAGCCCAAGGACTCCAAAAGCCAGTCATAGAACGGGCGATGCGCCTCGAACTCCAAGGTGCAGACCGAATGCGTGATGCCCTCGATGGCATCGGAAAGCGGATGGGCGAAATCATACATGGGATAGATGCACCATGCATCCCCCGTGCGATGATGCTTCGTGTGCGCGATGCGGTAGATGACAGGATCCCGCATATTGATATTCGGGGATGCCATATCGATCTTCGCGCGCAGCACATGCGCCCCGTCCTCGAACTCTCCCTCGCGCATGCGCCGGAAAAGCTCCAGGCTCTCCTCTTTACTGCGGTTCCTGCAAGGGCTTTCCCTGCCCGGCTCCGTCAATGTGCCGCGATAAGCGCGGATCTCATCCGCAGAAAGATCGTCCACATAGGCAAGCCCCTTTTCAATGAGCTGCACCGCGAACTCATAGAGCTTCTCGAAGTAATCCGAGGCGTAGAACTTGCGGTCGCCCCAGCTGAAACCCAGCCAGCGGATATCCTCCTGGATGGAATCGACGTATTCCACATCCTCTTTCGTGGGATTCGTGTCGTCAAAGCGCAGATTGCAAAGCCCTGCATTCTTCTCCGCCAAACCGAAATTCAAGCAGATGGACTTCGCATGCCCAACATGCAGATACCCGTTCGGCTCCGGCGGGAATCTCGTATGGATGCCCTCCGTGTATTTCCCGTTCCTCAGATCCTCCTCAATCGCGTTCTGCACGAAATTGGAAGCCATAGCGCCATTTTCAGCCATTTATCTCTCTCCTCACATCTCTACCCGGTCTTCCTGCCGCAGCTTCTGTGCCACATAATCCTTCAACCGCGCAACGCCCTTCTCCACATTCGCATCCATCGGCAGATGGCGGATAATCTGGTCAAGATAGCCCCGCTCCTGGATCCTCGCCATGGTCCATGCGAAATTCACGTCATAGGCCCACATGAGGCGCACGATCTTGCGGTCCCCAAGGGTTCGGATCCGATAAAAGTCCGCCTGCTTGCCGGATACAAAATCCTCGATGAAGTCCGGGCTGATTTCCGGATGCCCCTTGCCTTGGACGAAATTCGGCATCTTGTCCTCGTTCTCCTTGGACAGATAGGGATTCAGCACCCGATAGATATCCAGCTTGTCCGCATCCCTGAGCATCTTCCCGAAAACCAGCAGCCGTCCGCCCGTGTCCGCAGGAAGAATTTTCTTGTTATGATGCCGGATGGCAAAGCACACTGCCTCATAATCCTCTTCCGATAACTTATGGAAGCAGGGAAGCTCCCCTATGACCTTGACCCCAAGCTCCGCATGATCCTCGGAATGGGCATCATTGAATGTCCGATACAGCGTATACTGATGAAACCTTCCCACATCGTGGAACAGCCCCATGATCTCCGCAAGAGCCGTATCATGCTCCGAAAGTCCCAGGTGCTTTGCCAGGGCCACCATGTTCGCCGTCACATAGCCCGTATGCTCCTCCTTGACCCGGATGCCCTGCTGCACTTCCTCATCCTCCGTATAGAAGGATTTCATGTACCCAGCCATCCATGTATGCATTTCCCGCAACAATTCTTTCACAACGACCGCCCCTGCCAAAAAACATAAAATTCCAACAAGGCACATTATACAACGAAAATCCGAATTTGCACAGTACCCAAAACAAAAAGACCGCCCAAAGACGGTCTCTGTTCATGCAAAACTGGTGACGCCAGCGGGATTCGAACCCGCGAACCCGCCGTGAAAGGGCGGTGTCTTAACCTCTTGACGATGGCGCCATGGCTCCCCGAGCAGGACTCGAACCTGCGACAGCCTGATTAACAGTCAGGTGCTCTACCGGCTGAGCTATCGAGGAATCATACGGTGTCATGCACCAGCAAGACGTATTATACTACGCGACTGTATAGAATGCAAGCTTTTTTTGTGTCAATTCATCTTGTGATTCGCTTCAGAAACGATGCGTATCCATATCCTCCATGACCAGTTTTTCCAGAAGTTCTGCCGTCATGTCCCGCTCGCAGTAGACGCGCAGCCCATGCTTCAGCAGCAGTGCCGTCGCAACGCCCTGCCCGCGCACCTTTTTGCCCGTAAAGCTGCCATCATGGATGCGCCGCACGCCGCAGGACGGGCTTCCTTCCTTGAGAATCGCCACCGCAGCCGCGTAATCCTGAGCGATTTTCAGCAGTTTTTCCGCGCCCATCAGCAGATATTCCGTGGTCTCCCTGCCCTCCGCATCAAAAGCCTGCCCTTTGCCTGCCAGCACCTTTTTGCCCGACACATGGGCAAGCTCCATCGGAGGGCGGGGAACCGGCATCATGGCAAGACACTCGGGGCATACCGCCACAAAGCGCTCGCACTCGTTGTACTGCAGCAGCAGCTCATGAGCGTTCGAGCCGCCGTCGTATCGCACACTGTGCCCCAATAGACAAGCACTTACCAAGATCATGCCCACGCCTCTTTTCTGCGGTATGATTCAGAACAACCCTGTGATCCTCCCATCCTCGGTGATGTCCATATTCTCTGCCGCGGGCTTTTTCGGAAGCCCCGGCATGGTGAGGATATCACCCGTCAACGCTACCAAAAAGCCGGCGCCCGCGGATATGCGCAGCTCGCGCACCGTCACGCGGAACCCCTTCGGCCTGCCGAGTTTCGATGCGTCATCCGACAGAGAATACTGCGTCTTCGCCATGCACACAGGCATCTTGTCGAAACCGGCCGCCTCGATATCCGCAAGCTGCTTCTTTGCCTCATCTGTAAGGTCTACACCATCAGCGCCATAGATTTCCCTTGCGATGGCTTCCAGCTTATTGGGCACGGTGTCCTTTTCATCGTAAATGAAACGGAAATCGGCCTGCTTCCGCATCGCCTCCTCCACCTTTTCCGCAAGCGCGAGACCGCCTGTTCCGCCTTTCGCCCACACCTCGGAAAGCGCCACGCTCGCGCCAAGTTCCTCGCACTTCCGCTCCACGAAATCCAGTTCTTCCTTCGTATCCGTAGGAAATGCGTTGATGGCAACCACGGCGGGAAGCCCGAATTTCCGGATATTCTCGATATGTTTCGTGAGATTTGCAAGCCCCTTTTCCAATGCCTGCATATCCACCTTGTCCAGTTCGCCCTTCGCCATGCCTCCGTGCATTTTCAGAGCGCGCACCGTTGCCACGATGACCACCGCATCGGGATGAATGCCCGCAAAGCGGCACTTGATGTCCAAAAACTTCTCCGCGCCCAGATCCGCGCCGAAGCCTGCCTCCGTCACCACATAATCCGCGAGTTTCAGCGCAAATTTCGTCGCCATGATGCTGTTGCAGCCATGCGCGATATTCGCGAAGGGCCCGCCATGGATGAGGGCAGGCGTTCCCTCCAAGGTCTGTACCAGATTCGGCTTGATGGCATCCTTAAAGAGCAGAGTGAGCGCCCCGGTCACACTCAGTTCCTTAGCGCGCACCACGCGTCCGTCACGCGTATAGGCCACCACGATCTCCCCCAGGCGGCGCTTCATATCCTCCAGACTGTCCGCAAGGCAGAGGATCGCCATCATCTCAGAGGCCACGGTGATATCAAAGCCCGTCTCGCGCGGCACGCCGTGCGCCCTGCCGCCGAGCCCGACCACCACGTTGCGGAGCGCACGGTCATTGAGATCCAGCACACGTTTCCATACCACGCGGCGCACATCGATGTCCAGCGCATTGCCCTGCTGGATATGGTTGTCGATGACCGCCGCCAACAGGTTATGCGCCGTCGTGATCGCATGAAAATCCCCGGTGAAATGCAGGTTGATGTCCTCCATCGGAACAACCTGCGCATAGCCGCCGCCTGCCGCGCCGCCCTTCAAGCCAAAGCATGGCCCCAAGGAAGGCTCCCGCAAGGCGACCACCACTTTCTTCCCTTGATGGTGGAACGCATCCGCGAGGCCCACGCTGTTCGTGGTCTTGCCTTCTCCCGCAGGCGTCGGGTTGATGGCCGTCACGAGTACCAGTTTCCCATTGGGACGTCCCTTCAATTCCTCCCACATCGAAAGGGGCAGTTTTGCCTTGTACTTTCCGTAAAGCTCCAGCTCATCCTCCGAAATCCCCAGCTGTGCCGCTATTTTTTTGATCGGACAAATATTTGCCTCCTGTGCAATCTCCACATCCGTCTTCATGCCTGTCCTCCCTCCAGCGGAAAACCCTAACCGCAAACATACATACAGGTGTCAAATTCTACAGACAAGTCCTGCACTCCTGCTAAACAAACAAAAAAGGGAAATCCTACTGCCTTACCTTCAACAGAATAACGCACTTAAGGATAGTTATTTGACAGCCGTCATTTCGCCGTTCCGTACGACAAAATGAATGGTTTCCGAAGCGGCTGCCTCATTGCGCGCAGTGATGAAACGGAACGCAAAGGCGTAGGTGTCATCTGGGAGCGGCTCGTCCTTCAAAACAGGCGCACCGTGCAAAGTGAACGTTTCGCCCTCCCATTCTTGCTCCCGCTCATCGAAAAACAGTGGCGTGATCCTATCGCCGGGTTTGAGCTGCAGGATTTGCCGGTCCAGCCAGCCATTGTTCAGGATACGGTTGACACTGAGTATCTCAAACGATTCCCGCGCGAAATTGTAGGCGGCGGTCAGATAGCATTTTTGACCGTTCAGCATGATGTAGGAGTAATAAAGATTGTAGTCCGGCTGCTGTTCGCTGAGATACAGGGAAACAAAATGTCCGTTCAAAGCCGGCCATGCTCCGTCAAAGCTCTCCTGGAAGACGCCCCGCTCCCAATCCGCATTCACTTTGTCATCACTGCCGAGATAGACGAGGTTCCCTTTGGCATCGTAGAAGCAGAGCAAAAAATCGACGGTACTGATGGCATTGAGCTCTTCCGGCGAAAGTGTAACGCTGGCCATATTGTTCTCATTGAGAACGACCGGCGCATGTTCTATCTTTTCCACATCAAAGTAGAACCACGGCATGCCGTCCCTGCCGCCGGAGAGCATATCCCGATAAAGTTCGGAAAAAGCTTTGCTGGCTCCCGGCAAAGCAGCGTAGACTTGCCACGAATCCAAACTGCCGTCGAGGCTGTAATAGCCGGACAGTCCCGTGCCATACCGCCGATAGGGACCTGCCGTCTTGCATACCACGGCATTCTGCAGCGCCTGCGCGAAGGCGGGAGCCGTGCTGAGTTCCGACAATTCAGCTGCCAAAGCGCCCAAGTCAACCATGTTGGTGTAGCCGTCGTTGCCATTCGACCCGTAATTTTCCACGCCGCCCGCCAGACGGTCATAGGCGGTGAAAAAATGGCGCGGATCGCCCTTGGACAATTCCAGCGCTTCCTGTCCCATTTTTTCATAAGCTGCGTTCAATGCGGGCATTTGCCCCAAGTCAATGAGGGAGAGTGTCGCCATGTCACCGGCCTCATTGTGCTGACAGTAGGGCAGGTAGGTTTCGCAGACAGCAATCCCCAGCTCCTTCCCGTCGATGGCCGAATTTTTCGCCAAGGCTCCCGCCCATCCGGCATAGTCCGTGCCTGTCCCCGGCATGATTTCCTCCGAAGCGGCCATGTAACGCGCGAAACCGTACAGGGTGTTCGCCGTCTCGATATTCGCCATAAGACAGGTGTCAAACAGCACGAGGTCAAAGGGCGGCCTCTCCGGATTGGCGGTTTCCACGGTCTGCAGCGCCTGCCGCAAATCACCTAGGCTGAGTATGGTTTCATATTTTTCGTCAAAGCAGCAGCCCCCCAGACTGCCGCCGCCATGATCCCAAAAGAGGAGCATACGATGATCGGCCGGAAATCTTTCCTTGGCGAAACGCAGAAAGCCCTCCAGCGTCTTTTCATCGCCCATGCTGGCATCCTTCAGCCGCTCCACCTCGTGAAAACCGGTGCTGTCATAGACATAGCGCCCTAATTCCTTTGCGGATATGCCCTGTGTGTTCCATTTCTTTGCGCCACCGGTCTGAATGATGAATTTCACATTTTCGGGGAGAGGCACGCTTTTCAACGCATTCAGATTCTCTGTGGCTAAACCGTCCTCCGATTCTAAATCCGATCCACACATATAGATATAGACCGCCCACTTATCCTGCGCCGCCCCGATCCCTGCACATCCTTCGAGCAGCACTCCCGTCAGCACAACGAAAAACAGTATATAACGCAATACTTTTCTCATCATCGCCTCAACCCTTTCCCCACAGATCTCTATTTCATATTCTACAAACATGCTCTCCATTCCTGCAAATGACGAAAAAAGGCGCAGGGCAAAAGCCCTGCGCGGTAAACCCGTATCAAAGATATCGGACCTCTTCGATACGCAGCCAAAAATAACATCGAAAAGAAACACTTACCAAAGGATGTTTCCCCTTTTCTTATTGGCAAGATATTTTTCAGCCAAAATCGCTGCGGCAGTGCCGTCAGCGGCAGCTGTGGTAAGTTGGCGAATCTCCTTTCCCCGCACATCACCGGCAGCGAACACCCCCGGCACATTGGTGCGACAGTCTTCACCGGCACGAATGCGCCCGTCTTCGGCCAGTTCCAGTTCATCTCTGAAAAGTGCGGTATTCGGAGAAACACCGATATTGACAAAAATACCATCTACGGCAAGCTCCCGCGTTTCGCCAGAGGCCTTGTCCAAAATTTCCATGCGCTCCAGGCGCGAAGCTCCCTGCAGAGATTTGACCTCCGTCTCCAGCAGGATCTCCACTTTGCTGTTTTCCCGCAATTTCTCTTGAGAGACTTCATCCGCACGAAGCTGGGAGCGATGCACCAGATAGAGCTTTTTTGCGTACTTGGTCAGGAAATTCGCCGCATCCACGGCAGCATTGCCTCCCCCCATGACAGCAATCACCTTGTCCTGGTACATATGTCCATCGCACAGTTCGCAGTAGTGCACCCCCTTCCCTGCATATTTCCTTTCTTCCGGCAGCGGAAGTTTCCGCCGTTCCATGCCGGAGGCGATAATGACGGCCTCCGTCTCGTAAATGCAGGATTCCGTTTCGACGAGTTTCGGCGATGCGTTGAGAGACACCTTCTGAATGGCATCGAACTCGTCAATCACTGCCCCAAAGCCTTCGGCCTGTTCCTGCACTGCTGCAATGAGATCCTTGCCCGATATACCGGGCAACCCCGGGTAATTCTCAATGCCGGTGGCATTGGCAATCTGCCCGCCGATGATACCGTTTTCCAAAACCAGCACCGAAAGGTTCATGCGCCCCGCATAAAGCGCCGCCGTGAGCCCTGCCATGCCTGCTCCGATAATCACGATGTCCTTTTGTATCCGTTTCTTGTCAGTCACCATATCAATCTCTCCTTCTGTCATGTAACAACACTTCTCTTTTACGCTTCCCCGCTCAGTTAGAAATTTTATTTCTTACTGAACGTGCATGACCCATGAACAAGGAAAAACAAAAACCTCCACCGTTAGCGAAACGATGGAGGTTGCACATCCAATGGCAGGGGCAGTAAGACTTGAACTCACAACCTACGGTTTTGGAGACCGTTGCTCTACCAATTGAGCTATACCCCTAAAAGAAATGGGGCGACTTGTGGGGATCGAACCCACGCATGCTGGAGCCACAATCCAGTGTGTTAACCGCTTCACCAAAGCCGCCATCCTAAACCGGCAACTACCTATCCTCCCGGCCCGTCTCCAGGCAAGTACTTTCGGCCTCTATGTGCTTAACTGCTGTGTTCGGTATGGGAACAGGTGGAACCA
>CACZZN010000022.1 GCA_902785705.1 uncultured Veillonellaceae bacterium
CCATCTCATGCTTGCTGCGGTCAATCCAGTAATGAAGTTGCTGTAGGAACATGGCCTCGTTGAGGCCGATTTTCGTCGCCAAGGTGGGAAGCACCATCAGAGGGACTTCCTGTATCAAAAGGTTGCTCATGCGTAATAACCCCTTTGCACCATCGGAAATGCACCTAGAGCGACGATACGAGCGCTTATTTCGCACTATTTCCGGCCAAAGAAACAGGACGATGCCGCCGAACCCTTGATTTTACTAGGCTTTTCCGATTTGGTTATATTATTACACAAGCGTCCAGCACCACGATAAAGGCATCCTTTTCGTGCGTGATGATGTCGAGTTGATGTATCATCTCCTCATAATCGCGCCCCAGTCGGTCGAGGCTTTTCACGACCAGGGTATCATTCGGCGAGAGTCGCGCCATGAGTTTGTTGTAAGCCGGACGGTCAAAGTCCCTGCCGCTCTGCTTATCCGTAAAAATGTGGTCCTCCGCGATGCCGAACTCCTCCATGGCAATCCGCTGGCGGTCATCGTGCTGGGCGACGGTGGAAACGCGGATGTAGCCGTAAGTGATGCCATCCCTCGCGCTTCCCTGCTGAGAATGACGGACGTTGTTCAAGTTCATGTAGAATTCCTCCCATCAGTATAGAATACGAACTACATTCTCATTTTAGAACTTCACATGCGAAATGTAGTGTAGAAGGAATCCTTGAAAATACGCCCGGAAGGCGCTATCCTCTGAATGGGAACGGATAGCTGCCTCCGGGCGGTTATCGGTAGGCCGTCTGCGTTACCGGCGCGGGCGGCTTTTTTATGCCTTGGCGATATGCAATTCCTTCATCAAGGCCTTTTGGAGCGTCTTGGAGAAATTGATCTTCTGGGCAACGGCGCGGCTGTTGAGCCATTGCGGGATAGAAACCGTTCGCTTAACGGCCTTGCTGAAATGCTGGGCGGCGTATGCTTCCACGTCCACGGACACGGCATTGACAAACTGATGAGCGACATCATCCATATATTCCTCAATATCTTCGCAATGCACATCCACCTGCTCCACGGGAGTAGGTTTGGGAATTTCGTTGCCGTCCAGTTTTTCAGAGAAAAGATAGCCGGCAAGACAATCAACCGCCATTTCCATAGCTTCCTGCATATCGTCACCGCCGGTAGCCAGATGGTTAAGGTCAGGGAAAACGACGGCATAGCCGCCCTTCTTTGATTGCGTAAAAATTGCAGGATACACACTAAGCATAAAAATCATTCCTCCCTAATGATGATGGTAAACTCCTGGGTTATTTCAGCCCCGCCTGCTTCAGAATACGATGAACCGTCCACTGATCGAGGTCTTTCGGTTTAGGATGGAATGGATGCCGAACTCCTCCCTGCTTCCGAACGCTGTATATGCAGAAACCGTAAGTTCGCGCTTCGCCTTCGGCTTGCACTCGCTAAGATTTCATAGTACACTAATGGCATCGTTTGGATTTTTTAGCGGAAAGGGGATTTTCATGAAAAACGGTGCCATTTTTGACATGGACGGGCTGCTTTTTGATACGGAGCAGCTCTATCAGAAGTATTGGCTGGAGGTTGCCGACGAATTCGGCGTCGCGCGCAATCCCGAGCTTGGGAAAGCATGCTGCGGCACGAGCGGTGAGCATATGCATCAGGTCGTGCACAGCTTTTACCCGAACATCGATGCCGCAGCCTACTCCGATCGCGTGGTCGAGCTGGCCACAAAGGCGATGGAGCGGGAACTGGTGGCTATGCCCGGCGTAAAGGAAATACTGGAGTTCTTCCATCAGCATCGGATTTCGATGGCGGTAGCCAGCGGCTCCCCGACGTACACCATCGAGGGAAATCTGTCACGCACCGGTCTTCGGAAGTATTTCGATGCCCTCATCGGAAGCGAACAGATTTCCAACGGAAAACCGGCACCTGACATTTTCCTGCTTGCAGCGGAAAAAATCCATCTGCCGGCTGCCAACTGCTATGTTTTCGAAGATGGATTCAACGGCATCCGTGCAGCAGCCGCTGCCGGGTGCACAGCCGTCATGATTCCGGATCTGCTGGAACCCACCGAGGAAATCCGCGTCCTTTGCAAAGGCGTCTATCCGTCTCTCATACATGCGATGGAAGCCATCCAAAACGGAGAACTCTAATACTTATCGCGGGTTAAAATTTTACTAGTATAAGCATCTGTCACAAGATGACGTTTGATCCCCAATCTCACGGCTTCAGTAACAAGGACAGCCTTCCTTTTCAGGAAGGCTGTCCTTGCGATTATTTTCTTGCCGCCGCATACTGCTGGGGCGTCATTTGCTGCTGTACCGTCGCCTGCGGCGCGGTCTTCGGATACTGCCCTGCCGACTGCGCAGGCTGCTGTGCCTGTGCCGGCTGCGGCGCATATTGCTGGCTCGCCTGGTTCATCTGCGCCTTAGCCTGCTGCAGAACCTGCTTGGCCTGCTGTAGCCCCTGCTCTGCCTGCTGTACCCCTTGGAAGGTATTTGTCACATGCGCAATGAGCTGATCGAACACCTGATTCGCGTAATTGTCCGCATCGTCCCGGAGCTGCTTGGAGTTCTGCTGCGTGCGCTCCATGACTTCCTTTTCCTGCTGCTGCGCCTGTGCCAGAAGTGCATTCGCTTTTTCCTTGGCGTGCACCACGACCTCGTTCTCATCCACAAGCTTCTCCGCATACTCCTTCGCCTGCTTCATGATATGGTTTGCTTCCTTTTGGGCTTCGTGCAGGATATGATCCCTCTCCCGCATGATCTCCTCCGCGCGCTCCAGCTCCATCGGCAAATCGTTCCGAAGCTCCTCCACCAAATGCACCAAATCGTTCTCGTCAATGATTGTCTTCCCGGACAATGGCACATGCGATGCCCCTGCCACAAGATTCTCGATCTGGTTCAATGTATCACGTACAGCCATTTTCTCACAACCTTCTTTTGAATTCAATATCTATAAAATAACTTCACTTCATTGTTCCTGCTGCCATCGCCTGACTGCCTGCTCCACGCAATCCGGCACCAGTCCGCGCACATCCGCGTGAAAAACGGCCAGTTCACGGATTCCGGAAGAGCTGACATAAGCATATTCCGGCGAGGTCAGCAGGAAAATCGTCTCCACTTCCGGCGCCAAACGGCGGATCATCTGGGCAGAATTCTGCTCATATTCAAAATCCGTTGCAGAGCGCAGTCCCCGCACAATGATGTTGGCTCCCTGCTCCCGCATATAGTCCGTGAGCAGACCCGAAAAGGAGTCCACCCGGACATTCGGCAAGTGCAGGACAGATTCCCGCAGCAGCCGCACACGCTCCTCCACAGGGAAAAAGGGCTTTTTCCTGACATTGTGGAATACGCAGACAATCAGCTCATCCACCATCCTGCTCGCCCGCTCGAAAATATCGACATGCCCGTTCGTCACAGGATCAAAGCTGCCCGAGCATACCGCCTTCCTCATGGACTCCCCGCCTCCTTCAGAGCTTCCTTCTTTCGAAACATCCTGATCGCGCTCGTGTGCCCATAGGAGACTTCGCGCACGCACTCCAAAGCCCGAAGCTCAGGAAGCCGACGCTCATCTCCTCCATGCTCGACGACCAGGACGCCCCCCGGCAGCAGCAAATCCCCGCGGTCCACCATGACCAGCGCCTTTTCCCAGAGGCCCTTGTGATAGGGCGGGTCGCAAAAGATAAGGTCAAACCTCCGCTCCCCGCCTGCCAAATGCCCCAGAAAGGCAATCGCTTCCCTGCGCACAATCTCCGCGTTCTCCAAAAGACGCGCATGTTCCGCGTTTTCACGGATGATATCCGCAGTGGATGCATCGACGAATACGGCATGCGACGCGCCGCGTGAAAGCGCCTCCAGCCCCAAGCCGCCGGTGCCTGCAAAAAGATCCAGCACGCTTGCATCCGGCACCAGAGAGCCCAGGATGCTGAACAGGGACTCCTTGATACGATCCGAGGTCGGGCGCGTGCTCATCCCTTTCGGGGCCTTCAGCCTGCAGCCCTTCGCCGTGCCTGTGATAATCCTCATGTCATCCTCCGCGACAAGGAACGGTTCATAAAACATATACTATTTTAGCACATTTTCCCCGCAATCACAAACCTTGTTTAAGGAACTGTCGAAAAATAACTCAGCCATTTTGCCTGCCCAAATTCCGTCTGTCTGCGTCAGCGAAAACTTAACGCAACTCCGGAGCAGCGTTTCCTTAAAAATCCTGAAAGAAACCCTTGACATGAAGCAACCCTCAAGCTGTAATATAATATCATATATAGTAGAACGACGCAACAAGAAGGAAGGTCCTATCATGTCCACGGGACAGAACAACCGTGAAATCGATATGCTGCACGGTGCGATTGCCAGCAAGCTTTTTATCTTTGCCTGGCCCCTCGTGCTCACAGGCGTGCTGCAGCAGCTTTTCAATACAGCCGATGTCCTGACGCTAGGCCAGTTCATCGGCAAGAACGCCATGGCCGCGGTGGGGAACAATACGCCGATCATCGGGCTCATGGTGAGCCTCCTCATGGGCGTTTCGCTGGGCGCCAATGTAATCATCGCGCGCTATATCGGGGGGCAGAAGCCGGAAAAAGTACAAGCTGCCGTGCATACTTCCATTCTGCTTGCCCTGGTCTTCAGCCTGCTGCTCATGCTCATCAGCGAATTGTTTGCCACACCGCTTTTGCACCAGCTCGGCGTGCCGGAGGAAGTCATGGGCATGACCGAGACCTATCTGCGCATCTATCTGCTGGGCCTGCCCGCCATCGGGCTGTACAATTTCGAAGCCGCCATCTTCCGCAGCCGCGGCGATACGCGCACGCCGCTCATCAGCCTCATCATCTCCAGTGTGCTGAACATTGTGCTGAATATCGCCTTCGTGCTCGGACTCGGCATGGATATCGACGGCGTAGCCTATGCCACCCTCATTGCCAATGTGGTCAACGCCGTCTATCTTTTTCGCGGGCTCTGCACGACACAGGACATCCTGCACATTGAGCCTCGCCTCCTCCGTCGGGACTGGAACGCCGAAGAATGCAGGCGTATTCTTCGCATCGGACTGCCCGCGGGCATTCAGGGCATGGTGTTCAGCCTCTCCAATCTCGTGATCCAATCCGCCATCAATTCCCTTGGCGCAGACGCCATGGCCGCCTCGGCTGCAGCCTTTACGATCGAGATCAACGTCTACTGCGTCATCAACGCCCTCGGACAGGCCACAACCACTTTCGTCAGCCAAAATTACGGCGCCGGAAAGCTCAAGCGCTGCTTCCGCATCACACGGCAAAGCCTGCTCATTTCCGCCCTCTGCATGATTGCCTGCCCTGCTTTCCTGCTTTACTTTGGCGAATCCATGCTCTATTTCTTCAACTCCGACCCGCATGTCATAGAGCTTGGCGTCATCCGCCTTTTCTATGTCGTCTCTCCCGCTCTTGTGAACGGCGGCATCGAGATTCTTTCCGGCGCCCTGCGCGGCTACGGCTATTCCCTCCCGCCCGCCATTGTCACCCTCATCTGCATCTGCGGCATCCGCATCACATGGGTCTACACCGCCTTTGCCGCATCCCCCGACTATGGCACGCTCATGGCCGCCTACCCTCTGAGCTGGACCGCCACCATGCTCCTCCTCATCGCCATCTACCTCTTCTACCGCAAGCACCTCCAAATCCGCCGTCTCCACGTTCGTCCCACCTTCGGGTAAGGAACCGGGCAAAAATAAATTTTAACGGGCAAAGCTATGAAAAAACACATCTTCCTTCTCATAATCTTTCTCACCCTTCTGGCCTTTTGGCACCACGGCTTCCTGCACCCCTCCTACCCGTCCTCCCGTCCCATCCCCGCAGACACCGCCCCTCCCCCGGCTGCCCGCATCCTTCTCGTCCCGCTGGACGGGCGTCCCCCCTGCCGCCAATTCGTGATCAACGCAGGCAAGATTGCGAACTATGATATCATTGTCCCTCCCTCGGAGCTACAGGACTACTATTCCCAGCCGGGCGATACCAAGGGGCTGCAGGACTGGCTCCGGCAGGAGATCCGCGGCTCCCATGCCGTCATTCTCTCCATTGATCAGATGCTCTTCGGAGGGCTCCTTGCCGCCCGCGAAAAAGAAGTCTCCCCCGAAGATATCCGAGGGCTTCTTTCCTTCCTGCGCGAGCTTCACGCGGAGCATCCCCATATCCCCATCTACGCTTTCAGCATCCTCCCGCGCCTCACGCCCCAGGACACGATCGACGGCTATGAGGAGCGCAAGGATCTCATAGCGTATTCCCGTCTTATCGGACGCCAAGCGGCAGGGCTTTCCGTGGACGCAGAGGAAATCGAAACCCTCGCCGCCCGCATTCCCCCCAAAAGCATGCAGAAATACCTTTCCCATTTCAGCGATAACGAAAAGCTCAACGAGCAGCTTTCCCTGCTTGCCGCAGACGGCGTATTCCGGCGTCTCATCCTCGGGCAGGATGACGGCGAGGAATACAGCATCCCGAACATCGAGAAGCAGCATTTGAGGTCATTTCTCCAAAAACACGGCATTTCCGAACAGCAGGTCTTTCTCGCACACGGCGCGGACGAAATCGCGCTCACCCTGCTTGCGGAAATCAAATGCAGGGAAACGGGCTTCATCCCGCGGATCCACGTGGAGTACAACGACAGCAAAACGGCGGGCGATATCATGCCCTATATGGCAATTCCCACGGGCGCGATGGTCGAGGAAAAGCTCCGCATGCTGGGCGCGGATACGGCGGATACACCGGACACCGCAGACTTTACGCTCTTTGTATCCACCACGGACTACCGGCAGGACACGCTGAAAAGCCGTGAGAGTTCCGTACAGCGTTTGACAGCCCTTGCCAACGCCCATGCCCCGACGGCCATTGTCGATCTCAGCCGGCATTTCACCTCCGACGAAACCCTCCTGCCCCTTTTGCTGCGGAAGGATGTCCCGCTGAACGCCTTCATTGCCTACGCGGGCTGGAACACCGTCAGCAACTCCATCGGCACCGCGCTTGCTCAGGCCATCCTCTTTTCCTCCTCCAAAGAACAGGCAAAAACAAAAGAGGCTCTGCTGGCAACCTGCCGGCAAAACCTCACATTCCTGCACAACCGCTATCTCGAAGACTCTTTCTACCTCAAGGACATCATTGACAAAATCAATGCCAGTCTCAAAAAAGAAGGCTACATCAATACGGCGGACCTGGATCTCGAGCACAACTACCAATGGGCCACTGCCATGCTGCAGGATGCCATGAAGCAGAAGCTCGCCGCCTATAAGGAAAGCAAAGCCTTCCGCACGCCCTTCGTCGTACAAGCACCCGCAGGTTCCGTAAAACTCCGCGTCCGCGACATCCGGATCGACACCGGCTTCCCGTGGCCCCGCACCTTCGAGATCGACCTGCAGAGCACAATTACCTTGGAATTGTTGGACGAATGATGCCGTCATTCCGCCTCGAACCGCTTGAAATACTCCTTCTGCCCGATCAGGACCATCTGATCTTCCTCCTGAAATGCCCTTTTGGGATCAGGCGGAAGCATAACGGTTTCCTGCGTCCGCACAGCAACAACATTCAAGTGGTACCGCTTGCGGAATTCCATCTCCACCAGATTCTTTCCAAGAAACTCCTGTGGGACTTTGATCGTTACGATATGGATGGAGTCATCCAGCTCGACATAGTTCAAGACGTTGGAAAGCGCCAGCCGATGGGCGACCTGTCTTCCCGTATCCCGCTCAGAGAATATGATACGGGTGGCACCTAGGTTTTCCGCCATTTTTGCGTGCCGTTCATTGATGGCCTTGACAATGATCTCCTTGATACCGGCCTCCTGACAGAGCATGGTGCACATGAGGCTCGATTCGAGCTCCTTCACCGCAATCACCGCCGCATCGAACTGCCCCACGTCGATTTCACTCAGGGCATCCGCATCGCGGATATCAAACTGCATGACGTTCGTCAGACCTGCCGATGCGCTCTGCACAATGGCTTCGTCCCGATCGATGCCCAGCACCATATATCCCATATCGTGCAGCGTCTGCGCAACGCTCCTGCCAAACCGCCCAAGCCCCATCACAATGAACTGCCGTTTTTTCCCTGTCTGCCCCATAACATTCCTTCCTCCAGTCCTTTAACCAATCATGACATTCTCGGATGGATATCGTATCTTCGTCTTGCGCTGCTTCGTCATGGACAGCAGGAGCGTCAACAGCCCCACGCGCCCAATGAACATGGTGAGCGACAGCACACATTTCCCGAAATCCGACCACTGATTCGTAATGCCAAGTCCAAGCCCCACCGTACCAAAAGCGGACATGACCTCAAAGACAATATTCTGGATCTCGTGGACTTCATGATCGGAAATCGCTATGAGAAATACCGCCAACAGAACCCACATGCTGCTGACCGTAAAGATCGCAAATGCCCGGTTTCTCATTTCTATACTCAGCCTGCGTCCGAAGATCGCGGCATCCTCACGGTCTCTCAGCACCGCCCAAATGGAGCACAGAATGACCGCGAATGTCGTTGTCTTGATCCCTCCGCCCGTTGAGACCGGCGAGGCCCCAATGAACATCAAGAGCAGGAAAAATTCCCTCGTTTCCTGCAGGGCTGCTTGCAAATCAAAGGAATTGAAGCCCGCTGTTCTGGGAGAAACCGACATAAAAAAGGAATTGACCCATTGGTCCTCCGTCGCAAGCGTTCCGAGGGTGGTGGGATTTCCGTGTTCCAGTGCAAAAACAACTACCGTGCCCAAAAGCAGCAGGAGCGTATTCATAGACAGCACCAGCTTGGTGTGCAGGGAAAATCTTTTCCAGGAACGCACATGAACCACCTCGGACATGACCGGAAAACCGATGCCGCCCAACATGACAAGCAAAGCAAAGACGATCAGCAGGAAGCTGTCCGTATTGCGCTTGACCACACTGTCATAATTCCCGAACAGATCGAAACCCGCATTGCAGAATCCGGAAATCGAGTGGAATACACCATAGCCCAGCGCATCCCATCCGAATTCGGGGAGAAAATGAATCGTCAGCAGCACCGCAAAAAACGCCTCGATGCAAACCGTGTACTTCACGACCCGAAGCGTCATATCCACCAAGCCTTTTGTGCGTTTCTGGTTCATGGATTCCTGCAGGAGCATCTGATCCCTGAGCTGCAGCCGCCGCCCGATGGTATGGTAGACCAGCACCGCCAAGGTGATGATCCCCAGCCCGCCGATCTGGATCAGGCTGATCAAGGTGACCGTCCCGAACATCGTCAAATCGTTATGCACATCCACAACCGTAAGCCCTGTCACACAGGATGCCGACGTAGCAACCAAAAGCGAATCCACCCATCGGAGTCCTTCGCCATCCGTTGTGCTGATCGGCAGACACAAAAGAAATGTCCCGACAGCAATCAAAAGCAAAAAACTCAGCAAAATCATCTGCGTCGGCTTCAGTTGTGCCGAAGCCCGCAGTCTCAGCCATAAATTCTTCAATCAAAACCGCTCCTCACAGCAGGGACGCACCGATATATCGGCGCGCCCCTGCTGTTATTCCATCTTTTATTTCTTTTCTCCCTGCTTTGCCCTTTCCTCCATTGCCTTTTTCAGGGCCTCCACATCCAGATCGCGCAGCGTGGACGCTCCGTATTGGAAAGCGCTGACCGACTCCTTGCGAAGCACCGGGTTGTCGATCAGATGCATGGCAATGCGTTTTCCCTGGCTCGTGCGGAAAAACGCAACGGCCTCCTGCGTCTCCGCCGTTGCCTTTGTGTCCATCACACCATCCCCGTCGGTATCGATTTCCACTTCCTTTGCCGTGATGCCAAAAACCGCCCGGTTGTCCTTGGTGATATTGATCAGGGAAATGCCTTCATAACCACTGGAATGCATGAGCTTTTCCAAATAGGTCTCAGCATCTTTCTCGCTGATCGTATTGAAATCCGGCACAGCCTTGTTATCGAAAGCATCCACCAGGACCACCCATGCGTGCTTGATATTGTATTCCTCATTTTCAAAGATCAACACGTCGCCCTTCCGGTCATCCCCATAGAGCTGGCCTGCGGAGATAACGCCCACAGGCTTGAAAGGACAGAGCATCGTATAGCCATAATCGCTCACAAAGGAATACACGCCCTTCGTGTTCGCAGGATTTTCCGCCTGCTGCCCCGCATTGGCCTGTTCTTCTGCAGCCTCAGCCTGCAACGGCAGCCATGCCGCGGCTGTCATCGCCAAGCCCACGGCAAAAACCTTCGCTATATTTTTTTTCCACAAATTTCTCATCACTGACTCCTCCTAATGTAATTACTTATCAATGAAAGTGCATGCTCTGCACTCTGCCGCTTGATTTCGGAACGGGTTCCCCGGAAATGATGTTCCTGCACCACAGTGCCGTCCTTCCCCGAAACAGAAATGTATACCAGGCCCACAGGCTTTTCCGCGGTGCCTCCGCCCGGTCCTGCGATGCCCGTGATGCCAACGCCCACATCCACACCGATGGTCCTGCGAATGCCCTCCGACATTTCCGCTGCCGTCTGCTCCGATACTGCACCATAGATGCGCAGCGTCTCCTCGGAAACGCCCAGCAGACGGGCCTTGATTTCATTGGAATAGGCAACCACGGAGCCCTTGACATAGGCCGAACTGCCTGCCACATCCGTCAGGCGGCTGGTGAGCAGGCCTCCCGTGCAGGATTCCGCACAGGCAATGTGCCATCCCTTTTGCAGAAGCCCCTGCCCGACGATCTCCTCTAAACGTTCCATGTCTCAGGCCTCTCCTTCGTCGATGCGCTCCGCGGCAACATCGTCCACAAATCCGTCCACCACACGCACCCGCATCATATCGCCGATTTCGCTTCCATCGTCCCCTTCGATATAGACTAGGCCATCCACCTCGGGCGCCTCGCGGTAGGAGCGTCCCGCCACAATATTCGGTACATCTTCATCCCTTGCCACGACCAGCGCTTCCAGTTCCCGTCCTCTGAGTTCCTCGTTCTTTTGCTGCGAGATCATGCTGTTGATGCTCATGAGTTCATGGTAGCGCTCCTGCATGACCTCCTCCGATACCTGATCCGGCAAATCGTAGGCAGGGGTATCCTCCTCACGCGAGTAAGTGAAGATGCCCACATGGTCAAACCGCTGCTCCAACAGGAAATTCTTGAGCGTTTCGAATTCTTCCTCCGTTTCCCCCGGATATCCCACGATAAAGGTGGAACGGATCGCCACGCCCGGAATGCCCTTGCGGATGCGTTCCAGCAGCGCCTCGATCTCCGCCCGCGTATCCGGACGGCGCATGCGTTTCAGCACCGCATCATGGGCATGCTGAAGCGGCAAGTCCACATAATTGCAGATTTTCGGTTCTGCGGCAATGGTCTCGATGAGCTCATCCGTAAAGAAACGTGGATAGCAATACAAAATGCGCACCCATTTGAGCTTCGGCTCCTTCACAATCTCCTTCAGCAAACGCGCCAGACTCGGTTTTCCGTAGAGATCATGCCCGTAATTCGTTGTATCCTGGGCAATGAGATTGATTTCCTTTACGCCCTGCCCGACCAGCGCATGTACCTCAGCGCAGATATCCTCCACCGTGCGGCTGATATATCGCCCGCGAATCATGGGAATGGCACAGAACGCACATCGGTTGTCACACCCCTCTGCAATCTTCACATAGGCAGTATAGGGAGGCGTCGTGCGGATACGCGGCATTTTCGCATCATAGATGATCTCTCCCTCCGTGATGATGACGCGCCTGCCGCGGATGGTTTCATCCACGGCTTCCATGATGCGGTTCCATGCTCCTGTCCCGATGATGGCATCCGCCTCGGGGAGCTCGTCCAAGAGCTCCTGTCCGTAGCGCTGCCCCAGACAGCCCGCCACGATCAAAGCCCTGCAGCGTCCGGTTTCCTTATAATCCGCCATGCTGAGCAATGTCGTAATGGATTCTTCTTTTGCCGACTGGATGAAGGCACAGGTATTGACGATCAGGATATCCGCATCCGCCGGGTTCGTCGTCAATTCAATGCCATGATCCTGCAGGATGCCCAGCATAATCTCCGTATCCACCAGATTCTTTGCGCAGCCAAGGCTGATAAAACCTGCTTTCAAAATTCAACCCTCCTAAAACAAGGAACTGTTTTCAATCAAACACATCTTTATTATTGAGAATCTCACTGCAGGCGGATGTGCTTCACCCATCGATCCAGGAACTCATGCTTCTGTCCTGCAGTGAAGAGCGGGAGCTGCTGGTACAGCACCAGATTCTTTCCCGCAAAGCGTTTATAGGCCATGGTCCCCGGATTGGTCGGCAAAAAAAAGAAATTCTTTGCCTGCAGGGCGATCTGCGCCTCATCAGAAAGGAGCCAGTCCGCAAAAAGCTGCGCCTCGCTCTGCTCCATGCCGGAAGTGCCCAGCGGAACTGCCGAGCCTGTCAGCAGCCACGCGGTCCCATCTGCAGGATAGATGATTTTCAAAGGATATCCGTCATGGATATAGCGCATGGTCTCGCTGGCCACCGCAATGGAGATATCCGCTTCCCCCATACCCGCCTGACGAACCGGATTGGAGAGGTACTTCGCATACTGTATCACCTTGGGATGGAGCCCCCGCAGAATCTGATAGGCTGCCGCGTCCCCATATTGCCCGATCATCTGGTACATGAGGTTCCCCGACGCATCCGCCGCCAGAAAATCCGTAATGCCAATGCGCACATCGGGAAACTCCGCCAATGCCGTCCATGTATCCGGGATCATCGAAAGCGTCTTGAGGTAATCGCGATTCGCGCAAAACACAATGGGGTCGTACCAGACACCCGTCCAGTGCCCGTTTTCATCCTTGAAATGCGAGCGGACGGCATCATTCTGCTCCGAGATATACGGCTGGAAATACCCTTTTGCCGCCGCCTGCAGCAAAACCTCCCGGTCTGCCAGCACCAGATCCGCCCCGTGCCTGCCCTGCTCAACATCCGTCTGCAGTTTGTTCATCAATTCCGCAGAAGTCAAGGGAACGAAAGTGACCCGGATCCGATGGGCCGTCTCATAGGCCTCGGCCAGAATCGAAGCATGCTCCGCCGGAAGCGTCGTGTAGGCGGTCAGTTCCATCAATGGGGCGTGATCCCCGGTGCGCTCCCTGCCCGCCAAATAGGACGAGCCTGCAGCCACGAGCAGCAGCAATACGAATGCCGTCAAAAGCAAGGCCGTATAACGCCGCATAGGCGTCCCTCCTTCCGTCCCATTATAACGAATCTGTTTTCTAAATACAAGTGTAGGAACTGTCCAAAAATGAGTCATTCATTTTGCTCCAGTTCCATAATCAAAACATGGGAAGCTGTTATCTATCCTGTGATAGCAAAGCCTCCCATAGAAGATTCAAGTGTGTCTTGCGACCTCAAATCGCCAAAGCTCGACCTCCTCGCGCGGGCCGATATTGCCCTTTTTCCGCGCGATCTCGATCTGCTGCTCCACGGTATCGACGCCGGCAAGATCGGGGAGCAGCAACCCCCGCCGCCCCTTGCTCTCGACGATAACACCATATCGCTTGGGATCCAGCTCTTCCGCGGACAGGATTTTCTCCGGCGAGCTCAGAACATCCACACTGTAAACCAGATCCTCCAATTCGGATTCCTCCACCGATGGGAATCTCGGATCATTGCAACCTGCGGAGATCGCGTTCTGCACGATTTCCTCCGCCAACGACGGGCGCGTCGGCATGATGGTCCCGATGCAGCCTCGGAGCTGCCCATCCTTCTTGATGGAAACGAATGCCCCTGCCTGCATGCTGATCAGCTCTCTCGGCGAGTCCTCCGGAAATCTGGAAATCTGCCGATGATCGCGCACATAAGTCTCAAGGCTCAGGCGGGCCAGCCGCACGAAAGCGTCTTCTCTGGCCTTGCGCGCCACCAAAAAGGCCTTTTGCCGCTGCCTGTACTGATCACCAAAATTCCGTCCCGGCGAACTCCCCTTCACCAGGAACCACGCCGTCCCATAGCCTACGCCAAAGGGACCTTCGTAGGACAGGAGCTCGCTTTCCACTTCGCGGCAATCCAATGCGCCCGCCATGATCCAAAAAGAGCGCAGTCCGCACTCCGCGGCCTTTTCCGCAACATTCGCGTCCATCTGCAGCAGGGAAAGAAAATCCGCCGACTTGAACGCCTCCACCGTCCGCCGGTCAAAGATCGGGCCTTCCTTTGCAAATCCGTAAGGCCCCTCTTCAAGAAGCTTGTGCGACAAATCGCCGCTCGCAATCAGAACTACCCTGCGGGCCAGTTTTTCCGCAACCTTTGCGATGACCTGCCCAAGCTTGTAGTGATCCCTCGCGGGAAGTCCGGACAGTCCGATCCGGACGATACTGCAGTTCAGCGCATGTCTTTGCATGAAATACATGGGAATCATGGTCGCGTGGTCAAGCAGGGCGGTCCGCTCCCCCAGGGTTCCCGCGGGAATGCCCTGCCACTCACACCGCTCCGCAAGGCTCGCCACGAATTCCGTATCATAGGATACACCGATTTCCACCTGCGGCGCACGAAAATCCGCAAAGTTCCCGAAAGCGCCCACGCCCGGGGAAATATGGAAATAATCCGCATACATCACGCTGTGAGGGCTCGTCACGATCAAAGTATCCGGGCGCAGTTCCTTGACCCTTTTCGCAATGGTATGATAGGCATCAATCGTAGACTGTATCTTTTTTTCCTCGCCCCTGCCGACCTCCGGTATGATCAGAGGAGGATGCGGAACAGCCGCTGCTGCCAGGATTGCCATATCACATGCTCCTTTCCCTATGGAACTGTCATACGAAAAGACTGTCCGCAGTTTCCCACGGACAGTCCCGCCGCCTAAGACGCCTCAGGCTCCCTATTCGTCATCATCCTGCGACTTCTTGATCGGTTTTCCAAAAATCAAATTATCCAAGAGACCGATGAGCTGATTGATTTCCGGCTTGGATATCTGCCCGCTCGCTCCGAGCGATTCACCCTTGCGGCGCATCTCCTCGCTGATCAAGGACGAGAACAGGACGAACGGCACGTTGGCCAGACGCTCATTCTCACGCACAAGCTTCAGCAGGCGATGCCCGTCCATCTTCGGCATCTCCACATCGGAGACAATCACGCGCACGTGATCCTCGATGGGACCATCCTTCGCAGCAAGCCCCTGCAGGTATTCCCATGCATCCTGCCCGTTGCCGAAATCCCGCACAAAGCGGTAGCCGGACTCATGCAGCGTCGTAACAAGCAGGTCGCGCAACATGCCCGAGTCCTCCGCCACCACCACATGCACATCCGAGCGCTGCAGCTTCGTAGCCTCGGTCGCTTCCTCGAAGGTTGTGAGCTTCGCATTGATTTCCGGATTGATCTCCGCAATGATCGTCTCGAAGTCCAGAAGCAGGACGATACGATCTTCCATCTTGATGATGCCGACCACGCGGGACTGATCGCCCACCTCCGGCGCCGGCTCCATATCCTTCCACGAAATGCGGTGAATACGGGAAACATTTTCCACGAGGAAGCCGATGTTGAAATTGTTGATTTCCGTCACGATGATATTCCGCGGTTCCTCTGCCGAAGAGACATTCAGGCATCGCGGAAGATTCACCAAGGGAATTGCCTTGCCGCGCAAAGTGAAAAGCCCGTCAATATACGGATGCGCCTGCGGCATAGCCGTGACCGGCGCACGCGTAATGACCTCGCGCACCTTCGCCACATTGATTCCATAGTTGACCTTGCCAATGCTGAATTCCACGATCTCGAACTCATTCGTGCCGGTCTCAAGAAGAATTCCTTTTTTATCTCCATCCGTTTCTGCCATCAAATCGCCCCCATAGTGATTATTGTGCTGCCGCACCACTGAACTCCGTGCGAAATGGCGCTTCGCACTACGCCCTTACACGAAATCTAAGCTCCTGCTTCGCCTGCGGCTTGCACTCGCTAAGATTTCGTAGTAAAATCTTGTTACAAGAGATAATTCGTTATCCAGCCGTAAAATCCTTCTTTTCCCGCAAAATTTATTCGCTTGTTTTTTTTGCGCTTTTTTATGCTCTTACAATCCAGTGTTTTCAAGGTGCACTTGTCAACAGAAATTGGACACAAGACTAAAAAAATTGACATTAAGGAAACACTGATTCATTCAGCGTATCCCTAAGAAAAGTCATCTTTATCTTTCATTTGAAACCTTATCTGCCAACGGAAATGCGGAACATTTTTCAGCTTACTCGTGGGACACAGCAGGAAATCCGGCCCTGCTCGTCGAAGTGGAACGCATGAGGAAACTGTGGCAGGTGAAGGAAAATGGCTAGGTACTGTACCAATTGCGGGGCAAGGCTTGACGGCAGCCCACGATTCTGCGGCAACTGCGGAAAGCCGTGCGCAGCGGCTGCCAACAGGACGCCCGTCCAAAGCAGCGGCACTGTCCGACGAAAAAGCAAGCCAAGCAGCATTTGGGGGTTTTTCGCAGGGACAGCCGTTGGAGCCTTCCTCATGCATCTCTTCGGTGGCTCATCTTCCGCTTCCGCAGCGAACGCCGCACATACGGAACCACCGGAACATTACCACGATATCTCTGTTCATGTGGACGATGAGGATTCAGACTACGGCAACTATGCGGGGCGTGCCGACGAGTACGAGGACGGCGCCACGGATAACGATGACTGGGATGCCGGGGATTACGGCAGCGATGACAGCGATTATGGCTATAGCGATCACGCCAGCGACGATTACGATGATTGCGGCAGCAATGACTACAGCAATGACTACAATGATGACTGACAAACGATAGACACCGCAACGGGTCATGCGAGCAGTGGGCTTGCATGACCCTTTGCGGTGCCATAGACCAAATCAAAGTCAGGCACGGCCTGATTTACCGCAGATATTTCCCCTCCAGCTTTGCCATGGTGCCATCCATGCGCAGTTCCGCCAATACAAAGTTGATATAGTTCAGCCATTCCTGGTCGCCCTTGGCCATGAGTATCCCGCAGGAATGGCGGGTAAATGGTTCATGGATGAGCGGCGCGGCAAGGCGGGTGTCCTTTTTGATGTATTGGGCCGCCTCCACGGTCTCCGTGATCATGATGTCAGCTTTCCCTTCCGCAATCTGGCGGGGGATGTCGGCATTCTCGTCATGGACGATGAGCTGTGCCTTCGGGAGGTTCGCCCTGGCAAATTTTTCGTTGGTGCCGCCGGGATTTATCATAATGCGCACTTCGGGGCGGTTCATGTCGCTTATGGTTCTGAACTTCTTGGCATCCGCCTTGCGGCAAAGGATCGTCTTGCCGAAAATCCCTTCGCCATAGGCATCGGACATTGCCATGATTTTTGCCCGATTGTAATTGCGTGAGATGCCGCAAAGGGCAATGTCGAACTTCCCCGCCAGCGTGTCGGCCGTGAGCGTCGGCCAGGTCGTCGGCACATATTCGATTTTTACGCCCAGCGATTCAGCAATCAGCTTCGACAGTTCCGCATCGATTCCTTCATATTCTCCCGTTTGTGGATTCAAATACGACATGGGAATATAGTCCCCCGTCGTGCCGATACGGATCGTCCCCCGCTCCGCAATATCCTCAAGATGCCCTGCCAGCGCAACCGGCAGCGAACAAAAATAGACCGCTGCAAATAACAGAACGGTGATAGTTTTCAGTTTCGTGCTGATGTTCCGATTCATCTCCTGCATCCCCCATTTCTTCCCAAATATAATCCCTTTTCCCTCAATTACCGCACCGCCAGCAGGATGATTTTCTCATCGTCGGGGAGAATGTCGAATTCCGCGTCCAGAACGGAAACCATCTGATCTCTTGCGGTGAGTCCCGATAAATCCAACTGTTTTTCTCCGTAGTATGCGTAAAGCGGCGGAAGTTCCTCGCCTATTGTACCATAGGCAGCCGTTTCTTCAAAGAGTATATCAATATCCTCTTTCAATTTATACTTTTGGGTGATGACCGCCCCTAATCCCTCACGCTGCAAAGTTACTACGCCGTTTCGGTCGATCACGCGTACAAAACATTTCTTTGTCGGGAAAATACCCCACAATTTGCTTTTGACCATGCCCTCAAAGACGTGCCATTTCCCCGCTGACGCGGCTTCGCTTACCTCTTCTGCGGGCAGGCGCATGCTCTTGGCGGCGATTTCTTTCAGCTCCTCGGCAGAAACTTTCCCCACCGCTATGCTGTCTTTTTTCAGCTCCGTGGCTCCCGTTGCCGTTGCCCTCAAAATATTGGTTTTCTTGTCATACTCGATGGCGATTTCTACGGTAGCTTCTTTGGCGCCGGACTTCATCACCTGCTCCAGAGCTTCGTGACGGATGGATTTCATATCACTTTCCGTGGGGTTTACCACCGTACGCTCCACCACTTCCCGCACCATGGCCATGGCCACGCCGATGGTGGAAATGATCGGGGCATTTTTGACGATTTTCCACTGGACATGTTTCATGTTCCCCAGATAGGGCACCACGACGCCGCCGCTGCCGCCGCCGCCCGCCAGACACAAAAGTTCCGGCGAGAGTTTGTATTCGGTGATTAAGCGGCTGACGATCTCCCAAATTTTTTCAGAAGCAATATCCATCGCCTGCTTCGCGGCTTCTTCTGCACTTACCCCTAAAACATCGCCCAAGGCTTGCCAAGCAGCGCGGGCGTTTTCCGTATCCTTTGCATACGCATAGTCTCCTTCGGGGACGCTTCCCAGCAGGTTCGCCGCTCCCGCAAGTGTCAGGGAAACCTTTCTGCCATCCTGCCCCCTCACCACAGCAAAAGCCGATTCATCGTCCTTTAAGGGAGCGATGAGTTCCATTTGGGGATTTTCCAGCTTCTCCGAGAAAATTTCGTAGGGCAGGCCGGCGATATGGGCGCTTCTGGGGCCCACATCCGTTATTTTCCCGTTTTCGACACGAATCATGCTGCCCCCCGCCACGCCGAGAGTTCTTACATCGAGGGATGACAAATAGGTTTTATGCCCGCCGATCTCGCCGTAACGCACCATAACCCTGCCGTCTTTTACCACGGAAATATCCGTGGAGGTGCCGCCTGCTTCCAAAAAAATGCCATCGGAAAGCCTTTCATACATCAAAACCCCCGCCACGCCTGCGGCAAGTCCCGAAAGCATGGTCAGGATAGGACGGCGGCGCACCTCGTCCACAGTCATGACGCCGCCGTCGCAGCGCATGATCATCAGGGGATTTTGGATGCCCGCCCGTTTTACGCAGGATTCCGTCATGTTCGCCGTTTCCATCATGCGGGGAATCAGGCTTCCGTTCACCACCGCCGTGCGCGTGCGTACTTTCAGCCCGTAAAGTTTGGATACTTCATGTCCTCCCGTGGCATACAGCCCCATTTCCCTCGCCATATTTACCACGAAGGCTTCATTTTCCGGATCATCCACGCCGTATGCTTCGGTGGCTACAATGACCTCGGCTCCCCCGGCTTTCAGTTCCTTTATCTTTGCTTCCGCTTCCTTGGCATCGGCTTTTGCATCCGTCGTTTCCAGAAAAGCAAACACTGTTTTCAGTTCCTTGCCCAAGGCCAAGGGAATATTGCCTATCTTGCTGATTTTTTCCGCCCGTCCTGCTTCTATGCCGCTGCCCATGCCTAAAATTCCCGTGACAGCCACATCACCTTCCAGCAGTGCATTCGTTGCCTGCGTTGTACCATGAGCGATAAACACCACTTCCTCCGGCTGGATACCGTTATGTTCCATGATATTCTGCAGGACACGGACAATCCCCTCGGCAACTCCCTCTTTGGAATCGTGGGTCGTGGGAATTTTTTCTTTCGCTATGATCTCATAGGTTTCGTTGTCAATGGCGACAGCATCGGTAAAGGTGCCGCCCACATCAATGCCGATTCGCACTTGGCGCATACGCTCACCCCTTCACCGCAGCACCGCGACAAAAATCATCATCAGCACACAGGCCCCCCAAGCATAGGGCAGGATGCGTTTCATCACGTTTGTGGCATCTACTCCCGCAAACCCCGCCAGCCATGTATTGTGGGAGTTGGTCGGGTCAGCTATGCTTTGCAGATATCCGACTCCTGCAAACATTCCGTAAAGAGCCGTGGCGGGAAGAAAATTAAGGCTGGTCAGAATGGCGGCAATCCCCGTGCCCATGCCATACATGTTGAAGGGGCCGCGATAAAGAGCCGCAGGCGCCAGCAAGGTGAACATCAGCAGAACGCCATAGAAGGAATTCGGCATCACCGCCACAAAAAGCGGATTCAGAATATCAACCGCCGCTTTTTGCGTGGTGGCAGTCACCAGCATACCGATGCCCATGAACAGGAAAATAACGCCCGCCACATCCTTGATGCCGTCAACGATGGAGCCGGTAAAAAGGTTGATAGCCTGAGAGGGCCGCACCAAGAGCGCAGCATAAAAAGATGCCAGAACAAAACCGAGGACAGCGGCGGCAATGGGGTCTACCTTGCCATCCGCCGCATTTCCCAGCCCCACGGTGAAGTTCAATACGCCAATCACCGCCAAAGGCAGTATCGGCGTGATAAGCGCGGCTCCGGGAAGCGTCTCCTTCTTTTTTATGAGGGTGGATTTCTTCCGGGAGAAAAATTTTCCCATGACGCTGACCAGACTTCCCGGTACGGACAGGACGGCGAGAATAAAATTTTTCACCAAAGCCAACGCCGATGTGCCGGCGTTGTTGCCCCGAGGAATATTGATCAGGATGTATGCGCAAGTTGTGATAACTGACACAATGGCTCCCGGCACTAAGTAGCGAAGCACAGCCTCCGCCCCAAAGATGCCGATGCCCGTGGCGGCTCCCGCAAAGTTCAGCGCGCTTCCCGTAAGCATCCCCAAAAGGATCAGGATAACTGCATCCATGGCGGCAATGCCTGCGCCGGTCATAATGGGAATGGCGATGGAACCTATCATGATAATGGCACCAAGACCACTCATGCCCAAAAAGATGAAAGCGGTTGCCGCCGTCATCAGGCTGGCTATGGCGATGGGCTGATCTCCGGAAAGTTCCGCTGCCTTTTTTATGATAGCGTCGGAGATGCCGGTTTTCTGGATCACCCTGGCAAACATGGAGCCAAACACTACCAATACAATGGGAGCGCTCAAGCGAAAGGAACCCTTCACCATAATCTCACTGAGCCAGTCAAAGAACGGCACGCCTGCGATAAAGGCAATCCATCCCGCCATAAGGGGCAGCGCCAAAAGTGTCGGCAAAATCCTCGCCACCATCAGGGCTGCAAAGAGAACAAACCCGCCCAAAAGCAAAATACCTGCCAAAGTCAAAGTAAAGACCTCCTTGTTCTCCTTGGTGATACGCAAAAGTTTCTTTTCAACGTCTGCACAGTCTTAAAATTTCCACCTCAAGCCCACGTTGCCCGCAACGCCCCGTTGGTTTCCGCAAAACGCGGCAACGCCGAGATTTAATGTGAAATTGCTTTTTTTCGGCTGATGCAGCCATCCGATCTCAAATATGCCGCGATTGCCCTTGAGACTTGGAGCGGCTGTGCTGTATCCGGCTACGGCAGCCTTGGCGTCGCCGGCGAATTCACGCTCGTAATAAGCGCCAAGGTAGCCTTTGCTCTCCGCATGGAAAGCATGCGTCAGCCGGGCGCCAAGCCTGAGCCGATGGCTGTTGACGGCAGAAAAGCGGTAGGTCTCGCCTGTGCTCAAACGGGCGGAGTCGCCGCCTGTACGGTTGTAAAAATACCTGAGGGAAACGTCCAATTCATTGTCTCCCGCCAGCCTGAACGCCTTACCCAGACCCAGATGCGCCCCCCAGTAATTGCTGCCGGTGTCGTAGCCAACGGCAGTTCCCTCATATCCCGTAAAATCCCGGGAACGGTAATCCGCCTTGGTTCTGCCGGCGCGGAGGCTGCCCTCATAATACATGCCCCCGTTATTCTTCCGGCGGGCGAAGAGCGCTGCCCCTGCATAATCACTGTCCCCTTCGCCGTGCATGTGCCCATAGTAGCTGTCATAGCTGCCTTTGCCATATTCTCCGGCCAAGCCGTAAATCCACTTGCCGCCACTGTTTTCGCTCTCTCTGGCTATGCCCAGAATAGCGCCGAATCCGCGGCTGTCCACGTGGGAGCCCGTCTGATAACGATACTTGCCGCCCTGCATGGTGAAGAACGGTGACCATGCGCCCCCGGCAGCATTGTCCTCTGCCTTGGAGGCTGTTTCTGCCTGAAGAAGGCCGTCTGTCGCCAGCAGGTCTGCTCCCCGGTTCAGAAAAGCCGCCTGAGCCGCGCGGGTCTCCACCGGTGATTTCGTCTCGCTGTTAACCGCAGCATCTCCCAAAACCGCTTGCAAATTGTGAGAGTCAGCCTGAATGTTATAAGCGTAATTAAGGGAAACGCCCTGTTTCAGCGTCCCTGCGGTCTGACCGCCATAGCTGATTTCCCCCTGGGAAGAAACGAGATTGATGGTCTGCCCCTTGGCAAGCGGGACATCGCCTGCGGCAGACAGGGCCAAGGTGGTGCGGGTCAAGTCAGTGCCTTCCGCGCCGGTCAGCGTCAGCATGGTGTCGCCCGCCTGGTAAGATGAGGGCAAATGGAACGAGAGCGTTGCAAAATTATAGATATTCTTGGCGCTGATTCCGGAGGATGCAAGATAAAGTTCGTTGCCCGCAATCAGGTCACCGTCACTCTTAAGGTTGTAGCTAAAACCGTCGGTGTCACTGCCGGTCAGGTACACGCCTCCGCATACATCCTTCAGTCTGGCCGGGACATAAATGGCAATCTTGTTGCCAGTAGCGCTGCCTGCATTGCTCATGGCCATGCCGCCATGCAAATATACCTCGCCGTTCCCTGATCCCCCCAAGAGATTTATGGTATTGTCCGAGGCATTTCCGCCGGCGGAGAATCCGCCGATGATGGTCATCTTGCTGGATATGCTGCCCCCGGAGACATTCACCGTGTTATGGTTGGCACTGCCGGTACGGGAATAGCCGCCGTAGGCCAGCCCTTTTCCTGTGGTGGAAATAGAGCCGCCGCTGATATTGACCGTATTGTAAAGGGCATTCCCTGAAAGTGCATAGCCGCCGTAGAATTCGGCATCGCCCTGCTCATACTCCGTAAACTTGTTTTCATAGATGCTGCCTTCCGAGGGTATGGAGGCCACTGCACCTCCTGTCAGGTTCACAGTATTGTAGCGGGCATCTCCGCTATCGGCCTTGCCTCCCCAAATGAACGCCCTGTAGCCGCCGATCGTGCCGCCGTTGACATTGACCACGTTGCTGTCAGTGTTGCCTGTGCTGTAAGCGCGTCCCCCGAAGATGTAAATCCCCTTTTCGAATGCACCGCCATTGACCGTGACGGTATTGCGCACGGCATCGGCACCGTCATAGCCAAGACCGGGGGAAAGGTAAGTGTACCCCTGGAAATCCCCATTGTTCACCGTAATGGAATTCTCCGAGGCAGCATGGCCTTTCCCCGTGGCATGAGCAGCATAAATGCCGGCTGCCTGCCAGGTGCCGGATTCGTTGATGAAATTGCCGTTATGGATGACAATGCTGTTGCCGACAGCACTGCCGCTTTCATTCGATCTTCCACCGTAAAAATAGTTGGAATATTTGCCGGAGCCGGACGCGGTATCCCCGCCCACCGTGTAAGTGCCCCCACGGATCGTCAACGTGTTATGGGAGACGGTTCCTTCCTTGGTATAGGCAGCGTAGAAATATTGATGGCCACCATAAAAACGGTAATTGTCACCTAAAGTCCAGCTCACGTTGGAAATATCCCCCGTGTTGCTGCCATCTCCCGAGCCATAATATATCCGGTCTTCCGCAGCGGCCATCCCGCAGGCTGACAGCCAACATGACACAGCCGCAGCCAGCAACGCCATTTCTTTTTTGCGCATTGCGTTTTATCTCCCTTCGTTCTCCGCAGGAACTGTTCATAATATATTTTTACCAGACTTTTCTCAGCATAACGGACGTTGACAGATCTCTGTCGTGACCGCCCTTTTGCAGCTGAAGATCGCCGCCGAGAATCCAGCCCTTGGCAAATTCGTTTTCACCGCCGACCGACAGGACGAAATGCGTCTTGTCCTGATTATTTTTCATCGTATAGACCTGATTCCCGTCGCCCTCATAGCTGAAACTCAGTTCGGGATTCGCTCCTGT
>CACZZN010000023.1 GCA_902785705.1 uncultured Veillonellaceae bacterium
TCCATGTCCGAGGCGGCATAAAAATGGCTGCCAGACGAGTCTGCCAGCCATTAGAAATTTTATATTTTTTTACTGTCCTATTGACGGGGAGCGGTTCACATGGGACGCGTTTGGTTCATGATGCGGCTTCGTTTTCCCGGGGACGGAGGCTCAGCCGATTAGTGCGTAGCCGGCATCCTCGATGACCTTGGCAAACTCCTCGCGCGGAATCTCTCTTGACGACTCTACATCGGCCTGGTTGCCTTCCAGATCGACGTTCACGCTGGTCACGCCCTCCATTTTGGAAAGAGCATCATGCACATGCTTTTGGCAGTGTGCGCACATCATGCCTTCGATTTTCAAGTTTGTTTTCATTGTGATTGCCTCTTTTCTTTCAATTTTCTTATCTTCCTCCGGAACAGCCGTCCCATGGGTCGGCTGTTCCGGCTGGAACCGGCGCAGGCGCAGTGCGTTCATGACCACGCAGAAGCTGGAAAGGCTCATCGCCGCCGCCCCGATCATGGGGGAAAGCTTGAGGCCCATGGAGGGGTAGAGGATACCGGCAGCCAGGGGGATGCAGACGATGTTGTAGATGAACGCCCAGAAGAGATTTTCTTTGATATTTCGCACGACGGAGCGGGAAAGGCGTATGGCGCTGACCGCATCCAGGAGACTGCTCTTCAGGAGCACGGCATCGGCGCTTTCCAGAGCAATGTCCGTGCCTGCGCCGATCGCCAGCCCGAAATCCGCTCGGGCCAAGGCAGGCGCATCGTTGATGCCGTCGCCGACCATGGCCACCCGATGTCCTTTCTGCTGCAGGGCGGCGATGTGCTTTTCTTTTTCCTGGGGCAGGACTTCCGCAATGACTTGAGGGATTCCGAGCCGCATGCGCATTGCCTCGGCCGTGCGGGCATTGTCCCCCGTGAGCATTACCACTTGGAGGCCGAGTTCCCCGAAGCGCTTCACCGCTTCGGCGCTCGTTTCTTTCTCCACGTCGGCTGCCGCAAGGATGCCTGCGATGTTCCGGCCCTTCGCGAAGAGCAGCGGCGTGCGTCCCGCGTTGGCCAGTGTATCCAAGGCATTCTGGTGCGGCTCCGTTGCCAGCCCCTTTTCTTGCAGAAATGCCTCGTTGCCGGCCAAGTACACCGTGCCGTTCCGCTCGCCCTGCACGCCGCGGCCAAAGACTGCCTGGACATTTTCCATGGGCAGGGGCTGAATGCCTTTTTTCTCCGCACAAGCAAGGATGGCTTCCGCCAGAGGGTGTTCGCTGCCCTTTTCCAGCCCTGCGGCCAGAGCCAGCAGTTCCTGCTCGGATACGCCAAGGGGCTGTATTTCCGTCACTTCGGGCTTTCCCTCGGTGATGGTGCCTGTCTTGTCCAGCACCACCGTATCGACTTTTCCGGCAATCTCCAAAGCTTCGCCGGATTTGATGAGGATGCCGTTTTCCGCGCCCTTGCCGGTGCCCACCATGATGGCCACCGGGGTGGCAAGTCCCAATGCGCAGGGACAGGAAATCACCAGCACCGAGATGGCCATGGAAAAGGCAAGCTCCGTGCTGTAGCCTGCCAGCAGCCACCCCGTGCCCGTCAGGAGGGCGATGAGGATGACGGACGGCACAAACACGCCGGCGATCCTGTCCGCCATGCGCGCCATGGGAGCCTTGGAGGAACTTGCCTCATCCACCAGCTTGATGATCTGGCTGATGGTGGAATCCTCTCCGGTCTTTTCCACAACTGCTTCTATGTATCCCTGCCGGTTGATGGTGGCGGAAATCACGATATCTCCCGCCTGCTTGGCCACGGGGATGCTTTCGCCGGTAATGGCGGATTCGTCCACACTGGTCTGTCCCTTGAGAATGCGGCCGTCCGCAGGGATGCGCTCTCCGGGCTTCACCGCCAGCACGTCTCCCTTGCGCACTTCGGCGATCGGCACGACCTGCGGTATGCCCCCCCGAATGACTGTCGCTTGCTTCGGCGCCAGATCCATCAGTTTTTCCAATGCCCTGCCGGTCTCGCCCTTGGCACGGGCCTCCAGATACTTTCCTACGGTGATCAGGGTCACGATCATGCCGGCAGATTCGAAGTACAGATTGTGGCTGTATGCGTTCACCAGCGCCAGGTCTCCGTGCCCCAATCCCCAGCTCATGCGGAAAATGGCAAATACGCCAAAGAGAGCCGAAGCCATGGAACCCATGCCCACCAAAGAATCCATATTCGGAGCGCCTTGCAGCAAGGTTTTGAAGCCCACCGTGTAATACCTGCGGTTCAGGTACATGATGGGCAGCACCAGCAGAAGCTGCAAAAAAGCAAACGAAACGGCATTCTCCGGCCCGTCCAACGTTCGGACGACCGGCGAGGGAACCCCCAGGCCGAATGCCTCTTGCAGCATCGTGTGCATGGACACGTAGACCAACGGTATCAGCAGCGCCAAGGACCAGACCAGACGGTGGCGCATCTCCGCAGCAGCCTTGGCGGCAATGCTGCGACCGGTCAGGGCATGGCTGCCCTCGGCCGTTGCTCCTTCGGGGGAGAAAGCCGGTCCGGAGCCATCGGCGGGAGCAGCCCCGTAGCCGGCATGTTCCACTGCTGCGATGATCTCCGCAGGGTTCAGCTTTTCCTCATCATAGGCCAGCTGCATGCTGTTGGTTAGGAGATTGACCGTCACATGCTCTGTGCCCTGCAATTTCGCAACTGCCTTTTCCACCCGCGCTGTGCAGGCGGAACAGCTCATGCCGGTGATGGAAAATTTCGCCTTCTTCAAGCCGCCTACCTCACTTCATCACCCGCTGCAAAAGCCCCACCAGCTCATCCACAACCTCATCGTGTCCGCTTCGGATATCCTCCACCAGACAGCTGTGGATGTGCTGGGAGAGCAATACCTTCGTGAACGCATTCAAGGCGGACTGCGCGGCGCTGACTTGTGTCAGGATATCCACACAGTAGCGGTCTTCATCCACCATCTTATGGATGCCCCGGATCTGCCCCTCGATGCGGTTCAGCCGCGAGATCAGGTCTTTGTATTCCTTGCCGTCCTTGTCGCGGTGCTTATGCCTCACGCATTCGCACAGTTCCTCCGATGCCGGGTTCCTGTCGTCCATATCCTTCACCATCCAAAACAAAAATACAGATAGGGGAGTGATATACCCCCTATCGGTATCTATCATATACCTCCATATGGTATATGTCAAGTCGTAGGAACTATCACAAAATAAATAAATCCCATACTAGTATAACCCATTCCAAATAACTTGCTGTTTGACTTGTCTAAATTTCCCTGAACTGTGTCTTCGATCGCTTGACGTAGCTCTGCTACGACTGCGCTCGCCTAGCAATGGACAGCCAATCCCCGCAAATCTGGACGAATCTCATTTAATCAACACGCCCTAAATCTCATCTGACTACGTCAGCGAAAGTCTGTTGACATTTGGGAGAAATATTGATATTCTTTGAGGGTATTTCTTGTATAATCTGCAATACGGGCAGATGTTTCTACAGGCAGCCGTAAACTGTCACAGCTACAAGGAAGGTTTTGTGGCGCATGCGATGGCAGCCTGCGGACAGCCTTCTCTTGGAATGCCGGCATTTATGGCAGAAAGAGGAGGCTTTATTTTTTATGAGTGAAAGCGCTAACTTCCTGGAACGGTTTTTCAAGTTGCGGGAAAAGGGCACGGATGTGCGCACGGAGCTGATTGCGGGACTGACAACCTTTATCGCGCTGGCGTATATCATGTTCGTCAATCCAAACATTCTGGCGGATGCGGGGATCCCGAAGGAGGCGGCGATTGCTTCCACCATCTGGATTGCGGCATTGTCCACGATGGTCATGGGAATTTTTGCGAATTATCCTGTGGCATTGGCGCCGGGCATGGGCTTGAATGCCTTTTTTGCCTACTATGTCTGCGGCGTGCTTGGCCTTCACTGGACCGTGGCGCTGGGCGCGGTTTTTTTCTCCGGCGTCTTGTTTCTGATCCTGACCATCGGCGGCATCCGGCAGGCCATCATCAATTCGGTGCCGCAGAATCTGAAGCTTTCGATTGGCGTGGGCATTGGCCTTTTTATTGCATTTATCGGTTTGAAGGGGACAGGGCTGATCGTTCCGGATCCTGCGACCTTTATCACCCTTGGCTCTGTGGCGAAGCCTGAGACGATGCTGTCACTGTTTGGGCTGCTTCTGACCGGTGTGCTGATGGCGCGTAATGTGCAGGGTGCGATCCTGATCGGCATCGTCGTAACGACTCTTGTGGCCATGGCAACGGGGAATGCTCCGGTGCCCGCAAGCGTCGATCAGATTGTCAGCACATCTCTGCCCCATATGGGAGCGACCTTTGGCCAGCTGGATATCATGGGCGCATGGAATTATGGAATCGTTTCGATTATTTTCACCTTTACGGTGGTGGAGCTCTTCGACAATATGGGGACTTTGATCGGTCTGACACAAAAAGCCGGCATGGTGGATAAGGACGGAAAAATCGAGAATCTGGATCGGGCATTGACCACAGATGCGGTGGGAACGATGGCGAGCGCGGTTTTCGGCACATCGACGGTCACTTCCTACATCGAGAGCGCAGCGGGTATCGCGGCAGGCGGAAAGACAGGACTCACAGCCGTTACGGTGGCGGTGATGTTCCTGATTTCGCTGATGTTTGCGCCGCTGATCGGCTTGGTGCCGGGATTTGCCACGGCGCCGGCTTTGATCTTGGTAGGTGCGATGATGATGACGGCAGTGGATCAGATCGAGTTCCGGGATTTCACGGACGGCTTGCCCGCGTTCCTCACCATCATCATGATGCCGTTGACTTCGAGCATTGCGAACGGCTTTGCGTTTGGATTTGTGAGCTATGTGTTCATGAAGAGCTCAGCCGGCAAGGTGAGGGAAGTGCATTGGGTCATGTGGCTCGTGAGTCTCGCATTTTTGGTGAATCTGATCATGCGAGCGTAAGGAACTGTCGAAAAATAACTTAGCCATTTGGCTTGCCCAAATCCCGCCTGACTGCGTCAGCGAAAACTTGACGTAGCTCTGCTACGACTGCGTTTCCGCTTCCTTGCCAGACAGAATTTGTTCTACGCCATATGACTAACGTATTTTCCTCCAGTTCCTAATCGGAAATTCCTTGACAAGGGACATTTCTTGAGGTATCATGTTGAGTTGTGAACGTGCGCAAGTACGTTTTTTCGGGTTGCAAAACCCGTCCCCAACCGCACGACGAGGTGTTTGCCAAAATGGCTGTGTGCCTGCCGTAGTCGGCGAGTAATCGATAGGGAGGTGTTTTTATGTACGCAATTATCAAGACCGGCGGCAAGCAGTATCGCGTTGCCGAAGGCGATGTGATCACGGTGGAGAAGCTTGCTGCAAACGAGGGCGAGTCCGTTGTGTTCGATCAGGTGTTGACCGTCGTCAATGATGGTGATGTGAAGGTCGGCAAGCCACTTGTCGATGGTGCAAAGGTGACCGCAAAGGTCGAGGCGCAGGGCAAGGAGCGCAAGATCCGGATTTTCAAGTACAAGGCAAAGTCCAATTATCGCCGTCGCCAGGGCCATCGTCAGCCTTTCACGAAGCTTGTGATTGAAAAGATCGAGGCGTGATAGCGGATGATCCAGATTCATATCTTTTTGACGGAACATGGGAAAATATCCGGCTTTGATTCAACGGGGCACAGCAATCTGGCGGCCCATGGCCAGGATATCGTCTGTGCGGGCGTTTCTTCGCTTACACAGTCGGCTCTTTTGGGTGTAGGGGAGTATCTGCATCGCGATGTGGATTACAGTGCAGCGAGCGGGAAGCTCCAGATGAAACTCAAGGGGGATCCCGATGAACTTACAGAGTCTATTTTGAGAACGATGCTTTTGGGGCTGCGCGAGATTGCGAAGATTGCTCCGAAGGCGGTCAAGATTTCGGAAATCAGGGGGTGAAGCAGGTGTTTACATTTGATTTGCAGTTGTTTGCGCATAAAAAGGGCGTAAGCTCCACGCGCAACGGCCGTGACAGTGAGTCCAAGCGCCTTGGAGTAAAGGAGCAGGCCGGTACCCTTGTAAAAGCGGGAAACATTCTGGTGCGCCAGAGGGGAACGCATTTCCATCCGGGACGTAACGTGGGAATCGGCAAGGACGATACGCTGTTTGCCAAGGTGGCCGGAAAGGTTGCCTTTGAGCGCAAAGGGCGCTATAACCGCCAGGTCAGCGTTTATCCCGCTGAGGAAAAGGCTATTTGATGTTATCGGTACCTGCGCGTTTCTCCGAAATGCGCAGGTATTGTTTATATGGTTTGGGCGCTAGGGATTAGGGGAAAATAATTTGCCAGATATTTTTTGATCGTTCTTCAACGTTAAGTTGCGTTGTGTCATGGTGTATGAAAAGCCGGTATTGCACAATGCCGGCTTTTCATACATCATGGGCGGGGAGGAAACTATGCAGTTTATCGATCGTACGAAGATCAGCGTCAAAGCGGGAGACGGCGGACATGGAAAATCCGCGTTCCGGCGCGAGAAATTCGTGCCGAAGGGCGGCCCGTCGGGCGGTGACGGAGGGCGCGGAGCGGATGTCATCTTCGTGGTGGACCAGAATATGAACACCTTGCTGGATTTTCGTTATCATCGGAAATTCAAGGGCGAAAATGGTGAGAACGGGGATATCAAGAACCAGTACGGGCACAATGCACCGCCCTGCATCGTGAAAGTGCCGCCGGGAACCGTGGTGCGCGATGAGAAAACCGGGGAACTGCTGGCGGATCTCACGGAAATCGGCCAGCAGGCTGTCATTGCACGGGGCGGGCGCGGCGGCCGGGGGAATGCGAAGTTCAAGAATGCTGCGAACCGCGCGCCGACCTTTGCGGAGTTCGGAGAACCGGGCGAGAGCCGGGATCTGCTGCTGGAATTGAAGCTGCTGGCGGATGTGGGACTGGTCGGCTATCCGAGTGTCGGGAAATCCAGCCTTGTGGCAACGGTGTCTGCGGCGCGCCCTGAGATCGCGGACTATCACTTCACGACGATTACGCCGGTGCTTGGTGTGGTGCAGACGGACTACGAAAAGAGCTTCGTCATGGCGGATATCCCGGGACTCATCGAGGGCGCTGCGGATGGCGTAGGGCTTGGGCATGATTTCCTGCGGCATGTGGAGCGAACGAAGCTCATCCTTCATATCGTGGATGCTTCGGGCATCGAAGGCCGCGATCCTGTGGAGGATTACCGCAAGATCAATGTGGAGCTGAAAAAGTACAGCGAGAAGATTGCGCGGCGCACACAGATCCTGGTCGCAAACAAGATCGATCTGCCCGAATCAGCGGAACATCTGCCCCGTCTGCAAAAACTTGCCGAGGAAGAGGGGCTGGCATTCTTTCAGATTTCTGCAGCGACCAGGGCAGGCGTGGACGATCTCATTTCGTATGTGGGCAAGTGGCTGGATGAGTATGTGGAAGAACCGGAGACCGGCGAGGAGACAGCCGTTTACGACGCGAACGTGGAAGATCCGGACAAGGTCACGATTTCGCGCAATGATGCGGGCGATTTTATTATTTCCGGCAAATCGCTGGAGAAGCTCGTTGCCATGACAAATTTCAGCAATGACGAGGCTGTACGGCGTTTTCAGTATATCTGGCGGCTGAAGAATCTCGATGAAAAGCTCAAGGAGCGCGGCATCAAGGAAGGCATGATGGTGCATATCGGAGAGATGGAATTTGAATATCGGGAATAGCGGGGAGGCATCCATTTGATACGAAAGAATTTGACGGGGAAACAGAAGAGCTTTCTGCGCTCTATGGGCATGAAGCTCGATCCCGTGGTGAACATCGGCAAGGAGGGCGTTACGCCCACCGTCGTGCAGGCTGTGCGCGAGGCCATCAAGAAGCGAGAGCTCATCAAGGTGCGCGTACTGCAGAATTGCGAGGAGGAACCGAAGGATGCCATTACGGTGCTTGCAGAGCGCTCGGACGTGAATCTGGTGCAGGTCATCGGGCGCAATGGCCTCTTTTACAAACGCAATCAGGAAAAGCCGAAAATCGACTTGCCGAAGTGAGGAAGGACTATGGGAGAAGCAAGGCTGCGCCTGCGGGAGGCGAAGCGCGTCGTGATCAAGGTCGGAACGAGCACCTTGACCCATGAAGGCAGCGGGAAACTGAATCTGGCGCGCATCGAGCATCTGATACGGGAGCTTTCCGACCTGATGAATCAAGGGCGCGAGGTGGTACTGGTATCCTCGGGCGCGATCGCAGCGGGACTGGGGCAGATGGGGCTGGCGGAGAAGCCGGGGACGATTCCGGAGAAGCAGGCCCTCGCAGCCATCGGGCAGGGCGTGCTCATGCATATCTACGAAAAGATTTTCGCAGAGTACGGCAAGACGATGGCACAGGTGCTTTTGACGAAAGAGAACGCGATGCACCATCATCAGTATCTGAATTCGCGGAATGCGCTCTTGGCGCTGCTCGCGATGGGCGTGATTCCCGTCATCAATGAAAACGATGTGGTGGCAATCGATGAGATCAAGATCGGCGACAACGACAACCTTTCCGCCATCGTGGCGACTCTGGTGGATGCAGATGCGTTGATCCTCCTGACGGATATTGACGGCCTCTATACGGGAAATCCGCAGACGGACAAGACGGCAAGCCTGATTCCGGAAATCGCGGAGATCACGCCGGAGGTGGAACGCATGGCGGGCGGCGCAGGCACGAAGCTCGGGACAGGAGGCATGCTCACGAAGCTGCAGGCGGCGAAAGTGGCCGTGAACGCAGGCGTGGATATGGTGATTGCGCCGGGGGCCCGGAAGAGCGTTCTGCGGAATATCCTTGCGGGAGAGACCATCGGGACCTTTTTCCCGGCGAAGGAGTCTCACCTGCGGGTACGAAAGAGCTGGATTGCCTTCGGGAAGCGCATCCACGGGGATATCCTTGTGGATGAGGGCTGTGCGCGGGCGATGCTCAGAAATGGCTCCAGCCTTCTTGCGGCAGGTATCGTGGAGATTGCCGGGGAATTCACGAAGGGGAATACGGTGCGGGTGCTGGCTTCTGACCATCGGGAAATCGCGCGCGGCATTGTGAATTATGATGCGGCGTCGCTCCGAAAGATCATCGGGCATCAGACGGCGGAGTTCCCGGAGCTTTTGGCAGGGGAAATACATGAGGAAGTCATCCATCGTGACAATATGGTTCTGATGGCATAAATGTGGGGGCAAAGAAATGGATATCAAAGCGGAGATCCTGAACAAAGCCAAGGAGGCTAAGGCGGCATCGCGCGCCATGGGCATCCTGTCTACGGATGTGAAGAATGAGGCGCTTCTGGCCATGGCGGATGCGCTGGAAAAGCGCGCGGAACTTGTGCTGGCAGAAAATGCGAAGGACTTGGAGGATGCGAGGCAGAAAGGTCTGCGCCGCTCCTATCTGGATCGTCTCATGCTGAATGAAGGGCGAATTGCCAAGATGGCGGAGGGCCTTCGGCAGACGGCATCCCTTCCGGATCCTGTCCTGCGGGGCGATTATTCCTCGGTGCGCCCGAACGGCTTGGAAATCCGCCGTGTGAGAGTGCCTTTGGGGGTCGTCGGCATCATTTATGAAGCGCGTCCCAACGTGACTGCGGATGCGGCGGCGCTTTGCCTGAAGTCGGGAAATGCCGTGATCCTGCGCGGCGGTTCGGAGGCGATCCGATCCAATGCGGCAATCAGTTCGCTTTTGGCGACGGCCGCTTATCATGCAGGCGTGCCGGAGGGAGCGATCCAGTTCATCGATTTTACGGAGCGTGAGGCCGTGGATGTCATGATGCATCTGAACGGCTATTTGGATGTAATCATTCCGCGCGGCGGCGCAGGGCTGATACAGCATGTCCTGCAGGGCAGTTCGGTGCCTGTCATCGAGACCGGCACGGGTGTCTGCCATACCTTTGTGGATGCTTCTGCGGATTTTGAGATGGCGGAGCGCATCATTGTCAATGCCAAGACCTCGCATCCGTCGGTCTGCAACGCGATGGAAACGCTGCTGGTGCATCGGGATATTGCGGCGTCCTTCCTGCCGCATATCACTGAGGTCCTGCAAGCCAAGCAGGTGGAGCTGCGCGGCTGCGAGCGTGCGCGGGACATCTGCCCGCAGATGAAGGCGGCAACGGAGGAGGACTGGGCCACGGAATACGGGGAGCTGATCCTTTCCGTGCGGGTCGTGGACGGCCTGGATGCGGCGATCGAGCATATCAACCGCTATAACACAGGACATTCGGAGACCATCGTAACGGCAAATCTCATGCATGCGCATCGCTTCCAGCGCGAGGTGGATGCGGCTGCCGTTTATGTGAATGCCTCTACGCGCTTTACGGACGGGTTTGAATTCGGCTTTGGCGCGGAGATCGGCATCAGCACGCAGAAACTGCATGCCAGGGGCCCCATGGGGCTTGAGGAGCTTACCAGCACGAAGTATCTGATCTACGGCGAGGGGCAGATACGGTGAGATTTTTCCGCGGCCTTGGGGGGTATGGCAGGACCTTGTGGAATTACCTGCATACGGAAAAAGGCCGGCATGATGCAGTGGATGATGCAAAGGCGTTTTTGCTGATTGCAGCCAGCATCTGGCTGATCTGGCAAATCGTGATGCTGTTGGAGGTGAGCGGCTGATGCAGGGGAAGCTTCGTCTGGGAATCATGGGAGGCACCTTCGATCCCATCCACATGGGGCATTTGATCATGGCGGAGGCCGTGAGGGACGAATTCGGACTGGATCGGGTGCTGTTCATCCCGGCGGCCCATCCTCCCCATAAACAAGGGCGTTGGGATCTTGCCGGCGCAGAGCACCGCTATCGGATGACAGAGCTGGCGGTTCGCTCGAATCCCTATTTCGACATTTCGGACATGGAGCTGCATCGCAAGGAACCGTCCTACAGTGTGGTCACGATTGATAGATTGCGCGAGTCGTATGGGCAGGATGCGGAATTTTACTTCATCACGGGTGCGGATGCGATCAATGAGCTCTTTACCTGGTATCATGCGGAGGAACTTCTGGAAAAGTGCTGTTTCATTGCGGCGAACCGACAGGGAACGGAACTGGATATGGAACTCCTCAGAAGTCATTTCGGCGAGCTGGCGGAGAAGCGGATCCATCAGCTGGTGACACCGGCGGTGGAGATATCCTCTACGGATATCCGTCAGCGGATCCATCGCGGCCGATCCATCACCTACAGGGTGCCTGCCGCCGTGGAGGAATATATCGATAAGGAGGGTCTGTACCGTGAGCCGGATGATGATGAGCCATGAGGAAATGCGGATCCTTTTGGGGCAGCGTCTGAAGCGCAGCAGATATGAGCATTCGCTCGGAGTCGCAGAGACAGCGCTGAAGCTGGCAAAGCGCTTTCATGTGGATGAGGAGAAAGCGTACGTGGCGGGACTGTTGCACGACTGCGCAAGGGAATTCCCGAATGGGGAACTCATGCGGGAGGCGGAAAAGCGGGGCATTGCCATTGGGCCCGTCGAACGGGTGATGCCGATTCTGCTGCATGCTTATATCGGCGCGTATCGTGTCAAGGAACTTTATGGCGTAGAGGATCGGGAGATATCGCAAGCCATCTGGCGGCACACGGTGGGGGGAGCGGATATGACCCCCTTGGATCAGATCGTTTATTTTGCGGATATGATCGAGCCCCATCGGGAATATCCGAAAGCGGAGCAGCTTCGGATGCTTGCAGAAACGGTTTCGCTGGATGAGATGCTGCTGGTGGGACTCAGTGCATCCATTCTCTTCGTTGTACAGAAACAGCATCTTGTGCATCCGGATACCGTTACGGCCCGCAATGAGATATTGATGCGAAGGAATGCACAGACTTGAGGAAATGAGGCGGATATGGCGATAAATCAGACACGGGAGAATATCCTGAAAAAAAGGCGATTGAACCAAAAGCAGAAAAGGCTGCGCTTTTTTCGCTTTCTGTTCACAATTGTGCTGATTTCGCTCGTAGGCTCGGCCATCCTTTTTGTCGGATATGCGGCATATAGCGGGGTAAGCTATTTGTACCGGGAATATCAGACGATGTATCAGGAGTATACGGAACGCAAGGAATCCAGACAGATGGATGCGCAGGCATCCTTTGAGGGCTATACGAATGTCTTGATCCTGGGGCTGGATGACGGTGCGGATGCAGCGGACTACGGCGGGCAGAATGCGGACACCATCCTGCTCATGAGCTTTGCGAATGATACGGGCCGCACGCGCTTCATCACGATCCCGCGGGATACCTGGGTGACGATGCCGGATGGACAGGGCACGAGACTTGGCACGCTCTACAATGTGGGCGGCGCATCCATGATGGTGCGGGAGATATCATCCCTTCTCGGCGTGTCGATCCATCAGTATATTACCCTGGATATGGCAACATTCTCGGAGCTCATTGATATCATGGAGGGAATCGACCTTTATGTGGAATCGGACATGAACTATGAAGACCCGATTTCCGGGCTGTCCATCCATTTGAAGCAAGGCTATCAGCATATGGATGGGCAAACGGCGCAGGAATATCTGCGGTATCGAGACCCGGAGCTCGGCGATGTGGGGCGTGTGCAGCGACAGCAGAAATTTTTGAAGGCGCTTTATGACAAGCTGCTGCAGCTTGGGACGGTTCCGAAGCTGCCGGCGATTGCGGATATGTTCCAGCACCGCATGAAGACCAGCGCGGAAATATTTGATTCCGCGCACCTTGCGAATGTGCTGCGCCGTCTGAGCAGCGAGGCGCCGCAGACCATCATGCTGCCGGGGAATTATGCGGCAAATGACGATAGCATCTGGGTGCCGGATCAGGCGGCAATCCAGGAACGAATCAAAGAATTGTTCCCGGAATCGGAGATTCTCGGGAGTGAACAGCAATAAGGTCAGAGGGAGGAAACAGATTGGATATTCAGGAAGTGAGCAGAGCCATCTGCAAGGCGGCGAGCGATAAGAAGGCAAGGGACATCGTGACGATGGATATGCGGGGACTCATGTTTTCCACGGATTATTTTGTCATCTGTTCCGCGAATACAGCGACACAGGTGCGTGCCATCGCGGACAATATCGAGGAAGAACTGGGGAAAGCGGAAATTTCCTGCGGGCATAAGGAAGGCTATCGCGAGGCTGAGTGGGTGCTTCTGGATTACGGCGATGTGGTGGCGCATGTGTTCCGGCAGGAAAGCCGTGAGTATTATGCGCTGGAGCGGCTCTGGGGAGACGCGAAACTGACGCCATATGAGGAATAGGCATGGCAGAGGAGAAAAAGCGTCCGTATGGACCAGGTACCGTAGCGACGCTGCGTGTGGCACGTCTCTCAGAAATGGGGGCGTTTCTGGACGCGGGGACGGGAAATACTTCGGATGATATCCTGCTGCATCATACGCAGCAGACCGAACCTGTCGCGGTGGGCGATGAAGTGCAGGTATTCCTGTATCTGGATCCGAAGCGCAGACTCACGGCGAGCATGCGCGTTCCCCGCATGAAAGAGGGACAGATTGCGCGGCTCAAGGTCATCAATGTGAGCCGTGACGGGGCTTTTCTGGATGTGGGCGCCGAGCGCGGCATTTTCCTGCCCTATGCCGGCATGCGCGGCAGGCCCCAGGTCGGCGAAGTGGTCTGGGCGAAGCTCTACACCGACAAGTCAGGGCGGCTGGCTGTCACCATGGAGGTCGAGGATGAGATCCGCCGCGCTTCGAAGCCTGCGGCAGGCGTGCGGGCGGGAGATGTCGTGCGGGGCGCGATCTACAATATGACCGAGGCGGGAGCGTTCCTGTTCAGCGAGGAACGGTATATCGTCTTCATTGCGGACAAGGAAATGCCCCGGCGCCCGCGTGTCGGCGAGGTGGTTTCTGCGCGTGTGACCTATGTACGGGCGGACGGGAGACTCAATGCTTCCCTGCGCGAGGCCAAGGAAAAGGCGTTGGAGACGGATTCGGAGCGCATCCTGTATTTCCTGCAGAACCGGAGCGGGCGTATGCCTTACTCCGACAAGACTTCGCCCGAAATCATCAAGGACAAGTTCCAGATCAGCAAGGCGGCATTCAAGCGTGCCTTGGGGCGGCTGATCAAGGAGGGGCGCATTGAGGAACGGGATGGTTGGACCTATCTGAAGGAAAATCCATAAATTTTCTTCCCGGAAAATTGTCACTGTGTGGAACTGCATCGGCGAATTCCATTCCCAGACTTCGGATGCGGAAAACGAACAGGCATAGTCGGCTTTTGTGGCTGGCTATGCCACATTTTTTCGAATTCGAGGATTTAGTGATGGAATCGGCTCCGGGCAATGGCAAAGATACGCTATAGGCGGCGAGTGGCGGCCTGCCGTGTCCTGCCTTTGGGAGATGGGCAGGCACGCGTCGAGTTCGATGAGCCGCAGCGTGCCGTGACGCCGGGACAGTCCATTGTGTTCTACGAAGGGGACTATGTTTTAGGCGGCGGCATCATTGAGGAAGAAATACCATAATATTGCTCAAAAAGAAGGATTCTGGACTTTTTAGCAGAATTAATTAGTGTACTCAGCAATCATTTTTATCATAAATTGTTGCAGAATCAGAGGAGATGAGCATATGAGCAGGCAGATGAAACTGCGGTTGTTTTTCCTCGCAGTGGTGGCGGTTCTGATCGTGACGGGAGGGGTGTACTGGTACCTGAGAGTCTATACCAAGACACCGGAATATGCCATGCAGCAGATCGAGCAGTCCGTGGAACAGCACGACAAAGCGAAATTCCAGCGCTATGTGGATGTGGACCGGCTGCTGGATCGCTCCTATGATGGCTTTGTGGAAGGGCTTTTGACGGCAGATACGATGATGACGCCGGAAGCAAAATCCGCCATCAGCAGTTTCACGCATATGATGAAGGCTCCGCTTTTGACGAGTTTCCGCACTGCGATCGAGCAATATGTGGAGAGCGGAACATGGGAGGCGGCTGAATCGCAGGAAGCAGGCAATGAAGCGCTGGACGCTTCGGATGTGCTGAAGCGTTCGGGTTTGCAGCAAGCCGTTTTCCGCTCCGTGGACGGGATTTCGCAAGACAAGGACGGGGATCGAGCGATTGCCAGCGTGCGCGTCTATCAGGAAGAGGCGCAGCGGGAATTCGTGCTGGAGGTCGTGCTGGAAAAGGCTGAGAACGGCGACTGGCGCATCACGGAGATCCAGAATTTCGACGCCTTTATCCAGATGGTCAGTCAAGCGAGGCATGAAGAGCTGAAAAAGTATATGCGGGAGACCGCGTCCATCATGGATAAACATGACCGTACGATCCATGATGCGGAGCTGACCTATCGGAGCATCCTGGCTTCCGGGAGCTTGGGGAACCAGGTCACGCGGGATGAAATCCAGGCGCTGATGCGGGACGTGGTCCAAAAGGACTGGGAGACAAGAAAAGAGGCACTTTCCGAGCTGGTGGTTCCGGCGGCGGCCCAAACCCTGCATCATCTGAGGCTCAAGATTTGCGATTTGCATATTGAGTATGCCCAAAGTTATGCGCAGTGGATGTCGGACAAAAAGGCCGCGACCATACGCGAGGCGGATGCAAAGCTGAAACAGGCGAAGACACTGGAGAAAGAAGCATCGATCCTCGTCACGCGCATGACGCTTGCCACAACGGATTCTTGAGGGGATTGCCTGCATGAAACGGGAAGAATTGGTTTTGCTGTATCAGTTCCATGATGCGGAGCGTCTGGAACGGCTCCGCGCTGTGCTGAAAGCACTGCATATCCGCGTGCGCGTGCTGAAGGATGAGGATCATGCGGAGAAAATCGGCTTTTTGCTGGGACTCAAGGGGTTCCATCCTGCCAAGGAACGAGAGGAATTCACTTTTCCCCATGAGGTCATGGTGCTGCAGAACATTCGGCATAAGCGTCTGGATGCGGTACTGGAAGCCATCAAGGAGGCGGGCATCCCGAAGATACAGTATAAAGCGGTGGTGACGCCCTTCAATACGCTTTGGACGCTGCAGCGTCTCTGTGAGACCATGCAGAAGGAACATGGAGCGATGATGGACGGCGCGGCGGAAGGAAACGCATGAAAATGCGTCGTACGAAGAAAGAATTGGGAGTGTTGGGCTTGAAGCGTTTTTTCGGTATTTTGTGCATAATGGTGACAGCCTTCGTTCTGGTTGGCTGCGGAGGACAGCAGGCTGAAAAGCAGGAAATGCAGAAGCTTGTGGTCGGGCTGATGCCGGATACGGATTCCGTACCGTTTGTGATTGCACAGGAAAAGGGATTTTTCAAGGAAGAGGGCGTCGAGGTCGAACTGCAGCAGTACAAGAGTGCGATGGACAGGGATTCTGCAATGCAGAGCGGGAATCTGGACGGCGCGGTATCCGATATGCTGGCGGTTGCGTTTGCGAAAGCGGGCGGCTTTGATGTGAAGGTGACCTCCTTCACGGACGGGAGCTATCGTCTGGTGGCCGGAAAGGATGAGAACGTCGCCTCGCCAAAGGATCTGGCGGGCAAGGAGGTGGCTGTTTCCAAGAATACCATCATCGAGTATGTGACGGACCAAATCCTGCGGCGGGAGGGTATGCCGGAGGACAGCATTGCCAAAGTGGCGGTCCCCCAGATCCCGACGCGGCTGGAAATGCTGCAGAACGGGCAGCTTGCGGCGGCGACTATGCCGGAGCCGATGGCGAGCGTTGCCATCGGGAACGGATGCAAATACGTGACAGGTTCCGATGAGCTTGGCATCAATCCCGGTGTCATCATGTTCACGGAAAAAGCCGTGAAGGACAAGGCGCAGGAAATCCGCGCCATGTACCGCGCCTATCGGAAGGCCGTCAAGTACCTGGCGGATACGGATCGCTCCGAATACATCGATCTGGTGATGGAAAAGAGCGGCTTCCCGCCAAAAGCCAAGGATGTGCTGGAACTGCCCAGGTACCGGGAGCCGGGACTTCCCAAGGAAAGTGATGTGCTGGACTGCATCAAATGGCTGAACGAAAAAAAATTAGTAAAGGAAAGTTATGGCTATCAGGATATTGTTGCGGATATTCTGAAGCAAAACTGACGTATCATGATTGAAATACGAAATCTTTCGGTTCGCTATGGAGCGAACCAGAATGACCGAGAAGCGATATCGAATGTCCACTTGACCGTCCCGGATGGGACGGTCTGTGCTGTCATAGGGCCGTCCGGCTGCGGGAAATCGACACTGCTCAAGGCGGTGGCGGGGATCCTGACGCCCAATGAAGGCGAAATACTGATGGATGGAAAACCATTGTCGCCCAAGGTGCAGAGCATTGGCTTCATGCCCCAGAGCTATGGGCTGATGCCCTGGCGCACGGCAATGGAGAATATTCGTCTGGGCATCCGCATCAAAGGGGGACGGTCGAAAGATTCCGAGGAAGAAATCCTGTCACTGATGGAGAGGCTGGGCATTGCCGAGCTTCGGGACCGTTATCCGAGGGAACTCAGCGGAGGGCAGCAGCAGCGCGTGGCTCTGGCACGCGTGTTTTTGCTGCGCCCGGATGTCCTGCTGATGGATGAGCCGTTTTCCGCATTGGATGCGATCACCCGCGAGGATATGCAGGAGGTCTTCCTGGCGCTCTGGCACAGCCTGAAGGTCACGACGCTGCTGGTCACGCACTATGTGGAGGAAGCCCTTTATCTGGGGGAACGCATCGTGCTCATGCAGGCATCTCCGGGCAGGATTGCGGAAGTGATGGAAAATCCGCTGGCAGGCTCGGAGGGCTTGCGCGCCAATCCCGCGTTCTTTGAAAAAGGGAGGCAGCTTCGGGAAAAAATCAAGCAGATGGGGGGATATCGATGAGAAAGATGGTATTCCTGTCCTATCTGATCGGGGCATGCGCCTTGCTGGCGCTGTGGTATCTTATCGCGCAGGCGGCAGAACTGCCGATTCTTCCATCCCCGGAGCGGGTGGCGGAACGGTTGGCAGGAATCTTTCTGAGCGACATCGCGGTGCACGGGGCGTACAGCCTCTGGCGCATCACGGCAGGACTCTGCCTTGCAATCTTGATCGGTTTCCCGCTGGGCATGATTATGGGGTATTTTCCAAAGGCAGACCGCTATTTGGCGCCGATTGTGTATCTGACCTATCCGATTCCAAAGATTGCGCTGCTGCCGATTCTCATGCTGCTGGCCGGTTTGGGGGAACTGTCGAAGATCCTGATGATCTTTCTCATCATCGTGTTTCAGGTGGTGGTGGCGGTGCGGGACGGCATCCACGCCATCCCGAAGGAGATCTATGAGCCGTTGGTGTCTCTGGGAGCTTCCTTCGGGGAGATTTTCCGCGAAATTCTGTGGCCCGCCTCCTTGCCGAAGTTCCTGACCGCAGTGCGCGTCGCCATGGCCACGGCAATCTCCGTGCTGTTCTTTACGGAGACTTTCGGGACGCAGTATGGAATCGGATATTTCATCATGGATGCATGGCTCCGGGTGAATTATCTGGACATGTATGCGGGAATCATCGTGCTGAGCGGCATCGGGCTGCTGCTGTTCGGACTGCTGGACTTTGTTGAATATCAGACGTGCAGGTGGGTGGCGCCCAGGGAATAGAGAGCGGCTTGCACTTGCTGAGGATCTGGAAGAAAATAAGTTGAGCAACTTATTTTTTGACAGATCCTCAGATTTCATAGTAAAATAAGTAGCTGAACAGCAAGTGATGACTGAAGTGTTTTTGAGGGATTCTTTGGAGGGATACCGCATACATGTTTAGTGAAATTACGCAGTCTCCTTATGAGACGGTTCAGTTGGCTGAAAAGGTAGGGAAACGAGTGCGCGAGGGCACGGTGCTCTGTCTGGAGGGAGAGCTTGGCACGGGAAAGACCCTTTTTGTGCAGAGCCTTGCACGCACCTTGGGCGTCGAGGGCGAGGTGACAAGCCCTACCTTCAATCTCATGAATATCTATGAAGGCTTCTGCCCCATCTATCATTTCGACCTCTATCGGCTCACGACGGAAGAAGAGCTGGAGGATATCGGGTTTTATGAATACATGGAAGCGATGGAGGGCATCGTGGTGGTGGAGTGGTCGGACAAGTTCCCGGATTCCCTGCCGGAAAGCTATGTGCGCGTCCAGTTCGAGCGCCTGCAGGCGGGAAAGGAGTTCCGCCGCATCACGTTTTCGGGCGTAGGCGAAGAGCAGGAAGAATTTTTGAAGGAGCTGGAAGATTTTGTCCATACTGGCAATTGACACATCCACACAGGTCTCAAGCGTGGCTGTGGTATCTGACGGGAAACTTGCGGCAGAGCTTACGATGCAGGCAAAGCTCACCCATTCGGAGACCTTGCTTCCTCATATCGAGGAGGTGCTTGGCATGGCGAACCAGAAAAAGGAAGAGCTGGAAGGCATCGCGGTGAGCCTCGGGCCCGGCTCCTTCACAGGGCTTCGCATCGGGCTTGCTACGGCAAAGGCGATGGCCTATGCGCTGCAGCTTCCCATCGTCGGTGTGCCGACGCTTCGGGCGCTGGCATGGCACTTTCCCGTGGAAGGCTTCCAACTGCTGCCGATGATTGATGCGCAGAAGGGAAATGTATATGTGGAGCGCTATATGTGGGAGCACGGGAAGCTGCTGAAAAAGACTGAGGTCCAGGTGCTGCCCGTGGAGGAAGTGATCCGAAGGACGGAGGAACTTCCGGGGACGGTCGTGCTGATGGGAGATGTGATCTCGAAGCGCATCGAGGGGAAGCAGACGCTTCCGATGCATGTGATGCTGGCGCCGCTGCATCTTCGTATGCCGCGTGCGGCAAATGTCGCCCTTTGCGGACTGGAACTGCTGAAGGAAGGAAAGACGGGGAACGTGATGGACATGGAGCCCGTCTATATCCGGCGTTCTGAGGCGGAGGTGCTCTGGGAAAAGCGGCACGGGAAAGCCATATGAGCGGGGAGCAGGCAGCGTTGTGCTTTCGTGAAATGGTGCCGGAAGATGCGGAGGCCGTGGAACAGGTGGAAAAGGCATGCTTTTCCATTCCGTGGTCCAGGGAATCCTTCTGGAAGGAAGCAGCCAATGAACAGACCTTTTACCTGCTGGCCCTGCAGGACGGCCGCGTCATCGGCTATGCAGGCACATGGCTTGTGGCGGGCGAGGCTCAGGTCACGAATGTGGCGGTCCATCCGGAGCATCGCGGGAAGGGCGTCGCGACGAAGCTCATGGAACGGCTGATTTGCGAAGTCAAGCAGCGCGGCGCGACAGCCATGACATTGGAAGTGCGCCCCTCCAACAAGCCCGCGCTTGCGCTCTATGAGAAGTTCGGGCTGAAGAGCGTGGGGCGGAGGAAAGGCTATTATCAGGACAATGGCGAAGATGCCATCATCATGTGGAATACGAAGTTATGAAGAAGTAGGTGTTAGCGTGAGCAAAGGGGACATGCAGGACTGCCTGACACTGGCAATCGAGTCGAGCTGTGACGAGACTTCGGCAGCGGTGCTGCGCGGAGGGCGGGAGATCCTGTCCAATATCATTTCCACGCAAATCCCGGTGCATCAGAAGTTTGGCGGTGTGGTGCCGGAAATTGCCTCGCGCAAGCATATCGTGAATATCATGCCTGTGATCGATGAAGCGCTGCGGGAGGCAAAGGTCAAGCTTTCGGATATCGGCCAAGTGGCGGTGACCTATGGGCCGGGGCTGGTAGGAGCCTTGCTGGTCGGTGTTTCGGCAGCGAAGGCGCTGGCTTTTTCGCTGGATGTGCCGTTGATCGGCGTGAACCATTTGGAAGGGCATATTTTCGCGAATTTCCTGAGTGCGCCGGAACTGGAACCGCCCTTTGTGGCTCTCGTGGTATCCGGCGGGCATACAGCGCTGGTCCGCGTGAAGGGCTACCATGAGTTCGAGCTGATGGGGCAGACGCGGGACGATGCGGCAGGCGAGGCGTTTGACAAGATTGCGCGGGTCATGGGGCTTCCCTATCCGGGCGGCCCGGAGATCGACCGTCTGGCCAAGGAGGGAAATCCCGATGCCATTGATTTCCCGCGTGCTTTGGAAGAAAAAGGGAATTACGAATTCAGCTTCAGCGGCTTGAAATCGGCGGTGCTGAACTATCTGAACAGCATGCAGCAGAAGGGAGAGGAAATCCATCGGGCAGATGTGGCGGCCTCCTTCCAAAAGGCTGTCATTGAGGTGCTGGCGGAAAAAGCGCTGGAAGCCGTCGGGGAGACCGGGATGGACAAACTCGTGCTCGCGGGAGGCGTTGCGGCCAACAGTTCGCTGGAAGAAAGGCTGAGAACCGCTTGTGAGGAAAAGGGCATCCGGTTCTACTTCCCCAGCAAGGCGCTATGCACGGATAACGCGGCAATGATAGGCTGCAGGGGCTATTATCAGGCACTGGCGGGAGATGGTTCGGATTTCTATCTGAATGCAGTGCCGAATCTGGGACTGCGGAGTATCTCAGCAAAGGAATAAAGCGGAAGAGCCTTCCCGGAGCAAGGGGAGGCTCTTGTCAAATAGGCGTGCACGTTTCTAACTTTCATCACTCAATTATACCAGAAGCCGTTAATATTTACCAAGCATAGCGAAGGTAGATGTTTACGGATTCTGCATATACAGCGTTCGGAAGCAGTTTCGTTTTGGTACGTTTCTTTGAACGCGAGTATAGTACTATTGGGGTTATTAGGGTGAAATGAGTGAGGTTGACTTATGATTGCAGCAAATAGCTACAGGGCCAGCTTGACCCGGGAGCAGTTCCTGTTCAGTGAAACACGTATTGTGGCACAGCTGATGGACAAAGGGCTGGATGAGGCAGCAATTTATGAGAAAATTGCCGCAGAGAATCTGTTCCAGCTGCCAACGGAAAAATCTGTCCGCAGCCTGATTCGCCCCTGTGTACGCAGGTTGAAGGGGTTGGAGGATGGACAGGCTGTACATATCATCGCCACACAGACGGCACAGACTGCTCGCCAGCTGTGTCTCTATGCCATGATGCGTGACAGCCGCCTGGTGGCTGAGTTCATGGTGACGGTAGTGGGAGAGAAATTCCGGCAGCATAATCCAAATTTTAGCCGGGGCGATGTGAATATCTTCTTCCTGCAACTGGCCGAGCAGAATGAACAAGTAGCTGCTTGGAGCAATTCTACCGTGGGAAAGATTGGCAGCGTATTGATGAATATCTTGGTACAGAACGAGTATCTGGCGAATGCGAGGGCTAAAGAGCTTCAGCCTGTCAGTCTGGCTTCACAGGTGGCTACGGTAATCAAGAGAAATCATGATGAGTGGATGCTGCCAGCATTCAATGTGAATTAAGGAGAGCCTATGAGTGATACAAAAGCAAAACTGGATGAGATTCGTCAAATGATGAACAGTCCCAAGACCATCGAAGGGTTTGGCCTCTCCAATGAAGAAAATATACATATCTACGGCTATCACCCGGAAGATGAGCAGATAGTCCGTCACTTTGTGAAGAAATTGCAGGAATCGAAGCTGTACTGCAACTTGAAAGTTTTTGACCTCTACGAGATTTTCCTTTCCATCTGTGAGAAAAAGAAGATCATGAAGGACATTCCCAAGCTGGAAGAAAAGAAGGGGTCGAAGGGCCTCTTCAAAGAGATTCAAAAATTTGCTACAGTGAATGCTTTTATCAGCGAAATGCAGTATGAACCCCATGGGGAAAAAGATGTAATTCTCATCACCGGCATCGGCAGTGCCTTTCCCTTTATGCGCATCCATAAGCTTTTGAATGCTATACAGCCCTATTTTTCCAATATGCCCATCTTTGTGCTCTATCCGGGGGAATATGATGGTCATGAGCTGCGGCTGTTCAACTGCCTGAAGGCCAATCCCTATTATCGTGCCTTCAACATAAAATAATTAGGAACTGGACCGAAATAAATTGCAATTGATGCGCAGGATAAATTTCGACTGTCAAGAAAGGAAAAACGAAGTCGTAGCAGAGCTACGTCGAGTTCTTCCTGACGCAGGCAGACGGGATTTAGACAAGCAGAAAATGTAATTTATTTCGGGATAGTTCCTTAGGGAGGACAGCAAGTCATGGAAATAAGAAATATATTTGAGAAAAACATCACCCGTCCCATCAATGGTGTCATCAAGGTTGACCAGAAGGATGCAGACATCATTGAGCAGGAACTGGACGAGTATGTCATCACTGACGAACTCCGCAAGCACTTCAAGGCGTTCTTCAAATACTATTGCCAGGCCTACGACAATCCTACGGCAGATATGGGCGTGTGGATCTCCGGCTTCTTCGGCAGTGGTAAATCTCACTTCCTGAAAATGCTGTCCTATCTGCTGTCTGACAAAGAGGTGAAGGGCAAACGCACTTCAGAGCGTTTTATAGAGAAGCTTAAAGAGGTGCCGGATCTTCAGCAGGAAATACAGAAGTCTGCTACAGGACATACGGACGCTATCCTCTTCAACATCGACATTGAAGGCCCCAGCGACAAGACCAAGACAGCAGTGCTGCGTGTCTTTGCCAAGATGTTCTATAATCATCTGGGCTTCTACGGAGAAGATTTGAAGACTGCCCGTCTGGAGCAGTTTGTGAGCCAGCAGGGCAAGTGGCAGGAGTTCTGTCAGGTCTTTGAGGAAGTCCATGGGGATAGTTGGAAGGAATCCCGGGATGTATTCGCTTTTCTTGAGGATGACATCATTGAGGTGCTGGGGAAAGTGCTGGGCATGAGCGAGCAGTCTGCCCGGGACTGGTTCAATGGCACGGAAAAGGCGGAAATCAGCATTGCCCAACTGGTAAAAGAAATCAAGGCCTATGTGGACACGAAGTCTGAGGACTATCGTCTGCTCTTTATGATGGACGAGGTGGGGCAGTATATCGGCACAGATACGGATATGCTGCTGAATTTCCAGTCCCTGACAGAAAAGCTTGGATCTGAGTGCGGAGGAAAGGTATGGGTCATTGCCACCGGGCAGGAAGCTCTGGACGAAGTGGTGAAGGTTCGTCAGGATGAATTTTCCCGCATCATGGCTCGCTTCAAGACTCGCCTGTCCCTGACTTCATCCTCTGTTGATGAAGTCATCCAGCGGCGTATCCTTGCCAAGAACGAGGAAGGCAAGGCTGCTTTGAGAGAGGCATACAAAAAGACCGAGGCCTCGCTTGACAACCTCTTTATGTTCAAGGATACTCCGGCAGACCTTAAGGGTTTCAAGAACGAGGAAATCTTTGTGGCAAACTATCCCTTTGTGCCCTATCAATTCCCCCTTTTGCAGAAGGTATTCTATCAGGTGCGGAAAAAAGGCAATACAGGCAAGCACTTGGCCGGGGGCGAGCGTTCCATGCTCTCCAGCTTTCAAGAGGCGGCTATCCAGATTAAGACAAGGGACGAGTATGCCTTGGCTCCCTTCTATCGCTTCTATGATACCATGCGGGGCTTTTTGGACAGCTCTATCAATCGGGTCATTGACCGTTGCGAGAAAGCGGCTCAGGCAGAGGAAGGGCTGGAGTTTTTCGATGTGGATGTGCTGAAATGTCTCTACCTTATCCGTTATGTGGAAAATGACCTGCCGGGCAACGCCGATAATGTCATGATTCTCATGGCAGACAGCCTTGACCTTGATAAGGTAAAAAGCCGCCAGAAAATCAATGCTTCCCTGGAGCGGCTGCTGAAGCAGAATTACATTGGCCGCACCGGGGATGTGTTCAAGTTCCTCACCGATGAAGAGCAGGACATCCAGCGGGATATTGACGGCATGGACGTTGACAGCAGCAAGATTACGGAGCAGATTGGCAAGCTTATCTTCGGCGATATTTATACGGCCAAGGGCTATCGCTATGATATAAAGGACTTTTCCTACATCAAGATGGTGGATGACCTGACCATTGGCGGAAATCAAGGAGATATTCTCATTCAGTTTCTGACTGGTGCCACGGGCAAGACGGACAGTGAACTCAGCCTGATTACTGAATCCAAAGGCCGGGCCATCGTGGTGCTTTCTCCCGATTCCCGTTATTATGACCTGCTGGAAGAAGCCATGCGTATTCGCCAGTATGTGAATATCAACGCCGGAAAAAACCGGTCAGCCAATGCCGTGGGCATCATTGCCATACAGGAGGCTAATGCGTCCAAGCTGGAAGAGCGTGTGCTGGAGGAGCTGGTAACGGCAATCGAGCATGGTATCTACTATGTGGATGGGGAGAAGATAAGCCCCCATGCCGGTGATGCCAAGAGCAAGATCAATCAGGCATTTGAATATCTGGTTACCCATTTGTACAGCAATTACAATCTTCTTGCCCGTCATGTGGAAACCAATGAGGAAATCACCGATATCCTCAAGGGGGCTTCACAGTTGTCCCTCTATACAGGCAAAGAGGAAAATGCAGCGGCTGCCCAAAAGATAGAAGACTTCTTGGAACTGCGGCTCCAGCAGAAGCAGAATACCACCATGGGGGATATTCAGAAGCGGTATCAGGATGTGCCCTACGGCTGGCGGGAAATAGATATTGCTGCCTGCATGGCCATCCTCATCTATAATCAGAAAGTGACCGTGAAATACGGCGGAGATACCGTCAGAGCCAGCGACCCCAATCTCATCGACTACCTGCGGAAACGCACCGAGATAGGCAAGACTCAGGTACAGAAACACAAGCTCATGAGTGTCCAAAAAATCGAGGATGCAGTGAGCTTCCTTGAAGAGTATTTGCAGGTGATGAACATACCCAAGGACGAGAATGGCTTGGTGGAGTTCATCATCGAGAAATTCAAGAGCAGGAAGCAGCATTACAAGGAACTGCTGATTCGCTACTCTGGCTACCATGCGGTAAAATATCCGGGGCAAATGGTGCTGGGGAGGGCCAGCAAGCTGCTGGACAGGGTTCTTTCCAAGCAGACGGATAACATCACTTTGGTGGATGAGCTTTTGTCTGTCCGTGATGATTTTGAGGACATCATGGACGGCCTTGAAGATGTGGAATCCTTCTTCGACAGCCAGGTTGGGCTGTTTGACGAGGCCTTTTACTTTGAGCAGAACATGACCCGTGATATGGACTATCTGGAAGAAACCCCGGCAGCCATTGCTTCCCTGAACGCAATCCGGGCTATCCTGCAGGTGCCCGCCACGAAGGAATATGACTACAGCCGCATCCATGAGCTGACCGGCTTGATTGCCGAGGTTCGCAAGGCACACGAAGCCCTCTTGGAAACTTACAGGGCGAAGAACTATGAAGTCATCAAACAGTGCATGAGCAGCATTCATGCAGCCGGGGACAACGTGGCCTATATGAAAGAGCAGATTGAAGCAGCCAACGGCTACTATCTGAACCAACGGAAAAAGATAGAGGCCAACAAGAGCATCTTGGAACTGCAGGGCCTAGCACAGGGGTTGTTTGACTATCAGGACAGGGTTGTGAGAAGCATCAGGAATGCCATTCACAGCCATGAAGAAAAAATCAAGGGCACAGGCGGAAATGAAACGACACCGAAGCAGGTGAAGCCTGTGACGCCTCCGAAGGCCAAGACCATCTACCGTCAGGCCGCTTTCCCGGCAGTTACCCTGCGGTCTGTGGCAGATATAGAGCGTTACCTGAATAAGGCCAAGAAAGAGCTGGAAGCCCAGTTGGCGGCTGTAGACGAAATCAAGATAAGGTAGCAATGTCATTAACTTAAGGCACAGTGCCGAGACCACCCCGCCCTTCGGGCACCCCTCCACAGGAGGGGAATCTAAGAAAAAATCTCCTCCTGTGGAGAGGGGCATGAAGAAAAATTCCCCTCCTGTGGAGGGGTGTCACCGAAGGTGACAGGGTGGTTTCACGCTTAAGTGAAGTGGTAAACTAAAATTGGACACAGAGGGGGTAGGTTTTGGACAAACGGTGTATACTGTATAGACAGTATGAAATATCGTTGGACAGAAACGTTCC
>CACZZN010000024.1 GCA_902785705.1 uncultured Veillonellaceae bacterium
TTCTCACAACCAAATCGCAAGGGAAAACCCCGTGCCTTTGAAAAAGGGGCACGGGGCTTTCCCTTGGATATTGAGAAGCGAGAATAAGAATCTCCAAGACAACCAAAAAAGGGAAGCCATATCTTAATCTGATTAGGATATGGCTTCCTTTCTGATTTTTTGGGGGACGAAGCTGCCGGGCCCCGGAATTTTTCATATGGAATCGTCTGAGAATGTGTAGTATAATGTGGAGAAACTAGGGGGATATCTTTTGACAGGTGATAGGTATGCATGAGATGGCGATTGCCGAGGGGATTTTGGATATTGCGCTGGACTATGCAGCAAAGAACGATGGAAAGCGCATTGCGGAGATCGGTCTGCTCCTGGGGGAGATGTCCGGGGTGGAGACGGAGGCACTGGAGATGTGCTTCGGTATCCTGGCGAGGGGAACCATCGCGGAGGGGGCAGCGCTGAAGATGAAGCGGATCCCTCTCGTGGGGAAATGCAGCAAGTGCGGCAAGGAATTCCCCATCGAGCACTATGATTTCTGGTGCCCGGAATGCGAGGATGGGGTGCTGAATCTCCTGTCGGGCAGGGAAATGCAGGTAGAGTATTTGGAGGTGGATTGATTTGGAGATCCAAGTCATGAAGAATATCTTGGGGGAAAATGACCGCACAGCGGCGGAGAATCAGGCACTGTTCAAGGAAAAGGGCGTCTATGTGCTGAACCTCATGGGCTCGCCGGGGGCAGGCAAGACATCCCTTCTGGAAAAAACCATGGAGTTTTTGAAGGACGAGATCCCCATGGCGGTCATCGAGGGAGATCTCTTCACCAGCAGGGACGCGGAACGCATTGAGAAGCATGGGGTGCCTGTGATCCAGATCAATACGGCGGGCGGCTGCCATCTGGATGCGCCGATGGTGCAGAAGACCGCGCAAAAGCTGGATCTGGACAAGCTGGAGCTATTGATCGTGGAAAATGTGGGCAATCTGGTATGCCCCGCGGAGTTTGCCGTGGGGGAGGACGAGAAGGCCGTGGTGCTTTCCGTCACGGAGGGCGACGACAAGCCCATGAAATATCCGCTGATTTTCAAGGAGTCAGCGATTGCGCTCTTGAACAAGGTGGATATCCTGCCCTATACGAATTTTGATCTGGCGCAGGCAAAGGAGGATATCACGACCCTCCACCCGGGGATGCGGGTACTGGAGCTGTCCTGCACGACAGGGCAGGGGATCGCGGAGTGGTGCACATGGCTGAGGAACCGTGTGAAGGAAAAGGGGAAGAGGGCATGAGCGATATTTTTTCAGAAGGCGTGGAGGCCGCTGTGCCGGATAATGTGCTGTATCCCTCGGAGGTTACGGTCCTTGGCGTGGGAAATGTCATCCTGCAGGACGAGGGCTTTGGCGTGCGGGTGGTGGAATATCTGGACAGCCGCTATGAGTTCCCGGAGGATGTGCAGCTGGTGGACGGCGGGACGCTTGGCATCGAGCTGACCCAGTATGTGACGGGCACGAAAAAGCTGCTCATCATCGACTCCATCAACGGCGGGGCGGCTCCGGGCACGCGTTTCCGGTTTGAGAACGATGCGGTCATGGCACATTTCCAGGACAAGCTCTCTGCCCACGAGGTCGGCGTGCAGGATGTGCTGGCGCTGCTGACCGTGACCGGGCGGAAGGTGCCGGAGGTTGCGGTGATCGGGGCGCAGCCCTATCGTGTGGAGGCGGGTGTGGAGCTGACACGGGAAATGCAGGAGATTTTGCCCGAAGTGGCGGAGGAAGCCTTGGAAATTCTGCGAGCATGGGGAATCCGGCCGAAGGAAAAGGCGGATGTCGCAGAGCAGGATTTGACGATCGTGGCGGAGGAAGCCGTGAAGGAGCAGGTTCTTACGGAGAGGTGAACGGATTTGTGTTTGGCAGTTCCGGCGAAAGTGCTGGAAATCAAGGACAGTTTGGCCAAAGTGGAGCTTTCGGGCGTGATGCGGGATGTGAGCCTGATGCTTCTGCCTGAGGCAAAGATCGGGGACTATGTGCTGGTGCATGCGGGCTTTGCGATGCAGGTCGTGGAGGAAAAAGAAGTCGAGGAAATGAACGCGCTCTTCGCGGAGATGAACGGCGCCCCCCGTATGGTACGGGAAGCGGCGGAAGGAGGTTCCGGCCGTCTTGGACAAGAAACAAGAGCGTGAACTGGCAGGCCGCATGGTGGAGGAAATCCAAAGACTGGCGGAGGGGCAGGGAAAACTCCGGTTCATGGAGGTCTGCGGCACTCATACCGTGTCGATTTTCCGTGCGGGCATCCGGCAGCTCCTGCCGGAAAATGTGGAGCTGGTATCAGGACCGGGCTGTCCGGTCTGCGTGACGGCGGATGACTATATGGATCTTGCCATCGCCTATGCGAAGCGCGAGGACGTGATCATCACGACCTTCGGGGATATGCTGAAGGTGCCCGGCTCCCGGTCCAGCCTTGGGGAAGCTATGGCAGAGGGCGCGGATATCCGCATCGTGTATTCTCCGCTGGACAGTCTGCAGGTCGCAAAGGACAATCCCGGGAAGAAAGTCGTATTCCTCGCGGTGGGTTTCGAGACAACCGCTCCCACGGCTGCGGCGACCGTGCTGGCGGCAGAGCAGCAGGGCATCGGAAATCTCTATCTGCTCTCCGCGCAGAAACTGGTGCCGCCTGCGCTCCGCATGCTGCTCAACGATCCCGAGGTGCATGTGGACGGCTTCCTGCTGCCGGGACATGTGGCTGTGGTGACGGGCACGGAGGTGTTTGATTTCCTTGCGGAGGAATATCACATGCCCGGTATTGTGACGGGCTTCGAGCCGCTGGAAATCCTGCGCTCCCTTTGCAGGCTCCTGCAGCAGAAACGTGAGGGCAGAGCGGAGGTCGGCAATGAATACGGCAGCGTGGTGCGAAAGGAGGGCAACCCCGTTTCGCGCCGTATCCTGGAGCAGGTCTACGAGCCTGTGGATGCCAACTGGCGCGGCATCGGGAGGATTGAAAAGTCGGGGCTCCGCATGAAGGAGGCATATCGGCAGTTTGACATCCGGCAGGTGCTTCCCCTTGCGGTAGCATCCGTGCAAAAAAAGACGGCCTGCCGTTGCGGCGAAGTGCTTCGCGGCATTGTGACGCCCTATGACTGCCCGCTGTTCGGCAAGGCCTGCGTGCCCACCCACGCCATTGGTCCCTGCATGGTGTCCGTGGAGGGGGTCTGTGCGGCATGGTATAAATATGGAAGCGGGAGGTTTACCTATGGCAGGTGAGAGAATTACGCTGGCCCATGGTGCGGGCGGGAAGCTGAGCCAAGAGCTCATGCAGGAGGTGATTCTGCCCGAGTTCGGCAACCCGCTGCTCAATGAGCTGCATGACGGGGCCGCTGTGCAGATGAGCGGGAAGCTGGCATTCACCACGGATTCCTATGTGGTGCGGCCCCTGTTCTTTGCGGGAGGCAATATCGGGAAGTTGGCAGTCTGCGGTACCGTGAACGATTTGGCGATGACAGGTGCGGTTCCGAGATATATTTCTGCAGGCGTAATCTTAGAAGAGGGCTTTTTGCTCGAAGATTTCAGGAGTATTGCGCATTCTATGAAAGAGGCCGCGGAGGAAGCAGGTATACTTATTGTCACGGGAGACACGAAGGTCGTAGGCAAGGGACAGGCCGACGGAATTTTCATCAATACGGCAGGCATCGGGGATATTCTCCCCGATGTGCATATTTCGCCCAAAAACGTGAAAGCCGGCATGAAGGTGCTGCTTTCGGGCTATCTTGGGGACCATGCTGCGACGATTCTTGCGGGGCGGCATCAACTGGAGCTGCCGGACAGTATCCAGACGGACTGCGCGCCGCTGGCGGAGCTGGTGCAGAGCCTGCTGCGTGCCGTTCCGGAGACTGCGGTACTGCGCGACCCGACACGGGGCGGGTTGGCGGCGGTGCTCAACGAGATCGCGGAGGCATCGGGAGTCGGCATCCTGATTGACGAGGAGGCGATCCCCGTCCGTCCGGAGGTGCAGGGGGTCTGCGATATCCTGGGCTTTGATCCGCTGTACCTGGCCAATGAGGGCAAGGTGGTGGCGTTTGTGCCGGAAGAAAAGGCCGAGCTGGCGCTTCAGACCATGCGGAACCACAAGTACGGCAAGGATGCCTGCATCATTGGCGAGGCGACAGCAGAAGCTGCCGGACAGGTCGGCCTCCGTACGGGCATCGGCGGCATCCGTGTCGTGGACATGCCCCTCGGGAATCTGGTGCCGCGCATCTGCTGACAGGAGGCAAAATCCTTGGTTGACGAGGCCAGGGATTTTTTCTATAATTGAGGCAGTTGAACGCTAAGGAGGGATGTGCCGGTGTGGAAGAAACTTCTGCCGTTTTTTGTGGCGGTGATATGCCTGATGCCTATGAACTGCCGGGCGGCGGAAAAAATGAGCTTTGTGGATGCGATAGGGAGCACAGGCTATTATGTCTATATGGATTCCGTGGCATGGGAAAGCGATACCGTGGTGAGCGCCAAGATTGCGGTCATCAAGGCGGCGACGAATCGGATGTATGTTTATCAGATGAGGTTTGACTGCGGGATGATGACCTATCAGATCCTGTCCTCGGAAACGCTGGCCTATGACACGAAGACGGTTCTGGAGTCTTCGTGGGGTCCGCAGATGGAGATGGGCTACAGCTCCACATCCATCATGCAGGAGATGGTATCCTATATTATGTATCCGGAAACATGATGCACAGTTTTGCCGAAGATAATGCAGGATTTACGGTAGAAGACAGAATTGAGGAGAGAAGGATATGATTTTTAGAAAAGTGATGAGTCTGCTTCTGACGGCAGTTCTTTTTGTCTCGTCCATGACGATGGCAGCTGCGGCTGCGCCTGATACGGTACAGGGAAAATTGTCCATGATCGAGAAGGATACCTATGGGACGGAGCAGACAGGAGCCGTTCTGGAGCGTATCAACAAGCTGGAGACAGACTATAACGGCAGTCATATGGCCGGCAGCATGATGGCACGGGTGGACGCAATTTACGATCAGCTGTACAGCAATGGGGCGGCGCCGTCCCTTCTGGCCCAGGTCAATGCAGTGGAATGGAACATTTACCGCGAGGTCAGCATGACACCGGTGGATCAGCGCATTGCGAATCTGGAACTGGAGATTGCGGGAAAGACGGAAAAGGGCAGCTTTGTGCAGCGGATCACGGGTCTTTCGGAGCTTTCCTTCGGTAATGCGTCCATCCCGATGGTGCAGACGATGGTGCCTGCGAACACTTTGGTCAAGATCGCCCTGGTGACGCCTGTGAACGCGAAGAATCTCAAGGCGGGCGATACGATCCGGTATAAGGTGGCCGCGGATGTCTTCGTGGATGGCAATCTGGTGTTTGCGAAGGGGGAACCGGGCGTCGGCACGGTTCAGAAGGTGACACAGGCAAAGAACTTCGGGCGCAATGCCGAGGTCGAGATTGACTTTGCGACGACCAAGGCGATTGACGGCACGGATGTGGAAACCTTCCTTGGGGAAGAGTCGAAGCAGGAAATGAAGAATATGGCAATGGCGGCAGGGGCAAGTGTAGCAGGCATGGTGCTGCTCGGGCCGATCGGCATTGTCGCCGGGGCCTTTGTCAAAGGGAAGAATGTGGATGTTCCCGAGGGGACGGAGATGTTCATCCAGACCAAGGTGGATACGGCGCTTTATGGCGTGCAGTCGGGAGCCATGAAGTAATCAGTTATGGGAAAAACTTTTACATGGCGCAGCGTGCTGCGCCATTTTTTGGTGTGAGGTTAAATCTTTCGTACAAGGGCGGATGGAAAATCGGAAGATTTTCATCTTGCTTTGTTGCATTGCATTTCTCAATGTTGTACTATTATATATTAGGGTAGAAGAAACTTTGGGACAGGAGACAAAAGCGGCATGAGAATCGGATCGAGACTGCTGTGCGCTTTGGCCGCAGCATTGAGCCTGCTGCCTTGCGGCGCGGAGGCTGTGTATAAGTCATCCACCGATACGGGAGCGGATGTTTTGGATTATATCGAGAACCGCCGGCGGCTGGAGCGGGAGAACCGCTTGAACGAGGAACAGCGGCAACTGATGAAGGATGCGTCGCAGATCAAGGCGCATCTGCGGCAGCCGTGGGAGCAGGGCCAGCCGGTGCCGGTTGCCTTTGAGGGTGATGAGCTCACCTATGATGAGCAGACCGGTGAGTTCACCGCGGTCGGCAAGGTGGATATCGTCCAGATGGATGCGCGTCGGTTCCAGTCAGAGGAAGCGACGGGGAATACGCAGGAACAGGTCGTGCGCATTCCGGACAAGGGGCATATGCTGCAGTTGACGCCCAATGCGCCGCGTGTCACGCTGGACGGGTACCATACGGTCTATAATTACGGCTCGCAGACCGGCACGATGGAGGACGCGTCGGGAAAGGCCGGCAACCACTATGTTTCGGGAAAGCGGATGGAATTCTATCCGGACAAGATCGTCATCTATGACGGCACGCAGACGAAATGCGGCGCGAAGAATCCGGACTATCATCTGAGCGCGGAGAAAATCGAGATATGGCCGGGCAAGCTGCTGAAGATGTACAATATGACGTACTGGCTGGGAAAAAACAAGATCGGGAGCAGGAAATACTATGAGCAGGATCTGACCAAGGCGGATGATACGCTTTATCCGCGCATCGGCTATAACAGCGAGAACGGCGTATATGCGGAACAGGATTTCCGGTTCCCCTTCAACGAGCATTTTTGGGGTAATCTCCATGCCCATATCGAGACCAAGCAGAAGGTTCGCAGCAATGCAGGTTTTGCCTATGCGAACCGGGGCTTATTGGTAGAAGGATTGTATGGCTATTATTCCGACAATGACAATGTGTGGGTGCAGAAGGAGCCTGGACTGTCCGTGAATTACAGGCAGCGCATAGGCACTTCGCCATTGAACTATCATTTGAATTATGAAATTGGACATTGGCGCGCTAATTCCGTTGCCAGTACGCACCAGAAGTACGAGATCGGTCTGGGGCGTGATCCGATTGTATTCCACGGATGGCTGCTTTTCCTGCATACCAGCTACACGATTACCAAAGAAAGCGCCAACAGGAGCACCGTGCGCGGCATGAACTATCATGCCGTGCTGGGAAAGGACTTCGACCCGAAATGGGCGGGCTATTTTGGGTATCACTTTACCAAGAACAATGCAAAAAATTCACTTTTCCGATATAGTTTGGACGACTACTCGAAAAAATTGATGACAGGGCTCAGCTACCGCATGGACAATCTGGATCGCTTCGTGGTGGGGCTCAGCTATGACACGGAGAATATGACGTTGAAGGATGTGGACTATTACTGGTATCGGGATATCCACTGTTCCCAGCTGGTTTTGCGCTATCGCGCAAAGCGGAAGCAATGGCAGATCGGATGGCAGTTCATTCCATGGTAATCCGGAAAAGATGGTTGGACAAATCGAAACATAGGGGATGACGGGATGAGAGAGGATCTGGCCGGAGTCATAGATGCATGGCAGGGGAAAAAAATCCTCGTGATTGGCGATATGGTGGCGGATATCTATCTGGACGGCAGGATATCCCGCATTTCCCGTGAGGCGCCGGTTCTGGTGCTGGAACAGGCGGGCGAGAAGGTCGTGGCAGGAGGCGCGGCAAATGTCGTGAACAATGTGGCGACGCTTGGCGGAGAGGCTTATGCCGTGGGGCTTCTGGGAGATGACAGCGGAGCGCAGGGCCTTCGTTCCATTCTGGCAGGCAATCGTGCACATATCGAAGGGCTGCTTCCGGACAGGGGGCGCCCTACCATTTCCAAAACCCGCGTGATTGCGGGCGGCAGGGCCACGGTGAGCCAGCAGATCGTCCGCATCGATAAAGAAAGCAAGGAACCGGTCTCGCAGGAGATGGAAGCAGCCCTGCTTTCCTACATCGAGTCCATCCTGCCGCAAATGCAGGGCATTGTACTGAGCGATTACGGAGCGGGGACGATCACGGAGCCGATCAAGGAGCATCTCATTGCATACGCGAGGAGATGCGGCATACCGAGCTTTGTGGATTCCCGCTATGATATCCGCCGATTCCGCGGCATCGGCTTCGTGAAGCAGAACGATTCCGAGCTGGCAACGGCGCTTGGGCGGGACTTGCCCGACGAGGCAGCGCTGGAACTTGCCGGAAAGGAACTCTTGCGGGAGATGGATGCGGATGGCGTTTTGGTGACACGGGGCGAGAAGGGCATGAGCCTCTTTGAGAGGGGCGGAATGGTGCATCATGTTCCCGTCACGGATCGCAGCGAGGTCTTTGATGTTTCGGGGGCCGGCGATACCTGTGTGTCAGCGGCGGTTTTGGCGTTGGCGGCAGGCGCCCCGCCGAGGATCGCAACGGAGCTATCCAATTACGCGGCAGGCATCGCGGTCAGAAAGCTGGGGACCAGCACGGTCAGCGCGGCAGAATTGCGAAGGACGCTGGCGATGTGAAGTGTCCGGTCCAAGAAACAATGAGTGTGTGGCAGAACAGTTACTTATGAGGGATTGCGAGGTCTGAACATCATGTTGGTAGCAGGGGAGGATATTGCTTCTTTTTGCGAGACGCTCCGCAGGGGCGGAAAGAAAATCGTATTCACCAATGGCTGCTTCGATATCCTGCATGCGGGGCATGTGCGCTATCTGGCGGCGGCAAGGGCGCTGGGGGATTGTCTGGTGCTGGGGATGAACACGGATGCCTCCGTGCGCCGCATCAAAGGGCCGGAACGCCCTATCAATTCGGAGGAGGATCGCGCGGAGGTTGCAGATGCGCTGAAAGCGGTGGACTATGTGGTGCTTTTCGATGAGCCGACGGCGGAGCAGGTGATTGGGAAGGTTCGTCCGGATATCTACGTGAAGGGCGGCGATTACACCCTGGAGACGCTTCCTGAGGCGAAAATCGTGCAGAGCTATGGCGGCAGGGTGGAGTTCATTGCTTTGGTGGCGGGGCGTTCGACGACGAATGTGATTGAGAAGATCAAGGGTGAGTCAAAATGAAGAATGTGCTGATCGTGAAACTCAGCGCTATCGGCGATGTCATTCATGCGCTGCCAGTGAGTTATGCCATCAAGGAGACGTTTCCGGAGGCAAAGGTGACCTGGGTGGTGGAACCTCCCGCCTATGACCTGGTGGCGATGAATCCCTGCGTGGATAGAATCATCACATTTCACAAGAAAGAATTCAAGACATTTGGCGGTTTCCTGCACAATTTCCGCCCGTTCCGCAGGCTCCTGAAGCAGGACGCTTACGACGCGGTGCTGGATCTGCAGGGCCTCTTCAAATCGGCGGCGATCGCGCGCATGGCGAAAGCTCCCGTCAAGCTCGGCACCTGCAATATGCGCGAACTGAGCGGCAGGGTGTCAAAGCCCGTGATCGGGCCACATGCCGGTGGGCATATCGTGGAGCGGTATCTGGATGTTGCGCGGGAACTTGGCTGCCGTGTGGACAAGGTCGTCTTCCCCGTGGAAGTGCCGGCGCGGGAGCAGGAAAGCGCGCGCCGTATCATGAGCGAGGTGGGCGCGCGCATGGAGAATCCCTATATCGTATTCGCCGTGGGCGCGAACTGGCCCAATAAGCGTTGGCCGACGCGGTATTTTGCCGAGCTTGCCGAATGGCTCTACGAGAAACAGGCGATCCCCGTCATCGTGGGCGGCGGTGCGTTGGATGCCCAGCGGGCGGCAGAGATTGAGATGCAGATGGAAGTCCCGCCGGTCAATCTGGTGGGCAGGACCAATCTCATGCAGCTTGCCTATATCCTGCAGAATGCAAGGCTGGTGCTGGGCGGCGATACGGGCCCCGTGCATCTGGCGGCAGGGCTTGGGACGCGGACGATCATGCTGATGGGGCCGACGGACGCGAACCGCAATGGCCCCTACGGGCAGACCGAGAACGCCATCGAGGTGGAGCGCCCTTGCCGCTACTGCTGGAAGCGCGCATGCATCAAGAACGAAGACTGCCTGGAGCGCATCACGGTGGAAATGGTGGAAAAGAAAATCATGGAAATGCCATGATGAGCACGATGAGATAGGAGTCAACAGCCTTGTACCAAAATATCCTTGTCATCAATCTCATGCATCTGGGCGACCTGATGCTGGCCACACCCGTGCTTCGAGCTCTGCGGACGGCTTATCCGGAGGCGCGGCTTTCTCTGCTGGCGGACAAGAAGCTGGCGGACTTGGTGCAGTACAATCGGCATCTTGATGAATGCCTGTTCCTCGACAAGAAGGGCGCGGACAACCATTTTGGCAGCTTTTTTCGCTTTATTCTGGGGCTTCGAAAAAAACACTTCGATCTGGTCATCAATCTGCATCGCAATGAACGGGCATCGGCGCTGGCGGCTTTCAGCGGGGCAAAGCGCATTGTGGGATACAGCAAACCGGGATTTTCCCTCTTTTTTGACCAGGTTCTGCAGAATCCGTCGATTGCGCATCATGTAGCGGACGGCCCGCTTTTTTTCTTGAAAAAGGCCCGCTATGTTCCCGGCTGGAAGCATCAGGTCCATGCGCATTTTGACGTGCTGCGGGAGGCTGTGGGCATCCGGAAAATCGACGACGGCGGGCTTGAGATGTGGCTTTCGGAAGGGATGGAGCAGCAGGCCGCAGCGCTTTGGCAGGAGAATTTTGCGGAAGACGCGAAAGTGGTGGCGTTCAATATCGGTGCAAGCTGGGAGACGAAACGCTGGCTGGACGGCTATTTTGCGGCGTGCGCCGATTGGCTGATCCGGGAGGGCTATGGGGTGGCTTTCTTCGGCGGCCCGATGGATGTGGACATCGTGGAATCCTGCATCGCGCAGATGAAGGAAAAGGATTCTCCCCGGCTGAGGCGCTTCACGGGAAAGGTGAGCCTCGGCGTGCTGGCAGGGCTCTTGAAGCGCTGCGTGTTGTTCCTGACGACGGATTCCGGGCCGATGCATATCGGCGTGGCCATGAATGTGCCGATCGTGACCATGTTTGGCGCATCGCCGGTGCCGGGATTCTATCCCTACGACGCGAAGGACATTCTCATCCAGGCGCCGACCGACTGCCACCCTTGCGGCATCCATCAGTGCCCGAAGCAGGGGGCGGAACACATGGGCTGCATGAAGCGCATCCCTGTGGAGACTGTGATGAAATATGTGCATGAGCTTTTGGCGGCCTACGGGCAGCCGGCATCGGAACTCCCGCGTGTTCATGGGGCGTACGAGTGCCGGGTGGTGAGCGTGAAGGAAGTTGTTTGATGGGGAGCGTTGGCATGGACAAGGAAATGTTGCGTGATTTTATAGCGGGCCGGACGGAAAAGTGCAGGGTCCTCGTGGTAGGCGATGTCATGCTGGACAAGTACTACTACGGGGAGGTCAGCCGCATCTCGCCGGAGGCGCCGGTGCCCATCAATCATGTGGTCCGCACCAAGGAGACGCTGGGCGGTGCGGCGAATGTCGCGCACAATCTGGCGCTCTTGGGCTGCCGGCCTTTCTTGGCGGGCTTTGTGGGGGATGATTATCACTGCCGGAGCCTGACGGACAAATTGACGGCGCGTGGCATTGATTTCCGCGGACTCGTTCCGACCGATGCGCCTACGACCACAAAGATCCGCGTAATTGGCGGGCATCAGCAGATGATGCGGCTGGATTTTGAGGATACTTCCCCGATGGAGGATATCTATGAGGAGCGCCTACACCGCTATGTCGAGCAAAAACTGGAGGAAAGCCTCGATGCGGTGATTCTGTCGGATTACGGGAAGGGCGTTTGCACGGAGCATACCTGCCGATATGTCATTGGGAAATGCCATGAGCAGGGGGTGCCTGTCGTGGTGGATCCCAAAGGCCCGGTTTGGGGGAAATATGCGGAGGCCGACTATATCACGCCGAATTTGAAGGAGATCAATGAGGTGCTTCTGGAGCCGATCCGCAACAAGGACGATCAGGTGGAGCGTGCCGCCCGCTATATCATCCGGAAATTCCGCATCAAGAATGTGGTGGCAACGCGGTCGGAATGCGGGCTTTCCCTGGTGCAGCCGGAGGATGTGAAGCATATCCCGACCAAGGCGCAGGAAGTCTTCGATGTCTCCGGTGCAGGAGATACGGTCATTGCGGTATTTGCGCTGGGGCTGGCCGGCGGACTGCACCCGAAGGACAGCGCCTATCTCGCGAATCTTGCGGCAAGCGTGGTCGTGGCGAAGCTTGGCACCTACGCGGTGAGCCGGGAGGAACTGCTGGCGATTTTGTGATTTTCATGAGATGGAGGGGTTTGGAATGATCATTGTGACGGGCGGTGCCGGATTTATCGGCAGCAATCTGGTAAAGGAACTGAATCGCCGCGGGCGTGCGGATATCCTGATCGTGGACGACCTCAAGGACGGGCAGAACTACAAGAATCTGAAGGGCTTGCAGTTCATCGACTATCAGCACAAGGATGACTTTTTGCAGAGCATCGAAAACGATGACTTTGACGGGACGGACATCGATGCGGTGTTCCACGAGGGAGCCTGCTCCGATACGATGGAATACGATGTGAACTATATGCTGAAGGTCAATTACGAGTATTCCAAGTCCATCCTGCACTTCTGCATGCAGCACAGGATCCCCTTCCTCTACGCCTCCTCTGCATCCACTTATGGCAGCGGGGAAAACGGTTTCCGCGAGGGTGACGAGTGCGAGGACGCGCTGAATCCCTATGCTTTTTCAAAGCTCCTGTTCGACCGCTATGTGCGGCAGGTTCTGCCGGAGGCGCACAGCCAGGTCGTGGGGCTCAAGTACTTCAATGTCTATGGCCCGCAGGAGCATCACAAGGGGAAGATGGCGTCCATTTTTTACCAGCTCTATCATCAGGTCAAGGAGACAGGCAAGGCGCGTCTGTTCAAAGGCACGGACGGCTATGGGGACGGAGAGCAGAAGCGGGACTTCGTCTATGTCAAGGATGTGGTGAAGGTCAATCTCTGGTTCTGGGAACATCAGGGACCGAGCGGCATCTACAACTGCGGCACGGGCAAGGCGCATACCTACAACGAGGCGGCGCAGGCCGTCATTGATGCCTTGGGACAGGGGGAAATCGAATATCGGGATTTCCCGGAGGTATTGCGCGGGAAATATCAGAACTACACGGAGGCGGACAAGTCAAAGCTCTTGGCGGCAGGCTACGACGGGGGATTCTATGAGATGAAGGACGCTGTCAGGGAATATTGCGATTTCCTCGATGCGGGAGGATATTTCCGGTATGGCAAATAAGGCGGCATTCTTTGATCGGGACGGGACGCTCAATGTGGACAAGGCGTACCTCTATCGCATAGAGGAGTTCGAGTGGACACCGGATGCCGTCGAAGCCATCCGTGCCTGCAATGATAAAGGTTTCCTCGTGATCGTCGTGACGAATCAGAGCGGCGTGGCAAGAGGCTATTTTACGGAAGAGGATGTAAAAAAGCTTCATCGGTGGATGAATGAGGAGCTGGCCAAACAGGGAGCCCATATCGATGCCTTTTATTATTGCCCGCACCATCCCGAGGCGGCAGTCGAGGCCTATCGGCAGGACTGCAGCTGCAGGAAGCCGAAAGCAGGAATGGTGGAGCAGGCATGCCGGGATTTCTCGGTGGAGCGGGGCAGTTCCTTTCTGGTCGGAGATGCAGATCGGGATATCGAGTGCGCGAGCCGTGCGGGAATCCGTGGCGTGAAGTATGAGGGCGGAAGCCTGCTGGCGTGTGTGCGTCCCTGTTTGGGTTGATTTGGGGGGATTTTGCTGATGCAGAGTTTTGTCACGCTGGGCAAAAAAATCTATGACACAAGCAATCCGCGTGAGGCACGCCGCATGACGGTCTTCGTCGTGCGCTGCTGGATGCATCGCGGCGCCATGAAGCGGCTTCATGCTTTCTTCCAGCAGACACCGTTGTTGCGGCAGGTGGCGGAGGGGTTCCCCTTTGTTTATGAGCAGCCAACCCGGGCGTTCTTCTACTATCGTTCCACCTTTTCGGAGCGTATGCAGCTTCTGGAGGAGCATATGCTGTTCCTGCAGGAGAAGATGAAGCCTGAGGCGATGCTGGCGCTTTACAGCGACCGGGAGCTGCGGCTCTGGCAGATGGATATGGAGGATACGGAGCTTCGCTTGATCCTGAAAGCTGCGCCCGGGCAGCGGAAGGAAGGCTGCATGGCGCTGATGCTGATGCTGGGTGCAAAAGAGCTATATCAGATGATGCTCTGGATCGCAAAGAACCGGGCAGGGGAAGAGTCCCTCTATATCGGCGCCATGCAGGGGCCGAATATGGAGGATGCACGGGATGTCATCAAGCGGGTGACCAAGAAATGCCATGCCTATCGCACAAAGAACCTCATCCTCTATATGACGCAGGCTGTGGCGAGGACGCTGGGGCTGAAGCATATCTATGCGGTCACGAACGAAGGCTATTATGCCAACAATCACATGCGCAGGGACCGCAAGCTCAAGACATCCTTCAGCGATTTCTGGATGGAAGCGGGGGGCTGGCATACGGAGGACAGCCGCTTCGACGAGCTGCCGCTTGCGGAGAAGCGCAAGACGATGGATGAGATCTCAACGCATAAACGGGCGGTCTACCGCAGACGGTTTGCGCTGCTGGACGAGGTAGACGCCGTGATTGCCGAACATGTAAAGAAGCTGATGAAATGAAGACACTGGCGGTTGTGATCCTCACGCGGAACGAAGAGGACAATATCGTAGAGGCCGTGCAGAACGCGAAGCAGTGTACGGAGGAAGTGCTGATCATCGATTCGGGAAGCACGGATAATACGCAGGCCCTGGCTGAGGAGCAGGGAGCGAGGGTCTGCTACCATGCATGGGATGGGGACTTTTCCGCCCAGCGCAATTTTGCCATCGGCGTGACGGAAGCGGATTGGATTTTGTACCTGGATGCGGATGAGCGCATGCGGCCGGAGATGGTGGCGCGCATCCGGCAAATCCTGCAGCAGGACGGGATGGAGAAGCAATATCGCATGAAGCGCAAGTCCGTTTCCTTCGGCGTGACCTTCCAGCATGGGGTGCTTTATCCCGATCGCGTGCTGCGCATGTTTCCGCGGACCCGGGTGCATTGGGTGAACAAGGTGCATGAGCATCCGGAATGCGCTCTGCCGGTGGAGGATCTGCCGGGCTATCTGGAGCATTATGCCTACCAGAGCTGGCAGGAGTGGGAGGAAAAACTCTGCCGTTATACGACCATTTGGGCGGAGGATGCCTATCGGCACGGCAAGCGGACATCGCTTCTTGGGATTTTCACCCATTCTGTGGGCGGCTTTTGCAAGATGTTCTTCGCAAAGCTCGGGTTCTTGGATGGGCTGCTGGGAAGCTATCTGTGCTGCACCCATTTTTTTTATACGATGCTGAAATATCTGAAGCTGTATGAACGGCAGCAAAAGGAAATGCAGGAGGCTGCGCGGAGTGGGAGGGAGCCATGAAGCTGGCAATTTTTGAGAATATCATGACGCCGGGCGGGCATGAGGTGGATTTTGACCGCATTCTGGTGGAAGAGTTCCGGGCGCTGGGGCATGAGGTGAGTTTCTATGTGCCGGAAGATTTCGTGTTCAGCTTCGATTATCACGTGCCTGTGCATCGTTTGGATGGGCAGGCTGTCTCATATACAAAAGTGCGGGGCGTGCAAAAGCTGCTGGCCGCGGCGAGAAGGGAGCTCAACCGCCAGAAATGGTATCGTCAGCTCTATCGGGCGGCGAGGAGGCAGGAGATGGATGCCATCATCGTGCCGACATCCACCTATCGCTATCTGCGGGCGCTGAACTGGAATTCTTTCAAAAAGTCGCCCGTGCCGGTGGTTTTTGTGCTGCACGGCATCAATCCGGGAGAGGCGCCGCGCTTTTTGAGAGAGACCGAAAAGCTGCTGGCCTATCCGAATATCCGCATGGCTGTCTTGACCTTTCAGGATCATATTTTCGGAAAACGTTTACCCAATATTTATCCCCTCTATCCGCCGACCTACACGGCGCGTGATCTGGCAATGCCGCTCAAGGAACGGGCACAGGAGGATGTCCTGACCATCGGTTTCTTTGGTCAGTACCGCAAGGAGAAGCGGCTGGAGGATTTTCTGGAAGTGTTTTTGCAGGGCAGGTATGAACGTCCCGTGAAGCTGCTGGTGCAGGGGTCTACCATGCATCCGGCGGATGGGGAGGATTTCGAGCGCATTCGAAGAAAGTATCAGGAGCATGAAAATGTGGAATTCCTGCACAAGGGACTTATCGGCAGGGAATGGCAGGAGGCCATTGCAAAGGTGGACGCCCTGCTCATGCCCTACTCGGCGCCGCGCTACCGCTATCATTGGGGCGGCATGCTCTTTACCGCCATCGGCTTTCAAAAGCCTGTGATCGCCAGTGACGATATCAACCCGGAGGTATTTGAGAAATTCCGCATCGGAGAGACGTTTCCAAGCGGCGACATGGGCGCCTTGCGGGCGGCCTTGGAACATTTTATCAACGGATTTGAAGCGGAAGCAGGGCCCTACCGGTCTGCGCTTCAGGAGGCGGCTGCGCTTTTCTCGCCCCAGGCCTTTGCAAAGCGCATGGAGCGGCTGCTTCAGAGGGAAGTACAGGGAATGGACGGTTTTGCGTGATGGGAAGTTATCATAATATCTTGGTCAATGCGCTGGTGAATCTGGGAGATGTGGTGTTGGCGACCGGTGCGGTCGCGCTTTTGCGGAAGGCATATCCGGAGGCGAAAATCACCATGCTGGTGAAGCCTGTTGTCCGTGAGGCTGTGGAGAACAATCCCGTGATCGATGAAGTCATCCTGTTCCGGTATCGGGCGAAGGAAAATTCCGTCGGCCAGATGTGGGAGATGGCGAAGGATCTGAGGCGCAGGAAGTTCGATCTCAGTATTTCCTTCGACCGTAAGCTGCGTCCCGCGCTCTTGTGCTGGCTGGCGGGGATTCCGGCGCGGATAGGCCCCGACAAGGTGTTCGACAGCAAACCGAGCCGTGTGAACTGGCTGTATACGAAAACGATTTCTATCCCGCATGACTTGGAAACGACTTTGCAGGCGGAAACCTATCAGGAAATCGTGCGCGGCCTGACGGGGCAAACAGGGAGGGAAAAACCTGTCTTCGCGCGGGTGACGGATGAAGCGGAAGCGGAGGCAGGGGCGCTTCTGGAACGATTGCCCGCGGCGGAGCGCAGGATTGCGCTGTGCGTCAAGGGGACGTTTCCCCTCAAGACATGGCCCAAGGAATATTTCGTGGAGGTCGTGGACGGTCTTGCCAAGCGGCAGAATACGGCTTTTTTCATCGTAGGGGCGCCGGGGGATCGCGCATATGCGGATGAGGTCATTGCGGACATGCATCATCCCGTGATGAATTTCTGCGGAGAAACCTCGTTGGTATCCCTGGCGGCGCTGATACGCGCAAGCGACCTGTTCGTCACGGTGGATACGGGAGCGGCGCATATCGCTGCGACCACGGGCGTACTGATGGTGACGATGTATGGCTGCACGAGTCCGAAGCGCTGGCATCCCATCAATGAGCATGCGCGGGCACTGACGGCGGAAATGGACTGCTGCCCCTGCTCCGTGCGTCCGGAGGACTGCCCCAGTTGGCCGGAGCCGGAATGCCTTTGGAAGGTGACGCCGGAAAAGGTGCTGGAAGCATGCGAGGAGTTGCTGTAATTGGAGACGATGGAGGGGAGCGTAAATTGGGGATTGGTGCGGAAAGTTTGAAACAGGGGAAATACAGGAGCCGCTATGATGCGATTGCCTATGGGGTGCTTGTGTTCATGGCTTTTTCCATGAATATCTCCACGGCGGGAACCAGCTGTGCCATCGGTCTTCTGGCTCTCGTGACACTGGTGCGGGGAATCCATCTTCGCATATGGCCCGAGCTGGACGGAGGCGTCGGAAAGGTCTTTCTGGCCTATTTTCTTTTGGAAATTGCAATCGCCGCTTTGTCCATCGATGCGAAGGTCAGCTTGCGCGAAGTCGTGACGGAATTTCATCGGTCTTTGCCGATTTTCTTTGCGCTGTGGTTTTTAAAGACGAAATCCCAGATCAAACATGTCCTGCTGGCATTTCTGGCATCCTCCCTGATCAATGATTTCTACGCGATGTACCAATGCTATTGGCTGGGATTTCCGCGCGCCATAGCCTTCAGCCACAGTTGGACTTTTTTGGGCTCGTTTCTGCTGATGCAGATTCCGATGCTGGTGCTGATGATGACACTGGATTTTCTTCCCCAGTGGGCCAGACGGGTATCGGGCATCGCGATCCTCATATCGTTGCAAGTCCTGGTATTGTCGGGAACACGCGGCGCGTGGCTGGCGCTTTTTGGCGTGCTGGTTTCCGCTGCGGTGCTGGACAAGAGATGCCGATCTTATGCGCTGAAGACCTGTGGCGTGCTGCTTGTGGCCACCGGCTTGCTGTACTTTGCTTCTCCTGCGTTTCAGATGCGTGCGGATACGCTGGCGGATCCGCAATTTCAGAGCAATCAGGAGCGTGTGCTCATGTGGCAGTCTGCGATGGACATCATCCGGGATTATCCCGTGCACGGCATTGGGCAGGATATGTTCGGACTGAAGTACAACACGGAATACATCTCCCCACTGGCAAGGGAACGGGCGCCGGAGAGTGACCCGCTGCATGGGCACGGGCATCCCCACAACAATTTGCTGAAGGTGACAAGCGAGGGCGGTGTTTTGGGGCTGTGCTCCTTTCTGTTGCTGCATGGATATTTCTTTTTCAGATTCTGGCGGCTATACCGGGCAGACAGCAGTTCCCGGACGATTTCCTGCGGAATGGTTGCCATGCTGATTCTGCTGGGGCTTCAATTTGAGGGAATGACCGATACGAACATGAACCAAGTTCCCATCATGCGAGAGTATTGGCTGCTCGCAGGGGTTCTGATGCAGATGGATGGGTTAAGAGGGAACGATGGATTTAAATCATAAGAAGATATTGATTACGTGCGGAGGCGGTCTTGGCGATATGCTCTGCTTTACCCCAGCTCTGCGCGAGATGAAGGCTCAATATCCCGATGCCCGCATCGTTTTTATGACAAAGTATGGCAATCATGAGGTGCTGGAAGGGCTTCCCTATTTGGAGAAGATTATCTATATCCGTCGTGGGAAATTCCTTGGCCGATATCGTGTGCTGCCGGATTTTGTCGGGACGGATGCTGTGGTGTTCACGGATTGGCAGCCGCAGTTGTTGCTTTTTTCAAGGCTCTTGGGGATTCCGGTACGCGCGGGGGTTGGACGCGAGGGCCATCGATTGGAGCGTTGCCTGACAAGACGTTTGGAGACAAATGTCATGAAATCCAAGGAATATGCGCCCCGGACGAATGCACGGCTTTTCTCGGAAGCCTTGGATATCTGTCTGGATGCTGGGGATGTTTCGCGTCTTGACGTGGCGCAGCCATCCCTGGAAGTTTGCGCACAGACCACGACGATGCTGGCAGAGGTGGGACTTCGGGAGAGAGATCCATATATCATGCTGTCTCCATTTACGGGATTTGAGCAGCGAAATTGGTCCTTGGAACAGGCGAAACAATTCGTGACGGATGCGGCAAAAGAATTCGGAATGCCTGTACTGGTAACGGCTCCTGCCACGCAGCGCGCTGTCGCACGTGAGATCAGCGGCTATTCTTTGGCAGGGCGCACGGGGACGATGCACTTGGTGGAACTGGTCAAAAGAGCTACGCTTCTGGTGTCGCCGGACAGCGGCCCCATGCATGTGGCAGGAGCGGTCGGCACGCCGTGCGTGGCGCTGTTCAGCAAGGATTTGCCGAGCCGATGGGCACCGAGACGCGCCTGTGTGCCGATTTACCTCGAAAAGGTGTGTTCGCCTTGCGATGACGATACAGCCAGACGATGCAGTCATGTATCGTGTATGCGCGAGATTAGCAGCGGAATGGTGCTGCGGGCATGCAGGCAGCTTTTGGGGCAGACGGCGGGCAAATGAAGAGTTTATGAGTGCGTGGGTGAAGCCAAGCAATGAGGATTATTTGCGGAATTTCAGCAAGAAACAATACGATTCTGCATATCACAGACACCTTGCGGTATCTGGGCCATGAGGTAGCATTGGTCAGCACGAATGATTTCCAGGATGATTGTCCATACGCGTGGAAAAAGCTGGACGAATTCGGCTTCCATTACAAGCGGAACCAATATATCGAGGAGCGGAAGCGCAAAATCTTTTCGCTGCTGGACTCGTTTCAGCCGGATTGCATTCTCTTTATCAACATAGCAAAGCATATTTTGTTTTTAAAGGAGATGCAGCAGGCGGCGAAGAAGACCCGGATTGTGACATGGTTTGTGGATTCTGTCGCGAAGCATCTGGACGAGCTGGAGTATATCAGATGCTGCCATTCGGTTTACGTTTTCGAGAGGTCGGATGTGGACGTCCTGCAGGCTCACGGAATCCGGTCGAGCTATTGCCCCGTGGGATACAACTGCGACTATGTGCGAGCCGCCGAGAGACCAAAAGAAGATATGGATATCGCGTTCGTCGGGTCCCCGTTCAGAAACCGTTTGCAGATCTTGGAACAGGTGGCGGAATATGCGGATGACCATGCGCTGGAAATGCAGGTCCATGGCATATACTACGACAGACGGTATTTCTGGAAAAAATTTTTTTTCCGGCGAAAATATCCGCATTTGGCGCGTAAAGTGGTCAACCGCTATCTTGCATCTTCTGAGGCAGCAAGTTTGTACCAGCGGACGAAAATCTGCCTGAATATCCATGCCGTGCAGCATCGGGGAATGAATCCGCGCAGCTTTGAGATTCTGGCGGTGGGCGGATTTGAGCTGATGGACCGGCGGGATGATTACGTGGATGGGATGTTTCCGGGCAAGCATTTCGAGACATATGGTTCGACGGAGGAACTGCTCGGGAAGATAGGCTTTTATCTGAAAGAAGACGCGGAGCGGCGCAGGATCGCAGAAGCCGGATATGCGTTCACGGCGGGGAAAATGAGCATTGCCAAGGGATTGGAGCGTATTTTGGACGATTTGCGAGGGTCTGCAGGAAATGCGTCTTAAGGAAACACTGATTAATTCCCTTTTGCCCTTGCCGAGTCTTTTTCTGTCATGCTGCGTCAGATGCTGTTCGACGTAGCTCTGCTACGACTTCACGGCATCTTTCTTGCCTGACAGAAAAATCCTTCGACAATGACAAAAGCTCATTTAATCAGCGTTTCCTTAACGTGTGGATTGCGGCATTTGGTCGATAAATAATATGGGGTGAGCCGGTTGTTTCCAATGTTTTTCCAAGGCATCCAGCAGGATTTCAAGCTGGCGCTGTTGCCGCCGGTGGTATGCGCTTTGTTCCGGCTGGCATTTATTCTGGTCTACCGCGAGAAGAAAACGCCCTTCGGGGAATGGCGGAAATGGTACCATTGCTTCCGCTATGGCTTTTGGTGGGGCATGGATTTCAATGCCTATGTGTTTTTGTTCGGCTTGGTGCTGGTGAGCTTGCCGGGGGCATTCCTGCCCGCCTATTATGCCATGGGGGACGCGGTGCGCATGGTCGGGGTGTCTGCTTATCTGGCAGTGCTCTATACCGCGTTTTGGGGGAAAATGATATTTTACTATCATTTTCGGGATATCTACAACGAGACGATGCTTTTGGGGCGAAATGCAGACAAGAGCAATCTGGCAGATATTTTTTTCCGGCAGAATCACGGCGGATGGATTTTGCTGAGTTTCGTGCCCTATCTCGAGCTTTGTGTCTTTTTTGAAAAAATGCTGCTGGGATTGCCGGCTCTTCCCTTGCCGCAGCTGGGATCGGATGTTTTGCAATATGGGATGCAGGCGGGGATTTTTGTCGGCGCGATCCTGCTCTTTTACTACTGTCGTTACGGCGGCGCGCTGGATCATGCGAACAAGCCGGAGTGGGATGAAATCCCCGTGGTCACGAAGGAAGATATCTTTATGGCGAAGGCCACATTGGACGATCTTGTGGCTATCGAACTGGTGTGGAAGCGGCAGGTGAAGGAACTGCTACGGCATACGGACGAGGAAGCACGGGTGACGATGGCAAGCGTCATGCCTGCAGCATGGCAGGGCAGCCCCGTAGAGGCTTTCCGGAGAAAGGCGAAGGGCGCAAGGATCGGCAAGCCAAGCCACATCTTCTATATCTTCGGTGAAAGCTATGCTCAGGCTCCCTTTGATCCGACGTTTCGCACGCTGAATCTCATGGAGCATGGCAGCAGGTGGCGAGACGATCCGAAAACCTTTTCTATCCAGCACTTCCTGTCTGCGGGGCTGATTTCCCAGCCGTCGCTGGTGAGTGTGCTCTCCGGCATCTACGATGCGGACTTGGAGCTCAATGAGCGGGAGGATTTCTGGCATGGAACGGTGCCGTCCTCGTTGCCGATTCAGCTCAGGAAGCTGGGGTATCGTACGGTGTTCTGGTATGGCGGCCCGCTCAACTGGAGCAGCCTGCTTCACTTTATCCCTGCGTTGGGGTTCGATGAGGCGATGGACGGCTTTGAAATCTGTCCGAAGGGTTCGCCGCGTACCTGGCTGGGGGTCTATGACCATATCTTTTTGGAAGAGGCAGCCAGACGGATTTCGGAGATGGGAGCGGACGAGCCTGCCCTGCATTTCCTTTACACCACATCCATCCATGGGCCGTACCGGATTCCCGTGGAGAAATACGGTTATGATGTGGAGCGTGTGATGCCGGATGCGCCGGAAAACGTGAAGCGGGACAAGGCCTTGCAGCGAAAGCTGGGATGCATCTGGTACTCGGACAAGGCGATCATGGATTTTGTCCACCGCATGAAAGAATTGTATCCCGACAGTTTGTTTGTTTTGACAGGCGATCATGCGACTGCATTGATACCCTTCGATTACGACGTGATACCGCGCAGGGAGCCGACCGTCCGCGAAAGGATCTGCACCTCCTTTTCCATCCATCATCGGGATCTGACGCCTGAACTGTTTGCGGGCAATACCATCGGCGGGCATATGAACATCCTGCCGACGCTGATGGAACTGGTTGCCCCCGCAGGGCATGAATATCTTTCCTTGTTCCCGTCGCTGTTGGAGCCCTTGGATCACATCGTGACGCCGTATCATTGGCTGACCAGGGATGCCATCGGCATCTATCGGGACGAAATCGAGCAGGAGCTTGTCATCACGCCGAAGGAGTTGCCGGTTCATACAAGAAGAAAACGTTTTCAAGACGAGCAGCAGGCGTGGATGGAGCTTTCCGGCTGGATTGCCCGCCACCCGGAACTGCTGCAGCCGACGAATTATACTAGTATAACACGTTTTAAATAACTTGCTGTTTCACGCAGGATAAATTTTCATGAACAAGGATGATGAGCGCAGTCGTAGCAGAGCTACGTCAAG
>CACZZN010000025.1 GCA_902785705.1 uncultured Veillonellaceae bacterium
GTAAAGAAAGTCGATGAACAAGGCTTTGATGCCTTATGGGAAACGCCTCGCAAGGGGCGCATCAGCAAATTGTCCCATGAGCAGTACTGTGAGCTGGATTCTATCATACAGCAGGATCCACGCAATTTTGGCTACAACGTGTGGGACGGCAACACACTCGGAGACTTGATCTTTAAGAAATATGGAATATCCTTCAAAATCAGGCACTGCCAGACTATATTCCACAAGCTCGGCTTTTCCAGAATACGCCCGCAGACTTTCCCGAGCAAGAACGAGGAACATTCTGAGGAACGTGAGGCCTTCAAAAAAAAATGGCTGAAACCAGAGCTGATGAGAATTTGATTGTTGTATATCAGGATGAAGTTCATTTTCAGGCCCAGACCACCGTCACAGCTGCGTGGTTCAAGAAAGGCACTGACCCGAAGGTCAAATCCTTGCCAGGTCGTTCCAAAGTTTCATATAGCGGCTTTCTCATCCAGGATTCTGGGATGCTGTTCACATGTAAGCCTAGCCGTTTTAACACATCCACTACAATTGAATCTCTGAGGAGTTTCCTGGCCACATGTCCACCACCGGAGGGCAAAAAGTATGCCATTGTCATGGACAATGCATCCTGGCACAAAGCTGCAAAGAAGGCTATTGGCTCTGGAAGACTGCGGCATCCGGCATTCTATGACATCTCAAACTATGTCGTATTCATAGACATGCCTCCGTATTCGCCTGACCTAAACCCTATCGAACAGGTTTGGCGTGTCACACGAAGGGAATTCACTCATAATCGTTTTTTTAAAAGCATCATTGTTCTTGAAGGAACGACAGATAGAGCCTTTGCAGAATGGGCCAAGCCAAATGCTCAGCTTCAATCTCTGTGTGGGTTTATGTAAATTTATTTAATGCGTTCACCATTATACTGAAAATCAGCCTGCTGTCAAGGCTCAAGCTAATTTTTCATGACTTGCAGGAACGGCGGCTGCCTTCGTCGAATGTCATACGCTGTACGAGAGGAAACTCCATGCGAAACGGTGTTTCGCATTACGCCCTTACACGAAATCTAAGCTCGTACTGCGCCTTCGGCTTGTATTCGCTAAGATTTCATAGTAAAAGGAGATGAGTGCATGAAAGAATGGAAGAAACAGCTCACAGCGGCAGCTCTGGGACTGCTGCTGTCTCTGCCGCTGCCCGTCTATGCCTCGGTGCAGGAGGATGGGGTGCATCTCACGGTGCTCCATACCAATGACATCCACGCACGGGTACTGCCCACGGATGATGAGGGAAAGACCATCGGCATGGCATGGCTTACCGGGGCCATCCGCAGGGAGAAGGAAATCGAGCCGGACACTCTGGCCCTGGACGCAGGGGATACCTTCCACGGCAGGCCCATAATCAACCTGAGCCGGGGAGCCAATATGGCATCTCTGCTGAACCTTTCCGGTTATGATGCCATGACCCCGGGCAACCATGATTTCGATTTTGGCAGCCAAAGGCTGATAGAGCTGGGGCGGATGCTGAATTTTCCCATTCTCAGCGCCAATGTGCTGGATCAGGAAAACTCCAAAACTATTTTTCCTCCCTATAAGAGTTTCGAGATGAACGGCGTGAAGGTGGCGGTGGTGGGACTCACCACCCCGGAAACTGCGTACAAGACCAATCCCAGGAACGTCACCGCCATCCATTTTGCCGACCCCATTGCCACTATGAAAGTCCTGATGCCGAAGCTGCGGGCAGAGCATGATGTGGTCATCGGCCTCATGCACATGGGAGTGGACAAAAGCTCCATCGTGACTTCCATCCGGCTGGCCAAGGCCGTGCCGGGCTTTGATATCATCATAGACGGGCACAGCCACACCACCCTTCCCCACGGCATCCGGGAGGGCAAGACCTTGATTTGCCAGACGGGCTGCCATGGCTACCATCTGGGGAAGGTGGAGCTGGTGGTGAAGAACCACAAGCTCCGGAAGGCCACGGCCCAGCTGCTGGACCATGAGGGCGTGAAAAAGCTGGCGGGGACGCCGGATGAGCGCACAGAAGAAGCCATCACGGAAATGCAGCGGGAAACACGGAACGCCTTGGCGGAAGTGGTGGCAGAAAGCAGCAAACAGCTGATTTCCAAGAGGGAAATTGTCCGCACGCGGGAAACGGAGCTGGGGAATCTGGCTGCCGATGCCATGCGTGATGCCACCGGGGCAGATATCGCCGTCATCAACAGCGGAGGCCTCAGGGCGGATCTCCCCCAAGGGAAGGTCACCAGGGAGGATGTGCTGAGCATCTTCCCCTTTGGCAATATCGTGGAAAAAATTGAGGTGCGGGGAAGCGCCATCGAAGCCATGCTGGAGCATTCTGTGAGATACCTGCCCGCCGCTTTCGGCGGCTTCCTAGATGTCAGCGGCCTGACCTTTGATTTGGATGCCAACGCGAAACCCGGCAGCAGGGTCAGCAATGTGCTGGTGCAGGGCAGGCCCCTTTCCCCGGAGGCAACCTACACTCTGGCCCTCAATGACTTTGAGGCCGCCGGCGGGGATGGCTATGAAATGCTCAAGGGAGCCAAGGAATTGGGACAGTACGGCACACTGGAGGATATCTTCAGCCAATATCTGCAGAAGCATGGAGTGGAAGGCATAGCGCTGGGGAGGATTTCCGTGAAATAAGCATTTGACAGCCTCGGTTTTGTGTTTTGCAGTTGCTTTGTTTTTGCCACTTTCGCCAAGGAGGATTGAGGAAGATGCAGGGGATAGGGAAACGGAAAATGCTTTGCGGAAAGCAGATTTGTGCCATGCTATGTGCGGCGCTTCTGGGATTGGGATGCCTGTCGGGAACGGCAGAGGCGGCTCAAGCCATTGGCGGCTTTTTCAAGCAGATCAGGCAAGCAAACGATATGGACAGGGACGGGCAAGGGGAGTATGAGCTCCTGCACCAGAGCTTTGCAGCCCTGTCGCTGGACAAGGAGTCGCGGCAACGCTATCCTGCCCTTGCCCGGACATTGGACAACATGGCCAAGCAGCAATGGCAGCAGGCACGCAAGACCCGTGAGAACATGAAGAATGAAGCAAGGAGCTTTCGGGAAAACAACCCGAAGTATTATCATCCCTTGGCGCATAACGTGGATGTGCTGCTTCGGCGGGCCGATGACAAGGTCGTAAGTTTTCTGTCCATGGAGTACACCGGGGGAAGCGGAGCCCACGGTATGTATGGCTGGCAGGGTGTGAACCTCAGCACAGACACGGGAGAAGAGATCCATCTCTCCCAGGTGGTGCAGGATATGGGGAGGCTGACAGACGTAGTCACCAAACGACTCCGGCAGGATTACCCCCAAGGCTGCTATGCGGAAATGGAGGAACTCGTACATAAGATGGCCTTGCAGGATGAGCTGAACTGGAGCCTGGATCCCAAGGGCATCACCTTCTATTTCAATCCCTACGCCATCGGCCCTTATGCTGCGGGACTGATGGAAGCCACCGTGCTTTTTGCGGAAGAACCGGATCTTTTCACGGAAACTTACCGGGAAACGGCAGAATCCTATGCCCAGCCTTTCCCCGACTGGTACCCGCTGACCACCTCCATGGCCGGAGGACGGGACGTGCTGGCGCTTCGGCAGGAAGGAAAGCAGCTCATCATCGAAGTGAACGGCACAGTGCACAGTTTCAGGGCAGAGCTCGATGATCTGCATCCGGTGCTCATCGACAAGGAGGGACAGATCTACCTCTATGTCGATGGAATCTCTTCCGAGGGCAGCCGCAGGACGATGGTCTTTCGTATGGAAGGGGAAAAGCCTCACCATCTGGCCACCCTGCCCTATACCTTCCTGCACACGGAGGCTGTCTCTCCGGCAGAGCAGCGCTATTGGAATTTCCTCACCAACCCCGACGGCTTTTACATGGACAGGGCTGGAAGACCGGGGGCTTCCACCAAGACGGATATCTGCGCTGTGGGGGAAAACGGGCTGCTGACTTTTGGGTGATGCAAATTAGTTCCGGTGCAGGATTTTATCTCTATGCGTCGAATAGGGATAATGTGACATAGAACGCAAAGGGGGAATCATTATGCCAAAGAATATGCCGGGTGGCTTCCGGAGCATTCGGCTGAAGATGTGTCTGACGCTTTTGCCGGCGATTGCGGTGGGACTTTTGCTCATTACCGTGCTGGCGGGATACAACAGCTACAATAATATTTCCGAGATGGCGGAGCAAAGCATGAATCAGACGATTCGCGCGAATACGCTGGATATTCATGAGCGATTGGAGCGCATGAACATCATGTGCGGACATTTGGCGGGCAACGTGGAGTATGATTATCGGACAGAGACGCCGGAAGAACTGGGCAGGGACATCGTGGAACTGCTTGATGAGGAGCCGCTGTCGAACGGCGGCGGCATCTGGTTCGAGAAATTCGGCTACCGCCCCGAGGTGGAGTATCTCTGTCCCTTTGCATTCCGTGAGAACGGAAAACTGAAGCTGTCCTACAACTATGTGACGGAAAGCGGCGAGTACTTCAATGAGGAATGGTACCAGAAGGGCAAGGCGGCCGGACAGGGAAAGACGGCGCTGACGGAGCCTTATTTCGATCCTGTCGCGAAGATCATGATGGTGACCTATGCCTCTCCGGTCCATGCGGTGGACCAAAACCGGTTCATCGGGGTCGTGACGGTGGACATGTCCTTAGCGTCCGTGGCGGACATCGTCAATGACATCAAGGTCGGGGAGACCGGCCATGCCATTCTGACGAGCGCGAACGGCATCTATATCGCGGGCGTTGACGGGAGCAAGCTGAACGGCGAGACCAATGCTACGGAAGAAAAGAATGCTTCGGTTGCGGCGGCAATGAAGCAGATGATTTCCTCTGAAGTGGGTCAGGCGGAATACACGGACGATGACGGGCGGGATATGCTGCTGTACTATCAGTCCGTTCCGGACAGCGGCTGGCATCTGGGGCTTGTGATCCCGAAGAGCGAGCTTTATGCGAGCGCCAATCGTCTGATCATGGTGCTGGCGGGAATTGCCGTTTTGGTTCTGCTCGTGCTTTTTGCGCTGACTTACCGCACGATTTCCAGCTACGCAACGCGCATCGGCGTAGATCAGAAATTCGCCGAGGATTTGGCGGATGGCGACTATACCCGCCCGGAGGCGGTCGCAAAGGCGAATGACGAAATCGGTCTTTTGGGCAACGCCATCAACAAGATGTTCCGGCAGACCAAGGGTGTGCTCCACACGATTTCGGAGCATTCGGGGAACATGAAGGACTCCAGTGAAATCCTGGGGACTTCTGCGGAGAAGCTTTCCGCAGGCATGGTGACGATCCAGGAGAACATGCGTTCCATCAGCGAGGCCATGATGAACGCCAGCTCCGCAACCGAGGAAATCAATGCTTCGGTGGAGGATGTCAGCACATCGGCCAGCGTGCTCTCCACGGAGGCGGCGAGCGGATTGCAGCAGGCAGAGGACATCCGCTTGAGAGCGCAGCAGGTCAAGCAGAGCTCTCTGGAGGCAAGGCAGTCGGCAGAGACTCTGGCAAAGGAGTTCAGCTCGAAACTGGAGCTTTCCATTGAACAGTCCAAAGCGGTGGAGGAAATCGGCATGATGGCGACTGCGATTTCCGGCATCGCGGAGCAGATCAATCTGCTGTCCCTGAATGCTTCCATCGAGGCTGCGCGTGCAGGCGAATTCGGCCGCGGATTCACCGTGGTGGCGGCGGAGATCGGGAAGCTGGCCAAGAGCACGGCGGAAACGGTGGAGCAAATCCAAACGACCATCCGTGATGTGCAGAATGCGTTTGAAAATCTGTCAGGGGATGCGAAGGCAATCCTGGGCTTCCTGAACGAAACGGTAGCGCCCCAATACGATGGGTTCGTAGGCGTGGCGGAGCAGTATGGGCAAGACGCTGAGGAGTTCCACGACATATCGCAGAAAATATCCGATATCAGCAAGCGGGTCAATGACACGATGGAGCAGGTGAGCCGTGCGATGGCACAGATCGCCAATGCCGCGCAGGATACGGCGGATCTTTCCGTGCGCGTGGCGGATTCGGTCAACGAGGTGTCCGACACGGTGACGGATGTCAACGGCATCAGCCAGCAGCAGTCCTCCATTGCTGAGAGCCTGCGCGAATCGGTGAGCCATTTCAAACTGAAGAAGTAGCCTCATGATGGGGGAGCTCACCTTGCGGGAGGATTGATTTCACCAAAAAAATACCAAGCATGCACCGGTTCTGTGCATCGCTTGGTATTTTTATTTGCGCCATGATAGCCCTGCTTTGCCTGTGTTCAAATGTGCTACACTGGATGCAGACAGCATTTAAGGAACTGTTTCACCAGGTTCTTTGAATGAAAGCAAAGGAGTGTATCGCCACATGGAAGACAAAAGGATCCGGATCAAGAGGCGAAATAAAACGTATTCTTATATTTTTGAAGCGGGAAGATATGCTGATGGAAGACGCCGCGTGATTGAAAGGGGCGGTTTCTTCTCAGATGAAGATGCTCTTTTGGCAGGTATCCGGGCGCGGAATGCATGGATGGTCGGTACTCGGGTGCAAGGAAGGAATCCGTTCAGCAAATTCGCGGAGACATGGCTGGAGCATATCCGTGTGCAAATGAGAGAATCCACTTTTCGCATCTATCAGTCCCAAGCGAAAAAAATAATAGACAGATTTGGCGACAAGGATATCAGGAGGATCCGCCCGTTGGATATCGATAATCTGATTACAGATTTCGCAAGAGCAGGACTGTCTTATCAGACGTTGCGGATACGGCTCAATCTTATGAAGCGCCTCTTTGCCTACGCGGTCTTCCCGGCACAGATACTGCATGTGAATCCGACGGATGGCATTAAGCTTCCGAAAACTGCGACAAGAGTGGTCATAGCGCGCAAGGTGGTCAAAAAAAGAGAAATCAAAAAACTGCTGAAGAGATATCCATTTGGATGCCCATATCATATCCCGATTCTTTTATCCTATCATACCGGCATGCGCTGCGGGGAAGTCCTCGGACTTACCTGGAAGAACGTGGATCTCCAATATAGCTGCATTCATGTCGTTCAGCAATTATCCTATGGGACGGAGCGCGGGTACTACTTTTCGCCTGTGAAGACGAGGACAAGCATCCGTGATATCCTGATCGACAAGCGACTGGTAAGCATTCTTGCCGAATGGAAGGATGTGCAAAAAGAAGAATGCGGCGTGCAGAACAAGTTTGACCTCGTTTGTACGCGGAAAGACGGGAATCCTGTCAGCAAGTGGAGCTATGCAGGCGCCTTGAAGAAATACGGATTCAATACACATTCCCTGCGGCACACGCATGCAACGCTTTTGGTTGAGAATCATGCAATCCTGAAGGATGTGGCGGTCAGGCTCGGTCACGCGGATACCGCCATCACTGCAAATCTTTACACGCATCATACGCCGACCATGTCGGCAGCGACGAAGAAAATCCTGGATAAGATATTTTGCTGAGTGTTGTCTTTTCCCATGTGTACAAGAAGTCTTTCCTCTTCGGCAAACCTATGGGGATTTTCAGCCTACCGCACGCCTCCGCCTCCAGATGAGTGTCAGATTCGCTCGTAGATGGCGGTATTTCCTTCGCTTTCCTGCACGGAGACCTTCACGCAGAGGGGCACTCTGTCGCAGATCCATTTGGCGATGTTTTCCGCCGTGGGGTTGATGCCATTCCCGAGGATTTCGTTGATATTGGCATGGTCGAGCTTGCCGACGATTTCCTTGATCTTCACGAAGTCCAGCACCATGCCGTCCTCGTTGAGTGTTTCGGATTGGCAGGTCACATCGATGATCCAGTTGTGCCCATGCAGGTTCCTGCACTTGCTTTCATAGGGAAGGCGGAGAGAGTGCGCACTGCTGATCTCGACGCGCTTTGTCACGGTATACATGCGATTCAGCCCTCCAGTGCAGGATCTGCGATGCCGTTCGCCGCGAAGGCAGCCGCGCGGTCGCGGCAGGTTCCGCAGGTTCCGCAAGGCTTTTCGCCGCCCTCATAGCAGCTCCAAGTAAGCTCATAGGGTGTCTTGAGTTGGATGCCCTTGGCAACGACAGCGGCTTTATGCATCCCCGCAAAGGGGGAAATGAGGTGCACCTTGCCATAGGTTCCGATGAAGATTGCCCCAGACATCTTCGAGAGGAACTCCGTGCTGCAGTCTGCGTAGACGTTGCCTGCCGCATCATCGCCGTGGGCTCCGATATAGAGCTCCACATCCTCATTCTCGTAGAGGCTTGCCGCAAGGCTGGTCACTGCCGCCAGCATGAGCCCGTTGCGGAAGGGAACATTTGTCGAAACGATGCCTTCTTTATTTTCCTCGATCTGCTCCGCATAGCTCTTGTGCGTGATTTTCTGCGTGGAGCCTGTGAGCAGGCTGCTGTCCGAATACTTGAAGATTTGGGACAGGTCGAATTCATAATGCTTTACGCCATAATAGGACGCAATTTTGCGGGCGGCCTCGATTTCCTTGTCATGCTTCTGCCCGTAGAAGATCGTGACCGTAGATACATTTTCCTTGCCGTACTTGTCCACAGCAATGGAAAGGCAGGTGGTGGAGTCAACGCCTCCACTGGATAATACAACAGCTTTCATAAAATCCTCCATACGCTACTGGTTGTTGCAGCAAACCATTCATGGTACAATAAAAGAAGCAGTCGGTGGCTGGTTCCTTTCTTCGGAAAGGAGGTATACGCATGACGAAGTATGAATGGCTATCCCTCTGGATAGCTGCTCTGAACCTGATTGTCTCTGTACTTTCTCTCCAGAAGTAAGGGGACTCAATTGAGGGATGAGCGGTTCCGTCATATCGAAGGAGAAACGGGAGTCAGCGGCCCAAAACACCGGCTGCCGTTTCGTTTGCCGACTGCTTTTCTGTGACCATTATAGCATAAGAGGATGAAAAAGGAAAGTGTTGGCAGAATGAAAGGAGGGCAGAGCATGAAATGGGTGAATCATCAGGTGGTGACGGGGGTGATCGTCTATGCGGCGACGGAAGATTTTTTGCTGACCGCGTACAGCATGGCGGGCGCGGTTCTGCCGGACAAGCTGGAGGGGAATCCGCGCTCCGGCGATTATTGGAGCTGGCGCAGCCGTCATCGCGGCTGGTCGCACTGGCCCATGCTCTACCTTGCGTTCATCGCCGTGCTGCGCGAGTCGGAGCGGGGGCATTGGGCAATCTGGAACAGCTGGGATTTGTCGCTTCTCGGCATCTATCTCTGCGTCGGCGCACTTCTGCACATCGCCGAGGATGCGGTTTGCGGCAAGGTTCCCTTTATCATGCCGAAGCAGAAGGTGGGGGTGAAGTTCTTTGAGGTAGGCTCTGTGGCGGAATATCTCTTCGCGATTGCCGTGGTGATCGGCTGTTACCTTCTGCACCTGTTGCTCCGCATCGTTTGAGGCTCATCGGTATCTTTAATCTTGTCCTGCGGCTTGATGGACACGGCTTAAGGTTTTTTCGTTGCTTTATAATAAGTTGAATTGTATAATAAGGCTAGATGGAATAAATGAAATTTTTTCAAATTTGTACATACTACGAAAGAAGGCAAAGACTATGCTGAGAGGAAAGCCTCATATTGTCGTCGTGGGTGCCGGCTTCGGCGGCATCAAGATTTGCAAACTGCTCGCGAAGGAGGATGTGGAGGTCACGCTCGTCGACCGTCACAACTATCACCTGTTCCAGCCGCTTTTGTACCAGGTCTCGACCTCGGTGCTGTCCACAGATGAGATCGCCTATCCTACGCGTTCTTTTTTCCGCGACAACAAGAATGTCAACTTCTTCATGGCAAAGGCCAAAGGCGTCGATCAATCCCGCAATGTCCTGATGACGAATCACGGAGAGATTCCCTATGACTATCTGGTGCTCGCCGCAGGCGCGACCACGAACTTCTTTGGCATGAAAAGCGTCGAGAACAATGCCTATGGCATGAAGACCATTCAGGAGGCGCTGGCCATCCGCAATCATGTGCTGCATGAGTTCGAGCGCGGCGACAAGCCTTACCGGACACCGGAAGACCGCAGGAAGCGCCTGACGTTCGTCATCGTCGGCGGCGGCCCCACCGGCATCGAGGAAGCGGGAGCCATTGCGGAGCTCATCAGTGTCCAGAAAAAGGAATTCCATCATCTGGATTTCAATGATGTCAAGGTAATGCTCATCGAGGCAACGCCGCATGTATTACCGATGATGAGCCAGGATCTGCAGGACGAGGCGGTTCGTGTGCTCCGTGAAAAGGGCGTCGATGTCAGGCTGAATACGCAGGTCGTGGACTATGACGGCAATGTGCTCAAACTCAAGAGCGGGGAAGAGATCCCGACCAGCACAGTCATTTGGGCGGCAGGCGTGAAGGCGGTGGAGTTCATCCAGAACTGCGGCGGAGAGTATGCGCGCGATGGCCGTATCTGGGTGGAAGAGGATCTTCTGGTCAAGGGCGCGACGAATAAGAATGTCTTTGCCATCGGCGATTGCGCCGGTTTCATGCACGGCGATATGAAGCGCCCGCTGCCGACGGTAGCACCGGTTGCGACGCAGCAGGCGGCTGTCTGCTGCAGGAATATCATGCGGCTCATCAAGGGCGATGCGAATCTGGAAAAATTCGTCTATAAGGATCTTGGCGCGATGGCGACCATCGGGCGCGGCAAGGCTGTCGTGAACTCGCCGAAGATGACGGGATTCCTCGCATGGTGCGCATGGATGCTCGTGCATTTGATCCGTCTCGCAGGAGCCCATGCAAACTTCACGGTTGCCATTAAGTGGACTTGGAATCTGGTTTCCGGCATCCGCTTGGGCAGGATCATCACCAATATCAAGCTGGACAGCGGGAAACTGTCCATTCCGAAGGTGGAAGAAGACCATTCCAATGAAAAGGGAGTCAACGAAGGACAGCCTGTCATTCTGGAAAAAGAATAGCACGCAGAAATTTTTATCCGTTCCCCCTTGAATTTTCAGATTATCCGTTGTATACTAGTAGATGTTTTTGGGGACGTAGCTCAGCTGGGAGAGCACCAGGTTCGCAATCTGGGGGTCGAGGGTTCAATCCCCTTCGTCTCCACCATCGATGCACACAATTTTTTTGCAGAATATCGGGTGTTTTGCAGAGAATCGACGAAAATCGGGCTTAATGCCCGATTTTTTGTTGCTTTTCACTGAATTTGCTACGACGGATGAAAAGGAACCGGTGGATAGAAGATTTCGACATCTTTCCCAATGAATTTTTCGACAGTTATATAGTATAAAAGGGGCTGTGAAGTCTGAACTTTCTTCACAATCCCTTCTTTTATTTTCTACAGAATGCTCAATATGCCGTAAAAATCGTGTGTGTTGGTGGTGGAGGCGAAGCCGTACCGACAGTAGCCACACACTTTGTCGTACTGTCCTAGCCTTCATTCGCAGTCAATTTATCGATTGCCGCAATCGAAGCGTATATTGCAACCTTTTGGCATCAGGAACGTCCAAGGCGTCCATAGTATCAGCAATAGACTCTTTCGCCAATTTTTTTAGTCGTGCTAACAGATGAGGGAAAAATGGCTATGAAAGCAGGATTTATGGTTGCACTAGCGAAATTGATATTTGTGGATGTGACTGGACATGAAAAAACTGATCGCAATATTCACGAGTATTCCTCTGGTTACTTCGAACGGGAAGTCCTGCCCTACCATCCTGATGCCCGGATTGACCGCAAAAAGGCCAAGGTGGGCTACGAAATCCCCTTCACCCGTACCTTCTAAGAATATAAGCAGATTGAGCCTGCAGAGCAAATTGCCAAACGCATTGAAGAACATGAAAAGCGCTTGATGGCTAAATTTCATGAACTGTTTTGGGAAAATGATTAAACGAAAAACTGTCCAATGAATGAACGGCTTTCTGTCAGAAAGGGGGGGAACTTATGTCTTTTGAAACTGTTGAAGGTACATTGAATATCAGCTGTACGATGGTCATGACGACGGCGCTGGCCGCCATCCTGCGACCCTGCTCCCGGCGGCGGTTCCTGCGCGGCGCTTTACGGCATTCTCGGCGCCTGGCTGAACGTAAAGATCAATACCGGTTCCCTGAAGGACAAGGCCTTCGCGGCGGAGGCCGAGGCGAGAGGACAGGCGGTCCTGGACTGTGCAGTCCCCGCGGCGGATGACTGCTTCGCGAGACTCCTGAAGATGGTGGAAGGATAAGCCGGAACGCAGAAGCAGGAATGTTCAAATCCAGATGGGAAGCGGGGGCTGCGTCAGGAGGCATTGACGCAGCCATTCACAAAACGCACCGGCAAGCGTGCAGAAGAATTAATTAGTATTTCCCTAAGGTAGAGGCGTGAGATTTTGAAAACAGATGAGAACAGAATCGATCCGGAAGAGATTGGCGCAGCCCTGCGAGAAGTGAGCGACATACGGAATTTTCACGAAATCGGAAAGGGCAGAACCTCCCGGGTGTATGATATGGGGGGAGAAAAAGTACTGAAGCTCTATCGCGCCTCCATCCTCTTCAAAACCATCTGGCAGGAACTCCTTTTGACCCGGTCAGCCCATCAAAGAGGGATTCCTGTTCCAATGGCCTATGAGCTTGTTCGCTCCGGGATGCAGTACGGCATTATTATGGATAGGATAGCCGGAAAGGAAATGGAGGCTCTTATCAGGGAGCAGCCCGGTATATGGCGGGAACTCATCCCTGGCTTTGCCAAGGCCGTAAAAGAACTGCATGGGACCGAAGTCCGGGACGGGAGCCTGCCGGACATAAAGGCAAGCTCTATATCAACTGCTGGGGAGCTTTATCCATCCTTTTGCACAAAAGAGGAAACCGAAAAGCTTCAGTCGGTCTTTGCAAGCATTCCTGATTCCCACATGTTTGTCCACGGCGACTGCCACCCGGGGAACGCGATGCTGTACGATGATAAAATACGGTTTATAGATATGACGATCTGCGGAAAGGGGCATCCTGTATTTGATTTTATCTGCATGTATTCCCATTATGTTTTCCTGCCATCCCTTGCCTCAGATGCAATGTGCCTGTCAAAGCTGGGGCTGGACAAAGAAGAGGCAGGGCGCCTGTACGATCTTTTCCTGAGGGAATATTTAGGCTTGCCGGAGGACCGGGATATTTCCCCTGTAAAGAAATGGATCAAGGGCATCCATGCCGCGCGGATTTGCCTTGCGCCGGTCCTTTTGCCGGGGGCTTTTCCGAAGGAAGCGCTACTTATTGCAAAAGAGCGGGCCATGAGTTTTGCAGACAGGATAAAAGACGGAAAATATGATGAAGGATTTAAGAGAAAAATGCAAAGATAGATTTTATAGTGAATATCTGCTGTATACGGCACTTGAAAGCGAGCTTCTTTTCTTCATAGTTTGCGATGCGATTTTTTTGACACAGGTAAAAAAACTCACCCTTGAGCAGATATCCGAGATAACATTTTTATCCCTTATCTTCTCCCTGCTGGTCCAGTACCCGCTGCTGAAATTTGTGCACCGGGCAGGAAACAGTATATCTCTGCGCCTGGGCAGCATCGTTTTTTTGCTGTCAGCCATCTGCATCACCTTTGCGCCAAACTATGTTACGGTTTTGGCAGGAGGATTCCTGAAGTGCATCGGCAATACTTTAGGCGCCGTGGGACCGGCGATTATGAAAAAGCATCTGGCAGGGCATGGCTCAGAGAATCAATTTGTTTCCTATCAGTCTGATGCCAATGGTTTTGCGGCGCTGGTCATGATGGCATCTTCCTTTTTTTGCGGGCCGCTTTTCGCTGTAAATGCCTACTATCCCATGTTCGCATGCATTCTTTTGTGCATTGGCGGAGTTATGGTTTCTTTTCGGATCACCCATAACGAACCGTTTCGGGGGACAGATCTTCCGGTGCCAGCGTCGCAGCAGTCCGCTGATGGCTGGCAGCGGGGCGGGCAGTCCTTCGGCATTTTGCTTTTCTCATCCTTCGCCATTGTAACCGCGCTTTCCGGAGTGGGACTTACCTATTCGAGACTAAATTTTCAGGAACTGCTTTCAGGCAGCGGCAGCGAATATGTGGTATCGCTTTTGAGCATCGTTTCCACCATGATTTATTTGTTCCGCTCCCTGTCCAATCTGGCCATGAGAAAAGCCTATTACAAGCTTGGCGATAATACCTATGCCATAGAAGGGGCGCTGCTTATGGCGGGGCTTATGCTGCAAGTGTTTCCCTGGTTCTATTCCGAAGTTGATACCGCAGGGGTGCTGTTTATGGGTTATCTTATGCAGGCTTTTGTGCGCGACCCTTATATCACATTGGTGCAGAATTCGTCATTAGAGGGCGGCAATTACCGCAACCAACAAAGCGATCTGGTGGCGCAAAACGCAGCAAAAAAAGTCGGCGCTCTCCTGCTGGCCGGGACGTGTATTATTATTTTGCATGAAAGGGATATCTTATGGGTTATGACGATGATGGCAGCCGCGTCAGGAATGAACTTGCTGCTCAGTTTTATGATTATTGGAAAGGGCCGGGCGAAATTGCCATAATAAACGGGAAGATATGAGAACTGGTGAAAAAGAGTAAAGGGGGGCAGCTTATGTCTTTTGAAACTGTTGAAGGTACATTGAATATCAGCTGTACGATGGTCATGACGACAGCGCTGGCCGCCATCCTGCTCCTGATTGGCTTCTGGATCCGGAAGAAGGTGAGCTTCCTCACGAAGTACTGCATTCCGGCTCCTGTGTTGGGCGGCTTCCTGTTCATGTTCATCACCTTTGCCGGACATCAGAGCGGCGCGTTCGCGTTCAAGTTCGACACGACATTCCAGAGTCCGTTCATGGTGGCGTTCTTCACCACCGTCGGCCTGGGCGCGTCCCTTTCCCTTCTGAAGAAGGGCGGAATCCTGCTGATCGTCTACTGGCTGATCGCCGGCATCGTCTCTATCATCCAGAACTGCATCAGCATCGGCCTCGCCAATGTCACAGGCCTTAAGTATCCCTACGCGCTCCTGGCAGGTGCCATCTCCATGATCGGTGGACACGGAGCGGCAGGCTCCTACGGTTCCACCTTTACCGAGATGGGCTATCCGGCAGGTATCACCGTCGGCGCGGCAGCTGCGACCTTCGGCCTGATCTTCAGCATCCTGGTGGGCGGACCGGTGGCCCGCATGCTGATCGAGAAGAACCACCTGACCCCGGACAACTCCGATACCTTGGACACTTCCGTCGAAGAGATCAATGCAGGACACGGCGAAAAGCTCGCCAACCTGGACGTCCTGAAGAACGTGACCGCGATCCTGTTCTGCATGGCACTCGGAACCGAGATCTCCGGCTGGCTCGGCAAGCTGATCGAAATGAGCTTCCCGTCCTATGTCGGCGCAATGTTTGTCGCTATGCTTGTTCGCAACCTGAACGAGCAGTTCCACTGGTATCATTTCAGATTCCCGCTGGTGGACGGCACTGGCAATGTCATGCTGAACCTGTATCTTTCCATGGCGCTGATGAGCCTGAACCTGTATCAGCTGCTTGACCTGATCGGACCGGTCCTGATCATCGTCGCCTCGCAGGTGATAGTACTGGTGCTCCTTTCCATCTTCGTCGTTTTCCCGATCCTCGGAAAGAACTACGACGCAGCAGTCATGTGCGCGGGCCTTCTGGGCCACGGCCTCGGCGCTATGCCCTCCGCGATCGTGAACATGACGGCGGTCAAGGACAAGTACGGCATGTCCAGAAAAGCCTTCATGATCGTTCCGATTGTCGGCGCATTTCTGGTGGATATCATTTATCAGCCGCAAACCATCGCTTTCATCAAGTTCTTCGTGCAGGGCTTCTCAGGCTGACGGAAGAACAGAATAAAACTGTTAAGAGGAGTACGGTTTTTTGCAGAATATCGAGTATCTTGCAGAAAATCGACAAAAATCGGGCTTAATGCCCGATTTTTTTGTTGCTTTTCGCTGAATTTGCTGCGACGGATGAACAGAAGCGCAAGCGATTGTGACATCTGCCTCCATTTGAAACATGGGAAAGATTTCCAACGGATCTTTCAGTCCTTCAGGATGCCTTTGCTTTGCATATCAGTTGCGTCATGGTTCCCATGGGGCAATACACGCACCAGGACCGAGGCTTATAGGCGAGCATTGTAAGAATTCCAAGGATAGCCGAAGTCAGCAGAAGGCTGTAAAAACCAAAGGCAAATTGGGCAATCCAAGGTTCTGCCGGCACGGGATATGCCCAGTGCCAAGGGACATCAAAAGTCCAAAAGAACGTAACTGCCTCGTGAAGATTCGCTGCCCCCGCAAAGACCAGATAGGTTCCCCAGAGCATATTGCCAAACATCGTCAAAAAGAAAATCAGAAACCCATAGCGGAAGGCCTTTCCTTTCAGCCATGCCGGCATATCCTTTCCCCTGGAGAAACCTCGCTGGCTGCCCAGCATCCGCAAAAGCTGACCGCGGTCACAGTATCGGTTGCAGAACCCTTTGCTCCCCTTTCCCACAGCAAATATCAGGGGAAGAATGAAGCTGATAAGCCCCAGCCACGCAAAGAGAATGTTGAAAAATCCCATGGTGAAATAAATCACCGACCATATCCATAGATAATTGTACCAGTGCTGTTTCATGCTCTCACCTCAATTCGTATCACAGAGGCAGGGCATTCCTTGGCACAACGTCCACAGCCCACGCACAGGGCCTCATCCACCACCGAATAGCTTCCCTTCCACACCGTGATGGCTCCGCGTGGGCAAACAGCCGTGCAGGCCCCGCAAGCTGCGCAAAGCTGCCTATCGGGGACGGCATGGCGCTTTGCCGGAAATTTTGAAGCGGCATTTCTTTCTGCTGTCAAACTTGCACCTCCATGGCGGCTTCCACCCCATGGCGGACGCAATCATCACAGGAGCACAGCACTTTTCCCGTGCCGATGCCTTTCAGTTCCTTGCAAATCGCAGCGCCGGATTTTTCCCGAAAAGACTCATGCATGGCCTTAGCTGCGGCATGCATTGGCTTTCCCGCATAATCTCGCAGGCCGAGAACCATTTCAGCGCCGCACAAGGCACCGCAAGTGCCTTCCATGCCGCCCATGCCGGAACCGAATGCAGCACCCATGCGTTTGAGCGTTTCCTCCGGCAGTCCCAGCTCATCCGCATATGCAGCCAGAACCGCCTGACAGCAGTTATATCCATTATGCTTGTATTCCACAGCTTTTTCTGCACGTTCCATTTTCGTGTTCCTTTCAACTACCTGTTGTCGGAAGTATTCCGTTTATCTTATTTGCACCGTGTTTTCCGCAGCTATGTCCTTCTCCATGTCCATGGTGGCGGCATGAAATATCCGCCACAAACTGCGGCTTCCCTGCAAGACCATGAGGCGAAGGCACTCATACTCGTCCACCGTCATGATGAGCGGGCAGTCTGTCTCCGTCGTTCGCTCCGGCCCGAATCGACAAAATCCGGGCATAGCGCAAATACGGCGCTTTTGGCACGGTCCGGCCATCTCTGCCACCTCCGCATGGGCTGTCCGATGCTGTGAATCATTATAGTGTGGATACTGACATATGTCAATAATCCCCCTTCCTTGCCGCAAAAGGATGGAACCATTAACATATTTTATACTCATTCTTCCGTTTTCCAAATTGGAACATGCCAGCCGGAAACTGCTGTTCCGGGGCATCTTCCGTGTCGTTAGGGGCAGGATGATGCTCATTGAAAAATGCAGCCATATGAAAACCGCAACGATTTACATAAAGGTGTGCACAGTAGTCCGGGCGGCAAATTTATGTTTGACGAAGTCGATAAGCAGACGTTCGTCAGAGTAGATTTGCCGTCCTTTTTTCGTGACGATAAAACCTTTTTGGGAAAGCCCTGCAATGGGTACTGCGATCAGACCACTGTCCGGGAGAATGGCGTTGCCGGTAAGTATGGAGAGGGCAATCCCTTGCTGAACCGTATTCCAGACGGTGGAGAGGTTGGGGGAGTAATGAAGCACACGGGGCTGCAATTTTTTTCGGTCAAAATGAGCAAGTATCTGACGAGTCAAAATGAACTTGCGGCTGAGAAGAACCAGAGGGAATTTGGCTGCTTCAGCCAACGTAACACCGGAAGCTGCGGCCAGGGGATGGCTTTTGCGGACGCACAGGCAGATGGGCCATTCGGACAATTTGCGCAGGGCAAGATTGGGTCGTCCTTCAGCATCGTGGACAAAGGCCAAATCAACTTCTTCCCGTTCCACCATATCCAGAGCAGCGCTGCCGGCAGGCTCCGTAATTTCCAATTCGATTTCCGGGTGAAGCTGATGAAATTCGCCTAACAGCATGGGCAGAATGATGGTGGCAATCTGGGAGGGAACCGCGATTTGCAGACGATTGTGCTTTTGGGCAATTTCCCTGACGCTGGCTTCAAAGCGCTTTACCTGCTTTAGCATATTTTCCACTTCATGGAGCAGGACTTCACCATCGCCGGTAAGCTGGATATTGCGCCCTACATGGCGGAACAGGTTGAGCCCGGTTTCCCGTTCGATGTTTTTCATGGAAAGGCTCAGGGTGGATTGGGACATGTGCAGGGCGGCGGCAGCTTTCGTGACATTTTGATAGCGGCATACTTCGGCATAGTATTCCATTTGCTGGATATTCATAACATGCACCTCCATGGTGCTATGTTATAGTGATTGATTAGTTTTTTCAATAGGTATATTGATGATAAGTGTTTTTCTTTTTCCGCTAAATGCTTTATGATAAATCCAGAACGAAGGCAAAGAAAGGTATCAACGGAGGGAAAGAACATGAAAAACGCAATGAAAACCTATGCAGAAAAATTGATGGCTCAGGCTTTTCAGTCGGTAAAAAATTATCAGCAGGCAATGAATGGACAAAAGGATTTGCCGCCCGCCCGGAAAAACATGCTTTATGGCCGTTATCTGGCCGATATGGATGAAGCGATTTGATATTCGGCGGACAGGATTTTCTCCTGTGGGACGAAGTAAGTCCATAGGTGTGGATTGTGTAAGAGGTGCTGCGTGGGCTCATAGAGATTAGACAGCCAGGATTTTCTTGGCTGTCTATTTTTCACCACCATGCAGATGAAAGGCGCAGAGAACGATGCCATATGCTCTGGATATGTAATATTAACCTCAAATGTGGAGGCTGAAGATTGGTGCATCCACGTTGGTGATTTAGGTGCAGCATTGTTTTTCAGGTGGAAAGGTTGCCCCCCTAAAGCTCAGAGTAGAAAATACATCTGTTTTGCAGGAATCGATGGGTTGGGGAGCGAATAACTACATGATTCCATACAACAGGAGGCGAGTGCTATATGTCACAGGAACAGACTATATCTTCCAAAACCATGTTCTCTTTTGAGGTTTTTCCGCCGAAAAGGGACATGCCAATTGATAAGATTTATCAGACACTGGGGGAGCTGGCTGAGCTGGAGCCGGATTTCATCAGCGTGACCTGCGGGGCGGGAGGCTCATCAGCGGGCGGGAGTGTGCGTACCGTTGAGGTCGCGGCTGCGATTCAGGACAAGTATCACAGGCAAAGCGTTGCACATTTGCCCTGCATTTATTTTTCGCGGGCCGGAATCATGGAGACGCTGGAGCAGATGCGGGCAAAGGGAATTGACAAATTGCTGGCGCTGCGCGGGGACAGAGTCCCGGGCGCGGAGCCGCAGCAGGATTTCCGCCACGCGAAGGATCTTATCGCCTTTGTCCGTGAACAGACGGGAGATGAGTTCCGGATTTTTGCGACTTGCTATCCGGAGGGGCATATCGAGGCGCCGAGCCTGGATGCGGATATCCAGTTTTTGAAGCAGAAGGTGGAGGCGGGAGCGGATCACCTTATTTCGCAGCTGTTCTTTGACAATGATTTTTTCTACAAATTCCGTGAGAAAGCGCAGCTGGCGGGGATTGGAGTCCCCATTGAGGCGGGGATCATGCCTGTGACCTCCAAGAGCCAGATCGAGCGCATGGTGACCATGTGCGGGGCGACGCTGCCGCGCAAGTTCCAGCGGATTCTGGCAAAATATGAGTCTCGGCCCGAAGCCCTGCGGGATGCAGGTATCGCGTTCGCTATCGACCAGATCGTTGATCTTTTGGGGAACGGGGTGGATGGCATCCACCTCTATGTGATGAACAATCCCTATGTTGCACGCAAAATCAGCGACAGTATCCGCAGACTGCTGTAATAATGAGCCTTCCCTTTCGCCCAAGGGAAGGCTTTTACTACGAAATCTTAGCGAATACAAGCCGAAGGCGCAGTACGAGCTTGGGGAAACACTGATTAATTCCCTTTTGCCCTTGCCGAGTCTTTTCCTGTCATGCTGCGTCAGATGCCGTTCGACGTAGCTCTGCTACGACTTCACGGCATCTTTAATCAGCGTTTCCTTAGATTTCGTGTAAGGACGTAGTGCGAAACCTCGTTTCGCACAGAGTTTTCCGCGGAGGTCTTTTCTTTTTTTTGATACACTGATATAATCTTTTCGTCAGCGTATCAAGCTTACCGGACACCTACGGTGTCCACACGCCCTTACACGACATCTAAGCTTCCGCTTCGCCCATGGCTTGCGCTCGCTAAGATTTCGCAGCAAAAGGAGATGATACAGTGAAACGGATTGACCGTATTTATGGGTATATTCGGCAAAAATCACAGGGGTATACGAAGGCACAGCTCAAGGGGCATGTGGGCGTGACGGCTTCGGAGCTTGCGGAGGAGCTGGACATCCTCAGGAACAATGTGTCCATGGAGCTCAATGTGCTGCATCGGCAGGGCCGCATCGTGAAGCTCGTGGGACGGCCGGTGTATTATTTTGACCGCAGCACGCTGGAGGATTTGCTGGGGGAAAGCCTGCCGGACGAAGTCTGCGAGTTCCGTTCCATGGAGGAGTGCGTGCGGAGCACGGGCATTGAAGAAAGGAGCCCTTTCGAGCGGCTGATCGGCGCGGAGGGGAGTCTTGCGAAGCAGGTGGAGCAGGCCAAGGCAGCCATTCTCTATCCGCCCGATGGGCTGCATACGCTCATCGTGGGGCAGACGGGCGTCGGCAAGACGCTTTTTGCGCACATGATGTACGAGTACGGGAAGATGATGCACCGTTTTGCGGAGGATGCCCCCTTTGTCACCTTCAACTGCGCGGATTACTACAACAATCCCCAGCTCCTGATCTCGCATATCTTCGGCCATATCAAGGGTGCCTTCACGGGCGCGGAGCAGGCGAAGGCGGGGCTGGTGGAGGCGGCGGACAATGGGGTGCTGTTCCTGGACGAAATCCATCGTCTGCCGCCGGAAGGCCAGGAGATGATCTTCTACTTCATCGACACGGGGACCTTCAACCGCTTGGGGGAAACCGCAAGGGAACGCCATGCGAAGGTGCTCATCATCGGCGCAACGACGGAGGACCCGAATTCCGCCTTGACCAAGACCTTTGTGCGCCGCATCCCGAACATCATTACCATCAAGCCGCTGGCAGAACGCTCGCTGGCGGAAAAGCTCGATATCATAAAGCTTCTGTTTTCCGATGAAGCCCGGCGCGTCAAAAAGCCTGTGCGCATCAGCGTAGAGGCCATCAAGGCACTCCTCGGCAGCATCGGTGCGGGCAATGTGGGTCAGCTCAAGTCGAATATCAAGCTGCTCTGTGCCCAGGCCTTTCTGAACGGTATCGACAGTCCGGATTCCATTGAGGTGGATTTCCGCATGCTGCCGTCGAATGTCAAGCATGGGCTGCTGACGCTTTCCGCGAACCGTCAAGCATTGGCGGAGCTTTCCCAGTATGTGACGGAAACGCTGGTCGTGACGCCGGCAGGAGAGAAGCGGCTGGAGGAGAGCGAGTCGGACCGTAAGTTCTTCAATCTCTACCGCGTGGTGGAGGACAAGGTAGAGCTCTTGAAGGGCGAGGGCATCAGCGATGAGCTGATCAAGCAGATCGTCGCTACAGATGTAAACGTTTACATAAAATCTCTCTACAATAAAAAGGATTCTGTCAACATGACGACGCGGGAGCGCCTGCTGAAGATCGTGGACGCCAGCCTTGTAGACTTTTCGGAACAGATCTCCCTTTTTGTGCAGAAGCGGCTGAACCGCAGCTACCGGGATCGGTTTCTCTACGCGTTCAGCCTGCACCTTTCCGCGTTCCTGAAGCGTGTCAAAGCAAAGGAGGCCGTCCCGTACAATGCGCTGGGCAGCGCTTTGCAGAATGATACCGTTTACTATCATGTGGCGCAGGAAATCCAGCAGCGTATCGAGGAGCATTATCATATCGTGGTGCCTGCCATTGAGGTGGAGTACATTGCGCTTTTGCTGGAATCCTCGGAGGATGATGATTTGGAGGAGAAGGTCATCATCGTAGTCGCGACCCATGGGAAAAGCACGGCAAGCTCCATGGTGGAAGTGGCGCAGAAGCTGTTCAGCGCTACGGACACGAATCTGATTCCCGTGGATATGCCGCTGGACGTGAAGCCTCAGGAGGTCATGCAGCGCATGGAGGCCATGCTGCGGGGGCTGCCATGCTCGCAGGGGGTGCTGATCCTTGCGGATATGGGCTCGCTCTGCAATATGGGGGCAATCCTCTCGGAGAAGCTGCACATCCGGATACGCACGATTGATATGGTGTCCACACCGTTGATTCTGGAGGCCATGCGGAAGGCGGATCTTGCGGGCATGGATCTCGACACCATCTATGAGTCACTGCGGAGCTTCCACGGGTACGAGACGGTGGATTTCGTGGAGCCGCAGGAAGGTGCTGCGATGGAAAAGGAAGCTGTCATCACGATCTGTTCGACCGGGCAGGGGGCAGCGCTCAAATTGAAAGCGCTGGTGGAAGAAATCCTGCACCATACGGGACGGGCCGTCGAGGTGATTCCCATCGGGCTCACGAAAATGGAGGAGCGCATTGCGGATATCCGGCAGAAATACCGCGTGATTGCGACGGTCGGCATGAAGAAGCCCAAGCAGGAGATACCCTTCATCCCGCTGGAGCAGCTCATCGACGGGAATGGCGAAAAGCTGCTGACGGAGCTGGTCTACAACCATGAGCTCAATCTGGTGCCCAAGGAAAAAAATAATATGGTGGTGCAGACGCTCTGCGAGGAGTCGCTGCGCAAATTCCTGACCTATCTGAACCCGTCGAAGGTGCTCAGTGTATTGCTGGAATTCGACAGTATATTGGAGAAAACATTGGGGCAGACCTTCTCGAACCCCATTCGGGTGCGGCTGATTGTCCACTGCGGATGCGCGCTGGAACGTGTTGTCACGCGCACCCAGTTGGTCTACAAGGGGGATCGCTCGCAGATTGATACACAAAAACTTTATGCCATCAAAAAGGCCGCGAGTGTATTTGAGACATCGCTGAAGCTTAGATTTGACGAGGATGAATTCTGTTTCATGGCGAACATGATATGAGAGTTTTGATACACCGGATGAAAGATTTTTCATTCGGTGTATTTGTTTTGCTGGCAATTCGAGCAAAAAATTCAGTTTATGAATATTAAAAACGTATTAAAGTGTATCAAAAACAACACCACCGTATTATTTTCTTGAAAAAAACATGAAAAAGATACGGAACTGTGGGCGAAGGGTATGTCTTTTGTTTTAATACACAAAGTTGGCACGCAACTTGCATGTTAATAGGGTGCAGGGAATACCTGGACGAATAGCAAAGGGGGAAAAGAAATGTTCGGTATTATCGTTGGAACTCATGGTATCTTCGCGACGGAGCTGGTCAAGTCCTGCGAAATGATCATGGGCGAGCAGAAGAACGTCAAGGCGGTCACCTTGATTCCGGGCGAGGGTCCGGATGATGTCGTCAAGAAGTACGAGGCGGCAATCCAGGAACTTGACTGCGAAGACGGCGTGCTCTTCCTGAATGATCTGTTCGGGGGCAGCCCGTACAATGCTTCGACGCGGCTGGTCATCAACAATGAGAGGTACGGTGTCGTGACGGGCGTAAGCCTGCCGATGCTCATTGCGATGGCCGGTGAGCAGCTCGCCTATGGCGGCGCGGACATCAAAGAGCTCATGGAGAAGGCTGTTGCCGCAGGCAAGGATGGCATTCAGACGTTCCATGCAAGCGCAATTGTCGATGACGAGGAGGAGGAATTGTAATGAAAATCGTATTGGCAAGAATCGATGACCGTCTGATCCACGGACAGGTCGCAACGGTGTGGTCCAAGGTGACGGGATGCCAGCGCATCATCGTATGCGATGATGATGTGGCGCAGGACAAGATCCGTTCCACGCTTCTGAAGCAGGTCGCTCCGGCAGGCATCAAGTCCCATGTGGTGGATCTTGAGAAGGCTGTGCGCGTCTATGAGAACCCGAAGTATGCGGATGACAAGTGCCTCCTGCTCTTCACGAATCCGACCAGCGTTCTCTATATGGTGGAGCATGGTGTGCCCATCACGAGCGTCAACATCGGCGGCATGAGCTTCAAGGAAGGCAAGCATCAGATCACGGGCGCTGTTTCCGTAGATGACAAGGATATCGAAGCATTCAAGAAGCTCAACGAGAAGGGCATTGAGCTCGAGATCCGCAAGGTCGATACGGATGCCAAGGTTATGCTGATGGATGTGCTGAAGTAAGCCGTCCGTTGACATATGGGAGGAGTTCTTACTCCTCCCGCAGGGATTTTTCTATATATCTTAAATGGAGGGAAACATAATGGGAACAATGCAAGTTTTACTTATCTTCATTTTCGCCACGATCGCTGGCATGGGCTCCTGCTTGGATGAGTTCCAGACACATCGTCCGCTCATCGCTTGCACAATGACAGGACTTATTCTGGGGGATATGACGACGGGCATCATCATCGGCGGTACACTGGAAATGATGGCTTTGGGCTGGATGAACATCGGCGCGGCGATCGCGCCGGATGCGGCTTTGGCTTCGGTCATTTCCACGATTCTGGTTGTTGCGGGTCATCAGGATGTGGCGACAGGTATCGCTATCGCCATGCCGCTGGCAGCAGCAGGTCAGGTTCTCGCTATCATTTGTAAGACGATTTCCGTGGTGTTCCAGCATAAGGCTGACAGCTATGCAGAGGAGGGCAATCTCTTCGGCATCGATCTCTGCAACTATGGCGCGCTGATCCTGCAGGGTCTCCGTGTCGGCATCCCGGCCGTTCTCGTGGCTATGTCCGTAGGAACCGGCGTCGTGGAGGATATGCTCAATGCGATTCCTCCGGTCATCACCGGCGGTCTTCAGGTTGCGGGCGGCTTCATCGTTGTCGTAGGTTATGCAATGGTCATCAACATGATGGGCGCAAGCTATCTCATGCCGTTCTTCTTCTTGGGTTTCGTCGTTGCGGCTTTCACGAACTTCAACCTTGTGGCGTTGGGCGTGATCGGGCTTGTATCGGCAATTATCTACATCCAGCTCAATCCGAAGTATCAGGCGGTTGCGGCAGCTCCGGCAGCAGCGAGCGGCGGTTCGGACAGCGGGCTGGACGATGAACTGGACTGATCGAACCTAGAGGAGGATACGAAAATGGAAAAAAAGATTACTGCAAATGATTTTTTCTGGACATTTATCCGTTCGAACTTCCTGCAGGCATCCTGGAACATGGAGCGTATGCAGGGCTTGGGCTACTGCTTCGGCATGGTTCCGATCCTTCGCCGTCTCTATGAGGGCGAGGAGCTCAAGCAGGCCATCAAGCGCCACTTGGAGTTCTACAACACGCAGCCGTTCGTTACGGCTCCGATCATCGGCATCACGGCAGCGCTGGAGGAGAAGAAGGCCAATGGCGCAGATGTTCCGGATGGTGTCATCAACGGTATCAAAGTCGGTATGATGGGTCCTTTGGCCGGTGTCGGCGACCCGATCTTCTGGGGCACGCTTCGCCCGATCACAGCAGCTCTCGGCGCTTCTTTCGCCATGACGGGCAGCCTCATCGGTCCGCTGATCTTCTTCGTGCTCTTTAACGCTGTTCGTCTTGCCGTTCGGTGGTACGGCATCAGCTACGGCTATTCCAAAGGTACGGATGTGGTGCAGGATGTGGCCGGCAACAAGCTGCAGAAGCTCACGGAGGGCGCTTCCATCCTTGGTCTGTTCGTCATGGGCGCACTGGTCAACAAGTGGACACATGTGAACATCCCTGTCGTTGTGTCGGAAATCGATAACGCAGCAGGCGAGCACGTGGTCACCACGGTGCAGGGCATTCTGGATCAGCTCATGCCCGGTCTGGTTCCGCTGCTCATGACCTTCGCCTGCATGGCACTCCTCAAGAGGAAGGTCAACGCGATCTGGATCATCTTCGGGCTCTTTGCCATCGGCATCGTTGGCTATGCCCTCGGTATCCTGAGCGTGTAATCCGGCGATAAAGTTGTGAGATAAAGCAATAGAAACTGCCGTACGTTTCTAGGACGTACGGCAGTTTTTTTCGTTGCCCATAAGAAAGAAGATTGCTATAATTGAAGAAAGATATTTTGCATACGAGGGGGAGATTTTCATGCTGTATCCATTGAAGCTCACGGCGCCGTTGAAGGACTATCTCTGGGGGGGCACGCGGCTGAAGACGGAATATCATAAGGAGACGGCCTTGGAAAAGGTGGCGGAGAGCTGGGAGCTGTCCTGCCACAAGGACGGAGAGAGCATCATCGCAAACGGTGAGGCCGCGGGCAAGAAACTCAGCGAGTATATCGAGGCAGAGGGCAAGGGCATCTTAGGGAGCAATGCGGAAAAGTTCCCGTATTTCCCGCTTCTCATCAAGCTCATTGATGCAAAGGACAGCCTTTCTGTGCAGGTTCATCCCGACAATGAGTACGCGCTTCGGGTGGAGGGTGAGTACGGCAAGACAGAGATGTGGTACATCGTGGACTGTGAGCCGGGAGCGAGCCTGCTCTACGGATTCAAGCACAGGATATCGAAGGAAGAATTCGAGCGCCGTATTCGGGATGATACGCTTCTGGAGGTATGCAACAAGGTTCCCGTGCACAAGGGCGATGTGTTTTTCATTGATTCGGGGACGCTCCATGCGATTGGCGCCGGCATCCTGATCTGTGAGATCCAGCAGAACTCCAACTCGACCTATCGCATCTATGATTTCGGGCGCAAGGGGGCGGACGGCAAGCCACGCGAGCTCCATGTGGAGAAAGCGCTGGATGTCACGAGGCTGGAGCCGCCTGTGCGCGAGCCGAGGGCCTTGAGTGGCATCGATCTTTTCCCGAATGCGGCGGCAAGCCTGCTGGCCTCCTGCGAGTATTTCACCGTGTATAAATTCAGCATGGAAGACGATCTTTCGCTGAATGCAAGCCCTGCCTCTTTTCAGGCCATCACCGTCCTGGATGGCAGCCTGAAGCTTCATTCGGAGCAGGGGGATCTGGAGCTGTCCAAGGGCGAGACGGGATTCCTGCCGGCAGGACTTGGGAACTATCTCTTGAAGGGCAGGGCGGAATTTATTCTGAGCGAAGTATGATGGGGTGTGCTTCTCGAATGCATCGGACATGACAGGAGGGTGTTTTATGCTGGCAGATTTTGAGGAATATGATCGGACGGAAGTAATCGACGGCGTGGAATATCAGATGTCACCGCCCAATATGAGCCATGTCGTTATCCGTGGGAATATCGATAGGATTTTTGCTTCATACTTGAAAGGGAAGCGCTGTAGGGCATTTTCTGAGGCAGGGCTTTATTTGGAGAATGGGTTTTTGATACCTGATGTCATGATCGTGTGCAACCGGGACAAAATCAAGGCCGACGGCATCCATGGGGCGCCGGATCTTGTTGTGGAGATTCTTTCCCCGTCCACGGGGAAAAAGGACAGGTCGGTCAAGCTGAAAACCTATGAAAAGGCCGGCGTGAAGGAATACTGGATTGTTTCTCCGAAAGCCAAGTCCGTCGAGGTCTACAAGCTGCAAGATGGTCATTACGAGCTGGATGAGCTGTATCATTCGCTCTCGCAGGAAGAGTGGGATATGATGGATGAGAAGGACCGGAAGAAGATGAAACTCTCCTTGAAGGTTTCCCTGTATGACGATTTGGAAATCTCGCTGCGGGATATTTTTGAAGACCTTTGAACGGCATCCCTGCATTTCATGCAGGGATTTTCTTTTTTTTGCCGAAGTGTACATAGTGGCATGAGAGATAGGAAGGGGCGGTATAAAATGAAAATGAAGGTGAGAAAGGCAGTCATCCCGGCTGCGGGACTGGGAACCAGATTCCTTCCCGCAACGAAGGCGCAGCCCAAGGAAATGCTTCCCATTGTGGACAAGCCGACCATCCAATACATCATCGAAGAGGCGGCAGGGGCAGGGGTCGAGGACATCATTGTGGTGACGGGGCGGAGCAAGCGCTCCATCGAGGATCATTTCGACCGTTCCATTGAGCTGGAAATGGAACTGGAAAAGAGCGGCAAGCAGGAGATGCTGGAGATGGTGAAGTCCATATCGGAAATCGCCAATGTCCACTTCATCCGGCAGAAACAGCCATTGGGGCTGGGGCATGCGGTGCTGACCGCCAGCCATTTCATCGGGGACGAGCCATTTGCGGTGCTGCTGGGAGACGATGTGGTGATTTCCAAGAAGCCGGTCCTCCAGCAGATGGTGGAAGTGTTCGATGAGTACAAGACTTCCATTTTGGGCGTGCAGAAGGTGCCGGATGATGTTGTGCACAAATACGGCATTGTGGAATGCAGGCCAATCGATGAGGATGTGTTCAAGGTACGCGATCTGGTGGAGAAACCGGATCTGGCGTCTGCCCCCAGCAATATCGCGATTTTGGGGCGCTATATCCTGACGCCGACGATTTTCTCCTATCTGGAAACGCAGGAGAAGGGCGCAGGCGGTGAGATCCAGCTGACGGATTCCCTGAAGCGGCTCGCGAGGAACGAGGCCATGTACGCCTATGTGTTCAAGGGGCATCGCTACGATGTGGGCTCCAAGATCGGCTTTTTGCAGGCCAATATCGAATTTGCGCTGCGAAATCCCGAAGTGACGGAAGAGCTGAAGGCTTATCTGGATGCCCTGCATGACAATATGGACGGCATGCTTGCGTACGAGTAAAGAACCGGTTTCCTCTTTTCCCAAGACATGAAAAGAGCTATGAAGAAAGGCGTTCAGCCTGTTTTCATAGCTCTTTTTGCTTTCAGAACGGATCCTGTATGATGAGCGCGTATTTGCTGCCGCTGCCCTTTTCCCATTCGATATTGTAGATGCGGGCGTCCGTGGGGGTGCCCCAGGTGGACATGGTCATCTGGAGATATTCGTTCCCCGATTTGGAAAGCTGCTGCGCGGGGCAGAACGGACAAGGGCTGCTGAGACTGTGGAAGCGCTTGTAGCAGGGCTGGTTGACCGAAATGCCGCCCAGGGCCTGCCGGATGGTCTGGTTGAAGTAAACAGGCTCATAGGTCTCCTTGTTGACCACATAGATGAATTCCTGCATGTGGTCGAGGATCTCGCGCAAGTGGTTATTGTCCTGCAGAAGTTCCTCGTCCGATTCATGCGCCAGCAGGATATTGCCAAGCAGGACGGAGAAGATGTTGAGGTCGCGCAGCTCCTTTTCCGTAAAGGTGCGCGGCGCGCTGGCCGACTCAAAGCAGACACAGCCGAGATCCTCGTCGCCGTGGGTGATGCGTATGTGGGCAAAGGCGCCGACGTGCAGCTGCATGGCAGCTTCCTGATATTCCTCGCCTGCCTTGCGCGTATCCCTGCAGAGGGAAATCACTCCGTAGGAGGAAGGATGGTAGCGCGACAGAACCATCTGGTTGCGCTGGTTGATGATGTCGGACATTTCTTCCGCGCATGAGCCGGGCATGAGGGAAACGCCGTTCGGACTCAGCCATTCAAAGCTTGTTGTATATTGGTTGGCGCCTTTGTTGTAGCGGTCGATTGCCACACGATCCAGATTGTACTGTTTGCCGAACATGCCGATGGAAAGCGCAATCGTTGCATCCGGGCTGCTTGTCTCGTAGAGCAGCTTGAAGATGAACTCGATCATATTGTCCTTGAAGGCGCGCTGCTGGATCTCCGCCATGTTTTGGGGATCCCGGTTGGAAATCACGGAGGCGGCGCCAAAGAGACTGGAATGGTAGACGAAATACTGGTCGCGTCCACGGGCCTTTGCTTCATAGAGGGCGCGATCCGCGTGCTCGAAGAGCTCCTGCGCCGTCTTGCCGTGGTCGGGGTAGAGCGCGATGCCGATGCTCACCGAAAAGGGAAGGTCTTTTCCCTCACTCTTGTAGACATGGCGCAAAGTATTTCCCAGCTCCTCGCAGCGAAGCTCCAGCAGCTGCAGCTGCGGAAGTTCCTTGAAGAGCACCAGGAATTCATCGCCGCCGATCCGCCCGATGATGTCCGTCTGGCGGAACGCTTTTGTGATGGCCATGCTCATATCCGTGAGCACGGCATCGCCAAACATGTGGCCGAAGGTATCGTTGATGGCCTTGAAGCCATCGGCATCAATGATAAGGAGGGCAGGGGGGGCATCGGAGGGCGTGAGGGAAGCGAGATAATCCTCTACATACTTGTGGGTAGCAGCCTTGTTCAGCAAGCCGGTCAGAAGGTCATGCTCAGCCTTGTGTTGGAGCTTCATCTGCAGCTGCTGCTGGGCGTGGATATTGCGAAAATAGCCATAGGCAACACGCGGAAGATCGTTTTCGTAATAGACCAGCAGGCGCAGCTCCGCCCAGAGATGTTCCGGGGTATCGCCGCTTTGCCGCCTGCTGAGTATGCGCAGTTTGGTTGTGGCCCGCTGCTTGCCGTTCTCCGGACCGGTCTGCGACGCAGAGAAATCCGAAAAGAGGCTGTCAAGATAAAGCCCAAGCTGCACAGCGTCGTCCGGGTGCACCAGATGCCCGTTCCACAGGGCGGTAGATGCATGTTCGATATGCTGGGTGAAGGCAAAGGGAACATTCTGCACAGGATCCCTAAATACCAGATTATCCGTGAGAAAATCCCATTTGAAATAGATAAGCTGCTCTACGTCCTTGAGCTGCTGGAGGACATCCTCATTGAAGTCTGTTGGTATCAATGTCGTAGAACCCATTATCGTAGTTCCTTCCGTTTATTTCGCTTCCGTATCAAAATAGGCATAATCCTTCCTAATATGGTTAGGTTAAGTATACAAAAAATGGGCGGGAAATGCAATTGGAATTACGGATTTTCATTGCGCTTAGGCAGGAAAAACTTGCAAGCGGCGCGCATTTTTATTATGATAGGGACAGGAGAGTGATGAAGATGAGCAAATATGTATATCAGACGCAGGGTACATGCTCCAGGAGCATTACCTTGGAACTGGACGGAAAGAAAATCCAGAGCGTGAGCTTTGAGGGAGGATGCGACGGCAATCTGAAGGGGATTTCCAAGCTGGTGCAGGGCATGGACATGGATTTCGTGATCGAGCGCTTTGAGGGGAATACCTGCGGGAACAAGCCGACCTCCTGCCCGGATCAGCTGGCCAAGGCGCTGAGGGAAGCCTACGCGGCGCAGGTAGGGTGAGTTATGATGCTGTTTGACAGCCATATGCATACCGTCTTTTCCGCAGATTCGGAGATGAAGGCGGAAGATGCGCTGAATCATGCTGAAATGCTCGGCCTTGGGCTTGTGTTTACCGAGCACTATGATGATGGATTTTTTTCGGGAGGGCTGGAGTTTTCCTTTTCGCCGGAGGACTACTGGAAGACCTATGAGCCTCTGCGGGGGGATAGGCTCCGGCTGGGCGTGGAGCTTGGCCTGACGAGCGAGAACCGCGAGGCGAACCGTGCGTTTCTTGCGCGTGCGCCCTTCGATCTGGTCATTGGCTCCATCCACTTGGTCGGGGGCAAGGACCTTTATGAGCAGGAGACCTTCGCGGGCAGGGAAAAAGGGGAATTCTATCGGGAATACTACCGTACGATGGCAGAGGAAGCTGCGGCGCAGGAGATGGATGTGCTGGGGCATATCGACTATATCTGCCGCAAGGCGCCTTTTGCGAATCCCGAAGTGGACTATGGCAGTTTCCGTGAGGAAATCGATGCGGTCCTGCGTATCCTTGTGGAGCGGGGCATTGCCTTGGAACTCAATACGCGAAGGCTGGGAAGCCGTCTTGCCCTCAAGGAGCTGGCGCCCGTCTATCGGCGCTATCATGAGCTTGGCGGCAGGTATGTGACCCTTGGCTCGGATGCGCATAACGCAGAGGCCATCGGTGTGCAATTCGAGCGCGCAGCGGATTTCGCAGAAGGCATGGGCCTCTCCATCGTGACCTTTTGCGGGCGCAAGCCGGAGATTGTCAGAAAATGACTTGCGTTTACGGGAGAAACAGGATAAGATAATAAGAGAGGCATCAAAAAAAGGAGGATATTTTCATGAAGCATATCAAGACGGTCAACAAGCCGACCATGCAGGCATCCTTGAAGAAGGGCGGCTGCGGCGAGTGCCAGGCATCCTGCCAGTCCGCGTGCAAGACTTCCTGCACGGTCGGGAATCAGGTTTGCGAGAGCAAAAAGTAAAAGAGGAAGAGAAGAGCCTTCCCCCGACGGGGAGGGCTCTTTTTGGACGCAGAAAAAGGGAGAGACAATGAAAACCAAAATCCATAAATTCGAGCAGAACGGAACCTATATCTTATTGGATGTCAACAGCGGCGCGGTGCATGTGATCGATCGGATGATCTACGACCTCATGGACACGTTTGACGGTGCGAATGACGAGGAAACCGTTTCGAGGTGGGGCGGCATCTATGGAGCGGATGAGGTTCGCGAGGCAGTGGGAGAACTGCATGAGCTCATGGAACTGGGGGAGCTTTTTGCCCCGGACATCGATGTGCCGCCGACTTTCCAGCAGACGGGGCTGGTGAAGTCCCTCTGCCTCATGGTGGCGCAGGACTGCAACCTTCGCTGCAAATACTGCTTTGGCGACGGCGGCAGCTATGGCGGCGAGCGTGCCGTCATGAGCGAGGAAGTGGGGCGCGCGGCGGTGGACTATATCATTTCCCACTGCGGCCCGCGAAAACACTGCGAGATCGACTTTTTCGGCGGGGAGCCCCTCCTGAATCTCAGCACGGTGAAGGCTGTGACGGAATATGTGCGGCAGCGCGAACAGGAGACGGGAAAAATCTTCAAGCTGACCCTCACGACGAACGGCATGCTGCTGAACGAGAAGAATATCCGGTGGCTCAACGACAACCATATCTCGCTGGTGCTGAGCCTGGACGGGCGGCGCGAGGTGCATGACAGGATGCGTCCCGACGCGGGCGGGCACGGCACCTATGACCGTGTGCTGAAGAATTTCCGTGCGCTGGTGGAGAGCCGTGGGGGGCAGGACTATTACCTGCGCGGAACCTATACGAAAGAAAATATGGATTTTACGAAGGATGTGCTGGACATCCACGCGCAGGGCTTCGATATCCTTTCGGTGGAGCCCGTGGTGCTGAAGGATTCGCCCTTGGGCTTTACGGAGGAGGACTTGCCGCGCATCTATGAGGAGTATGACCGCTTGACGGAGGCCTATCTGGAGCGGCATCGCGCGGGAAAGGGATTTTTCTTCTTCCACTTCAACATGGATCTCTCGAATGGCCCTTGCGTGGCCAAGCGTCTCGCGGGCTGCGGCGCAGGGCATGAGTACTATGCGGTGGCGGAAAACGGCGATCTTTATCCCTGTCATCAGTTTGTGGGGCGTGAGAAATATAAGCTGGGCGATGTGTTCACGGGTGTGCGGAATCGGGAGCTGCCGCAGTATTTCCGCGAGTCCCATGTGCTGAACAAGGAGCTTTGCTCGGATTGCTGGGCGCGCTTCTTCTGCAGCGGCGGATGTCATGCGAACGCGGATCTCTTTCACGGGGATATCCGGAAACCCTATGAGGTCGGCTGTGCCATCCAGAAAAAGCGGTTGGAATGCGCGATTCTGGTGCAGGCTGTGATGGCTTTGGAGCGAATGGGGGATGACAAAAACGAGGCTGTTTCCTCATAAATACGATTTATGGAATTTTTGCCAGAACCGGAGGAAGACACTTGTTTTCAGATTGTTTTCAGATTCGATTCCCGTTTGCCGTCAAGGGAAGCGAAAAATTACTTCATAAGTCTGACGAGAAAGGAACATTCTGAAAATCTTTTTCCGGTCATCACGGAATAATTGTTCTAATTTATGATAAAGGGTTGACATTTCACCTCCCATTATTGTAATATAAATAAGGTGAAACTCGCTTGTGCGACGCGATGGAAGCATAGGCAGAAAATTGTGTTTTCAGTGGAGCTGCAGTCCTGCGGCGACGCTTGAAATAGTTCCGGTTCTGCCGGATAGTCCAAACTTATTTTTAGGGGGTAATTTTCAAATGGCAGTAAAAGTAGCAATCAATGGTTTCGGTCGTATTGGTCGTCTCGCATTCCGCCAGATGTTCGACGCAGAGGGCTATGAGGTCGTTGCGATCAACGATCTGACCAGCCCGAAAATGCTCGCGCACCTCTTGAAGTACGATTCCACCCAGGGCGGCTATGCCGGCAAGATCGGCGAAGGTAAGCACACGGTTGAGTCGCATGACGGCGAGGGTGAGGACAATTACATCGTCGTTGACGGCAAGAAGATCATCATCTACAAGCAGCCGAATGCAGCAGATATCCCTTGGGGCAAGCATGATGTAGACGTCGTTCTCGAGTGCACGGGCTTCTACACCTCCAAGGAGAAGGCAGAGGCTCATCTGAAGGGCGGCGCGAAGAAGGTCGTTATTTCCGCTCCGGCCGGCAATGATCTTCCGACGATTGTTTACAATGTCAACCATAAGACCCTCACGAAAGATGACAAGATCATCTCCGCTGCTTCCTGCACGACGAACTGCCTTGCTCCGATGGCAAAGGCCCTGAATGACCTTGCTCCGATCGAGAGCGGCATCATGTGCACGATCCATGCTTACACGGGCGACCAGATGACGTTGGACGGTCCGCAGCGCAAGGGCGACCTCCGTCGCAGCCGTGCGGCAGCCGTGAATATCGTTCCGAACTCCACGGGCGCTGCAAAGGCAATCGGCCTTGTCATTCCTGAGCTGAAGGGCAAGCTCATCGGTGCTGCACAGCGCGTTCCGACCCCGACGGGCTCCACGACGATCCTGACGGCTGTCGTCAAGGGTTCTGTTACGGCAGAGCAGGTCAATGCGCAGATGAAGAAGGAAGCTACGGAGTCCTTCGGCTACTGCGAGGATCAGATCGTTTCCAGCGATATCGTCGGCATGCGTTTCGGTTCCCTGTTCGATGCTACCCAGACGATGGTCCTTCCGACGGCTGGCGGCGCGACACAGGTTCAGGTTGTTTCCTGGTACGACAATGAGAACAGCTACACGAGCCAGATGGTTCGTACCATCAAGTACTTCGCTGAGCTCGGCTGATGGCTTGGGATACGATAGCTGAATAGGATTCGACTCTAGCGGTCCGGCCTTTGTTTGGGCCGGACCGATTTTCTATATCTATATCTTTATCTATGCAAGGAGGTCTGTTTCTTCATGAACAAAAAGACAATCAGAGACATTGATGTAAAGGGCAAGAAGGTTTTTGTCCGCGTGGATTTCAACGTCCCGATGGATGAAAACCAGAACATCACCAATGACACCCGTATCCGCGCAACACTTCCTACCATCAATCACCTCCTGGACAACGGCGCAGCAGTGATTCTGGCTTGCCACATCGGCCGTCCGACCGAGGCAAGGGAGCCGAAATTCTCCACGAAGCCTGTGCAGGTGCGTTTGGCGGAGCTTTTGGGCAAAGAGGTCAAATGGGCTCCTGACTGCATCGGGCCGGATGCAGAGAAGGCTGCTGCGGATTTGAAGCCGGGCGAGGTGCTGCTCCTGGAGAACCTCCGCTACCACAAAGAAGAGAAGAAGAACAATCCGGATTTCGCGAAGCAGCTGGCTGCATTGGCGGATATCGCTGTGGATGACGCTTTCGGCGTTTCCCATCGCGCCCATGCTTCCAACGTGGGCATTACCCAGTATCTGGAGACCGTGGCAGGTTTCCTCATGGAGAAGGAAATCAACTATATCGGCAAGACCTTGGAGGATCCGAAGCGTCCGTTTGTCGCGATCATCGGCGGGGCGAAGGTTTCCGACAAGATCGGCGTGATTTCCAACATGATCGACAAGGTGGATACCATCATCATCGGCGGCGGCATGGCGAATACGTTCAATGGCGCTCTGGGCCACAATATGCAGGAGTCCCTCTGCGAGAAGGACAAGTTCGAGGAAGCATTGGCTCAGTTGGATAAGGCAAAGAAGAAGGGCGTGAAGGTTGTCCTGCCGACCGAAGTGGTGATAGCGGACAGGTTTGCCGCGGACGCTGACCATAAGACGGTGAAGGTGAGCGAGATTCCGGCAGGCTGGCAGTCCCTGGATAGCGGCGAGGCTTCGGTCAGGGAGTACGAAAAGGCTCTGGAAGGCGCGAAGACCATCATCTGGAACGGGCCGATGGGCGTGTTTGAGTTCGATGCGTTCGCCAAAGGGACGGAAGCAGTCGCGAAGGCTGTGGCGAAGGCAACGGACGAGGGCGCGATTTCAATCGTCGGCGGCGGCGACTCGATTGCGGCGCTGAAGAAGACGGGGCTTTCGGAGAAGATTTCGCATATTTCCACGGGCGGCGGCGCTACGCTGGAGTTCCTGGAGGGGAAGGTCCTGCCGGGTATTGATGCGATTGCAAATAACTGATTGTTTTTGATGCAGAAAGGAAGTTACGACATATGGCAAGGACTCCGATTATTGCGGGCAACTGGAAGATGAACAATACGATTGCGGCAGGGACGCAGTTGGTGAAGGATTTGGCTCCGCTGGTGAAGGACGCGAAGGTGGATGTTGTGGTTTGTCCGACGGCCACGGCGCTGGCGGCTGTTGCCGATGCGGTGAAGGGAACGAACATCCATGTTGGGGCGCAGAACGTGCATTGGGAAAAGAGCGGCGCTTTCACGGGCGAGATCTCCACGGAAATGCTGAACGAGATCGGCGTGGACTACTGCGTGCTCGGACACTCGGAGCGCCGTGATTATTTCGGCGAGACGGACGAGGGCGTGAACAAGCGCGCGAAGGCTGCTTTTGCGGCAGGCATTACGCCTATCATTTGCTGCGGCGAGTCCCTTGAGATCCGTGAGGCAGGTACCTATATCGATCATGTGGTCAAGCAGATCAATGCGGCGCTGGAAGGGTTCACGGCGGATGAGGCCGGGAAGCTGGTGATCGCCTATGAGCCGATTTGGGCGATCGGCACGGGCAAGACGGCTACGTTTGAGCAGGCAGAAGAGGTCTGCAAGGCGATCCGCGAGGCTGTGGCGAAGAAGTTCAATCAGGCTGCGGCAGATGCGATCCGCATCCAGTACGGCGGCAGCGTGAAACCTGCGACGATCAAGGACCTCATGAAGCAGCCGAATGTGGATGGCGCATTGGTCGGCGGCGCTTCGCTGAAGGCAAAGGATTTCTCTGAGATTGTCAACTTCTGATTTATAGATGGGAGAAAACCATGGCAACATTGAAACATGCCCCGGTCGCCCTGATCATCATGGACGGCTGGGGAATCGGAGATCCGAAGGATCCCAATAATGCGATTGCTGTCGGGAAGACTCCGGTGTTGGACGGATTGACAGCAAAGTATCCGAACTCCAAGTTGCAGGCTTCGGGCGAATATGTGGGATTGCCGGACGGGCAGATGGGCAATTCCGAGGTCGGCCATACGAATATCGGCGCGGGCCGTATCATCTACCAAGAGCTTACGCGCATCACGAAAGCCATCAAGGACGGCGATTTCTTTGAGAATGAGGCTCTGCTGGCGGCTATCCGTGACGCGAAGAAGAACGGCGGAGCGCTGCATCTGATGGGCTTGGTTTCCCCAGGCGGCGTGCACAGCCACAGCAAGCATCTTTATGGTCTGCTGGAGCTTGCCAAGAAGCAGGGCCTGAGCGAGGTCTATGTGCATGCGTTCCTGGACGGGCGTGATGTGCCTCCGTCCAGCGCGGCGGAATATCTGGAGGAATTGGAGCAGGAAATCCGGAAGATTGGCGTTGGCAAGGTGGCGGTCATTTCGGGCCGCTACTATGCGATGGATCGCGACAAGCGCTGGGAGCGCGTGCAGAAGGCATATGATGCGATTGCGCGCGGCAAGGGCGTTTCCGCGAAGTCCTCCGGGGAGGCGATCCAGGCTTCCTACAAGGATGGTGTTACGGATGAGTTCGTGGTCCCCGTGGTCATTGAGGGCTATCAGGGCATGAAGCCGGGCGATGGCGTGATCTTCTTCAACTTCCGTCCGGATCGTGCAAGGGAGCTGACCCACGCGTTCACGGATGCATCCTTTGATGGATTCGAGCGCGTCGAGGGGCTCAACCTTTCCTTTACGACGATGACGCAGTACGAGAAAGGCTTGAATGTCAAGATTGCCTATCCGCCCCAGTCCATCCAGAACACGTTGGGCGAGGTTATCTCCAAGCAAGGGCTCAAACAGCTGCGTATCGCCGAAACGGAAAAGTACGCGCATGTCACGTTCTTCTTCAACGGCGGCGTAGAGAAGGAATATGAGGGCGAAGACCGCATCCTGGTTCCCTCGCCGAAGGTTGCTACCTACGACCTGCAGCCGGAGATGAGCGCCATCGAGGTGACGGACAAGGTCGTGGAAGCGATTAAGTCCGAAAAATACGATTTCATTATTTTGAACTATGCAAACGGTGACATGGTCGGGCATACGGGTGTCATCCCTGCGGCAATCAAGGCTGTGGAGACGGTGGACACCTGCGTGGGCCGCTTTGTCGAGGCATTGCAGTCCGTCGGGGGCGAGGTCATCATCATTGCTGACCACGGCAACGCGGATATGATGGTGGATCCGGAGACCGGCGAGCCGTTCACGGCGCATACGACGAATCCGGTGCCGGTCATTGCGGTGTCCGATCGCGTGAAGTCCATCCATGAGGGGGCGCTCTGCGATGTGGCGCCGACGCTTCTGACACTGGCAGGCATTGCTATCCCGTCGGAAATGACAGGCAAGCCGCTGGTGGAGATGAAGTAAATTTATGTCCTTGAGGGGTGCAGGTATCTTCCTTATGGGCAGGGGTGGGTGCGGCGCATCCATTGCTAGCCCCCTGTCCGGTAGGAGGATACGCACCCTTTCATAGGAAGGATTCGCTCTGTGCAGCGGCATGGAGGGACGCTTCCGATAGTTTAGGCCCGGATGGTGGGCAATATGTGTAGAGAATTTTAGAGAGAGAGGAAAACGAACAATGATTGCTTACTCAAAACAAGTGGAAGATATGGTTTGCGTAGCGAAGGAAGTAAACCACGGCCCGGCGCCGATCCCGGAGGAAGGCAAGTGGGTACAGGCGAAGGAAGTGAAGGACATCAGCGGCCTTACGCATGGCGTGGGCTGGTGCGCTCCTCAGCAGGGCGCCTGCAAGCTGACGTTGAACGTGAAGGACGGCATCATTCAGGAAGCGCTGGTCGAGACCATCGGCTGCTCGGGCATGACGCATTCCGCTGCCATGGCTGCCGAAATCCTCGCAGGCAAGACCATTCTGGAAGCGCTCAACACAGACCTCGTATGCGATGCCATCAACACGGCCATGCGCGAACTGTTCCTCCAGATCGTCTATGGCCGCACGCAGACCGCGTTCTCCGATGACGGTCTGCCCATCGGTGCAGGAATGGATGATCTGGGCAAGGGGCTCCGCAGCCAGACCGGTACCACTTACAGCACTGTGAGCAAGGGCCCCCGTTATCTCGAACTCGCTGAGGGCTATGTGACGAAGCTGGCTCTGGATGAGGAAAATCGGGTCATCGGCTATGAAGTCGTGCAGCTCGGCAAGGCAATGGAAGCCATCAAGAAGGCCGGTGACGATGTGCAGGCGATTGCCGATGCCATCAAGAAGAACACCAGCACGAAAGGTCGTTTCGCCGATGGCGTGAAGTACATCGATCCCCGTCAGGAGTAATCCTGTCCATTGATTGCCGCAGTCCACTACATGATTGAGATAACAGGAAGGAATGAAGATAATGTCATTGTTTGAAGGCTATGAGCGCCGTATTGACCAAATCAACGAAGTCTGCAAGAAATATGGGATTGGGAAGATCGAAGATGCCAAAACGATCTGCGAGGAGAAGGGCTTTGATCCCGGCAAGATTGTCAAGGATCTCCAGCCCATCGCTTTTGAGAACGCTGCATGGGCCTATACCCTCGGCGCGGCTATCGCCATCAAGAAGGGCGACAAGACCGCCGTGGAGGCAGCCAAGTCCATCGGCGAAGGGCTGCAGGCTTTCTGCGTACCGGGTTCTGTTGCGGATCACCGCAAGGTCGGTCTGGGCCATGGAAATCTGGCAGCAATGCTGCTTTCGGAGGATGCGGGCTGCTTCGCGTTCCTCGCAGGCCATGAGTCCTTTGCCGCTGCAGAGGGCGCCATCGGTATCGCCCAGACGGCGAATAAGGTTCGCCAGAAACCCCTCCGTGTCATCTTGAACGGACTTGGCAAGGATGCGGCGCAGATCATTTCCCGCATCAACGGATTCACCTATGTGCAGACACAGTATGACTACAAGACCAACAAGGTCAATGTGGTGAAAGAAGTCGCTTATTCCGACGGCCCCCGCGCAAAGGTGAAATGCTATGGCGCGGACAGCGTGCAGGAAGGTGTTGCCATCATGCACAAGGAAGACGTGGATATTTCCATCACGGGCAACTCTACGAACCCCACACGTTTCCAGCATCCGGTGGCTGGCTGCTACAAGAAGGAGCGCATTGAAGCAGGCAAGAAGTATTTCTCCGTTGCTTCCGGCGGCGGCACGGGCCGTACGCTCCATCCGGACAACATGGCAGCAGGTCCTGCCTCCTACGGCATGACCGATACCCTTGGCCGTATGCATGGCGACGCGCAGTTCGCAGGTTCGTCCTCCGTTCCGGCGCACGTTGACATGATGGGCCTCATCGGCGCAGGCAACAACCCGATGGTCGGCATGTCCGTTGCCGTTGCTGTTGCCGTGCAGGAAGCTATGTCGAAATAAGCCGTAAGGTTTGCGTTTTTGGACACCGTGTCTTTCGGGATACGGTGTCCTTTTTCGGTTATATCCCTTGACGTTTTTCAGTATTTTCCCTAAAATGTAAATAGATAGATGAAGGGTTACGTCAAGACTGGCCGGAAAATACTTTGAGATATGAATAGGCGGGATGAAACATGTTAAAAAAGACAAAGATCATTTGCACACAGGGACCTTCCACGGATAAGCCGGGCGTTGTAGAGGCACTGATCGAGAACGGCATGAACTGCGCGCGGTTCAACTTCTCCCATGGCAATCATGAGGAGCATCTGGCACGCATCAATCGCGTGCGCGAGGCCGCGAAGAAAACAGGACAGGTGATTTCCCTGATTCTGGACACCAAGGGGCCTGAGATGCGTCTTGGCGAGTTCAAGGATGGAAGCGTCATGCTGGAAAAGGGCAATAAGTTCACGTTGACCTATGAGGATACGCCGGGGGATGAGAACCATGTGTCCGTGAATCATAAGGGCCTTTACACGGAAGTGAAGCCGGGCGACAAGCTCCTGCTTTCCGATGGTCTGGTGGAGCTTATGGTGGATGCGATCAACGGCAAAGACATCGAGACGACAATCCTCAACAGCGGCAAGATGAGCACGCGCAAGCGCGTTGCGGCGCCGGGCGTGTCCCTTGGGTTGCCGCCGGTTTCCGAGCAGGATGAGAAGGATATCATTTTCGGTGTGGAGAACGACATGGATTTTGTGGCGGCTTCCTTTATCCAGCGGGCATCGGATGTGGAGGCGATCCGCCATCTCATTGCGTCCCATGGCGGACACATGGAGATCATCCCGAAGATCGAGAATCTGGAAGGCGTCAACAATATCGATGCTATCATTGCCGTTTCGGACGGTATCATGGTGGCGCGCGGGGATCTCGGCGTAGAGATTCCTGCGGAGGATGTGCCGATCATCCAGAAAGAGATCATCAGGAAATGCAACGAGGCGGGCAAGCCGGTCATTGTCGCGACGCAGATGCTGGAGTCCATGACCACGAATCCGCGCCCGACGCGGGCGGAAGTCTCGGATGTGGGCAATGCGATTTTTGACGGGACCGACGCGATCATGCTGTCGGGCGAGACGGCGAGCGGCGACTATCCGGTGGAGGCTGTGGCGACGATGAACCGCATCGCGCAGCGCATCGAGCAGTCTTTGGAGTATCGGGAGATCTTTATCACGAAGGGCGTGGAGCATAAGAAATCCAAGACGGACGCAATTGCGCATGCGACCGTGCAGATGGCCTATGAGCTGAACGCAGCGGCCATTATCACGCCGACGGCATCCGGCTACACGACGCGCGTTGTTTCCAAGTATCGCCCGAAGGCGACCATTGTGGCATTTGCACCGAATAATATGGTGGCGCGCCATTTGAACCTGCGCTGGGGTGTTTATTCCATTGTCGGCGTTTATTGGGGCACGGCGGAGGAAATGGTGGCGGAATCGGCAAAGGGCGCCCTCAATGCCGGCATCGTGAAGAAGGGGGACTTGACGATCCTGACCTCCGGCATCAAGTACGGCGAGGGCGGCACAAGTTCGATTCGTGTGCATACGATTTGACGGGGATCTGAGCGGAAGAAATGTGGATGTAAATAAAAATCTTTTTTATTTTCATTAACACTTCCCCTTCCCGGACGATATAAAGTGCAGAGAGGTAGGAACAAAGGATTTCATAAAGGAGAGATTCATCATGGACAACAAGGAATTCGCAAACCGCAAGCTGAATGACCAGGAACTGGAAGGGGTAGCAGGGGGGACTTATCTCCAGAGCATGGAAGTGGCCAGCTTCCTAGATAAGGCCGGATATAAGAATATGTTAAACGACATTGGCGGCGTGAACTTTGACAGCATGAGGGCTGCTCTCAAGGAGATGGGGTTTGAGTCCCATGACAAAGGCGGCCTTTTAAAGGACAACACCTACACCCAGATTTCCACCGGCAAGGAATTCTCCCAGGCTGAACTTATGAAGAACCTCAAGGAGAAGTTTCCCGGGGTGAACTCAGATTCCAAGCGCCTTTGCATATTGTGAGCTCATGAAAACCCGCAAGGAGAAGTTCCCCGGGGTGAAGTGATTGGCTGCCTGGAAGCCAGCGAAAGCCTGCAGCAAAAGAGCCACGGCCTGCCGTGGCTCTTTTATTTTTCACTTCTTCCGGCTGGGGCAGTCTGTACTGTCGCAGCTCTGGCAGCCTTTCGGCAATACAGATACTGGAACCTTCACAGCTTGATGATACACCATCATGAATGCTGTTGTAAGAATGATCAAAAACTGCATGCATGAAAATCAACCTCCCAAACTACCCCTTTCGTATCCGAGTTTAGGGCGTGTTGATTAATTCACTCAGCCCATCTTCGCGGGTCTTGACTGCCCCTGCTGCGTTGACAAATCCTCAGCATAGCACCACTATGCCTGCGGTGACAGCCAATCCCCACAAATCTGGACTAAGCTCATTTAATCAACACGCCCTAGTTTACCGCTTCAGAAGTATTATATGATGATTATGCGGCAAATGGAGTTTTTCATTTAAGTGTAGACAGTTCCTGCCAGGCATGGTATGATATAGTGTAATGTTTGACTAGGAGTTAAGGGGGCTTTTACTTGCTTACCGTTTTGATGGTGTTGGATGCGATCGTGGCGATCATCCTGATTGCGTCTGTTCTGGGGCAGGAAGCGAAATCTGCCGGGATGGGCGGCATGGATGGCGGTTCGGATACGGTGTTTTCCGGCAAGGCTCGCGGCATGGATGCGCTGCTTGCGCGTGTCACCGTGGTCTTCGCTGTACTGTTTGCCGTGATTACGATTGTGATTGCGCGCATGACCGCATAAGAGCTTTTTGTGAAGAAGAGCGTTCCCCGATGCATTGCGGGGGACGTTTTTTACTACGAAAAATTAGCGAATCAAGCCCGTAAGGGCGCAGATGAGGTTAGTTTTCGTGTAAGGGCGTGTGGACACCATAGGTGTCCAGTAAGTTTACTATGAATGGAGGACGTTGGGATGATATTGTCGGGGGCGGAGCCTTTCTTTTTACCGGGCGGCCCGCATGGAGCACTGCTCATTCACGGGTTTACGGGAGTTCCGGCGGAGCTTCTGGAGATGGGGCAGTTTTTGCAAAAGCGCGGCTTTACGGTGCTGGCGGTACGGCTGGCGGGCCATGGCACGAAGGTGGAGGATCTGGTGCACATGACCTGGGAGGACTGGATGGATTCCGTGCGCGACGGCTTTGCGATTTTGTCGGGATGCACGGAAAAGATTTCCGTCATCGGCCATTCGATGGGCGGATTGTTTGCCATGATGCTTGCGTCAGAGTCGCCGGTATGCCGCGTGGTGAGCCTTGCCGCGCCGATTTTCATCGCGGAGGAGCGCGGCATCAAGGCGCTTCCGACGCGCGAGGCTTCTGTGGGGCAGTATGTGCCGAAGGCGCTCCGCCATCTGAAAGGCGTGACCCCGGTGGTGAATTACACTTATCGCAGGATGCCGCTGGTGTCGGTGCATGAGCTTTTGGATGTGGTGGAGCAGATGAAGGGCTGTATCGACCATGTGAAAGCGCCGATTTTGATCATGCACAGCCGTAATGACCATACGGCCGCGCCGGAGAGTGCGGACTATATCTATGAGCATGTGGCGAGCAGGGAAAAGGAGCAGGTCTGGTTCACGGAATCGGGGCATCTGCTGCCGCTGGAAGCGGACAAGGATGCGGTGAATGAGAAGGTGGCGGAGTTTCTGGAGCGGGAAGACAAGTGAAAGATCATATGGAGATTCTGGTGGAGGGGCGGCTGGCGATGTCGCCTAAAGGGTTCGGCTTCGTGGTGCCGGATGTGCGGGAGTCGGAGGAAGACACGGATGTGTATGTGACAGGGGCGCATCTGGAAACGGCGATGCACAATGACCGCGTTCTGGTGCGGGTGACGGCCTCCGGACAGGAGGGCCGCGCCCGTGAGGGGGAGATCCTGCGCGTTTTGGAGCGGGCGAACCGTCATATCGTCGGAACCTTTGAGGCCGGCAGAAAGTTTGGCTTTGTCACGCCGGACGATGCGAAGATCTCTCAGGATATTTTTATCAGGAAAAAGGATGCTCTGGAAGCGAAGACGGGCAGCAAGGTGGTGGCGGAGGTCACGAAATGGCCCTCGAAGCATCAGAGCGCGGAGGGGCGCATTATCGAGGTGCTGGGGCAAAGCGGCGAGCCGGGCGTGGATATTCTGTCCATCATGCGCAAGTATGAGCTTTCGGAGCGGTTCCCCGAGGATGTGCAGGCCGCGGCGGATCGCACGGAGCAGAGCCCTGCGCCGGAGGAATACAGCGGCAGACGGGATCGCAGGGATTTTCGCATCGTGACCATCGACGGAGAGGATTCGAAGGATCTCGATGATGGCGTCTATGCGGAAAAGCGTCCGGACGGCGGATATTTTCTCGGCGTCTACATCGCGGATGTAAGCCATTATGTGCGGGAGAACCAGCCCTTGGACCGTGAGGCGCGGGAGCGCGGCACGAGCGTTTATCTGGTGGACCGCGTGATCCCCATGCTGCCGAAGGAACTTTCCAACGGGATTTGCAGCCTGAATGCAGGAGAAGACAGGCTTGCGATGGCCTGTGAGATGCAGCTTGGCCGGGATGGGCGCATCGAAAGCTATGAGATCCTGCCGACGGTCATCCGTGTCTATCGCAGGCTGACTTATCATATCGTGAACCGGGTGCTGGTGGACAAGGAAGAGCTGCTGCGGGAGGATCAGGCGGATATTCTGCCGATGCTGGAACACTTGGCCCAGATCCGTCATTTGCGCAAAAAGCTCCGGCAGGAACGCGGCGCGATCGACTTCGAAATCCCGGAACTCAAGGTGAAACTCGATGCGGAGGGACATCCCGTGGCACTGGTGAAGCGGACGGGCTCTCTGGCGGAATCCATCATCGAAGAGTGCATGCTGGCGGCGAATGAGACGGTGGCCGAGCACATGGACAGGAAGCATCTGCCCTTTGTCTACCGCGTACATGAACAGCCCTCGGATGAGAAAATCGAACGGCTGAATCAGCTGTTGGGAACCTTCAGCCTTTTCGTGCATAAGGACAGCGAGGGGCAGATTTATCCGATGGATGTGCAGCGGGTACTCCGCAAGGTGGAGGGAAAGCCGGAGGAGCGCGTCATCAGCATGGTATCCCTGCGCTCCATGCAGCAGGCGCGCTATGCGACGGACAGTTTGGGGCATTTCGGACTGGCGGCGCGCTACTACACGCATTTTACCTCTCCCATCCGGCGTTATCCGGATTTGGTCGTGCACCGCCTGCTCCGGGAGACCTTTGCGACGGGCACGATATCCGCTGTCCGGCAGGAGCAGCTTCGGGGCATCCTGCCCGAAATCGCGGAGCACGCTTCGCAGCGGGAGCGCGTGGCCATCGAGGCGGAGCGCGAGACGACGGATTTGAAGAAAATCGAATACATGGCGCAGTTCGTCGGTGAGGAATTTGACGGCATCATCAGCGGCGTGACCGCTTTCGGCATCTTTGTGGAGATGGAAAACGGCGTGGAGGGACTGGTGCATGTCACCACGATGGCCAATGACTACTATGCCTATGTGGAGGCGCAGTACGCACTGATCGGCGAGCGCACCGGACAGGCTTATCGGCTGGGCGATGAGGTCTCCGTGGTGCTGGTGCGGGCGAATCTGGAGGAGCGCAATCTGGATTTTGTGCTCAAGGACAACAACGCCGACAACGGAAGGCTCTCGGAGGCTTTGCCGCAAAAGCAGGGGCATGAGGGCACGAGACGCAAGCCGGTCAAGGGAAAGAAGCATACGGGACGAAAGAGCAGGGAAGATAAAAAGAAAGCGATTTCTCAAAACAAGAAAACGCTTTCAGCAGATCAGCTGATTGCACATATCGTGCCGGATGCCGCAGAACCGCTTGCAAAACATCGGAAACGTCGCTCTGCAAAGGGCAGGAAATCGGCAGAGGATTTCGGTTCCGTCGTCTGGCCGGATCCTCCGAAACGCCGCGGCAAGCATCGTGATGACAAGGATGCGGAGGCAAAGCGCAAACGCCATAAATCGCGGAAGCGTCCGCATCTGCACCGGAAGACTGAAGCCGGGACAAAGGATAATAAATGATATAGGCTATGAGTGCAAGGTGAGAGAGTTATGGGACAGAAGAATGCGGGCATGAAGATCGCCTGCGAGAACCGCAAGGCGCGGCATGATTATTTTATCCATGAGACCTATGAGGCAGGCTTGGAGCTCAAGGGAACGGAGGTCAAATCCCTGCGCGCGGGGCGCGCGAACCTCAAGGACAGCTACGCGGAAATCAAGAACGGCGAAGTCTTCGTGCAGAATATGCACATCAGCCCCTATGAGCAGGGGAATATCTTCAACCATGACCCGCTGCGTCCGCGCCGCCTGCTCATGCACAAGGCCGAGATCGTGAAGCTGTTCAGCAAGACTCGCGAAAAGGGCTTTACGCTGGTGCCTTTGAAAATCTATTTCAAGCACGGACGGGCGAAGCTGGAACTGGCGCTCGCAAGCGGCAAGCACAATTACGACAAGCGGCAGGATCTTGCGGCAAAGGCGGCAAAGCGCGATGTGGAGCGTGCGCTGAGAGAGCGGCAGAAATATTGAGGCAGCGCGCTCAAAACAGTGACCAATAAAATGTATAAATTTTTTTATTAGGATATGTCTTATGCTTGACTATTGGGACTTTTTGCTTTAAAATGAGAGTATATCCCCGTGTGGTTTAGGGGACTGTGAAAGGATGAATCCTGAAAGCAATTTGTCCTTGAACCGTTCTCAAAGAGTGAGCAAGTTTTTTGAGAGAGGTAAGGTTGGAAAGATGTTGAAGTACCAAAAAATCGCAGACTCCCTTCGAGAGGATATCACGAAGGGAAAATTCATGCCGGGTGATCAGTTGGCGTTGGAAAAGGAGATGTGTGATCAATATGGTGTCAGCCGCATAACAATCAAGCGTGCGGTGGATGAACTGGTCAAACAGGGGCTGGTCGTGAAGCGTCGCGGTTCCGGGACATTCGTGAAAGCGATGGAGGATTCGGATGTCAAGGAGCTCAGCGCGGCACATCAGTTTTCCGGTTTTGCGGAAACCTACAAGGGCAAAAAAGTTCATACGGAAATCAAGAAGTTCGATATCGTGCATCCCGATGCGGCGGTGGCCTCCAAGCTGTCCATCACCGTGGAGGATTTCGTCTATGATATCGTGAGGGTGCGTTATCTGGAAAATGAGCCGATGGTCGTCGAGTACACGAAGATGCCGATCCAGCTCATTCCGGGAATCAAGAGGGATGTCCTCATGGATTCCATTTATGGCTATATCGAGAAGAAACTCAAACTGAAACTCCAATCGGCGCATCGGACGGTTCGCGCACTGATGCCAACCGAGGAGGAAAAACAGCAGCTTCGGATCGAGGGAGTTCTCCCCGTTCTGGAGATCGAGCAGACCGCTTTCTTGGACGATGGGCATCCGTTTGAATACTCGGTGTCCCATCAACGTTCCGACAAGAGTGCTTTCACTGCGGTCAGCATTCGATGAACCTTGGACAGTATTCAAAAAGCCCGCGTCAATCGCGGGCTTTTCTTGTTATGGCGGATGCCATGTCCTGGAGAGGGAACTGCTGGTCGACAGCGCCTGCCTCCCATGCGGCACGCGGCATGCCGTAGACGACGGAGCTGTCCTTGTCCTGCCCGAGCGTGGGAGAACCTTTTTGCTTCATCATGAGAAGCCCGTCTGCGCCGTCGCGGCCCATGCCGGTGAGAATGACGCCAAGGGCTTCGTCGCCGATCTGCTCCGCGACGGTCTTGAACAGAACGTCCACAGAGGGGCAGCAGCCGTGCACCCTGGGACCTGTCTTGCAGGTAAGCTTCATGGCCCCCCCGTTGCGGGAGATGGTCATGTGGAAGCTGCCAGGCGCGATATAGACACAGTTGGGCTTTACGATATCGCCGTCCTCTGCTTCCTTTACATGGAGCTTGCATTCCTCGTCCAGCCGTGCCGCGAAAAGCTTGGAAAACATGGGCGGGATATGCTGGACGATGACGATGCCCGGAAGCGGAGGATTGAGATCCTTCAGGACAGTGGACAGAGCCTCGGTGCCTCCTGTGGAGGAGCCGATGGCGATGAGCTTGATATGCTGTTGCGGGCTGGGCTGGGGCATGCGGCTCAGGCTCGTTTTCTGCACGGCATGTGAAGAAGGCGGCATATGAAGATCCGTGACTTTCGGCCGTTCCGGCAATCTCGATGCCGTATGGCCGATCGGCTTGTCCGCTGCGGGAGCCGACTTTGGGCTCCATGTGCCACGGGCAACAACTTTGTTCTGTGGCGCAGACACCGGGCTTTGTTCGGCCGATGGAGCCGCTTCGACGGCACGGCGGCTTTTCTTGCCGACGGTCTCGATTGCCTTCGCAAACACCCGGTAGAAAATATCCATCTGGCCCGGCTCGGTTGGTTTGACCAGATAGTCCGCGGCGCCATCCCGCAGCGCGGGCCCCCGCCCGACTTCAACATTCCCGAAAACGATGACAGGAACATTGCTGTTCTGCACAAGCTGCGGCAGATAGGCCTTCCCCTCCATCTTGAAGGCCGCCAGCATGAAATTGACAACGATGACATTGGGACGGAATACCATGCGTTTCTCTTTGGCATGAATCGGGTCGGAAGCGGTTTCCATCAGGGATCCTTTCGGAAGGTGTTCCAGCAGTTTGTCTGCTAGTTCCAGCCGATAAAATATGGAATTGTCTATCACAAGGACCCGAAGCGGTGACATGACGACTCCCCCCCAATCTACAACTACCTACTATGAATCGTAGACCTTTTTTGCGGGAATGTCAAGGTAAATCTAAAGGTCTGACGTTCGCGCAAGTTCCGTGTCCCATGCCGCCGCAATCGGGCTTAAAAAAGAGAGAAGGAAGTGCGTCATTTGCACCCCTTCTCTTTTTTTACTGTAATGCCATATATTCCTCTTCATCCACCGGTTCGCACCATTCGTTGGAGGTTCCTTCGCCCGGAACTTCAATGGCGAGATGCTGGAAAGCGGAGTCTTTCGCCGCACCATGCCAATGTTTGACATTTGCGGGGATATTCACCACATCACCAGCCTTGAGCATTTGCGCCGGCTTGCCCCATTCCTGATACCAACCGCGTCCTGCCGTAACGAGGAGGATTTGGCCGCCGCCTTTTGCGGCGTGATGGATATGCCAATGGTTGCGGCAGCCGGGCTCAAACGTCACATTGCCGATGACCGTCTGCTCTGTAGAAAGCAGATTCAGGTAACTGGTGCCATCGAAGTACTTGGCATATTGCGTGTTTTCATTTCCCACCGGGAAAATACTCTCTGCCTTGATATCATCAACACGGTAGACGTTTTCCCGCCCTGCCGTTTGCACAACCTTCACTGCTTTTCGGCTGCCGTTCTCTTTTTCTGCCATCGTCGCCGCCTCCGTCACGTTTAAATTTGATTTAAGGAACTGTGCGCAAATAATCACTGCATTCTGCTTGTCTGAATTTGCCATGACTGCGTTGTCGGTCGGACAATCCTTCGCCATGGGCTCAGGATTCTCGCTGACGTGCCACTGGCACATCAGCCATTCGACATAGCACCACTATGACTCACTCCTCCGCCTTGTCATGACAAATTCATCCTGCGCATACTGCAGCGATTATTTTTGCACAGTTCCCAAAGAATATACTCACTGCAAGTCCTGCTGTCAAGTATTTTTTAGTTTCGTAATTGATGCTCCTTTGTACCCTACAAGTTGGCGCCGATGTTATAGGCCATATCCCCAAACGCAGACCTTTCCACCAGAGAACGGGAACCGCATCCCGTTGCCCAAACCTGTCCTACGTCCTGCCACTCCATGTAGCGCACCAGAGTATCGTAATGCGCCGACAGAGCTTCCATGGTCCAATCTGCGCTGTTATACGCCGTGGCCATGATGATGGATTTTTTGCCGTGCAGTCTTTCCGTGCGGGAATAGAAGCGATCCACAATGGTCTTGAGCTGCGCTGACATACCGTAATAATAAAGCGGCGTTACGAGTACAAGCAGGTCGGCCTCCAGCATTTTCGGCATCAGATTGTCCTCAATGGCATCCTTCCACACGCAGGGACCGTCCATGCCGCAGCGATCGCAGCCGCTGCACGGGTGCGTTTCCTCTCTTGCCGCATCAAAAACAAACACCTCATGCCCCGCGCTTTTAGCTCCCTCCGTAAATCGGCCGGACAAATACTTGGATGTGGATTCGCTGTTCGAATGGGGACTGCTGTTTAACACGACGATTTTCATGTTCTTTCCTCCCGACACGCTGCCCTTTTCCGGCGCAGCTGCACTTTTCTTGTTCTTTTCATCCGCCAATGCGGAGAGGCCGCAGCCCGACAGGAACAGTGTCAGGGCTCCCGTACCGACCGCCTTCAAAAAATTCCTTCTGTTCATGGATTCAACCTCACACTTTTGACAGCATTTTTGTCTCTCACTTTCCCGCATAATCCGCAAAATGAGCAGAAATCTTAACACCCTTGAAGGGACGTACATCGTAAATGGCCATACCCTCCGCATAGTAGACGTCTTCCTTGAGGATAGATTCTACCTCCTCCCGGGTCTCTGCGGCGCAAATCATAAGACCGGACATTTCCCGGTCGGTATAAGGCCCCACCAGGAGAAAATCTCCCTTCTCAAAATGCTTGGTGAACCATGCCACATGGTGTTGAAAAAGCTCCTCGCCCTTTCCTTCGGGAATTTTCTCCGGCTTCAACTCCTGACTGATGATAAACATAGCGTTTGCCTCCTTAATGTTTCTAAATCTTTTCCTGCAGCAGAGTTTCTGCATTATGCACATAGACCTGCCCTGCCCAGCGGCGTGAGATGAGCACATCGTCCAGCGCCTTTTTCTTCTGGAGTAAAATCGGTTCGAGGACGTATGGGTAGTCGCTGCCGTAAACAATGTGCTTATCGTCGGTAATATTCATAAGCATCTCCAGTTCATCCGGGACGGGATCGCCGGCAAGGTCAAAATACAGCTTGCTGATTCCCTTTTCGACGTCCACGGTTTTCATCATTCCCAGTTTCGCGAGCATGGCAAACATGGCTGCTGCCCGCGTTTTCATGTATGGTAGGAAAGAACCGGTATGCGGCACCACCAAGCGGATGTCAGGGAATTTTTCCAGCGTGCCGTTTGCCAAAAGATTCAGCACGGCTCGTGTCGTGTCCGTCGGATATTCAAAGAGCGCCATGACGTTTCCCGTAACCACATTGCCTCGCGGAAGTTCCTGTGCCGGACTGGGGTGCAGGATCACAAGCGCCTTTCTGCGGTTTAACTCGGCAAAGATATTATCCAAACACGGATCGCCGAGATACACGCCGCAGCTGTTGGAAGCAACTTTGACACCCAGTGCGCCGAGCTTATCCATAGAGTAGCGGATTTCTTCCAACGAACCCGCCTCGTCGGGCAAAGGGAGACTCGCCGCAAAACCAAACTGTTTCGGATGTGCCTCACAAATACCTGCCATTTCCGTATTGATCTCTCTGGCTACCTGCGCCGCTGCAGAAGCATCCCCATGATAGATGTGAGGCGTTGGCATGGACAGAACAGAGTAATCAATATTTGCTTTCGACATAAAAGCGATATGATGCTCTAATGACCAGCTTGGAAGGGGGAATCCCTCTTCGAGGGCGGAATCAATGCCAAGGCGTTTCAGTCCGTTGATGTAGGAAGGCAAGATGGCATGACAATGGAAGTCAACTTTTCTTCCCTCCGGCAGTCGCGTGCTTTCGGTTTCCATCACCGTGCTGTTCTTTGGCTTTGCCTCGGACATTCCATATCCTCCCGCAAGCATGGTCAGCATCCCAAGCCCGCCGGCTTTCAGAAACTCTCTTCGATTCATACTGTGCCTCCAGTCGTGCCTTTATCAGGAAGGGGGTGCAAGAATTTTCGGCTAATCTTGTACACCGAATGGTATATAAAACCGATGCAATGGATGCTGCGGCCGATGTATAATGACAAATAGTAACTTACCGCGTGTCAGGTTTATTTTACAGTAAAGGCGACACGTTGTCAATATACAGTGCAAAAATTTTTCAAATCCCTGCCCATCCCGAAACAACACCATCATGCTGTCCTCGCTCCCGTCGTTGCATGACGATGGAAGCACGCCTGCGCTGCCATATCCATATGTACGAGTATCTTAGTGGTGTTCCCGCGCGTACGTCTGCGATTGCCAAAATAATCATTAAGGCAGGAATACTGTCGGTGGATGGAGAATTTCTACGCATTGGTGAAACGAGGGTAGGTTCAAAGGGGGACTGGCTATGCGAAAAAGTATGGGAGCGTATTGCATTGGGCAGATGATTTCGGTCAAGCAAGCGGTTTTTCTGCTAGGATTGTCGGTTTGCTTGTTGTTTTCCCTGTGTTTGTCCACGGCGCAGGCGGCAGAAATCCTGAGGGAAACCGTACCATTGGAACGGAATGAAGTGCCGCTGCACTTGGAACGTTATGTAGAACAGGACGGAAAGACGAAACAGCCCATCTTGTTCGTACACGGCGTAACATTTTCCTCCCATGAATTTGATGTCGACTACAAGGATTACAGTTTGGCACGATATTTTGCCAAGCATGGATTTGAGGTTTGGTTGCTCGATATTGCAGGATTCGGAAAATCCGGCAGCGTCAAAGATGGCTTTATGCCGAATTCGGATTATGCAGCAGAAGACATCGCAGTTGCTGTGCGGTGCATACTGGAGCGAAATCAAATCGCGTCCATGGATATTTTGGGCTGGAGCTGGGGAACCGTGACCAGTGGACGCTTTGCCGCCAAGCACCCGGAGATGGTGCGCCGCCTTGTGCTTTACGCGCCTATCGTGGCGGGACTTGGTGCGCAGGATGTGAAGGAGCCGTTTCATAAAAATACATGGGGTTCTGCCGTTTCGGATTTTCAACGGAAGGTGGACGGCAGCATAGACTTTGACATCGTGGAAAAGCCTGTGGCAAGCACCTATATTGATAATGCCTGGCACTACGACAGGGATAAGAGCCCGAATGGCGGAAGACGGGATTTGCTGGTCAGCAAAAGCATACGGCTGATTCCCACGGAGAACATCAAGGCCCCTGTGCTGATCATCTCCGGCTCTAAGGATCCTTATGTATCTGCCGATTTATGCGAAGAGGCCTATAAGACACTTCCCAATCAAAAGGATTCGCAACTCGTGATTGTGAACGGCGCAGCCCATGCCATGCTGATGGAACGACCGTACTACAGGATATTCAGAGAGCAGATATTGAAATTTTTAGAAAAGAAGTAACAGCAAGGATTCGGTGGGTGCAGTTATATCCCGGCGCATGAGAAAATCCATCGGCGCAAGAAACTCCATGTGAAACGGTGTTTCGCATTACGCCCTTACACGAAATCTAAGCTCCTGCTTCGCCTACGGCTTGCACTCGCTAAGATTTCATAGTAAAAAAGACGGCTGATAAAAGCCGTCAAAAGAAATGATAAGTGGCAATACGATACGATCAAAGGGAGCTATCCTTTCATCCGACTGCCCGGAAATTTCAGCGTTGCAAAGTAATCATCCAGAGTTTCCGCACGGCGGATGAGCTCGATGCTTCCGTTCTCGCAGAGCAGAAGCTCGGCGCTCCTCAGTTTGCCGTTGTAGTTGAAGCCCATGGCGTGGCCATGGGCGCCTGTGTCGTGGAGCACGAGCAGGTCGCCGATATCGATTTTGGGCAGCCGGCGGTCAATGGCAAATTTGTCGTTGTTCTCGCAGAGCGAGCCTGTCACATCATAGACGTGATCGCAGGGAGCATCCTCTTTTCCCAGAACCGTGATATGGTGGTAGGCGCCGTAAAGGGCGGGGCGCATGAGGTTCGCCATGCAGGAGTCCAGCCCGATGTAGTTCTTGTAGGTGTGCTTTTCATGCAGGACGGTGGAGACGAGCCAGCCTGCCGGTCCGGTCATCGCGCGTCCGCTTTCCATTGCGATGGCGATGTCCGTGAGTCCCGCCGGGCCGAGGCTCTCTTCGTAGGCCTGATGGATACCCTTGCCGACTGCGTCCAGATCCACGGGCTCCTGTTCCGGGAGATATGGGATGCCGATGCCGCCGCCGAGGTTCACGAATTCCAAGTGGATGCCAAGGCGTTCCTTGAGCTCTGTCGCAAGACGGAACATGAGCGTGGCGGTGTAGATGAAGCCTTCGGTGCGCAGCTCGTTCGAGATGACCATGGTGTGCAGCCCGAAGCGTTTGACACCTTTGGCCTGCGCCATGGCGTAGGCCTCAAAGAGCTGGTTCTTTGTGAGGCCGTACTTCGCCTCGACGGGCTTGCCGATGATGTCATTTCCTTCGATGAGGTTGCCGGGATTGTAGCGGAAGGAAAGGCAGGATGGCATGCCCGCATGCTTTTCCAAGTATTCTACATGGGTGATGTCGTCAAGGTTGATGATGGCGCCGAGCTCCACGGCCTTCCGGAACTCATCCGCAGGCGTATCGTTGGAGGTCAGCATGATCTTCTCGCCTGTGACACCCGCTGCCTCGGAAAGATAGAGTTCCGCGATGGAGCTGCAGTCCGTGCCTGCACCCTCTTCCTTCAATATCTCGATGATGCGCGGATTCGGCGTGGCTTTCACCGCGAAATGCTCACGGAATTCGGGCGCCCATGCGAATGCGGCTTTCAGCCTGCGGATATTTTCGCGGATGGCATGCTCGTCATAAATATGAAAGGGAGTAGGATATTTCTTTGCAATTTCCTGCACCTGCTCCTTGGAAAGCGGAAATGATTTGTTGGACATAGGTCTTCCTCCTGCTGGATGAAATTGATTCTCTATGGGGATTTTAACAAAACAGGCATAGGATTGTCAATTTCTATAACGATTTGGCATTGTTCTCAAAGGAAATCTGTTACTGTGAAACATCTTGTAAGCACTCTGTAAAAAGGCGCAAACTACCCCAGTAGTATCAATGGACAATAAAAAATCCATATAGAGGGGACAAATATCC
>CACZZN010000026.1 GCA_902785705.1 uncultured Veillonellaceae bacterium
ATCCATGTCCGAGGCGGCATAAAAATGGCTGCCAGACGAGTCTGCCAGCCATTAGAAATTTTATATTTTTTTACTGTCCTATTGACGGGGAGCGGTTCAGGGTTTGGGCAGGGGATTTTTTGAGTGATGGGAGGTATAGGTCCATGAGAAAGATGATGATTCCGGTCGTCTTGGTGGTGGTGCTCCTTTTGGGAAGCGTCGGGATGTACAACAGCGTAAAGAGCGCAAAAATCGAGGTGGATGCCCAATACGGACAGGTGGAAAACCAGATTCAGCGCCGAGCCGACTTGATTCCCAATTTGGTGACGACGGTGAAGGGGTATATGCAATACGAGGAGAAAGTGTTGACAGAGGTGACAGCGGCACGGGCGCAGGTGGCGCAGGCCGCCTCCCCGGAGGAAATGGCAGCAGCGGATGCCCAGCTCACGGGTGCCTTGGGGCGCTTGTTCGCCGTTGCGGAAAACTATCCCAGTCTGAAATCCGATGCTCATTTCACGGAATTGATGCGGGAAATCTCCGGCTCGGAAAACCGCATTGCAGTGGCACGGCGGGACTATAATGTGGCCATACGGGACTATAACGTGACCGTCGGCACATTTCCCGGCAATCTTGTGGCGGGCATGATGGGCTATGGGGAACTCCCGCCCTTTGCAGCCGACGAGAAAGCCCATGCCGTGCCGGAGGTGTCCTTTTGAAGGGCGGGATTGTCGCCATCGTCTGCACGGTGACCCTCTGCGCTTTGGTGTATCTGTGTTGGGGAATGTTTGAAAGCACTCTTCCCGCGCCGCCGACGGAAGATATCTATGTGGCAGATTTTGCTCACATGGTGCAGGGGGAGGACAGGGCAAAGATGCTGGCCATCGGCGAAGATTTGGACAACCGCTTCGGTGCGCAGCTGGCAGTTGTCACCATCGACACCTTGGGGGGAGATGACATCGAATCCTACGCCAACCGCCTGTTCCGCGCATGGGGAATCGGAAACGCGGAAAAGAACAACGGCGTGCTGCTCCTCATTGCCAAGGAAGACCGCAAGTTCCGCGTGGAGGTGGGCTACGGTTTGGAGGGAGCCATTACCGACGGATACGCGGGAGAGGTCTTGGACGGCATGACGCCGAGATTTCAAGCAGGGGAGTATTCTCCCGGCATCCTGGAGGCTTACCGGAAGCTGGCGCAAAAAATCTATGGGGAGTACGGAGAGATTCCTCCTGCCGCCTTGTTCCCGTCAAAGGCGGCAGGGCCGGCCGTGGCAGCGGAAGAGGAAGAATGGACGATGGAGGATTATTTCTACTGCGGGATTTTCATCCTGCTCATGCTTGCCATTGGCGCGGTTATTGCTTTCTTCGGGGGATACATCCTCGATGTGGTTCTCCTGTTGCTCTTGGGCGGGGTGTGGTATCTCCTGAATGTTCTTCTTTATCTCGTTTCCTTGGGGCATTGGGGAACCTTGAGCTATTCCAAGTGCTTCCGTGACACAGGCTCCTTCCTGGGAACCTCCGGCGGCAGTTCCGGCAGCAGCTCCGGCCGCTCCGGCGGATTCGGCGGCGGCCGCTCCGGCGGGGGAGGCGCCTCGGGAGGATGGTGACCATATCCTGTCATAAAGCAGGAGACCGTTGCACAGTTCCTAAGCAACGGTCTCCTGTTTTTTTGCGCTGTTTTTGCTTTGCGGGAAGTTCCGGTTATTGCCAGATATGGTGCAGGCAAAGGGCGATGAAGCAGACGACGGAGACACCGAAGGTGAAGTATTCCACGCATTTGATGGGGTAGGCATAGTGCAGGGGGATATCCAGCACCCTTGGCACGTTGCTGGACAACAGAGAGAGGGCGATGGAAACATAGAGCAGGATGAGGGAGACCGGTGTGCCCGGCGTGCAGGAAAACGCGCGCAGGAGCAGCAGGATGGCGAAAGCAATGAAAAAATACGCGACCTTGTCGGCGTGTTTTCGCAGTTTCACAGGCATCACATCCCTTGCGTAAATCAATTAGTATATACTTCGTCAAGGACAGAAAAAAATCCTGCCTTGCAGGAAGAGATGCGGCTGCAATAGAAATAAAGACAGGGGGTGATTTTGTGGGACTCGAAGACAAACGGGACGCGCTGCGGGCGTGCCTGAGGGAATACGGAACGGTGGCGGTCGCCTTTTCGGGCGGCGTGGATTCGACTTTTTTGCTGAAAAGCGCGAAGGATGCGCTGGGTGGGGAGAACGTGGTCGCGGTGACGGCAAATTCGGACTTCTTTCCGAAGCGTGAGGCGGAGGAGGCGCGGGCCTTCTGCGAGAGCGAGGGCATCCGGCAGATCGCCTGCGACGCGGAGGAGCTGAAGACGGAAGCGATTCGGAAGAACCCGAAACATCGCTGCTATCTTTGCAAGCGTGCCTTGTTCGAGAAGATGCTGCGGGTGGCAAAGCAGGAGGGCATGGCATGCCTCGCCGAAGGCTCGAATCTGGACGACAACGGGGACTATCGGCCGGGGATGCAGGCCATCGCGGAGCTGGGCATCCGAAGCCCGCTCCAGCAGGTCGGGCTCTGGAAGTCGGAGATACGGGAACTTTCCAGGGAGATGGGGCTTCCCACATGGGACAAGCCCTCCTTTGCCTGCCTTGCCTCGCGTTTTGCCTATGGGGAAAGCATCACGGCAGAAAAACTCGGCATGGTGGAGCAGGCGGAGGAGCTTTTGCGGACGCTCGGATTCCGCCAGTTCCGCGTGCGCATCCATGGGACGATGGCTCGCATCGAGATCCTGCCGGAGGACTTCCGCCGCTTCATGGAACCTGCGCTGCGGGAAAAAGTCGCAGCGCATTGTAAGGCACTCGGATTTTCCTATGTGACGCTTGACCTGCAGGGATACCGCACGGGCAGCATGAATGAGGTCCTGGACAGGGGGAATTGACAAAATCTTAGCAATCACAAGCACATAAGTGAAAACTCCTCAAAAAGAAGTTCGATATTGAAGTCACGGCTGAGATGGCTATTATATGGGTTGCACCAATAGAAAAAAACATTCCCTGCCCCGGTCAACCGCCTGAACAGGAGTTGACCGGGGCAGGGAATGCTGTCTCTGTCATAGTCAAGAGATTCCTTGGCGGGCGTCGCCTCTCCCGCATCCCTCGGGTTGCCCCTGTCATACCATCGGCGCGTGGTCGCAACGAAGTTTACCACCTCAAGGAATCCCTCTCTTTATTCGTATTGTATCAGTCTCACTCTCTTTTGTAAAGTATTTTCTTGTTACGCAGATGATGCGTCAGGTGGGGCGGCGGAATGCGATAATTTGGTCGGCGAGCTTGCTTTGGAGTGTACGGTCGTGGGTGGCGATCAGGACGGTCTTCTTTGCGCGTTTCAGTGCATCCAGAAATTCCGCAAGCCAGACGCGCCCGTTTTCATCCAGAAAGGTTTCCGGCTCATCCAACGTCCACACGCTTGGGTTCATGGTCAGCACAGAAGCGATGGCCACGCGGCGTTTTTCGCCGCCGGACAGGGCATAGGGGACACAGTCCCGCAGACGGCTGATATCGAGCAGGCGGAGCGCATCCTCGACGCGCCGATGGATTTCCGCTTCCGGCAGTCCCATCTGTCTGGGGCCGAAGGCGAGTTCGTCAAATACGCTTGCGTTGAAGAGCTGGACTTCGGGATTCTGGAAGACGAAGCCGATTTTTTGGTGGAATTCCTTGGAGAAAGCGGAAGGTTCCATCTGCTTCCGGTCGATTGCCTGTCCGGCAAACCGATATTCCCCCTCGGAGGGGAACAGAAGCCCATTGACGATCTTGAGCGCCGTGGATTTGCCGGAGCCGTTGTCGCCGGAAAAAATCACGCACTCTCCCTTTGCAATGGAAAAGGACATCCGATGTATGATGTACGGGGCATCCCCTGTGTAGCGAAAAGAAACCTGTTGGAATTCTATCATGAACCTCACCATCCCCGGCAGCGCATTGCCTGCTCCATTTCCTCCGACATTTTCCGCGATTTCAAAAACAGCACGCCCAGAATCCCGCCGACAGAGCTGAGTTTCTGCGGATTTGTCCCTACGGACCTGAGCCGCAGGGCAAGGAGCATTTCCTGTGCGATGTCCCCAAGGAGCACGATGGAGCGCAGCGTCGTGTCCAACAGAAAGATCAGGAGGCGCGGGACGCGGAACAGCCGCAGGGCGGCAATCAGCTCATGCCATGAAAAAATTTCCGTCAGCAGCCGGATGGCCGTTACCGTCAAGAAGGTCTTGCATGGTAGGATGACAAGGACTTGCAGCTGTCCCAGCAGGAGCGACGGCAGCACGACAAGCTCGGCAACCGCTGCGGCAAGCAGGCTCATACCCAATACGCGGCGGATGACCGGGGGCTTTTGCCATGCCAGAAAGGGAAGCTCCAGCGCGAGCGCGGCCCATAAAGCCCACGGGGAGCGTGCGGCAGAAACCGCGAGGATGAAGCCGAAAACAGCAGCGATGGCAAGGGCGGCTGTCCCCTTTGCATGCTGCCGGCGCACTGCCTGCAGGCGCAGGGCGGAAAGCGCCGACATAACGCCAAGCAAGGAACGCGACAAAAATAAATCGCGTTCCTTGCTTTTTGCAATATAGGATTCTTCTTTTTGTACCCAAGCCGGCAATTCCATGATCAGGCCTGCCGATGCAGCATGGGAGACATGAGCTTGAATAGGATCGCCATGAGCGCGACGCCGATCACGGCTGACAGGACGTACCCTGCGGCATCCGGCATCCCGCTGATGGTGTAGTCCGGGAACATTGCGTCAAAGGAAAAGCCGTTTTCCATGCCGCCGGGAATGTAGCCCAAAGCCTGTCCGCCGGATGTGGTTTCCGCGATTTCATCCGTTCCCCATTCGCCCCAGGCGGTGCCCTCCGCGATCAGGCCGAGGGGAGTGAAGACGATCAGTGCCAGGATAAGCCCGTATACGGCCTTGCCGATATGCGGGGCGGAAGCCTGCTCCGCTGCGAACAGATCCGGCGACGCTTTTTGCAGATACGTCAGGACTGCGACGGTGAACGCCGCCTCCGCAAGCCCGAATAAGGTCAGGTGTCCTGCCATCATGGCGGGAATGGAAACGCTCAACGGATAGGGGCAGTAAAGCGCCTGTCCCGCTGCGTCGGTGAAGAGCAGCGGCTGTATGCCGAATTCCACGGCGGCGAACAGCGCTGCCATATTGATGCCGACGTATGCGCCAATGGCGGCCGCTACGCGCTCGCCAAACCGCCCGCGCAGTTTATCATATAGGAAATAGCCGCTGAAGGGCAGCACAAACGCCATGTTGAAGCAATTCGCCCCGAATGCGAGGATGCCGCCGTCGCCAAAGAAGACGGCTTGGACAAACAGCGCTACGCTCACCGACAGACATGCCGTCCAAGGGCCGAGCATTATAGCCAGCAGCGTACCGCCCACCGCATGCCCGGTGGTTCCTCCCGGCAGCGGAAGATTGAACATCATCCCAAGAAAGGAGAACGCCGCTCCGATGCCCAGCAATGGAAGTTTTTCGCGCGGCAGTTCCCGCTTTGCCTTGGATACGGCAACCGCCCATACGGGCAGCATGGCCGCGCCCAGCACTGCGCACGTCGAGGGGCTGAGATAATTTTCAGGTATATGCATAACAAAGAGACCTCCCATTCCTTCTTCCGGCAGCCGAAGCGCACCGAAGATATCATGACAGGTCTCATTATAGCATAGGCAGCATTTTCCCCGTAAGCCCCCATGGGGGACTCTTTTTTTGCGTGTTCTCTCAAAACTTCGTATCACAGACGGAACGAGTCATCCATATGCTTTAGTCCTTCGGCGCATTTTTCATCCAAACCTGGGTGTCCTTCTTGGCGCCTTGGGTATTCTGCGCCATCACGCCCACCAGGGCATGGGGGACATAAAGTTCCTCCAAATAGCGGATGTCCTCCGGCGTCAGTTCCAGCGCAACCGATTTGACAGCGCCGTCCACATGGTGCAGTTTCGTGGCACCCGCCACGGGGGATGTCACACGGCTCAAAAGCCACGCCAAGGAGACTTCCGTCATGGTCACGCCGTATTTGTCCGCCAGTTCCGCTACCCGCTCGATGATTTTGCCGTCGGCCTCCGCCGTGCCGTCGTATTTCAGCTTGGCGTAGCTGTCAGCCTCCAAGCGCTTGGAGGTTTCTCCGGGTCTGCGGGAAAGGCGGCCGCTGGCCAGAGCGCTGTAGGGAGTCATGGCGATATTGTCCTCGGTGCAAAGCCCTGCCATTTCCCGTTCTTCCTCGCGGAAGAGAAGATTGTAGTGGTTCTGCACGGAAACGAATTTGGCAAACCCCTCTTTTTCCGCCAGGGCATTGGCCTTGGCCAGCTGCCAGGCGTAGCAGTTGGCGATGCCGATATAGCGCACCTTTCCGGCTCGGACCATCTTGGTGAGACCGTCCAGTATGTCATAAATGGGGGTCTGGTAGTCCCACATATGGTAAATATAGAGATCCACATAGTCCATGCCCAGATGGGAAAGGCTGAGATCCAGCTGTTTTTCGATATGCGCCTGCCCCGTTACGCCGGCGGCGATTTCCTCGCTGCTGCGGGGCAGGAATTTGGTTGCGATGACGACCTTGTCCCGCTGGGTGAAATCCTTGATGGCCCGCCCTAAATATTCTTCGCTGGTGCCGTTCTGGTAGGCAATCGCCGTGTCAAAGAAATTGATGCCCAGTTCCAAGGCGTGCCGGATGATGGAGCGGCTGGTTTCTTCGTCCACCGTCCAGCTGTGCTGTCCCGTGGCAGCATTGCCGAATCCCATGCAGCCAAGGCAGATACGGGAAACGTTCAGATCCGAATTACCAAGCCGGGTGTATTTCATTGCCATTGACTCCTCTCATTGCAGTCCCAAGCCCTTCAGCCAATCCCGGATCTCGCTTTCCGAGGCGTTCCGGCTGAACAGCTTTCCGTTTTTCCAGCTGCCCGTTCCCTTCGTGTGGCTTTTCAGATAGTCCGCGCTGGATCCGATGTCGCTGCCGCCGGATGTGCAGACGGGCACGATGGTCTTGCCGCTGAAATCGTAGCTTTCCACAAAGGTGTCCAGAATGCGCGGCGCATGTCCCCACCAAATGGGATAGGCCAATACGATGGTGTCATAGGCCGCGATATTGGCATTTTTGTCTGCCAGCGCGGGGCGGGCGTTGTCGTCCTTTTGCTCCACGGTTGACCGCGTGCTCTCATCGTTGTAGTTGAGGTCTTCTGCCGTGTAAGCCTTTTCCGGGCGGATTTCATAGACATCGGCATTTAGGGCCTTGGCCACAGTTTCCGCTAGGGATTTCGTGTTCCCCGTGCAGGAGAAGTAAGCCACCAGTGCCTTGCCTTGTTTGCCTTGCGGCTCCGAAGCCTTGCTCGATGCGGATTGCCCGGCAGATGCCTCTTTGGACTGCGGGGCCTTTGAGGATGCGCCGGATGCGCTTCCCGTTTCGTTCCCGCCACAGGCCGAGAGTGTAAAGACCATCATGGCGGACATGGCTATAACAAGTAAACGTTTCCATTTCATAGTGCATACCATCCTTTCAGCGTTATCCTTGATAAAAATTGATAAAATTTTAAATGAATGATAAGGAAAACTTATCAAAACATTATCCTATGTTCTTTTGCTGCCTCCGATGTCTGTATCGCTGCCACATCCCCTGTATTCCGTTCCCCAGGCAGGCATAGAGGAAAAAAACGGAAAAGAGCAGCAGGGCGTATGCCATTCCCGGCAGATCCGTCGCGGGAGTGGCAAAAATTTGCTTCATCAGGAGGCGGTCTCCCACCCGGTTTTGGAAGGAGCCATACACACCGACGACGATCAGGGCCATCACCATGAGGCGGCTGCCCCATCGGCAGACGGCAGCATTCTTTTGCCGGTGAAAAAGCGGAAGCAGCCGTTGTTTCCATCCATGCCAGTGCAGCCCCAGGTGGATCCCCATGAGGATGAGCATGGCAAAGGGCAGGGATACATGGAGCTGATGGATCGTCACGTTCCTTTGCAGCGCAAGGGGAATCATATCCTTGAACAGGTGGTTCGACAGGCAGATGCCGGTTGCCGCAACGAGCAGGAGGCACGCCATCAGCAGCAGATTTACCGAAACGCCCATGCATCGCATGGCATCCCACTTTCCCGAGCGAAGCGCAGAAAACCATCGGCGGTTCAGGAACAGATGAACGACAGCCCCGATGAGGAAGAGCAATCCCAGCACTTCGTGCAGCAGCTTGGGCAGTGCATGAAAATTCATGACGGCGAGAAAAAGGGCAAGTATCAGGAGATCCAGAAAAATCCGTTTCATCTTGCCCCGCCTTCGGTCTCGTTATTTTCAAGAAGCTTTTTCAAGAAATTTCGGCTGATCTCGTAGACCGAATGATATACAAAACCAACTCCCGCTTCCTCCATGGCTTCCTTTTGCCTTTCCGTGACCACGGTATAAGGGTAGATGCCGTAGATAAAGGGAAAATATGCGTACAAAAAATCCTGTTTGTCCTTTTCGGTCATCTCCGGACAAAATTTATCCAGACATGTCTTGACCGCCTTCAGCGAATTTCCGTAGGCTTTTTTGAACTCCACCAGATTTTCCAACCGGCTGTTTTCTTCCATATCGAAGTGATTCATGGATAGGAGCTTCAGGAGACGTTCCCTTTTGGCAAGGGTCCGTGCCAAGGCATCGGCCAAGTCGCTTTTTGACATGGTTTCATGCTCTTCCGCCAGAGTCTTGAGTTCATCGATCCAGAGCATATATTCCCGTTGCATCAACGCCAAGAAGATTTCTTCTTTGGTATTGAAATAATTGTAGATCGATGTGCGGTTGAAGGATGTGATCTTGCCGATTTCCTTGATGGTGATGTCCTTAAAACTCATGGTCTGGTAGAGCGTGGCGCAGGCGTCGATGATCTCCTCCCGACGTGCCAGCAGGAACTCTTCGGATACTTTTGGCATGAAAGCCCTCCTCGTGTCCATAATTTTCTATCGTGACACGAAGTAACTTACTGCGTGTCGATTTTATTTTACAATGAAAATGACATGTTGTCAATAGGCGGTTCAACTTTTCGGCTTTGTTCCATTTCTAAAAATTTTTATCAAAGATAAGTATCACAAGTCCGCAAGGGAATCCTTGAGCGCCAGTTTCGTGTGCATGTTGCTGTCAACCAACACCTTTTTTACATAGCCGGCGGCCCCCGCCGCAGTGAACACCTTGCCCTCCTTTGCGGCTTTCTTCAGCAGGCGCATGAGAACACGCAGCCCGGCGCTGGAAATATAGTTCACGCCGCTCATATCCATAACGACTTTTGCCTCTCTTTCCACGATTTCCTCGCCAATGCTGTAAACCCGCTCGGCATTGGAAATCTCTATGCGCCCCTCCACGCTCCAGACCAACCAGCCGTTTTCCAGCTTCTCTTCCCCTTGAGAAAATCCTTTTTCCACTGTACGGTTCTCCATAAAATACACCTCATTCAGCTATATGAATCAATAGAAACCGCCGCTACCGGTTCCTTCTGTGCAGACTGACCGATAGCGGCGGTTTTTATTCACAAGGAATACTTGAAAGAATGAACAAAATTCACTGCTTCGCATAAGAATCTTGCTCGGCACTGCGGATATCCGCCGACATATCCTTGGCAAGATTGAGGTCGTGGAACTTTTTGTCATTATGCAAAATCATGGCGAATTTGTCCGTCTGATCGAGATAGGCCGTGCCATCTTGCAGGGAAAGCTCCAAAACGTGCCCGCCCTTCTTTTTGTCATCGGAGATGAAATGGAAATGCCAGCCGACGGAATTGAGTTCCCCCATATAGCTTGGGCAGTACAAGCCTACCACGGTGCCCTTGATATTTTTCTCGGTGAATTCGGTCTGCTTGTCCTTGAGGGCCTCCACCAAAGTCGGGTACGGCTCCTTGCTCCCGTACTCGCTGCGGAACAGGATTGACGGGAATTCGGCATGCAGCTTTATCATATAGAAGCTGTTCACGCCGTGTTTCTGCACCGCTTGGTTCAAAGCCCGCTCAAGGGCGGCCTTGTCGGCAATCTGGGACAATTTGACGGAAATATCCTTGTCAAAGAATGTCACATTGGAAAAAGGAATGATTTCCTTGTCGGGCACGACCACCACCTTGCCGTCCCCAAGCGCCTGATAAATCGTGCCGTCCAGCACGATCATCTCGCCGTTCAATCCCTCAAAGGTCCCGATTCCCGTGTCACCGAGCGTGCGAAGCTGTCCGGCCGTTACCGTTCCGCCGAAATATCCCTGCGCCAGGGACTGCAGAAGCGCCACCTGGGCAACGCACTCCCTGTCCGCTTGCGCCGCATCCCCGTGAGATGCGCCGAGTCCCACACTCAGCGTGAATGCGCCGGCAAGAGAAGCCGCAATCATTTTCTTCTTGATACCAAATACCATTTTCTCATCCCCGTTTCTTTTTGAAACATACCGTGATACGACTACTGCATCAATTCGTAGTCTCTCCATTTTTGTCCGGAGACGCGCATGGATGCGCCGGTGCGGTGGCAGGATGCGCCGAATTTGCCCCCGCTCGCTCAAATTTCTTTTGCCTCTTTTCTCTCATCGGTCATGTATTCGACCTTTTCCCTCCATTATCCTGCTTCCCCCCGAAAAATCACCCCCAGCATGGTGATGTCATCGGATTGTTCCGCCTTGCCTGCGTATTCGCTCACGTCCTTCTGGACGGCGGCAAGAAGTTCCTTCGCGGTCTTTTCCCCCTGCGCGTTCAGTGTTTCCCGGAGGCGCTCTTCCGAGTACATGGCTCCGTCCTCGTTCATGGCCTCCGTCACCCCGTCCGTATAGAGGAACAGTACGTCGCCGGGAGCAAGCGTCAGATGATACTCGTAATACGTCGTCGATTCAAAGAAACCGAGCATCGTGCTCTTTTTTTCCGTGCGGAGATACTCGAATTTGCCATCGTGGCAGATGAGGGGCGGATTGTGGCCCCCGTTCACATAAGCGAATTCGCCGCTCTTTAGGTCAAGCACGCCGAAGAACACCGTCACAAACATGTCTTCCTCGTTGTTTTCGCACAGTTCCGCATTGGCCTGCCCCAAAACCCTGCTCCAGTCGATGGGATTTCCGTCCGCCTCGTGGGTCATGGTGATGGCGCAATTTTTCAAGATGGTCTTGGAAATGACCATAAAGAGGGAAGCGGGGATTCCTTTGCCGGACACATCGGCAATGGTGACCACCAGTTTCTGGTTGTCAAGCATATAGAAATCGTAAAAATCGCCGCCGACTTCTTTGGCCGGATGCATGGATGCGTATAAATCGATTTCCTTTCGGTCGGGAAAAGCGGGAAAAATCCGAGGGAGCATTCCCTCTTGTATTTTTCTGGCGCCATCCAGCTCTCCCTCGATTCGCTCGCTTTTCTTTGCCTGTCCGATGTAGGATTTCAAATCCACGGTCATGGCATTGACGGAATCCGCCAGTGCTTCTATTTCGTCTCCGGTTTTGACGGAAAGCCGCGTGTCCAGGTCTCCTGTGGCGATTTTTTTCATTCCCTCCGTAAGCTCCAGCACGGGGTTCACAAATTTGCGCGCTACCTTGCGGCTGATCAAAAAGAGGGCTGCGAAGACGAGGAAAAACAGTGCTCCCATGCCGAAAAGCGTTTCTTTGAAAATGCCCGCCACGGAAGCGGAAAAACTTTCGCTGATCCTTTTTACCGTTTCCCTGGCAGCGGTCGTCGGCGACAGAGCCGCTTCTTTGTTCGTGAGGACAGCACAGCTGTATTCCATGTTGGGAACCGGGAGAAAGACGAGGTAATACTCGGTGCCGTCCACAGTCACCACACCGTGGCCGCTTTCGCCTTCTGCCATTTTCCGCGCGATCTCGGCAATATCTTCCTGGGGACTTTCCCGTAAATCGGAAAAACTGTTTTTCACGGATAAAATGCCGCTCTCCTGGGAGGAAATCGTAATCTGCCCATCATGGTCCATGACGAAGTTGATGTCATTCTCTTTGGCTTTGATCCAGCCGCGCATGGAATCCAAGGTCATGGCGACTCCCGCAATACCTGCAAACTTTCCGTCGTTGTCGAAAAAAGGCATCACGCTGCTGACTTCCATATTTCCGTTTGTGGATTTATAGACATCCGTAAACGCAGACTTTTGCTTTTGTTTGGCGCTCACATACCAAGGACGCTCCCGAATGTCGATTTTGCGGTGAAGGAAAACTTCCTCGTATACGGATGTCGTCTGCCCCTTGTCGGCACCGTCCGCCCGAATAAAGAAGCCATCCTCCGTCGCCAGACAGCATGACGCTCCATTGGTATAAAAATAGGATAAATATTCCAGCGTATCCCTGATATTGGACAGCAATGCCACCCTTTGCGAAAGGCGCGGGTCTGTGGCCAGCCGCTCGCGCACGCCGGGGCTGTAGTAGATGTATGCCTTGTTGGCGGCAATGGTTTGCTCATGGGGTTCCGTGAGGTGCTGGGGTGGATAATCCCACGGAGATGCAAGCATTTTTTCCGCCATCTTGGCAATATTCTCGGCATCATCCAAAATCTCCAATTGTTGTGACACTTTGATCGCAATCAACTGCGCTCGTTCGTTCAGCCGTTCGTGTATCAAGGTCTCGGCATAATTCACGGCAAAAGCGTCAAAAGCGCCCAGCATTTCTTCGCCTTTGCCCTCGGTGGCCTGTTCCGCCCGTATCATCCCGGAAAAGGACAGGATGCTCACCAACAATAACAGAAGAGCCCCCGTGCCTAAAACAAGGACAAGGATCTTTCGTTGTATCCCCGTGCCCACGCCATCATCCTCCTGAGAAATTGTTATAAGGAACTGTGCAAAAATAATCGCTACCGTGTGCGCAGACATCCAGTATAACACGTTTTAAACAGCTTGCGTAGGATAAACTTTCGTGAACGCTTCTGCCCTGTCTATGGCCAGCGCCAAATATTCTTCAGCCAGCCCCGAAATAAAATATTTCTACAGATGAGATGCATCTCCAAAGTATACTGTCCACCATAGACCTGCAGCTATTTGATGTGCGTTCTGCAACACTTTAGGATTCGCTGCAAACAGCGGATTTTCCTTTTTCGCTCAAAGTTTTTCTGCACCCTCGCTATTTGAGCGGGCGATGGCATCATATGATTCCTGCGTCCGTGCAGCAGGAATTTTCCGTAGTTATGGTGAAATAACTAGTGAAGCAATCGGTAAATGCAATAAATCATTTGCAAGGAGGAATTCGTATGGAACCATTGTTTTCGATTCCCATGTCCCGACGGAGTTTCATGAAGCTGGCGGGGGTGGCAGTGACAGGAGCGGTGCTGGGAGGCACAATCCCCAAGGCAGAAGCGGAGGCTGCACCGTCTTCCATGACAAAGGTGGATTTCGGCGCGGCGGAACTGCCCGTTCTGTTTGCCGCGGATGTGTGCGTGGTGGGAGGCGGCTCTGCCGGTACCGCGGCAGCCGTTATGGCCGGCCGCAGGGGAGCCAAGACGGTGCTGGTGGAGCGGAGCATTGCCTTGGGCGGCCTTTCCACGCAGGGCTGCGTCTATCCGTGCATGCCGACCTTTGCCTATGGCAGCGACACGCCCTATATCACAGATTTGAACAAGCGCATGGAGGGGCAGGGCATTGCTCCTTTGCTGGGGGTGGAGACGGAGACTTTTTACGGCGGCGGGGCCGGCCAGTACACGCCGGACTACCTTTCCTATGTCTATGATGAGATGTGCGCGGAAGCCGGGGTGGATATTCTCTACAACGCTGCCCTGGTGGGGGCCGTGACGGAGGGGGGCAGGATCGTTTCCTGCGTCGTTCAGACCGTGGAAGGGCTTGGCATGATTCTCGCCAAGGTGTTTATCGACGCCACGGGAGATGCCCTGCTTTCCCGTTTTGCGGGCGCACCCGTGGAACGAGGCTCGGAAAAGACGGGGAGGAACCAGCCCATGAGCCTGCGCTTTGAAATGAGCGGCATCGATGTGCAGAGAGCCCACCGCTTCTTCAAAGAGGAATTCCATGACAACTGGTCTTTGGAAAAGCCGTCGTATTTCTTTGAATTCGCCAAATGGAAAAAGACGGAAGCATTCTTTAAAGCGGGCGTCAGGCGGGGAGAGCTGACGGAGGATGATATCCTGTACATACAGGCATTCACCGTGATCGGAAAGCCCGGCACCATGTCCATGAACTGCCCGGAGCTGCCGCCCCTGTCCTTCAGCGCCACGGATGCCCGTTCCCTGAGCAAGTCCGTGAGCTTCGGCATGAAGATGCAGCGGCGGCTGGCGGGTTTCTTTGTGAAGAATATCCCCGGCTTTGAAAAGGCGCAGATCACCCGTACCGCCACACAGGTCGGCGTGCGGGAATCCTGGCGGGTCAAGGGCAAGTATTATCTGACTGCTCAGGATTACTTCGAGGGCCGTCATTTCCCCGGCGCCATCTGCCGCACGGCCTATCCCATCGACATTCACGATGTGGATGGCGGCATGTCCAAGAAATTGAAAAAAGGGGAGTATTACGAGATCCCCTACGACGCTTTGGTGACAAAGGAATTGTCCAATCTCATGGTAGCGGGCCGCTGCGCCAGCGGCAGCTTCTCCGCTCAGGCATCCTTCCGCATCCAGCCCACCTGCATGAGCATGGGAGAGGCAGCGGGCATTGCCGCTGCATGGGGCCTGCAGCACGGTGTGGAGGTCAACGCACTGCGCTGGGAAGATATCCCCAAGGAACAGCGCAGCTACGTCAGCGAAAGCGGGCAGGCGTCCTGACGGACGGGTGCAGCAATGTTCTCGAACCGCGGGATTGCGTTTCTTGGGTTGTTTTGCTGCGCAAGGAAATGTCACGAAACGAAAACGGGCATCGCAGGAGGTTCTTTCCTTCTGCGGTGCCCGCTTTATTTTACTGTCAACTATACGTGAAGTTTGCGTTGACAATAAACCGAATCTTTTGTATCCTTGAATTATCTTTCAAACGAGAGAGTAGTTTCATGGGATACAAGGAGAGCAGGTGTACGTATGGAAGCAAATGTTTCTGCGTGGGTAAAGGAAATCATAGGAGGCCGCCGCCTCCAAAAAAAGGAGGCCGGATGGCTGCTGACTGTGCCGTTGGAGGAATTGCAGGAAGGTGCCGGGCAGCTGCAGGAATATTTCTGCGGCAAGCACGTCGACCTTTGTACCATCATCAACGGCCGCAGCGGAAAATGCAGTGAAGACTGCAAATACTGCGCCCAGGCGGCCTGTCACTCCACAGGCATCGAGACCTACGGTTTTCTGCCGAAGGAGGAAATCATCGCGAATGCCAAGGTAAATGAAGCTGCCGGTGTCAATCGGTTTTCCATCGTGACTTCCGGCCGCGCCTTGGGAGGAAAGGAGTTCGACCAGGCCATCGAAGCGTATGAAGAAATGCGTCAGAACCTGTCCATCGAGCTCTGTGCTTCCCACGGGCTCCTGACCCGGGAGCAGTTCCGGCGCTTGCGCGCGGCCGGAGTTACGCGTTATCATCATAATATCGAGACTTCGCAGCGGTTTTTCCCGAACATCTGTACGACCCATACCTACGAAGACCGTATCCGGACCATCCGCGTCGCACAGGATGAGGGCCTTCAGGTGTGCTCCGGCGGGATCATCGGCATGGGAGAGACTTGGGGGGACCGCATGGATATGGCATTCAGCCTGGCGGAACTTGGCATCCTGTCCATCCCCATCAATGCGCTCATGCCGATCAAGGGAACGGCATTGGAAGGACAGCCGACGCTTTCGGCGGAGGATATCCTGCGTACCGTTGCGATTTTCCGCTTCATCAATCCGGCGGCGGATATCCGTCTGGCGGCCGGACGGAAGCTCCTGCCGGATCGGGGCGCAGGGGCGTTCCTTCACGGCGCATCCGCATGCATTACCGGCAACATGCTGACCACGTCCGGCACAACGCTGCAAGAGGATATGGAGATGTTGGAAAAGATGGGGTTCAGCAATACGTCGCCTACGTGATTACCCGGAAGTTTCGGGAGGAACCGTGCCGGATGGCACGTTCCGTGGCTAAGACGATTTTGCGAAATGAAAAAGCGGGCATCGCAGGAGGTTCTTTCCTCCTGCGATGCCCGCTTTGCTTACGCGCTCTGCGTAGATGGGGGACGAGTTGCTTTTGTGTTAAAGCGATTTCACGAACTCCATCCCCAGCTTCCTGCAATCTGCCAGACCTTCCTCTGTGGGCGCATTCTCTATGATGAGCCCATCGCCGAACAGTTTTGCTCCGGCCTCCTTGGTGCGCTCGACCCAAGCCTCCATCCATGCGCCGCCGCCCCATCCATAAGAGCCGAAAAGCGCGACGGGAACATCCTTCAATTTCTTCTCTGCCATGGCAAAAAATGGCTCAAAGGAACCTTCCTCCAGAACTTCATCCCCCATGGCAGGGCAGCCGAACAGGAATCCATCGTACGTCGGCATGTCAGATGGCCGGAACGATTCTACCTCAAATAATTCCGCATCCGCTCCCGCTTCCTTTGCCCCTGCCAAAATGGCCTGCGCCATGGCCTCTGTGTTCCCTGTGCCGCTCCAATAAATTACTGCAACCTTGCTCATCACAATACCTCCATACCATTTTTTTCCTACCCGGCCTGCAAAATCTCCGAAAAGCGTTTCCCTTCCTCCAATTTCCTGCAAAACTTGTGCGTGCAGTCCGTATAGCAATCGAACAGTCTGCGTGTCTCTTCCTCGTTGGCATAGACCTTCCAGTACCCGCTGTAAGCGAAGCGCTGCCCGCCGTTTTCTATGAAGCCCTGCACGTCCTCCGGCGGATAGCCGAGAAACAAGCCGACTTCATGGGGAAACGTCACGCTTTTCTGCATGCGCCTCGTCAGCTCGGAAAGCATTTCCTCCAGGGATGCTGACTTGCCGTATCCGTAACGCTCGAGCAGGGTGCGCACCTTCGGCGAGGAAAGGAACGCTTCCAATGCGTGAGCCCTATAAAACAGAATCCGCACGCATTTCTCTCCCTCCGCCAAGCAGCAGGAAATGCCTTTGCAGTCAAAACAAGTCCGGTAAGACGCAAAAAGCGCATCAAAATCCTCAAAACTGCTTTTCCTGAAAGAAACGAGGCTGGCGGGTTTTGGCCCTGCCAACGTGGGAGCCGCATGCAGTCCCATAAGATACTCAAAGGACGCCGCACCGCTCATGAAAACATCTCCTTCCTGAGAATAATGAACGAGAATAAATATCAATAAATATTATAATGATATTCATTCTCATTGTCAACCTTTTCCTTCATTTTATTTTCGCTGAATCTGTCGCTCCTCCGTAATGACGGAGAGCGGCTTTTTTCATGCCGCTGTACCGTGTTATGCAGTATCACTGCGCCCATGCAGACAAATTTTGCAGACAAATGAGGCGTGGAAGGCAGGAAAACAGCGGGTTGCGCAGATTTGTCTGCAAAACATGCAGACAAATTTTGCAGACAAACGCAAAAAAATGCCCTGAAACCCAGTGATTTCAAGGGCATGTTGTATAACTACTTGATACTCAACTTTTCGTTGCCATTATAGGGCATATTCTCTGTCTTGTCAAGTTTTTGCAGACAGATTCTGACGTAAAAATAAGATGTTTGCTAAATGGATATATGCCGCGACATACAAGGATTAGAGCCTAATTTTATCGCTTAAAAAATCAAATATATCAAGTAGCTAGTGATTTTAAAAGTGAGGGAGAGATATGTTTCTTTGGGAACTCGCCGAAGTCTGGCTTGACAGCATCCGGGAGAGCGTAAGGGAAACGACTCTCGCCTCCTATCGGGTGGCGGTCAAGCGTGCCGTCAGGTATCTGGGGGGAAAGGATATCCAAGATATCACGGAGCAGGATTTGAGGGATACGGAGACGCGGCTGGTGGCGAACGGAGACTCCTACCAGACCGCGCGCATGATGTTCAACGTGCTCCGCCTTTCTCTGGACTGCGCCGTCAAGGAAGGCCGGCTTTCCGCCAATCCCGCGAAGTACTATACGCCGGACAAGGGAAGCTACCGCAAGGCAAAAGAGACCCGTGCCGTGTCCGCACCGGATGCGGAGCGCATCATCAAGCAGTATCCCTTCCTGCATCCCTACCATATGCCCCTGATGCTGCTCTATGGCGCGGGTCTTCGCACCGGAGAGATGCTGGGGCTGACTTGGGACCATGTCGATTTGAAATACGGCTGCATCCACATCGTGCGTCAGCTGGTCCACCGCAAGGGCGGCAGGTACGGTTTCACCCCCCTTCGCTCGGCGAGCCTTGTCCGCGATGTCGTCATCGACGGCAGGCTGAAAAGCCAGCTCTCCCGCTGGCGGAGCGACCAGAAGATGCGCGGGCTCCTAAAGCGGGGCGAGAAGGATGCCTTTGTCTGCATCGAGACAGACGGCAGCCCGATCAACTACGACAGATTTGTGTACACGCTGCGGAAGCAGGGCGTTACGCCCCGGTTCCTCCGAAAAGCCTACGAGGACCAGGCGAATGAAACCGCCGCCATCCTGAAGGAAAGGCTCAGCATGGAGGAAATCGGCATCCTGCGGAGGCAGATGTTACGGAAAAGAGAAAACGTGTCATCGGAAAAAGCATTCAGCCTTCCCCTGGAGGGGAAGGTGTCAGCCGAAAGTCTGACGGATGAGGTGGGGATAGCGTAGCCTGCCGCATCACATAGGCGTCCACATGAGCATCCTGCCAAGGAAAAAGAAAAACAAGCAAGATTCCTTGGCAAGCTGTTCCTGCGGATGGGAGATCCCAATACAAAAAAGGAGATGTCTTTGCGTGGGCAGGAAGCGGAGACGCACTGCAAGGTCGACCATGCAAAATATAAAATAAAGGACGCATCCTTCAGAGTGCGGGAGAAACAAAAAGCAGGACACAGGTGATTGGAAACGGGGATGTGATGGTGAAGCATCCTTGTGAGAAGGGAACTAAGATAGGATTTAGTTCGGAGGTCAAGATTTGTGCTAAATCTTTCTTGGTTTTGTGAAGAATATTTTGTTTAGGAGGTTATTATTCTATGGAAATTATGACCACTTGGAACACCGATTTTGAGTTCGATCTTCAGAGGTTTGCCAATACTTTTGACACATCGGATACTGGGGCTTCAGCAAGCACATGGGCAGAGACTGATACTAGTCATGTGCGCGTGTTGAAGAACGACGGTACTTGGGCCGTGATCGATGTAGGTACCGCAGTCGCTACGACCATATTAAGTTCTGAAGTCCAGGCCATGTATGTACCTACGGCAACACCCGGGGTGGGTACGCTGTATGTTAAGAACGGTGACACCTTAGCAAATGGAACAACTAATGATATCACCGTGAAGGTGGCCTCGTCGTTTACTGTGACTCCTGGTAATGGTGCCGGCGTAAATAACTCTATAACCGCTACGGCAGCGGCAGGTACGGTAAACATGGCTGGTGGAGCCGTTAACATAACTGCGGACCAGAGCGCGTCCACTGCCATTGGGGTGGTTAATAACAACAATAAAATTAAGTCTGCGGAAGGGAACACGGTAGAAATTGCTTCCGGTACAGTGGCTTTGCCGGCTACTATGGCGGCGACATTCGCCTCGACGGCTCCTACAACTGCGGCGGCTAGCTTTGTGGCTTCTGCTGCTACCGGTGCTGTTACTACAAGCGTTGGAGATATCGCTATAACTACCCCTGCTGCTGCGGCGCACACCATCGCGAAAGATGGTACTGTGACAGGAGTAGACGTTAATACGTCCCCTGACGTTATAAGTTCTGATCTCATGACCGTGACAGCAAGTGGTGGTACGACTGGTGCTACCTTAAAATTCGGAACAAAGGGCCTTCTTTCCGCTACTGGCGGTACTGTTGGTACACTTCTTTTGGCGGCAAAGGACACTAATGCTGAGTTTATTACGTCCAGCACCGTAGCTAAGGATAATACCGCTCGTGCTACGTACGATGGAACTACGTTGACCCTCACTGGCGGAGCATTCACTTCCGCTAAGAATGGAGTTGCTGTTGATGGTACAGCGGCCAGCGTTGATATCGCTGGTATAAAGTTCCTTTCGATAGCTGATTCAGGTGCGAAGGATGCTGCCGAAGGAACATATTCGTCTTCCGGTTGCACGCTTTCGGTCTCTAGCAACGGGAGCTATGGCGTCATTGAGATTGCCTCGTCTTCGAGCCCGAAGGCTGTTGTTGTGAATACGAAGGCATTTACGCCTGTGGCTGGAAGCACCGTTCGTATTGGTGCAACGGGTACGACTACAGCCACTATTGGAGTTTTGAGTGGCTATGTTTCCGCAGCAAGTGGATCAGAATACAATGCGGCTTGGATTGATACTACTGCTTTAAATGTTGTTAAGCTTGGGGATACTGTGAATGTAATCTCCGGCAGTGTAGAGATCAGTTCGGATGGTAATGCTGGTGAGGCTATAGTCCGTGGACTTGGTGCTGTGGGAGAAAAGGTTACTTTCACTAATGGCAACGGGACCCCTGGGGCCTTCACTGCCTTGGAAGTCACCTCTGCTTTGTCTGATACCGAGGTTATAGTGAAAGGCACGACTGCTGCTGGTGATGCATATTATAGGGTGCGTACCAACTTGGATTGGACGGATAATTCCGCTAGCTTCACGGCCTACCTTGTTCCTGCAGGGGATATCAAGACTATTGATCATACTGTTACCACATACTTCAACAGCTATGGCGTTGCTACGACTGGTTCTACTGCACCGGTTGATACGATTGCAACGCTGACTGTTAACGGGACCAGCAGGTCGTTGACAGTAACAGGCGATTTGGCTTCTACCGCTCTGCATGTTATTGATCTCACCAACGACAAAGTTTCAGTTGTGGATAAGGGCACTACCAATACGTACACACTCTCTTCCACAAGTGATATCAAGGCTAATGGAGCCAGATTTACTTCAAACGAAGGCGTTGTTTCCAGCGCTGATGGCACTTTGGAATTGGCGAATAGCAAGCAGCTTATTGCTAGCGGCACTGTCAATGTTGATGCTCATGCAGTTGCAACTGAAGTTACAGCAGGCGAAACGGTCGTATTCAAGGCTGGAGCCGCGGTAAGCGGTGCAAAGGTTATACTCTATACAGATGGTACTAGTACGGCTAAGACGATTACCATCACAGAGCCTAATGCCGGCGATAGCGCTGTTGATACGAAGATCGCCAAAGACGGTGCGACTATCGCTGGCTTGGAAGGCGAGTCAACCATCACTTCTGAGAATCTCACAGCTAGCGCTATTACTACAACAGGCGATGGAAAATTCACTTTCAACAAGAAAGAGTACACCGTTGCCGGTGATGAAAATGGCGTAACGTTCACTGTTGCAGCCGACAAGATTTCCACCATCACTGGTCTCGCAACTGGTGCTACCGTAACAACGGGCAAGCTCTCTGAGGAAACTCTCGGAGTAGGCGGAACCACGACCACGACCTTCACCAGTGTTACCGCTAAGGAAGGTGCTGTATTCACAGCTGAGTCCCAGGCTCTGACCACTATCCAGCTCAAGGCCAAGGGCGACTCCGTAACCCTCGGCAACTATACCTATACTGTGGATGCCATGGGCAACGCAGGCGACTACATTAACATCCGCAGCGACGGACGTGTGACCGGCCTCAACGAGAGCGACAAGCTTACCGTTGCGGATACCTCTGGTGCTACTGCGGTAACCGTTGGTGTTTATGAAGTTTCCGGCAACATGCTCAAGTCTGTCATCAGCGGAACAACCACGATGTGGACTCTTACAGATAGCTCTGATGAGGGCTTCATCGTTGATAACACAAATTCAACGACTGGTGTTGTCAAGAACGGTGAGAAGGGGAGTGAGTCCGCGGCTGCTGGCTCTATCGTATTGGGCAATTCCTCTGATACTGTAAGTGCCGACTCTCTCATCAATGGCATGTACATCACTTCCGATGGACAGACTTCGCTCTCTGACAAGAAGGCTGTTGCTCAGGTTTCTCTGTCTGATGACACAGTGACCTACACCGCATTAGCCGACAAGTCTCAGACCGTCAGCATCACTGGCGGCACCAAGAGCAATGACAACTGGCTCGTCAATACAAAGGGCGGCAAGGACGAAATCGTATTCAACAACATGACCGCTAACGTAACAGTAGACTCCGGTACGGGCAATGATACTGTACTCATGGGCGGCTCCGGCGACAAGTTCATTACTCTCGGCGATGGCAAGGATTATGCGTCCGTTTCCGGCAGCGGAGATGCTACTCTTACTCTTGGCGCTGGCGATGACACAGCTGTTGCGACTGGCAGTGGCGATGTTGTAATAACCGGAGACAGCGGCAAGAACTACATCTCCCACACTGGTACAGGCGATGCTACGATCACAGGTGGTACCGGCAAGGATACGATCGTTGCCAAGAAGGATGACGCTGTGACAGGCGGCGACGGAGATGATACTTTCGTTGTTACTACAAGCAGCATCACCATCAAGGATTACACCTACGGCCAGGATGTCCTGCAGGCTTCTGCAACGACGGTTTCTGGTTCAGTGGCAGTCGACCCGACCAAGTTCGGTGGCGATGGTGTCGTTTCTGTATCCAGCGGAACAGCCACTTATGAGGCTGATGTCTCTGCAGGCACTGGCACAGGCGACTTCTATGCTGTTTCCCTCGTTGACAGCAGCGGAAAGGGCCGGTCGAACGTGGCATGGGCGAAGGATGGCGGCAGCACCATCGATATCACCACCTACGACCAGGCAGTCACGCTGATCGGCGACGACGACGGGAAGAACGCGCTCTATGCGGGCACCAAGGCGGACACCATCTATTCCTATGCGGACAATGACTCCGTCTACGGCGGCGCGGGCAAGGATGAAATCAGCCTCGCGACTGTTGCTTCGGGCCGTGTGGTCGGCGTTGCCACCACCAGCGGCAAGGACACCGTCAGCGGCTTCAAGGCCAGCTTCGAGGAAGGCGACAGCATCTACATGGTGGATG
>CACZZN010000027.1 GCA_902785705.1 uncultured Veillonellaceae bacterium
ATCCTCCTTTGTGGCCAAGGCCTCCGAGAAAACTGGAAGCCTTGGCATCCCAAACCCTTTTCCTCGGGGTTTTAACCCCTTCACCATATACATCCTCAGTAAATTAATCATTTCGGCATCGTTTCTTAGATTTTTTAGAAAAAGATGGTAGAAATTTTCTTGTTTGATGGAAAATTATCATTCCCAGATGGAATTTTTTGTATGGACACTGCCAGACGAGGAATATGCCCAGCATCAGCGTAGTGGCCTCCAGTACCTCATGGAACACAGCGAGATCGGCGTGATGCTCAACACCTACACGCATCTGGGGGTAGAGGATGCCGTGGATGAAATCAAGAAGATGGAGGAAGAGAGGGCAAGACAAGAAATCGAGCGAGGTGACTGTTCCCAGAGGGAGACACGACTGACACAGCGGATGTTCCGGGTAGTATGAATAGGGCACAATGACGGCAGGTTTCCTTCGGGGAACCTGCCTATTTTTTTGTAAGGATGCAAAGGTGCAAACAGTTCGACCAATGCTCAACCTTGTATTTGCTGGGCTGGACGACAAGGATGCATGAATGCACGGATGCCTCAGCGGAACATGCTGATATGCATCCTTGGCAGAAAAGTCTCAAATATCCTGAGCAGTTCGGGGGAACTGTGGTATGATAGGAACAGAAGGATGTGATGTGCGTGGGCGCGATTGATACGGGGGCCAAGGCATACCTGTCGGATCCGGGGCGTTTTGCAGACATCTTCAACTTTTGGCTGTACAAGGGGCGCGAAGTGATTCAGCCAGACGACCTTGAGGAGATGGACACAACAGCCATCGCCTTGCCCTACGGTGCGGAGGCACAGGAGCCCATCCAGAAGTTCCGTGACATACTGAAGCTGTATGCGGCGAATAGCACATATTATAGTTACTCATTTGAGCATCCCATTTAGTTTGGGCGGGAAGTGCCGGAAGATGCGCGATTTTCCTACGGAAAAGTTTGAACCTGTGCTGTATAATGACAGTAATACAAAGCTTCATGCGAAACGGTGTTTCGCACTACGCCCTTACGGGCTTGTGTTCACTAAGATTTCACAGTAAAAATACGGAAATGAGGGATTTTATGAGACTCATCATCGGAATCACAGGCGCAAGCGGCGTCATCATGGGCTATGAACTGCTGCGGGCGCTGCAGCCCATGCAGGATATCGAGACCCATCTTGTCCTGACCAAAAGCGCGATAGACACTTTCCGCTACGAAACCGATCTCTCCATCGAGGATGTGCGGCTGACGGCAGATATCGTGCACGACATCGACAATCTTGGCGCCAGCATTGCCAGCGGCTCCTATGCCACAGACGGCATGATCGTCCTGCCCTGCAGCATGAAGACCGTCGCCGGCATCGCCTCCGGCTTCACGACCAATCTCCTGCTGCGCGCGGCGGATGTCTGCATCAAAGAGGGACGCAAGCTCGTGCTTGCGCCCCGTGAAATGCCCCTAAGCCGCATCCACCTCCGCAATATCAAGGAGGCCGCGGACAACGGATGCATCATCGTCCCGCCCGTACTGACCTTCTACAATGGCGCTGACAGTGTCAAGAAGCAGATCCGGCACATCATCGGAAAGATCCTCCTGCAGTTCGGGATCGCATACGAACCCTTCCGGCCCTGGCAGGGCAACTGACACGTCAGGAGCAGACTTTGCAGCTGTGGAAAAATAATCTTCGCTCACACTGCACTTTTACCTTGTGTTTGCTAAAATTTCATAGTAGAATATAACCGCTATAAGGTCTTTCCTTCTTTTTTTCAGAAAAGGATTACACCATGCGGCAAATATACTAGAATCCGTTAACATTTACCAAGCGTAGCGAAGGTAGATGTTTACGGATTCTGCATATACAGCGTTCGGAAGCAGGAAGCAGTTTCGTTTTGGTGCATTTCTTTGAACGCGAGTATAAATGTGCGGAAATTCAATCAGCCATTACGGAACGGGAGAGTGTTATGAAAGGGTTTCGACTGACAGAAAAGGAAATCAATCAGATTACGGAAGAATATCCGACGCCGTTTTTGGTGTCGTCTTTAGAGGAAATGCGGGATAATTACCGCTTTTTACGGAAACACTTGCCCAAGACAGGGATTTACTATGCCATGAAAGCAAATCCGACGCCTGCCATGCTGCAATGCATGTACGAGATGGGGGCCAGCTTCGACGTTGCTTCCGCAGGCGAAATGGAGCAGCTCCGCGCTTTGGGGATCCCGGGAAAGCGCATGATCTACGCGAATCCCGTGAAGGATGTCCGCGGGCTGGCAATGGCGGAGAAACTGGGCATCCAGCGATATACCTTCGATGACAAAAGCGAGATCTCCAAGATTGCCGCGCGCATCCCGGACGCGGAAGTCATGGTGCGCATCCGCGTGGTGAACCGCCATGTGCTTGTCGATCTCAATACAAAGTTCGGCGCCGCTCCCGAGGAAGCTCTGGATCTCCTGCAAATGGCGGGACACGCGGGCCTGAAGCCCATCGGTATCTGCTTCCATGTGGGCAGCCAGTCCCTTTCCACGGAAGCCTATGAGGATGCACTGGAACTGTGCAGAGAGCTGTTCGATGCGGCCGAGGCACGCGGCATGCACCTCACCCATCTCGACATCGGCGGCGGTCTTCCCGTGCCTTCGGCGGAAGGGCTGCCTGTGGATCTGGAGAACATGCTCGAAACGATCCATGCGCGCCTGGAAGCACTTTTCCCCGATACAGAGATTTGGATGGAGCCGGGCAGGTTCCTCTGCGGCACGGCAGTGAACCTGGTAACCTCCGTCATCGGCACAAAAGAGCGCAACGGACAGGCTTGGTATGTGTTGGATGAGGGCATATACGGCGCACTTTCCGGCATCATCTTCGACCACTGGACCTACCCGATGCACTGGTTCCGAACCGGTGAGGAACGCATTTCCTCCTTCGTCGGTCCGAGCTGTGACTCCATCGACGTGCTGCGCAGGGACATCATGGTCCCGCGGCTCTACATCGGAGACAAGGTGCTCTTCACGAATATCGGCGCCTACAGCTCCGTATCCGCTTCCCGCTTCAACGGCTTTGAGATCGCGCCGACCCTGATCTGGGAGGATCTGATCTGGGAAAACCTCCCCACGGATTTGAAAAAAGAAGAACTGGTCTCCTAAAAGCAGGAGGCTGCAGGTAAAGCAGCATCGGCTGCAATAGCATGTCGACCCCATCCACGATGAGCTTCGCGCTCCGGATGCGAGAACCGTAGGAACAAGCCCGATTGTCCGTGGACTGCGCGAGGACAGTGAACTCGTGCATGCTTGCCGCATCTTCAATCCTGCCGATGCGCCTTGAGGGCTGTCTTGTGTTGATACATGGCATCGTCCGCCTGCCGGAATACGCTTGCGTAATCCATGCCCGGCTGGTAGAGACCAAGACCTCTTGCCACGGACACCGGCAAGATCGTCCCCTCAATCTCGAAGGATTCCTCCGTGAGCTTCTGGTCAAAGGCTGCAAACAGCTCGTCCCTGTGCTCATAGTCGTGATGCTCCAGAATCGCCACGAACTCATCCCCCCCGATGCGGAAGACCGGGCTGTGGGCGAACACCTTGCAGATGGTGCGGGAAGCGCGGCGGATCAGCTCATTTCCCGCCTCATGCCCGTAAGTATCGTTGGTTCGTTTCAAGTAGTTGAGGTCAAAGACCACAATGCCATAATGAAGGTTTCCTTCCCTTCCATCCATCTCACGGCGCCGGTCCAGCTCCGCCGTCTCGCGCATGTAGGCGGCAGCGTTCCGCAGGCCGGTCAGCTTGTCGCGATAGACGTAGACTTCCAGCTTGGAAACCATCTCCTGTATGCTGTTGACTAGGACTCCCAGTTCATACTTCGACTCCGTGGGCAGCTGCACATCCAAATCGCCCGCCGCTATCTTCCGCGCCGCCCCCGTGATCACCATCAGGGGGTGGATTCCCTTCCGCGCCAGCCAGACGCTGAAGACGGAAACGGCGATGACGATGAACAGCACGCCCACCACAAAGTGGATCAGCATATTGTCGCGATCCGCAAAGATATCATCGGCAAACGCCGCAATGGTGAGCCAGATGCCCGTGCTGAGGTAGGTCTCCGTTTCATAAAAGCCTACCTTGTTGAGCGCCGCCGCGAGATCCGGCTGATTGACATAGAGCACGCCCCCGTTTTTGTCCAGCAGGCGGACAAAGCCGTGCTCATAGACCGACATGCGCTCGATCTCATGGATGATATAGGCGAAGTCGATATCAATCCCGACAATCCCCACGAACTTGCCGTCCTTTTGGAGCGGCGCGACATAGGAGATCATGTAGCGGCCGGCGGTCTTGTCCCAGTACGGCTCGCTGAGCTTTGCCAGATACTTTTCCTCCGGCAGATGATAGCGATTCTGGTCCTCCCCTTCATAGAGCGCGAAGGGCGGCAGCTTGGCACCCCAGTTCTTCGGGGATCTGGTACAAAGAAAGCCCGTTTTTCCGCCTTCCGTGGGGAGCAGCATATAAAAGCCGATGCTTCCCGGCGAATTGCCCGCAATGGCGGAAAAGCTGCGCCGCATACTGTCCAGATAGGCCTGCCGATATGCCTCGTCGCCGGCAAGCCGTTCCCTGCTCTCAAGCTCATTGACTGCCAGCTGGCTCATGCTGGTGACCGCCATGATGGTATCATTGAAAGTGCGTGCCAGCCGCTCCCGATAGATGACGCTCATCTTCTGCAGATCGTTGGTCACGTGCTCGTCAATGGCCCTGCTCAGCGCCATGAAGCTGATGCTCCCCAGCATGAAGGCCACGATGAAAAGCGTGGCCAGCTCCATCAGCATCAGATGGGTCATGAGGGAATGGCGGTATTTCATCAGCATGTAGAACAGGGCAATGAGCGTCAGATTCATCCCCGTGAGGATTTCCCCGTTGAACCGCGCCCAAGTATCAACCTGATCCAGATTGTAGATAATGCCGGACGCATCCAGCAGCGCAAACAGCCCGAAGAAAAAAAAGGTGAGCATGACGACCGCCAAACGGTTCGTCTCATAGGTATGCTCCGACAGGACCACATGGTCCTCCATGGGCATATAAAAGGGATAGCGGTAGCAGATGAGGATGAAGAAAATCGGCATGCCGAAGAAAAGGGCAAGGTTGAAGTCATTCAGGAAAAGGATGCCCACAAACTCCAAGGCAGAGCCGGGAGCCATGTCGGACCCCGCGAAGATCTGCGCCCTCTCCGACGCCGTCATGGGCAGCCCCAGAAAAGCCGCGACGGTCACAGTCGTGAGCAGCAGCACCAGAATGAACTTTTTGAGCGTTGTCCGATTGAAGGCAAAGGCGGGCTTTTCCTTGTCCAGCAAGACAAAATGCCACACCCGATAGGGAATATAGGCTGCCAGAAACGCGGCTCCCATTTCCCTGAATCCCGTGTTTCCGTAGCGCGCAAAAAACTCTCCCGCCGCAACGCCAATCGCGCTGACAGGCCCCCACATCAGTCCCAGCACCGGCGGCAGGAACGAAGTCAATTCCACATATGCGCCGGGCACGACAAAAATGAACTTGGAATAGCTGGCCACGATGTAATAGAGCAGAGCAGCCAGCGCCAAATGCCACAATTTCTGTTTCACCAGCTGCTCCGCCCCTTCCTTGAAATTTGAATTTCAATCTTTCATCCGACCGTCCATTCGCCTGTCATTCCTTGATATCGCTTTCGGTGTAGTACCCTGAATCCAGCAGCAGTTCCTTGTAGTTGGAGCCGTCCACGAATTGCGGGCGCACCAGAAAGGTCGGGACGATCTTCATGCCGTTGTTGTAGTTGCCGATGTCGTTCGTCTCCGGTTCCTTGCCGGCAATGATCGCGTTCACCATCTTGACGGTCTCTTCCGCCAGAATACGGGTGTCCTTGAAGATGGACATGGTCTGCTCACCGCGCAGGATGGCCTTGATGCTCTTCTTGTCCGCATCCTGTCCCGTGATGATGGGCATCCCGGTGGCAGGGGAATATCCTGCTTCCAGCAGGGCAGCCTGCACCCCGATGGCGGTGGAGTCATTGGCGCACAGTGCGGCATCCAGTTTCCCGTCCCCGTAAAAGGCTGCCAGGATCCCCGCCATGCGCTCCTTCGCAATTTCTTCTTTCCAGTGGGAAATCGCGCAATCTCTCAAATCTGTCTGGCCGGACTTGACCACGAGCTGCCCCTTCTGGATATAGGGACGAAGCACGTCCATCGCCCCCTCGAACAGGGAGATGGTATTGTTGTCGTCCAAAGAGCCGGCAGTGATCTCCATGCTGAACGGGCCGCCCCCGTTCTTCAGGTTGAGCTTTTCCTCGATGTACTCCCCCTGCATGGTTCCCACGGCCAGATTGTCAAAGGTGGCATAGTAGTCAACAGCATCCGTGTTCATGATCAAGCGGTCATAGGAAATGATCTTGATATTCTTGCGCTTCGCCTGCTCCAGCACATCGGAAAGGGAATTGGCGTCCACCGCCCCGATGATGATGACCTTGCAGCCTTCCTGTATCATCTTCTCGATCTGGGAAATCTGCAGGTCGATCTCATTGTTCCCGTATTGAAGATCCACGCTGTAGCCCTGCTCCAGGAGTTTTTTCTCGATATTGGCTCCATCCTGGTTCCAGCGCTGCCTGGTCTGCGTCGGCATGGCAACACCGATCTTCGTTTCCTTCTTGTCACTGCCGCCGCAGCCCGCCATAAGGACAAGCAGCAATACGGACATAAGAACGGCAAGGATACGTCTGAGTTTCATCGCATTCGACCTCCTTATATCGTCAAGTAATTTTTCGCACACACGGCTATATCGTAGTAATAATAACATTTCGCCGAATTTTCCGATTTTCCTGCCTAAAGGACGCTCAAAAAAATAAGTTGAACATCGCCATCGGACGGACTTATTTTCCTCCAGTCCCTGAATCACTGCCTTTATGCCAATTTCCTGTTTTGTATCTCCAGCATGCGGGCGTGCGCCCTGCGCAGGCGCTTTCGTGTCAGATAGAAGGAGATCGCCAGCGGTATGCAGGCGCCGATCCATGCCAAGGGGTTCGCCATGCAGGCGCCCATATAGCCCCAGACCGCCACAAGCCCGATGGCCGCCGCCACGCGCATGATGAGCTCCATGATGCCCGCGACCGTCGGAATGAAGCTTTGGCCCAGCCCCTGCAGCGTGAAGCGGAAGATGAAGAGCAGCGCCAGAATCCAGTAGCAGACGCCGTTGATGACCAGATAGGTCTGGCCGTAGTCCACGACCTGCTCCTGCCCGTCCCCCACAAAGACATGCATGATCTCCGGCCCCATCAGGATGTTGAACAGAGCTGCCGCGATGCTGAAGCCTACGGACATGTAGACGCACTTGCGCACGCCCTCCTCGATGCGGTCGAATTTCCTCGCGCCGTAGTTCTGGGCGGTATACGCCGCCATCGCCATACCGAAGGACATCATGGGCATCAACGCCACCGCGTCCACCTTCTGCGCCGCCGCGTAGGCAGCCACCGCCGTCGGCCCCAGATTGTTGAGCGCGATCTGCAGCACCACGGCGCCGATGGCGATGATGGATGCCTGAAAGCCCATGGGAAGTCCGATGCGCAGGTGTGCTTTCAGCACCTTCCAGCTCAGGTTCCAATCTTCGCGCCGTGTATGGAGCATGGGCATTTTCTTCCAGATATAGGCAAAGCACAGGAGGTTGCCGATGAACTGTGAGGCCACCGTGGCCAGCGCCGCCCCCGGGATGCCCCATTCCAACACGAGGATCGCGACGGGCTCCAGAATGATATTGATGACGAGCGCCGTTGCCAGCAGGATGGTGGGCATACGGCTGTCCCCCAGCGCCCGGATGATATTCGTCTGCATCTGCAGGAACACGAACATGATGATGCCGCCATAGACAATGCTGATGAAGCTGTGGGCGCCTTCCAGGATCTCCGGCGGCGTCTGCATCAGGATGAGCATGGAGCGGCAGAGCGGCACGCCGATGGCCGTCAGCACCAGCGAGCAGATGAGCGCCAGAAAGGCACAGGCCGCGGCGCTCTGCCGGACGCCCTTTTCGTCCTTTGCCCCGAAGCGATGCCCGGTATAGATCGAAAGCCCGCCCGTCAACCCTATGACAAAGCCCAGCATGAGAAACATAAGGCTTCCGGTGCAGCCCACCGCCGCCAGAGCCTCCACGCCCAGAAAGCGTCCGACGATCAGCGTGTCCACGAATGCGTAGAGCTGCTGAAAGATATTCCCCGCGATCAGCGGCAGGGTAAACATGAGGATCAGCCGTGCAGGCTCGCCCTCCGTAAGATTTTTTGTCATGCAGATTTCCCTTCATTCAATGTAGCGCGTCACAAAGGTGCGCAGCGTTTCCTGCAGCACCGTGACATTGCACCAGAGCGCCTCGGTCTGCGGGCGCAGTTTCGTATAGTGGAAGACGGGGTGATGGCTCACCTGATAGTCCGTGGGATACGGCGTGACCTCGATGCCTTGCTTCTCGAAATTCAAAACCGCGCGGTTCATGTGGAATGCAGAAGTCACGAGAATGGGCTTCCGAAAGCCTTTTTCCCGGATAATGTCCGCGGAAAATTTGGCGTTCTGCGTCGTGTTGATGCTCTTGGTCTCTTCCAGGATCATCCCTTCGGGGACGCCAAGGGAGATGAGCATACGCCTTGCGATTTTGGCCTCCGGCCCGCTGTCCGAATAGACTTGGCCCCCGGAAAGCAGAATGGGGACATGAAGCTGCCTCTGCAGCCGCACAGCAGTGAGCAGGCGGTTCGCAGGGCTCCCGCAGAGCGCGCCGATGCCGTCCACATCTGGGGAGTCCGGCATTGCGCCGCCCCCCAGCATGATGATTACGTCCCCTTCCGGATGCTCCGGCGGCTCATAAAAGGACTCCATCTGCCCCATCGTATAGTCAGCCATCACACTTGTGCAGAGAAGATAAAGCGCCGCCGCCAGCCCCGCAATCGCCGCCGCCAGTCTCCTGTCCCCCTTCTTTTTCCAACAATACCATGCGATCACGAAAAACGCGATGATGAAGCATCCAGGGGGCAGCACCCAGCTCGCGCCGAATTTCAAAAAATATACCATGAAGCCTCCTTCATAAGAAGGGATTTCTCCCAGAGACAACGAATTTTATACTGGAAGCCGTTAATATTTACCAAGCGAAGCGGAGGTAAATGTTTACGGATTCTGCATATACAGCGTTCGGAAACAACGAGTAATCTCGTTTTGGTAAATTTCTTTGAACGCGAGTATATAATACGGTCAATATATGGAAGCTATTGTATCACAAAAAAGGCAAAAAAGGGAGAGATTCTTATGGCACAGATAGAGCAAAATGTGCAGAAAGCGCAGAACAAGGCAGGAGGGAAGGGCGAGATCACCATTGCGCATCTCTTGACACCGGCGGAGCTGGACGGGAAATGCGCCATGTTCGCAAAGGTCACGATTCCACCCGGCTGCTCCATCGGCATCCACGAGCACCACGGCAATACCGAGACCTACCACATCCTTTCCGGCAAGGCGCTCTACAACGACAACGGCAGGGAAATCCACATCGGCGCAGGCGCGACGACCTTCTGCCCCGACGGCGAGCAGCACGGCATCGAGAATGAGGGTAGCGAAGACCTCGTCTTCATGGCGCTGATCATCAACAAGTAAAACAGCAACAAACAGAAGGCATAAAAAGGCTCCCGACAGGAACAAACGCTGCCGGGAGCCTTTTCATGCCTGTGCACATCACTGCTCCGCCGAAAGCTCGATGAGATAGCGCCCCACGGCATCCTTCCAGCCGGGGAGATGCTCAAAGCCCGCCGCATCCAGACACGCCTTGCTCATGCGGGAATTCTTGGGACGCACGGCCTTGGTCGGATAAGCCGAAGAGGGTACGCCCACGACCCTGGTCTTGCTCCCGTATTGGCGGAACACTTCTTCCGCCAGCTCCGCCCAGGAGCAGACCCCCTCATTCGTCGCATGATAGATGCCATATCGCTCCGTCTGCACCATCTCCACCAGAAGCCTCGCCAGGTCTACCGTATAAGTGGGCGATCCGATCTGGTCATTAACCACGGAAAGCTCCTCGTGCGTCTCTGCCATCCGCAGCATCGTGCGGATGAAATTCTTCCCGTGGATGCCGAATACCCAAGAGATCCGCACAATGAAATACTCCTTCAAAACTTCCTGCACCGCCTGCTCCCCTGCCAGTTTCGAGCGCCCATACGCGTTTTTCGGCCCTGTCGGCGCATCGGGAGCATACAGTTCCTCCCCTTCCCCCGGGAATACATAGTCCGTACTGATGTAGACCAGCTTGGCACGGATATCCCGGCAGATCTCCGCCATGTTCCGCGTCGCATCGCCATTCACCTTCATGGCGAGCTCCGCCTCGTCCTCTGCCTGATCGACCGCCGTATAGGCCGCACAATGGATCACGGCATCCGGCCGGTATGCCGTGATGCAGGCTCTCGCCGCCTCCATGTCCGTCAGGGAAAAATCCTGCCGCGAGACGCCCTTCGCCTCAATGCCCTGACGTTTCAGCTCCCGCATCACATCGTAGCCCAGCTGCCCCGTCACCCCGGTGACCAAAACCTTCATTCCGAACATCCTCCATTTCCTTCTGACGCTTTCTGGATATATTCGCCCTCATGCGTGAAACTTCCTGCCGCACTAACGCATAAATCGGGACTGCTACGGATCAACAGCCCCGACTTTTATCCAACGCAGCCTGTGGCAGTGCGGGGAAGTGTTCCTATTCCGCAAAATCTTCCGCTCTGACCATATAGCGCGTCCGTTTCCCGACAACGGAGGAAATCTCCAGCATGCTGCTGGCAGGCATTGACTCGTAATATTCGACGATGCGGAACCTCACACTGACCAGATCGTCCATCATGCCAAAGGAAAACGCATCCATATGGCGCTGCAGCTGGATGGAAAGCCCTCCCCCGATGTTCATCCCGATCATATAAAAATCCAACTCTGAGGCAGCCATGCGCTTGCCGACCAGTTCCTCGCGCAGGTTTTCGATATTCCGTGCAATCCAGGTGCGAAAGTCCATTTCCCTGTGATCCCACCGCATCAGCTCCCGTTCCTTCTGCCGGCTCCCGTCCGGCTCGATATAGTCCGTCACCCTGCAGGTAATGGAGCGGATCACGATTTTGCTGGCCTCCGGCCAGTCGCCATAGTAGGAAACCAGCCGGAACTGGATGATCATCTGGCATTCCTCACCGCCCAGCACAAATTCCGTTTCGTACATACTGAACTGCTTCATGATGTCGAACGTCAGATTCAGCTCGCGGAGAACCGAGATCAGCTGCTGGACCTCCAGCCGCTTGCCCATGAAGAACGCCCGTAATTCCTCGATGTTGTCCCTCATCCAATCACGAAAACTCATCTCCTGATAGCGCCATTTTTTCATTGCCATCCCCCTCTCAGGAACAAAACAATAGCTCCCTGCCAATCCGTTGGCAGCCACAGAAATCCGTTTCTTTCAGACGCAGATCCTGCCCCTGAGAGACACTTCTCCTATAATGTATATCGTCAGATTTTCTTAAAACTTAATGGCTGATTAAAATCAAAATGAAATGGCATCAAATTTGGCATATTTTGACAAAAACGGAAGGATTCCGGCATGATCACAGAGAATATTATACCTACGTATATCGGCATCAAGAAAAGGAGGGCTTCATCTTGGACACACTTACCATCCGACAGAAGCTGTTCCTCGTGTTCGGACTGCTCATTGCGATTTTCGTGTGCAACGGCATCTACACCGGCTACAGCCTCAACAGCATCAACGATGGCGCGCTTCGCATCGCAACGGAACACCTGCAGGGCGTCATGGCGGCATCGGAGAGCAACCACGCCGTATCCGACTACCGTCAGGGAGAGTACGCGGTCGTGACGGCCACGACCCTGCCAAACCGCATTCAGGCGGCGCAGCAGAACAAAAAGCTGGCAGACCAGATCGACATCACCTTTGACAGCCTCGAACCAAAGCTTTCGGCAGATATCGCAACGGATTTCAAGGAAATGCGGGCCATCTGGGAAAGCTACAAGAAAAACTCCACGCAGCTGGTCGCACTCGCAAAGAACAACCGGATTGCGGAGGCCACAAAACTTCTGGAAGCCTCGAAGTCCGACTATGCGAAAATCAACGCCAAACTTACCCGCATCGTGGACAACCGGAAGGACTTCATCCATCAGGAAAACGTGGACGCAGAGAGAAAATATGACACCACGAAGGTCACGCTCATCATCAGCATCCTCTTCGTTGCTCTGCTCTCCGGCTTCATGGCATTCTACCTCAGCAGTTCCATCTACAAATCCATCCAATACCTGATGGACGTATCCCATGAGGTGTCCAACGGCAACCTCACGGTGGATGCCAGCTCCGCCAGCCGGGATGAGTTCGGTACCCTCACCAATGCCTATGGGGAAACCATCCAGAATCTCCGCACGCTCATCCGGCAGATCCAGCAGACCGCCAACGAGGTTTCCTCCTTTGCGGAACAGCTCACGGAGAGCGCCAGCCAATCCGCCCTTGCCACCCAGCAAGTCGCCAGCTCCATCGGCAACGTGGCTTCCAACACCAGCAATCAGGGTGCCGCGGTGAACAAATCCACCGGCGATATCCGCGAAATGGCAAGCAGCTTGCAAGGCTTCGAGGAAAAAGCCTCTGCCTCCGCCGAGGCAGCAAGGAGCGTGGAAGGGATCGCCGCAAGCGGAAAGGAAGCCATCGACAACGCGGTCAGCCAAATGTCCGAGATCGCGGATTCTGTCACATCCTCCGCCGATGTCATCCAGAAACTGGCGGAACGTTCCACGGAAATCGGGCAGATCAGCGATACGATCTCAAGCATTGCCGAGCAAACCAATCTCCTGTCCCTGAACGCCGCCATCGAGGCTGCCCGTGCAGGGGAGGCCGGACGTGGGTTCTCGGTCGTCGCGGAGGAAGTCCGAAAGCTGGCGGAGGGCTCCGGCATCGCGGCGCAAAAGATCGCGAAACTCATCCATTCCATCCAGCAGGACACCGAGAATGCGGTCAAGCGCATGCAGAAGGGCACGGAAGATGTGGAAAGCGGAAAGGATGTCGTGGCAGCCGCCGGACAGTCCTTTGAGCATATCGCCGCAGCTGTTTCCGATCTCACCCAGCATGCGGAGACCATTCTGCAGGATGCCCGCCGTTCTGCGGAAAAGGTGGATGCTCTGGTGCAGGTCATGGACGGCATCAACCAGTCCGGCAGGGACGTTGCGGCGGAAACGGAGTCCGTGTCTGCCGCGACCGAGGAACAGTCCGCCTCCATGGCCGAAATTGCAGATGCCAGCCGCAAGCTCTCCGGACTCGCGCAGGAACTTACCGGAGCCACGGCAAAATTCAAGATTTAGGGCAGGGAGGGACATATCATGCAGAAAAAACTTTTCACCGTGCTTTGCCTTGCCGTCCTTGCCATCAGTTCCCTTTTGGCGGCGGGTTGCGGACAGGACAACGGGGAAGGCAATAAAAAAGTCGCCGTCGCCTTCGCGAATTCATCCGCAAGCTGGCAGCGAAACGGGGAAACCATCAAGAAAACACTGGAACAGGACGGCTTTACCGTTGATCTCCGCTTTGCCGACACCGCCACACAGCAGGCGGAACAGCTTTCCGAACAGATCAACGAGTCGCCCGGCTGCATCGTCATCGGGGCTGTGGACTCCACGGCGCTCACCGATGTGTTGAAAGAGGCAAAGGAAAAGAACATCCCCATCATTGCCTATGACCGTCTGGTCATGAACACGGATGCCGTTTCCTACTACGCGGCTTTTGACAACGAAGCGGTGGGCGAGGCCATGGGCGAATACTTCGAAGCGGCCATGCAGCTCAAGAATGGTGCTGGTCCCTATACCATCGAGGTGTTCGCGGGCGATCCCGCAGACAACAACGCGCATCTGTTCTTCTCCGGCGCTATGAAGATCCTGCAGCCCTATCTGGACAAGGGGCAGCTCATCTGCCCGTCGGGGGAGCTTACCTTTGACCGCGTCGCCACCAAGGACTGGGAGCCAAAGAACGCGCAGGCGCGCATGGAGAAGCTGCTCGCCGCCTATTATCCGGGCACTGCCCCCGCCGCTGTGCTCTCACCGAATGACGGTGTGGCGGGCGGCATCCAGGCAGCAATCGAGTCCACGGGCTACAGCGGCCCCCAGCCGCTGCTCTCCGGACAGGACGCAGATCCTGCGGCAGTGGAAGCCATCCGCAAGGGCAAGCAGACCTTCACCATCCAAAAGGATCCTGAGCTGCTCACCGCAAAGTGCGTGCGCATGATCAAGGCCGTGGTGGAAGGGACCCAGCCCGTGATCAACGATCTCTCCACCTACAACAACGGAAAGATCACGGTGCCCTCCTATCTCTGCACGCCACTCATCATCGACAAGGATAACCTTTCCCTGCTGAAATGATAAGAAACGATCCCGAAATATCGAGGCGCCGCCGGCCACGAGCCGACGGCGCCTTATTCATACCTCTTGCGCTTCACGGATGACGGATATCCGAGCTGCTCCCGATATTTCATGACGGTGCGGCGGGATATCCGCATGTTTTTCTTTGCCAAAAGTTCCGCTAATTTCTGGTCTGACAGCGGTTTTTGCGGATCCTCCTGCGCTATCATCTCACGCAGGGCCTGCTTGACCTGCACCGCAAGCACATCTTCATCCGATGCGCCTGCGCTTGACTGGAAAAACTGCTTGATGGCAGCCACGCCCCAGGAGATCTGGACATACTTCCCGTGCACGGCGCGGCTGACCGTGGACTCGTGGATGCCGATATGATCCGCGACTTCTTTCATCGTGAGCGGCTTCAGCTTCTGAAGCCCTCCCTCGAAGGCTTCGTGCTGGCACATCACAAGATCTTCCACCACCTTGCAGATCGTCCTGCGCCGCTGCTCGATGCTGCTGATCAGCCACTTGGCGGCGCGGAGTTTCTGCCCGATATAGTTCCGAGTTTCCTTGTCATAACCCTGCAGATTCCGGTAGGATGCCGACAGCCGCAATTTCGGGATATGATCATCCAGCATCGCCACGTGCCAGCCATCCTCCGTCTTCTCTGCCAATACATCCGGCTGTACATGCTGCAGTTCCTCATTCCCATAGGAATTGCCCGGCTTGGGGTTGAGCGTGCGCAGGATATCCGCCGCAAGCTGCACATCTTCGGGCGCACAATGCTCCAGCGTTGCGATTTCCTTGATTTTCCCCTGTGCCAGACGCTCCAAATGACAATCAATCAAGGATGCCACGAGATCTTCATAGATGCCGCGCTGCTCCGCCTGGATCCGCAAGCATTCCCGTAAATCCCGTGCGCAAACGCCCGAAGGCTCGAACTGCTGCAGCCGCAGCAGCACCTGATGCACCGATGCTTCCGATTGCCCCAAGGAGCGCGCAATCTCTGTTTCCCGCATCGTCAGATAGCCGTTGCGGTCAAGGGAGCCAATGATGAAGCAGGCTGCCGAAAGCTCCGCTTCCTGCCGGAATACGAGCCGCGCCTGACGCAGCAGCTCTTCCTCCAGCGTGATTCCCGCGGGGGCGGCAAAGTCATGGCTGTCCTGTTCTTCCGTGAAATACCGGGGCTGGCTGGTATCGCCCCGCAGATATTCCGTCCATGCCGCGAAATCCCGCGTTTCCTCCGCATGCTCGGTGGATGCCAAGCCCTCCGCAGGATATTCCATCTCCAGCGTCGGGTTCTCAAGGTACGCCTTTTCCACCGCCTCCCGCAGCTCCTGCGCGGAAAACTGCAGCAGCTGGATCGCCTGCGAAAGCTGCAGATTCATGGACAGCTTCTGCGAAAGCTTCATCTGTAAAGCCTGCTTCATCTCTTTCCCCCCTTCCTGTCCTCCGAACAAGCCCTATAAGAAAAGGGCTGTACAGCAATGCACAACCCTTTTACCGTCCCGATGAAAACTTTTTACTTCTGCGACATCGCCGCCGCAATGGCAGCACCCAAGCCGCTGCCTCCGTTGTCGAGAATCGTATCGACCTGCGCCGCTTCCTCGCCCAAAAGCTCGGAAAGTGCCAGATGGATATTGTCCTTTGCCAGCGGCATTTTCTCATAGACCGAGCCATCCACCGCAATATGCTGCTTCTTCAGCTTGCCCTTTCCGGCCTGCTGCCAGAGCGTCCCCACGAAGGTCGCGGTCACGAGGCGCGCGGAGCGCTTCACCAGAGCCGAAGCCAGCTCCTTCACCTGCGCACAGGCTTTTGCGTCCAGCTCCTTTCCGGTCTTGGCCTTCACCATCTCCGCAATCTTATCGCCCGCTTCACTCCCATCCAGGATGATATCGGACATGTCGATTGCCGTGAAGCCGTATTCCTTGCCCTTTTCGCCCAGCAGCTCCGCCAGCGCCATGCCGAAGAGCTCGCCCATATAGCGCCCGGAGACCATTTTCTCCAAACGCTGCTCCCCCGGTTTTTCCGAGCGCTTGTCGAATTCCTGGTCAAAGCGGTTCGGCGCCAGCTTGTTGAAGCCGCCCGATTCCATATTGAGGATCATCGGTTCCTCGCCGCTGTCTGCGTAAGGCTCCAGATAGCAGGTATTATGCCCCGTCGCATAGATGGAGCCGATATAGGTGTCCCCCGTCTGATAGCCCGCGGAGAGCAGGACCGCCACCGTATCGTTGATGACTGCCGTCGGTGTCACATTCGTGATTCCCTTGCGCGCGAGGGCTTCCTTCAGCAGGTCGTTGACCACCTTGCCCTCGACGCCCGCCGTCGCAAACTCCTTGGTCCAGATGATGAGCTTCGCATTGTAAAGGTCCGTCTGCTCCGAGGGGAAGGAAAACGTATGCCCCAAAAGGTACGGCGTTTCATGGTCGCCGTCCACCGCCTCGTCAATGAGGTCCGCCAAAAAGCCGAACATCTGATCCGCCGTGGATCCGGCGCCCACATAATCATACTCGCCTTCCACAATCAAAGGCTTGCCGACCTTTTTCACGACCTCATATTTTCCCGCGCCTTCCAAGCGTATCCGAAGCACGCGCACATTCGTGCCGCCAAAGTCCAGCGCAAGGTACTCGCCCTTCTCCTTTCCCGTCGGCAGTCCCACATAGGACTTCAGCATACGCAAAGAGCAGGCATCCACGTTCTCCAACCCCAGCTTCAAGTCCTGCCGGAAATTCGCCGCGATCTCCCTCAGCCTTTCCGCATCAATCGTAAACTCCTTCAAAATCTCCTCGAACTGTGCCTGATCAAATGCCATCATCCAACGCTTCCTTTCCTTTTATTTTTGTTGACTTTTATTTTTTGAGTTCTGCTCATACGATCTCCTCATGCTTTTTCTCCAGCGGCTGTGCCAAATGCACGAGAACCCTTGTGATCCTCACGCCGTCCACTTCCTCCACGAAGAACGTATTCCCCTCATGCGCCGCCATCTGCCCGACGCGCGGCGCGCTTCCGAGCTGATCGTAGAGCCATCCTCCGATGGAATCCACATCGTCGTCGTCGATCTCCACCTCCAGGATATCCTCCAGTTCCTCCAGCAGCAGCTTGGCATCCACGGAAAAGGTCAGCTCCCCTCGCCTTTCTGCGGTGGGACGCTCCTCATCGAACTCGTCCTGGATATCGCCCACGATTTCTTCCACGATATCCTCAATGGTCACCATGCCCGCCGTACCGCCGAATTCATCCACCACAATGGCCAGCTGCGAGCGATTCTGCTGCATGGTCTTCAGCAGCACGCTCACATCCATGCTTTCCGGCACCACCAGCGCCTTGCGGCTCAAGCGCCGAAGGCTCGGCCTCCTGCCTGCGTAAAGGGCCTTCATGAGATCCTTGACATGCAGGAACCCCACGATATGATCCTTGTCCTCGCGGCAGATCGGATAGCGCGTCATCTGCTCCTCCAGGATGGTCTTGATATTCGTCTCGAAATCATCCTCCAGATAGAGGCAGATCATATCCGTGCGCGGCACCATGATTTCACGCACATTGAGCTCCGTGAAATCAAACACATTGTCTACGAAATCCACTTCCGTATCATCGATCAGTCCCTGCTTATGGCTCTCCTCCACAAGCAGGCGGATTTCTTCCTCCGTATGGGCGCTCTCCCCCTCGCCGCCCGGCTCATATCCGAGCCTCCGTACCACCCAGTTCGCCAGATGGTTCAGCAGCCAGACAAAGGGATACATGATGCGCTTGAAGAGCAGCATGGGAAGCGCCACGGCCAGCATGATCCGCTCCGCATCAGAAATCGCCATCGTCTTCGGTGTCAGCTCGCCCAGCACGATGTGCAGGGCAGTAATGATGGAAAACGCGATGGCCAGCGATACCGTATGCCCCACCGTATCACCAAGCCCCGCCAGCCCTGTCAGCGGCAGGATCAGTTTCGCCACAAAGGGCTCGCCCACCCAGCCAAGCCCCAGCGAGGCTAACGTAATGCCAAGCTGCGTGACGGAAAGCGATGCATCCAGCTCATCCGTCAGCTGCTTTGCATACCCCGCGCGCTTGTTTCCCTCCTGCACGAGCGTCTCCAAGCGAGAAGGCCGGATCTTTACGCTGCAGAACTCAGCCGCCACGAAGAAGCCGTTCATAAAGATCAGGAAAAAAACCAGAAAAAGCTGCAGTAATATGGGCACAATGTCCAAGAAAAACCCTCCAGTTGGTACTGCAAAAAGTCACTACCTACTCTTTTTTATTTCGACGTGCACGCTTCACTTTCCTCTTTGGCACAGAATTCTTTTCCTCCAAAGGTCGGATCTGTATGTCCAGCTTCTTTTCCAGCTCTGCCAGCTTCACGGTTTCCTTGGCGTCCGCCAGCGTGATGACCGTCCCGCTCGCGCCTGCGCGCGCCGTCCGTCCTGCACGGTGCTGGTAGAGCTGCGCCGAGTCGGGAAGATCGAGGTTGAACACGTAGTCGATGCCCTCCATGTCCAGCCCGCGCGCGGCCAGATCCGTAGAAAGCAGAAGCTGGAGCTTTCCCTTCTCAAAATCCGCGATGGCCTGCTTGCGCTCCATCTTGCCCGAATGCCCCAAGAGCGAGCCGGCCCGGATTCCTTCATACTGCAGCTTGGAAAGCGTGCGCTCCGCGTCGAACGCCCGATTGATGAAGACCAGTCCCCGCTTGACGCCGAGGCGCCGCGTCAGCTTCCGCACCATCGCCGCCTTGTCGCGGAACGGAACCATGCAGCAGAAATGCGCCCGACGCAAGAGATCCTCCGGGCTTTCCTTGACGCGGATGACTTCGGGATGGTTCAGAAAGTCTGCCCGCTCCAATGCCTTCTTGGGCGCCGTCGCGGAAAAGAACAGGAACTGCAGCTTGGATTCCTCCGGCAAAACATCCAGAAAATCCCGCAGATGCGGCACATTCTGGTCATCCAGCATGCGGTCGAATTCGTCCAGCACCAGTGTTTTGACATGGGCGAGCTTGAGTTTCCCCTTTCGTGAAAGCTCCAGCATGCGCCCCGTCGAGCCGATGATGAGCTGTGGCTTCTGCTTGAGCTTGTCCATCTGCCGCGCGATATTCGCTCCTCCGATGAGCGCCTGGGAACGCAGAGCCAGTCCGGACAAGCGGATGGCCTGCTCTGCCACGTGTGCGATCTGCATTCCCAGCTCGTAGGTCGGCGCAAGGACGACAGCCTGCACCTGCGGAAGCGATGCATCCAGCATCTGCAGGAGCGGCAGCAGATAGGCCAGCGTCTTTCCTGTGCCCGTGGGCGCCTGCCCCACCAGATGGATGCCCTGCAGAATCTTCGGAATGACCTGCTGCTGGATAGCAGTCGGATCGTTCATACCCTGTTTTTCCATGACCTGCGCCAGCTCCAGCTGCAGGCCCAATGCCTCAAATCGATTCATATCCTCGCCCCACTCATGGATGAAGTACCGGCTTGCCCTCGCTGTCATCGAAGGTCGCCGTGCATCTCGGATAATTCGTGCAGCCCCAGAAAACACCATTCCGCCCACGGATCTGCCGCAGATTTCCCTCGCGGCAATGCGGGCAAAGATAAGCTGCCGCTGGCCCCGCAGAGTTCCCCGCCGCCCTGCCCCGCGCCTCCCGAAGACCTGTCTCCATCGGACTGGCGGAAAATTTCGGCCGGTCATGCTGCCACGGGGAGACGCCGCGCTGCGGCGATGCCTGTGCCATAAGCTCGGAGGCCGACAAAACAGGCTCATAGCTGGCCTGAAACTCTGCCATTTCCTCCTCTGTCGGATAGGGGGAGCTCCAGGGGATTTCTTCTCGCATCGGCGGAGGGGCAGAAACAGGACGTGAGCCCCCGCGTCCTGCTGCGGCCGCAGATGCCCTTGCGCGTGCCTTTACGCCCTCCAGATCCGGCGCGCCCTCCCTGTCGTCGCAGCTCATGCGGCAGCGCGGATAATTCGTGCAGCCCCAAAAGTCGCCGTTTTTCCCATGCCGCTTGACCAGAACGCCCTGCTTGCATCGTGGGCAGGGATGCTCTCCCTGCACCTCCATGCGCACGCCGACAGCCTTTTCGCAGAGCTTCCGCGTGAACGCGATCTGTCCCTTAAGAAAGTCTTCCAGCGTGCCGTCCCCATCCGACATGGAATGCAGATGGTCCTCCCAAATGGCCGTGGAATCCGGATAGGTCATATCATCGGGCAGGGCATCCACCAGCAGATAGGCCGATGGCGTGGGAATCAGATATTTCTTCTTTCCCTGCGGCTTCAAAAAGCTGCGCTTGATAAGATCCTCGATGATGGTGGCGCGCGTCGCTTCCGTGCCGATGCCGTAGACATCCTTCAGCTGCTTTTTCGCCTCCGGATTCTTCACATATTTGTGGATTTCCTTCATGCCTGCCAGCAGCGTGGACGGTGTGAAGCGCTGCGGCGGTTTTGTGACGCGTTCCGTGAGTTTTCCGCTTTCGTAGTCCACGGCATCCTGCTTTTTCATCGCCGGCAGCGTTGTCTCCTCCTCGTTCTCCGCGTCTTTTTCCTTGTCCTCCTCCTTTTCGCGCTTCGTCGGCGCGGCATAAAGCGCCTTCCATCCAAGCTCCCGCACAACGCGGCCGCTTGCCGTGAACAGCTCTCCCTTGTAATCCACGCCCACTTTCGTCTGGTCGTACACATGGACAGGGTAGAATTGCGCGATATAGCCCCTGGCAATCAGCTGGTAAAGGTTCCGCTCCTCCTGCGTCAGGCTGTCCAGCTTGGCCTGCACCGTTGTCGGGATGATGGCATGGTGCGCGGAAATCTTCTTGTCGTTCCATGCGCGGCTTTTTTGCTTCGCATCCGCGCCCGCCGCCCATTTCGCAAGCTCTGCGCTTCCCGCCATGCCAAGTTTCTGCAAGATGGCCTTCGCATCCCCGAACTGGTTCGTCGGCAAATACTCGCAATCCGATCGCGGATAGGTCGTGAGTTTCTTTTCATACAGGGACTGAGCCGTGTCCAGCACCATCTGGGGCTCATAGCCGTAGCGCCTGCCCGCAAGCACCTGCAGGGAAGAAAGGGAAAACGGAAGCGGCGGCGGCTCCTGTTTCTTCTTTTTTTCATAGGAGGAAATCTTCCCTTCCCTCGGCTCTTGCAGGAACTCCTGCAGCTTCTGCTCCGCGATTTCCTTGTCCAGCAGCCGCCCCTCGCTGTCCAGCCCCGCCTGCTCCTCCTTCGGCTTCCACTGCGCCGAAAAGGTACCGTTCGCATGCCGGAATTCCGCCTTGATGCCATAGTAGTCCACAGGCTTGAAATTCTCGATCTCCCTCTCCCTGCGCACGACCAGAGCCAGCGTCGGTGTCTTGACGCGCCCGATGGGCAGGACGATGCGGTCGTGGCCCGCACGCCTTGCCGCCAGCGTGTAGGCACGCGAGAGATTCATGCCGATGAGCCAGTCCGCCCGCGCCCTGGCAAGCGCGGACTGCTTCAAATTGTAGAACTCCGCATTGTCTCGCAGGGAAGCATTTGCCTTTTGGATGCTCTTTTCGTCCAGCGCATTCAGCAGAATGCGTTTCACAGGCTTCGTATTGCCCAGATAGTCCAGCACCTCGTCCACAAGAAGCTGTCCTTCGCGGTCCGGGTCGCCCGCATGCACGATCTCGTCCGCCTGTGCAATGAGCCCCTTCACGATGCCGAACTGCTTTTCACAGTCCTTCGCCACAAAGAGCTTCCACTCCGCGGGAATAATGGGCAGATCCTCCGCCCGCCAGCGCTTGAAACGCTCGTCATACTCCTCCGGCTCGGCCTGCCGCAAAATATGCCCGAACAGCCAGGTAACGACTCCCTCCCCCGTGGAAAGATAGCCGTCATGCCTGCCCACAGGCCCCTTCAGACATTTCGCAAGCTCCCGTCCCATACTGGGCTTCTCCGCAATATATAACCTCACAAACATTCCCTTCCTGCCACTCAAAATCTTTCCTTATCTTACTATGAAATCTTAGCGAATACAAGCCGCAGGCGCAGTACGAGCTTAGATTTCATGTAAGGGCGTGTGGACACCGAAGGTGTCCGGTAAGCTTACCATATTTTGCAGACCTTGTCTGTAAGGAATTCCCATGCCTCTGACGAGGCGCCACGATGAATGAAACAAGGCTGTACCAAGATGCCATAATTTCGTGGTACAATGGGATTATACGGCTGAG
>CACZZN010000028.1 GCA_902785705.1 uncultured Veillonellaceae bacterium
TGAGCTGATAGTAGATTTGTTGCAGGAAGAGATAGCCGATGTTGAAAGAGTTTTGTTCCCCGAGCTCTATGGTCGTCTCTGGCAGGAACGGGACGAGGACCTTCCGTCCTGACGCGGCCTTTTTCTGCTCGGTCAGTTCCCTGACACGAGCCTCCATCCACGCAGTGGGGTTGTCCGTATTGTGTCGTTCCCTGATTTCTTCTTCGGTTCCCAGTCTTTCAATGGTTTCGGATGAACGTTTTCCATCGCGCTTGATGGAGTCGATGATGTAATAAGTTTTCGTGCCATTCTTCGCCGTGTTGTGCGTAACATGCATAATGCCACCCCGTCTTGTCTGTATAGCAACATTATACCATTTATTATGTTATTATGCAATACACTCAAATCTTATTTGCACAAAAAATTAAGCCGCCATGCGGCTTTGCGGCTATTGGGGGTGTCAAACGTCCGAGCGCCGCCGTGGCCGTGTAGCCCCACGGCATGCCGAAGACTTCCGCGCTTGCCATCAAGGCCAGCAGCAGCGCAACCGGGCAGGCCTGCCATGCGGCCCAGAAAATCCTGTCGCAGAAGACGAAGCTGAGAATTTTTCTGTGGTATTTTCTCTGGCGGAATTCGGAGCATCGTGATATAATGAAAGAACTGAAGGAACCAAGGAAAGGGAAAGGATGTGGGGCAGATGGATCTGGATATGAGCATTGCGGCGATGTCCGTGAGCATGCACCAAATGCAGGCTTCGCAGGATATGGGCGTGGCCGTGCTGAAAATGGCGATGGAAACCGCTGAGACCGGTACGGAGGATTTGCTCGCGGAACTGGCAGTGGATCCGAATCTCGGAACGATGGTGGATATACAGGCGTAACGTGCATACGAAACGGGGCAGCTCTCTTGGACGGGAGCTGCCCCGTTGCTTTTCTGATTTGTGCTATTTGAGCTTTACCAACTCGTATTCGCGTGTGCCCAAGCCGATTTTTTCCGCATGTTCCAGCGTTTCCTTCCAGTGCACGTTGGGATTGCTGTCCATGAAGTGGTCATGGTGATGGTTCCAGTCAGGTTTCGCGAGATTGTCGGAGAGCTGGCTGTTGGGGTTGGGCGCAGCTTTCTGGCAGGCATCCACGCAGGCCTGGTCGATGGCTACGGGGTCAAGGGACGCGAACATGCCGATATTGGGCAGGATCGGTGCATCGTTTTCGTCGTGGCAGTCGCAGTTCGGCGAGATGTCCATGGCAAGGTTCACATGGAAGCAGGGGCGATCCTGGCAGACGGCCTGGGCGTACTCTGCCATCTTGCGGTCCAGCTGGTCGCCGGCATCCCAATTCTCATTTTCGATGGCATCAAAGGAGCAGGCGCCGATGCAGCGGCCGCAGCCCTTGCAGATGTCCGGGTTGATGTATGCTTTCCCGCTATCGTAAGTGATGGCGTTGGAGCCGCATTCCTTCGCGCAGCGGCGGCATCCGCGGCACTTCTCCGCATCGACGACGCACTTGCCGGAGGAATGCTGCTCCATCTTGCCTGCACGGCTGCCGCAGCCCATGCCGATGTTCTTGATGGCGCCCCCGAATCCCGTCATCTCGTGGCCCTTGAAATGGGCAAGGCTGATGAAGATGTCCGCGTCCATGATGGCGCGTCCGATCTTCGCGGTTTTCAGGACTTCTCCGTTCTTGATGGGGACTTCCTCCTCATCGGTGCCCCGCAGACCGTCTCCGATGATGATCTGGCAGCCGGTGGTCGTGGGATTGAAGCCGTTGAAGTTCGCGCAGTTCATATGCTCCAGCGCATGCTTGCGGCTGCCTGGGTAGAGCGTGTTGCAGTCCGTGAGGAACGGGATGCCGCCCTTTTCCTTCACGAGATCCGATATGACCTTGGCGTACTGCGGCCGCAGGAACGCCATATTGCCCAACTCGCCGAAATGCATCTTGATGGCGACGAACTTGCCCTCCATATCAATCTTCGTAAGACCTGCCGCGATGCAGAGCCGCTTGAGCTTTTCCAGAAGGCTTGTGCCTACCTGCACACGGAAATCCGTGAAATACACTTTTGACTTTTCCATATAAACTCCCCCTTGGATTCTATCAAATACACACGGACTACTACTTCGATAAAGGATGGGTGTTTTCCTGTCTGTTTTGTCGGAGTTTATGAAAAAATTCCGATTCCGTGCTGTAACATTGACGAAATATACAGCTTTGCAGTATAATACAAGCGTTGTTGAAAGAGGAAAAGCCAAGGACCTTAGGGAAACGCTGATTAATTCAGCCGCCCATCTTGACGCATCTTGCGTGCCCTCCCTGTGTCGACAAATCCTCGACATAGCACCACTATGACTGCGGTTTGTCTCCTTGGGAGGGACACGCAATCTGCGCCAATCTGGACGACTTCATTTAATCAACGTTTCCCTAGCTGTTTTGCAGCCGGGGTCTTGTTTTAGGGGGATGGAAGATGGAAAGGTATTCGCCTCAGGAAATCGAGAAAAAATGGCAAAAGAAGTGGAAGGAAGGAAATGTCTACCGCACGGAGATGGACGAGAAGCGTCCGAAGTATTACGCGCTGGAGATGTTCCCCTATCCTTCGGGAAATCTGCACATGGGGCATGTGCGCAATTATTCGATTGGCGACGTGCTGGCCCGCTATAAGACGATGGAGGGCTACAATGTACTGCATCCGATGGGATTCGATGCCTTTGGCATGCCTGCGGAGAATGCTGCCATCCAGCATGGGGTGAAGCCTTCGACTTGGACCTATGAGAATATCGAGAACATGAAGCGGCAGCAGGATCAGATGGGGCTTTCCTATGACTGGGAGCGCGAGGTGGAGACTTGCCGCGAAGACTATTACCGCTGGACGCAGTGGCTCTTTGAGCTCTTCTACAAGAAGGGGCTTGCCTATAAGAAGAAGGCATCGGTCAACTGGTGCGATACCTGCGGCACGGTGCTGGCAAACGAGCAGGTCATCGACGGCAAGTGCTGGCGCTGCGATTCCGAGGTGAAGAAAAAAGATCTTTCCCAGTGGTTCCTGAAGATCACGGACTATGCGGATGTATTGCTGAAGGATCTGGAGAAACTGCCGGGCTGGCCGGAGCGCGTCAAGACCATGCAAGAGAACTGGATCGGTCGCAGCGAGGGCCTGGAGTTCACCCTGGATGTGCCTTCGATGAACGAGAAGATTCCCGTCTACACCACGCGCCCGGACACGGCCTATGGCATCACGTTCCTCGCGTTGGCAGCGGAGCATCCGCTGGTGGAGAAAATCTGCGAGAACAATCCGAAGGCTGCGGAAATCAAGGCATTCTGCGAAAAGGTGCGCAGCCAGTCGGATATCGAGCGCACTTCCGGCGAGTCGGAGAAAGAGGGCATCTTCACGGGCGTTACCTGCGTGAACCCCTTCAACGGCAATGAGGTGCAGATCTGGGTCACGAACTATGTGCTGGCGGAATACGGCACAGGCGCGGTCATGGGTGTGCCCTCCGGCGATCAGCGCGATTGGATGTTCGCGAAGAAATACGGCATTGATATCATCCTGACGCTGCAGCCGAAGGATCACGAGCTGAAGCTGGAGGAAATGACAGCAGCCTATGTGGAAAAAGAGGGCGTGCTGGTCAATTCCGGCAAATTCACGGGGATGGATTTCCACGAGGCCACGCAGGGCATCATGGACGAGGCGGAGGAAAAAGGCTTTGGCAAGCGCATGGTGAACTACCGTCTGCGTGACTGGCTCATTTCCCGTCAGCGCTACTGGGGAGCGCCGATTCCTGTGATTCACTGCGAGAAGTGCGGCGAGACGCTGGTGCCGGAAAGTGAGCTTCCCGTGCGTCTGCCGGAGGATGTGGAGTTCAAGCAGGGCACCCTTTCGCCCCTTGCCACCAGCAAGTCCTTCACGGAGTGTAAATGTCCGAAGTGCGGCGGCCCCGCGCACCGCGAGACGGACACCATGGATACCTTCATTTGCTCTTCATGGTATTACCTGCGCTATATGGACCCGCACAATACGGAGAAGCCCTTTGAGCGCGAGAAGGCAAATTACTGGGGCCCTGTGGATCAGTATATCGGCGGCATCGAGCATGCGATCCTGCATCTGCTGTATTCCCGCTTCTTCACCAAGGTACTGAAGGACGAGGGACTGGTGGACTTTGACGAGCCTTTCACGAATCTTTTGACCCAGGGCATGGTCATCAAGGATGGCGCGAAGATGTCGAAGTCCAAGGGGAATGTGGTTTCCCCGGAGGAGATCATTGCGAAGTACGGCGCGGATACCGCAAGGCTCTTCATCCTGTTCGCGGCGCCTGTGGAGCGTGATCTGGACTGGAGCGATCAGGGCGTCGAGGGCGCGTATCGCTTCCTGAATCGCGTATGGCGCATTCTGGGACATTTTGAGGAGGACATCAAGAGCGGCAAGGCGGGCTATGATGTTCAGGCGCTCACCAAAGAGGAACATGATCTGCGCAGAGTGCTCCATGTGACCATCAAAAAGGTCACGGAGGATGTGGGCGAACGCTTCATGTTCAACACGGCGGTCAGCAGTCTCATGGAGCTGGTGAACGCGCTCTATGCCTTCCAGGACAAGGCGCTGAACGCAGGGCTTGCGCGCGAGGTCGCGGAGAATCTGCTGAAGATGCTGGCGCCCTTTGTGCCGCACATCGCGGAGGAACTTTGGAACCGTATGTTCGGCGAGGGCAGCGTGCATCAGCAGAAATGGCCCGGCTACGATGCGTCGGCCATCGTGCTGGATGAGGTGGAGATCGTGCTCCAGATCAACGGCAAGGTGCGCGACAAGGTGACGATTCCTGCGGATATTGACCGCGCGGAGATGGAAAAGGTAGCGCGCGAGCTGCCGCGGGCGAAGGAGCTCACGGCAGGCAAGACCATCGTGAAGGTGATCTGCGTTCCGAAGAAGCTCGTGAATATTGTTGTAAAATAAACATACAGGCAGGGACTTTTGGACCGATAGGACAGAAGTTCCTGTGTTTTTTGTTGAAATTGGAATGGATTTATTGTACAATGGTAAACCGAGAGTGTGAAGAAGAGTCCATAGGAGGCAGGGACATGCGGCAGGAAATCATGGCTGGGCTTGCCGCGGGCTTTGGGATGATTCCGGGGCTTGTGGTGATTCCTGCGCTGCTCATGCGGACGGGCATGGATTTTACCGGAGCCTATACGGCATGCGTGCTCGTGTCCATCGCTGCCACACTGTTGTTCGGCGCTTGGCTGCGCCTGCCTTTGGCGGTCTCATGCAGTCCTGCCCTGACAGGCTGGCTGGCCTATATCGTGATTCTTTCCCATGGCAGCAGCTGGCAGGCGGCTCTCGGGGCATCCTTTTTTGCTTCGGCAGGCGCTTTGCTGCTTGCGACCAAATTCCGCGGCTGTCTGGCGGAGGCTGTTCCCGGGCATTTGCAGGAGCTTCTTCCGGCTGCTGTCGGACTGATGCTGATTTTTCTCGGATTGATGCAGGGGCGTTTGCTGCTCGGTGCGTCCATCGGCATGGTGATGCCCGGCAATCTCGCGGATCCCGTGGCATTCTACGCCTTGAGCGGAATCGTGCTGACGCTTGCGCTGCTGGTGTGGAAAAAGCCTTTTGCGATTCCGCTTGGCATGCTGCTGACGGCTGTGTTTTCCCTTGCGGAGGGGTTCTGGGTTCTGCCCGCAGCCCCGTTTCTTCTGCCGGAGGGCTTGGACAAGGTGGCTGTGCAGCTTGATCTGGAGAAAGGGCTTGCGATGCCGGACGTGATTTTGGCCTTGTTGGTGTTTCAGGTCTTGACGGTGGATGGCATGAGGATGGCACTCCGTCAGCAACATGGCAGGGAAATCTCGTGGATCGTCTTCGGCGCGGGAGCTGTCGGCGCATGGGTCGGCGCTTTTCCACCGGTCATTGCGCAGGAATCGGCAATCGCGAAAGCCGCGGGGGCAGAAAACGGACGGTCTGCATGGACGGTTGCGGCGGTATTGGGCGGATTGCTTTTCTGCGAGCCCGCCATGGCAGCCTTTGCGTCCTTTCCGGCGATCACAGCGCCTGCACTGGCAGGGGCGGGGTATGTGCTGCTCCAATCAGTGAGGCATGTCAGCTTCAAGGATCCGGCGAAGCTTGCCAGCGGTCTGGTGCTCTTGCTGCTGCTGCCGTTGACTCAGGACTTTGTTCTGGGCATAGGGCTGGCGGTGATTGCCTATGGGCTGTGCCGCCTTTTCCAAGGGCGGTGGAGGGAGATTTCCCCTATGGTGTATGTTTTATCCGTTGTTTTTTTTGTCACGCTACAAATTCGATAAGGAGATGTGTGCATTGAATTCATTTGCTGAGACGCATGGAAAAAAGATATTGGCCGCTGCATTGCTTGGTGCATTTGCATTTTCGATTCCAATGACGGGAGATGCCCATCGCAGGCACGATCCGCAGGTGGAGGCGAAAGTGGAACTGCAGCAGCATAGCGCCGGGAACAGCCGCACGATCAGTGTGACTTCCTCGGCACGGCGTGCGCCGCTCCAAGAGCGTATCCAGGAAATCCTGCATCCTGCTGTGGAGGAAAAGAACGAGCCAACGATGGGGGTGTCCGTCCCGGCAACCGTTTCTGCGGCGGACAACTCGATTATCGGGACGCCGCTGGCAAGCCAGCAGCAGTGCGTGAGGTATCTTTTGCGCAATAATCCGTCGCCCGCGATTTCAGTTTCGCCGGAGGAGCTGGTGTCCTATTACTATGAGGAGGGCATGCGCGAGGGTATCCGCCCCGATGTGGCGTTTGCTCAGGCATTGAAGGAAACGGGATTCTTCCGCTATGGCGGCACGGTGACGCCGGACCAGAACAATTACTGCGGCCTCGGGACGACGAGCGCTTATGTGAAGGGCGCGTATTTCCCGTCCTCCCAGTTGGGGGTGCGTGCGCATATTCAGCATCTGCTGGCCTATGCCTCCACACGTCAGCCGCAGCAGCCTGTGGTGGATCCGCGATATGAGCTGGTGCGCTCCGCTTACGGGCAAAACACCTTAGGGCATTGGGAGGATCTGAACGGGCGCTGGGCTGTGCCGGGGTACAGCTACGGGCAGAGCGTATTGTCGATGTTCCGCGCGATTTTGAATGCATAAAGTATTTTACTATGAAAAATTAGCGAATCAAGCCCGTAAGGGCGCAGATGAGCTTAGTTTTCATGTAAGGGCGTAGTGCGAAACATCGTTTCGCACGGAGTTTCACATGGAAAAAATGAAGAAGGAACTTGTTGATGAGAAGTTCCTGGGAGAGGATGTACTGGAATGATCACAACAAGCGGCCTGACCTTGCAATTTGGCAAGCGGGTACTATTCAAGGATGTCAATCTGAAATTTACGCCGGGCAACTGCTACGGCATCATCGGCGCGAACGGGGCGGGGAAATCCACGCTGCTGCGCCTGCTGTCGGGGGAGCTGGAACCGACCAAGGGCAGTATCGAGATTACGCCGGGGGAGCGCATCGCGGTCCTGAAGCAGGATCACTATGCCTATGATGAATATGAGGTGCTTCGCACGGTGCTCATGGGGCATGAGCGTCTGATCCAGATCATGGATGAGAAGGAAGCGCTTTATGCAAAGCCGGATTTTTCGGATGAGGACGGACTGAAGGTCTCGGAATTGGAGACGGAATTCGCGGAGCTGAACGGATGGGAGGCCGAGTCTGAGGCAGCAAGGCTGCTGAATGGTCTTGGCATTACGGATGAAAAGCATACGCTGCCGATGGCGGAGCTGACCGCGCAGGAGAAGGTGCGCGTGCTTTTAGCGCAGGCGCTTTTCGGAAGCCCGGATATCCTGCTCTTGGACGAGCCGACGAACCATCTGGATATCGAGTCCATCAACTGGCTGGAAAATTTCCTTGGAGATTTTCCCAATACGGTAATCGTGGTATCCCATGACCGACACTTTCTGAATCAGGTCTGCACCTATATCTGCGATGTGGATTTTGGAAGCATCCAGCTCTATGCGGGCAATTATGATTTCTGGTATCAGTCCAGCCAGCTGGCGCTCCAGATGGCAAAGGACGCGAACAAGAAGAAGGAAGAGAAAATTAAGGAACTCCAGGCGTTTATCGCGTGCTTTGCGGCCAATGCGGCGAAGTCGAAGCAGGCGACCTCGCGCAAAAAGCTGCTGGAGAAGATTACGCTGGATGATATTAAGCCATCTTCCCGCCGCTATCCCTATATCGCCTTTACGCCGGATCGCGAGGCGGGGGATCAGCTTTTGCAGGTGGATAATATTTCCAAGACCACGGATGGCGAGATTGTGCTGAACAATGTGAGCTTCACGCTGAAAAAGGGCGACAAGGTGGCTTTTGTCGGTCCCAACGGGCTGGGAAAGACCATGCTTTTCAAGATCCTCATGGGCGAGGAGGAAGCGGACAAAGGAAGCTTCAAGTGGGGCGTGACCACCACGCAGGCCTATCTGCCCACGGATAATTCGTCCTATTTTGATGGTGTGGATCTGAACCTTGTGGACTGGCTGCGCCAGTTCTCCAAGGATCCGGATGAGACCTTTGTGCGCGGATTCCTTGGGCGCATGCTGTTTTCCGGCGAGGAGAGCCAGAAGAAGGCAAGCGTGCTGTCCGGCGGCGAGCGCGTGCGCTGCATGCTGTCGCGCATGATGCTTTCGGGAGCGAATGTGCTGCTTCTGGATGAGCCGACAAACCATCTGGATCTGGAGTCCATCACGGCGCTCAATAACGGGCTGATTTCTTTCCCCGGCACAATCCTGTTTGTGTCGCATGACCATGAGTTTGTCCAGACCATTGCCAACCGTATCATCGACATCACGCCGGATGGTGTGGTGGACCGCGTGACCACCTATGATGATTTTCTGTCGAATGAGACCGTGAAGCAGCAGCTTGCGGAGAAATACAAAAAAGCGTAGTGATGATGCCTTCCCGATGCGGGAGAGTCATGGCGGGCGAGTGTGCCCCTTTGGCGGATTTCCGACAGGGGAGGCTTTTTAAATAAGCGGATGTTGAAAGGGGGCAGCTGATCGCATGGATCTTGACAAGGTTTGGCAGGATATCCGCCTTTCCATTGATGATGCAGGCTCGGCTGCCCGCCTGAAGGAAATGGTGAACGTGCTGCGCGCGCGGGATGTGATGCGCGGCATGACACCGGTAAAGCTGCGGCAGATCTTGGAGGATCTGGGGCCGACTTTCGTGAAGCTGGGGCAGGTCATGAGCATGCGCCCGGATTTTCTGCCGCAGGAATACTGCGAGGAACTGATGAAGCTCCAGACGGAAGCGAAACCGCTTCCTTTTGAGATCATCCTGCAGGTCATCGAGCAGGAATACAACCGCCGTTGGGACAAGGTGTTTTCCTTCATCGACAGGGAGGTGCTCGGCTCTGCCTCCATCGCCCAGGTGCATCGTGCGGAACTGGTGTCGGGCGACAAGGTTGTCGTGAAAGTGCAGCGTCCCGGCATCTATGAGATCATGTCGAAGGATATCGTGCTGCTGAAGAGGGCGGCAACCCTGGTGAAGGTGCTGAGCCGCTCTCAGGATGTGGTGGATTTCGGCATGGTGCTGGATGAGATGTGGACGATAGCGAAGCAGGAAATGGATTTCCTCATCGAAGCGGATCATATCGAGGAGTTCCGCCACCTGAACCGCGATGTGGACTATGTTTCCTGTCCGGAGGTCTATCACAGCCTTACGACGCAGCATATCCTGGTCATGGAATATATCGACGGGATTCCCATCGATCATTTCAAGGAACTCCGCGCCGACGGACTGGATGAGGTTCGCATCGGTACGCGGCTGGGCGAGAATTATGTGAAACAGATCATTGAGGACGGGTATTTTCATGCGGACCCTCATCCGGGAAATATCTGGATCCGCAACGGGCGCATTGTTTGGTTGGATCTTGGCATGATGGGAAGGCTTTCCAACCGTGACCGTACGGCGATCCGCAAGGCTGTGATCGCGCTTGCGAACCATGATACCTTTGAGATGAAGGCGGCAGTGCTTGCCCTTGGCATTCCGAAGGGGAAAATCAACCATACGGCGCTTTATCAGGATATTGATACGCTGATGGAGCAGTACAGCAGCCTGGATTTTTCATCGCTCCGCATGGGGGTGCTCACGCACCAGATCATGAATATCCTGCGGGTGCATCATATCGCATGCCCTCAGGGACTCAGCATGTTCGCCCGTGGGGTATTGACCGTGGAAGGCGTCATGCGCATGTGCTGTCCGAAGGTCAGCTTTGTGGAGATTTTCGCGAAGAGCCTTTCCTTTGATTTCAGGCGGAATTTCCACTGGCGGGATGAATTGGACAAGGCGAAGCGGGAGGGTTATCTGCTGCTCCGGAAGTCCATGCAGCTTCCCGAGCAGATATCGGATATCATCAAAATGACGATGAGCGGGCAGACGAAGGTGAACCTGGATGTGACAGGCTCGGAAGAGCCTTTGCGGCAGCTGAACCAAATGATCAACCGTGTCATCATTGCGGTGCTCTGTGCGGCATTGCTTCTGGGTTCCAGTACGATCTGCACGACCAATATGACGCCGAAGATCATGGAAATTCCCTTTTTGGGGTTCCTGGGGTATATGGCGGCTTTGATTTTGAGCTTGAAACTGATTTTGGATATCAACCGGAGGCGATAGGAGCATGGGGATGCGCGGTGTACGAGGCGCGATTACTGTGGATAGGAATGACCGGCAGGAAATCTGGGATGCGGCATGCGAGATGACGGAGAGGATGCTTCGTGACAACGGGATAGCGACGGAAGAGATCGGGGCAGTTATCTTCAGCATGACCGAGGATCTGGATGCGGCGTTCCCGACGGCGGGATTGCGCAGGCTTCGGGGATTTGATGCGGTGCCGCTGTTTGACGCGCGGCAGGTGGCAGTCGCGGGGAGTCTGGAGAAGTGCATCCGGGTGCTGATGCTGGTGGATACGGAGAAGAAGCAGAAGGAAATCCGGCACGTGTATCTGAGAGGGGCAGCGGGGCTGCGGCCGGATTTGGCAGAGAAATCAATTGCGCCGTGAGAAAAGGCGCTTTTCCATGAGAGATCCTGAGGTGGAGGGGTAGTTGTGAAGAGATTCGTATCGATTCTGCTGGCTGCCGTGCTGTCTGTCTGTCTGGCCGGGTGCGGTGCAAACGGCGGGAAATCCGCTTTAAAGGATGATGGGACGTTCCGGATTGTGACGTCGTTCTATCCGATGTACATTGATGTGATCAATATTGCGGGCGGCATTGACGGGGTCGAGGTCGTCAATATGACGAAGCCTCAGACGGGATGCCTGCATGACTACCAGCTGACGCCGGAGGATATGAAGGCGTTGGAGTCCGCGGATGCTTTTGTGATCAATGGAAGCGGCATGGAGAGCTTCATGGAGAAGGTCACGGGCGCGCAGAAGGATTTGAAGGTCATTGATGCGTCCAAGACCGATACCATCAACCTGCTCATGGACGGAGATGAGCCCAATCCACATGTCTGGATGAGCGTGACCTATGCGATGGCCCAGGTGAAAGCGATCACGTCACAGCTTTGCGAGGCGGACCCTGCCCACGAGCAGGCATATAAGAAGAATGCTCTGGACTATGTGATGAAGCTGGACAAACTGCGGGCGGATATGCATGCGGGATTGGATTGGCTTCCAAACAAGGATATTGTGACCTTCCATGAGGCGTTTCCTTATTTTGCAAAGGAGTTCCAGCTGAATATCGTGAGTGTCATCGAGCGTGAGCCGGGGACGGAGCCGACGCCCCAGGAACTGGAGGAGACCATCGAAAAAATCCACGCGCTTCCCCATAAGGCGCTTTTTGCTGAGCCGCAGTATTCGCCTGCCGCGGCGGAGACCATCGCACGGGAGACCGGGGCGAAGCTCTACCAGCTGGATCCCGTGGTGACGGGAGAGGCGAACGAGCAGGCAAAGGATGCCTATATCCATGCGATGAGAAAGAATATGGAGGTCTTGCAGGAAGCGTTGCAATAAGGATTGCCGTCTTGTGATGGAGACATTTTTTCGTGGGGGATAGAAGGATTCCGAAGGAAAATGTGGAATAATTACCAAGGTGGGCTGTGTAGTGGATTCAGTATTCAACACAAGGGGAGTTTGGCATGCAGACGAAATTTGGAAAATTTCATATGCCATTTGCGATTGCTTTTGCGGCAATTGCCGTGATTCTGCTGCTCTTTTTCTGTTTCCAGTCCTGGCAGGAGGCAAACGAACTAGGGAAGCAGAAACCCCATGCGCATGTGCAGACGCATACCGCAGACCGGCGGGTGCTGTTCATCAGCTCCTATCACGATACCTTTGATACGGTGGTTCCCCAGCGGCAGGGGCTGCAGGAGGTTTTTCGCGACAATGATGTCATCATGGACATCGCCTACATGGACACGAAAAATTTTGATACCAAGGAGAATCGCCAGCTTTTCTACGAAACCCTGCGCTACAAGATGGAGCACCATCTTCCTTATGATGCCGTCGTGTTGGGCGATGATGCGGCGTTGACCTTTGCGGAGGAGCACCAGCAGGATTTGTTCGCGGGGCTTCCCATGGTGTTCATGTGCATCAATGATCGCGACCATGCAGAGCTGGCTGCGGAGAATCCTTTCATCACGGGTGCGCTGGAAAAGTATTACATGGACGACACGCTGGCATTGGCACTGCAGATGTGGAAGGGAACGGAGCATGTTGTCGTCATCTATGATGAGACCAGCACGGGATTAGGCGATTACGCGGATTTCCGGAAACTTGTCCCGAAATATCCGAAGCTGGATTTTATTTTTCTGAATACGTCCAGCATGACGCGCGGGGAGCTGCGGGAGCGCCTCCATGAAATCACGACGGACAGCATCATCTTCTATCTGGAGGCATTTGCTGATTCTGAGGGAAGACGCTATTCCATTCCGGAATCGACAGAGCTCATCGTGCAGAATGTCCAGGTGCCCGTGTTCCGACAGTCCTTGGGCGGCATCGGGGAGGGCGTCCTGGGCGGCAAAATCGTAGATTATCGCGAGAGCGGCCGCGTTGCCGCGCAAACGGTCGTGGACGTGCTGGATGGCAGGCCTATAGCGGAGATTCCCTTGGAACGGGATGGGAGAGCCGAATACGTGTTTGACTATGCGGTCATGAAGAAATTCGGCATTTCCGAGACACTGCTGCCCGAGGGGACAGAACTGCTGAATCCCGATACCAGCTTCTGGCAGGAGAACCGTGTGGTGCTGATCCCCATGATGGGAATCATGGCGGTCCTGCTGGTGCTCTTGTTGCTGATCTATCGCGGCTATCGCAAGATGTTCCATCTCAGTGACAAGCTGAAGGACATGGTGGAGCTGCTGGATTATCAGTCTACGCATGATGCGCTGACCAATCTTCCGAACCGGCAGTCGGCGGAGGCGGAAATCGATCGGCGCCTGGGACGTCATGTGGATTTCACGGCATTGCTGGTGGATCTGGACAATTTCAAGAAAATCAATGATTTTTACAGTCATTTGATTGGCAATGAAATCATGATGGAGCTTGCGAAGCGGATCCGTGAGCGGTTCCTGCGCAAATATCCCGGCTCCTATGCGGCACGCATCGGCGGCGATGAGTTCATCCTGCTCCTGCCCGGCATTTTGCGGGAGGATGATATGCCGAAGCTCAATCAGGTGCTGGATATCTTCCACATGCCTGTGGATTATGAAGATAAGGCAATCCCGGTTGCGGCGAGCATCGGCATCATCCACTCCAATGACGAACAGGTGAATTCCGCAGACCTGATGTTCGGCAATGCGGATATTGCCCTGGTGGATGCGAAGCGTTTAGGGAAGAGCCGCTATGTCTTTTATCAGTCGGAGTCGAAAAGGAGCCAGCAGAGGGCGAATGAGATCGAGGAACTTCTGCGGGGAGCCATTGAGCGGGAAGAGTTCCGCATTCTCTATCAGCCGCAGGTGAATGCCGCGACCAAGAAGCTGCATGGCTTTGAGGCGCTGGTACGCATGCCGGAGGAGATCAAGATCTATCCCAGCGAGTTTATTCCTGTGGCGGAAAATTCAGGGCTGATCATCGAAATCGGGCGCATCGTGACCAAAAAGGTCATTCAGCAGCTTGCCCTCTGGCGATCTGCCGGGCATAAGCTCCATCAAGTGGCAATCAACTATTCCTGCGGTCAGCTTTCGGATACGCACTATGCGGAATATCTGGCAGAACTCATGAAGGAATATGATATCCCGTCGGAGTTCATTGAGATCGAGGTAACGGAGAGCCTGTTCATTGGCAACAACAAACAGGCGCACGAACTCTTCCTGTCTTTGGCGGCAAACGGCATCAAGATGGCATTGGATGATTTCGGCACGGGGTATTCCTCGCTGAGCTATCTCACATATCTGCCTGTGGATGTGGTGAAGATCGACAAGTCGCTGATGGATACTTATCTGCAGGATGAGATGGGAGAATTCATGCAGAATCTCGTGAAGCTCATCCATTCGCTGAATATGACGATCGTGGTCGAGGGCGTGGAGCACATGGTGCAGTTCGAGAAGCTCCGGGACTATCATGTGGATATCATCCAGGGCTATTATTTCAGCCGCCCGATCCCGCCGGAAGAGGCCATCCGGTTTGATCCCGGTGCAGTGACGGGTAAGTAGGCTGCATCGGCCATTCAAGGAATATCGGAGGACGACAGGCAAGAGGGGAGTAGCATGATGTCGAAATTGCGAAGCAGCGTGGCAGCGTCGGTGTTTTGTGTGCTGCTGTTGGGTTTTTGCGCTGCGTTTGCGGCAGAACCGACGGAAAAAACTGCTGATGCAAAGGAATTTCCGTTGCATTTGGGCGGCAATCCGAATTATGTGTTTGTCTGGGGAAACGACTGGTCCGGTGATTATATCGTCCGGGACAGCTTGCGGATTGTGCGGCATGCAGCTCCTTCCTGGTATGAAATCACGGTGGAAGTGGCCTTTGTCGGGGATGTGCTGCAGGGGAACCGGGAGGTCGGCAGTACGAGGCGCATGGGCTTTGAATATTCCTTCGAGCAGGAAGGCCGCAGGTTATTGTACTCTCCGGAGGATAACAGCGGCTGGGTGTACATTGATGCAAACAACAACCGGGGGATGAATGCCGAGCGCAAGGCAATTGCTGAAATGGCCTATTATCTTGCTTTCGGGAAACCTTTTTACGGGTATCTTTCCGGTTTTGACAGCCGTTTCTACGATGCGGCCGGGCTGATCGACCAGAGGATCATGGTGGGCATCGGATCGGATGGAAAGGGTGTCTACTATATCTGTCCGGGCACGATCCATGAAACCAGGGATGGTTTTTCCATGTTCGTAAAGCATGGAGCGGATGCAGGTTCCATGAAGGATTATATTGTGGAGTATATGCTGCAGGATGGTATTTTGTACTATTCCTATTATGTCCAGGGACAGGCGCCGAACTGGCAGCCTGTTTCCTCCAGCTCCATCCATCAGCGGATGTACCGCATGGCGGAAAGTTATCGCAGCAAAGAAATGAGCGCCACGCGCTGACGTATAGGTAAGGTTTCATCAGCAAGGGAGAGATTTTCATGAACAATCATACGAAATATCGCAAAGGTTATTATATGCCGCCTATCATTGACTTGAGCTGGGCGCAGAAGGAATACCCGGAAAAGGCGCCGGTCTGGTGCAGTGTCGATCTGCGCGATGGCAACCAGTCGCTGATTATTCCCATGAGCCTGGATGAAAAGATCGAGTTTTACAAAATGCTCATCAAGGTGGGCTTCAAGGAAATCGAGGTCGGATTTCCGGCGGCTTCCGAGACGGAATATGCGCTCCTGCGGCGTCTGGTGGAGGAGGACTTGATTCCTGACGATGTGACGGTGCAGGTGCTCACACAGGCGCGCGAACATATCATCCGGAAAACATTCGAGGCCCTCAAGGGTGTGAAGAATGCCATTGTGCATGTTTACAATTCCACGTCCGTGGCACAGCGGGAGCAGGTCTTCCGCATGTCAAAGGAGGAAATCAAGCAGATTGCCGTTGACGGGGCAAAGCTTCTGAAAAAGCTCACGGAGGAAGCAGGCGAGAACTATCGGTTCGAGTATTCGCCGGAGAGCTTTACCGGGACGGAGCCGGAATATGCGCTGGAGGTCTGCAATGCGGTGCTGGATGTCTGGCAGCCGACGGCTGACCGCAAGGCAATCATCAATATTCCCGTGACCGTGGAGATGTCCATGCCGCATATCTATGCCATGCAGGTGGCATATATTTCCCAGAACCTCAAGTATCGGGACAATGTTATCTTGTCGCTGCATCCGCATAATGACAGGGGCTGCGGTGTCGCCGACTCCGAAATGGGCTTGCTCGCGGGAGCTGACCGCATCGAGGGCACCCTCTTTGGGAACGGGGAACGCACGGGCAATGCGGATATCGTGACCATTGCGATGAATATGTATGCGCTGGGCGTCGATCCGGAACTGGACTTTTCGAACATGCCGGAGCTGGTGGAAATGTACGAGCGCGTGACACGCATGCATGTGCACGAGCGTCAGCCCTATGCGGGCGCACTGGTGTTCGCAGCCTTTTCCGGTTCCCATCAGGATGCGATTGCGAAAGGAATGCGTTGGCGAGAGGAAAAGGATCCGTCGCGCTGGACCGTGCCGTATCTGCCCATCGATCCGAAGGATGTGGGGCGTGAATACGAGGCAGATGTCATACGCATCAACAGCCAGTCCGGCAAGGGCGGCGTCGGCTACATCATGGAGCAGAAGTATGGCATCGAGATGCCGAAGAAAATGCGGGAGGATTTCGGCTACTGCGTGAAGAGCGTTTCCGACCACAAGCACAAAGAACTTTTGCCGGATGAAATTTATCAGATCTTTATGGACGAGTATGTCAATGTGGAAACGCCCTACAAGCTCATTGACTTCCTGCTCCGCAAGGAGCCGGACGGCACGCGCTCGGGCAGCGTGGATATCGAGGCCGATGGCAAGCGCAAGACCTACGGCGCACGGGGCAATGGGCGTCTGGATGCGGTCAGCAATGCGCTGCAGGAAAATCTGGATGTCCATTATACGAATTTGACCTATAATGAGCACGCCTTGGAGATCGGTCAGTCATCCCGTGCAATGGCGTATATCGGGATCACGGGAACCGATGGAAAAATCAGCTGGGGCGCGGGGCTTGACACGGATATCATCACGGCTTCAATCCAGGCGCTGTTCAGTGCCATCAACCGGATGAAAGCGGGGAAATAGGAGGCGTTCACATGCAGCAGAGTGCAGTTCGGGATTATGACTGTATTCAGCCTGTGTATGTGGGGCGGTTCCAATGTGACGGGCGGCTTTGTGATTCCCTGTGCTGCCGCTATCAATGGGATATTCAGTTCGATGCGGAGAGCTATGAGCGGTATCGGCGTTTGCAGGAGGATCCCGTCTGGGCGGGTCGCATGGCAAGGGAACTCACCTGGGAACCTGAGATGAAATGCCACGTATTCCATCATTCCGACCCGGATGGATGCAGTTTTCTGCGTGAGGATAAGCTCTGCGCGCTTCAGCGGGCACTGGGGGAGGAAATCCTCGTGGATGCCTGTGCGGAATATCCGAGAAAGACGCATCTGATGCCGGATGTCTTGGAGCGTGCGCTTTGCCTGACCTGTCCGGTTGCCGCAAAGGAAGCGCTTCTGGCGAAGGAGCCCATGCAATTCGAGCAGGTGAAGCTCTCGTCGCATCGGGAGAGCTATTTCCAGCGAGCGGACAATGCAGAAATGATACGGGCAATCTGCTTTTACGACCTGCAATGGACCGGAATTGCCATCTTGCAGGAGCGAAAGCTGAAAATCTCAGAGCGTATGCGGATGCTGGGAGATTTCCTGAAACAGGCGGAAGACTTGGCGCAGACCGGGCGCGGTGAGCAGATCGGAGCATTAGGCGAGGCATTTCCTGCGAAGCAGATGAGTTCACAGGACGGTTCGCGGACGGTCATGCCGGATGGGGATATGGAGACGGTATGGCGGATGCTTTCGGATGTGACACAAAAGTCAGAGGACGACAGCGAGGAAACACACAGCTATATTTCACGGGGCAGGTCTTTTCTTGCGAAGGCAGATGCTGTGCCGGAGGCGGAGCGGCTTTTGTCGCTCCATGAGCACATGCTGGAGCATTATCTGGTGAATGAGTATTTCATGGAGCTTTATCCCTGCGCGTTTATGGGAAGCTTCACGGAGAATTACCGCGTATTCCTGTCACTGTATCGGATGCTTCGTTTTTTGCTTCTGAGTGTGGCGGCAGAACGGGGAGCTTTGGCAGAACAGGATGTTTTGGATGCAGTGCGGTGGATGTCGCTCCGTACCAACCACTATATGGGCTTCATGGAGGCCCTTCGGGAAACTGCGGATGGTTGAACAGGAAAAAGGCAGGAAGCGAACAGGGTAAAGTTCGTTTCCTGCCTTTTTTGATGGATTGTGTCGGAAAGACTCATGCATCAGGAACTGTTCCAAAATAAACTGAACATATAGCTTGTCTAAATCCGTCAATGCTGCGTTAGTGAAAACTTGACGTAGCTCTGCTACGACTGCGTTTCCCCTTCCTTGCCTTGACGGATTTATCCTGCGCTCTATTGTTCAGTTAATTTTCTCACAGTTCCTTATTGCTGCGGTTCCAACGGCTTTGTTCAAGATTTTGCAGCATTTGCTGCCGATCACGGTAGATGTCCTCGATGACGAGTTTGATGACGACGATGATGGGAACGGCGAGGAACATGCCTGCCGCGTTCAGGAGTTCTCCGCCAAAGATGATGCCAAGAATGATGGCAATGGGGTGAAGGTTCAGGGATTTTCCGATGAGCGTCGGATAGACAAAATTGTGGTTGATCTGCGTGAGGACCAGGTAGAATCCCAAGGTCTGCAGAGCCATGATGGGAGACTGCGTGGCAGTCAGCAGCGTGCCGAAGGCAGAAGCGACCGTCGGGCCAAGGACGGGCACGAATTCACTGATGCCCGATACAACGGCAAAAACAGAAGCATAGGGAAGACCGCGGAGACTGAAATACAGGAACACCACAGTCGCTGTGATGAAGCAGATGACCAGCTGGCTGCAGACATAGGTTCTGAGAGCGGCCAGGATGCGGTCAAAGAGATTCAGCACGCGGGCATAGTCCTTGTGGGGGAAGAGCCCTGCGAGGTAGCTCTTGATTTTTTCGCCGTCCATGAGCAGATAAAAGGTCACGAACAGGATGATAACGATATCAATGGCCTTGTTGAAAATTGAAATCACAATGGAGAGCGAGGATTTGAGCGCCGTGACGCCCGAAGTCATCAGCTCGCCCCACACGGAATCAAGCTCTGTGTGCAGGAGTTCCGAGTCTCGCAGCCATTCTATGTTTTCGATGTTGCGTGTAAGCTCCGGAATATCCTGTACGAATTTCTTGAAGGTGGGAATAAAACTGCTGGATACAATGCCGAGAATGGCAAGCGCGAGCAGGACGAACAAGAGCAGCACCAATCCTGCCGACACCGAGCGCGGGAGTTTTTGTGATAAACGGTTGACCAGCGGCAGCAGGAGAAGCTGCAGGAGCAGGGAGAGGAAGATGATGAACGCCAAGTTGGGAAAGAACCAAAAGGCGGAAATCATCAAGGCAAAAGTGAGCCCCAAGAGGATCGATGTGCGGTAATTCCGCAATTTCATAAGCAAGCCCCCATATTATTTGATGCTTGCGAGGCGGTCTGCGAGAACCTGAGCGCTTTCGTCGCCTTCTACGGATTCCATGATGGCCTGCGCGCCCATCATGACGACATTGCCATTCACAGTGACATTGCCTTTATCATGGCCGTTGTGGTATGCGGCGGCAAGATTGCCGAGCACGAAGCAGGCGCGCTCCTTGGCGCTCATACCGTTCGATGCTGCCGGTGTAGCGAAGTCTTTGCCGTTGACTTTGATGAGGCCCTCGTCCATTTCCACATGGTCGTTGCTGTACTCTTTCAACTTTTTCAGATAGTTGTTGCGGCGCTGCTTGTCACTGGGGTGGTCAGGGCCGCCGGCAAGAAATTGCAGGAACTCGTTGCCGCCGCCGGTGGATCTGTCCATGACACGCTGCCAGATTGCCGCTGTCGCACCCGGATTGTAGTTGGAATGCGTGATATATTCAAAGGCCAGATTGTCAGCCTCCCATTCCATTGGCTTCGTGATGCCCTGATTATTCCAGAGATTCGCCACGAGGACACCGGCAATATTGCCCGTGGCATTGGCAAGGATTTGCGGCCCGATGGACTGCTTCGCGCCTTTGGCAGGATGATCCTTCTGCCCATGCCCCATTTCATGCCCCAGCACAACGGCAATCTCGTCTTCGTTGTTGATGAGGCCGAAAAGTCCGGTGTTCACGCTCATATTGTGGCCTAAGGTGCAGAAAGCGTTGAAACTGGTGTCTTTATTGATGAAATAGTTGTATGGTTTGTCATAGATGGTAGGGTCCACGGAGCCGATGGCATCGGTGAGATTTCCCATGATGGTGTCCAGCTGTGCATTCAACTCCACATCCTCGTTGACGCCGAGCTGATTCTTCATTGCCTGGAAATAAGCTTGACGCCCTTCTTCCGTGTTGTTATAGGTTTTGATTTCCTGATTCAACTGCGCAGATGTCACAGCGCCGCCAATGACCGCGCCGATGACATTTCCCCAACTAAAGGCTTCGGTTTGAGGAGCCGGTACGGCAGCATAGGATGAGGTGACTGCGATGACACCGGCGGAGAGGGCAATCGCGATTTTTCTCTTCAGTTTTTTTGTGAGCATAGGGAACATACCTCCTAGAAAAATATATCATGTACCTACTATTATAAAGTATGAAAATGATTTGGTCAATGAAACAGGCTTGGGTGGATGATATGTTTCTCTTCCTTCCGAAAGCGATGGGAATCGTGTATAATGGAGATTGGAGGTGTTCGGATGAAGCCGGAGCATAAGGACGAGATGAAGGCGCGTGCAAGGAATGTCTGCTTGAAGCTGGCTTACGACGGAACTGCGTATCATGGCTTCCAAAGACAGACCCCGCCTGTTATAGCAGTGCAGAATGTGCTGGAAAAGAAATTGGAAATCGTATTCGGGGACAGCATTGAGCTGGCGGCTTCGGGACGCACGGATGCAGGAGTGCACGCTTTGGGGCAGGTGGTGAATTTCTTCACGGATGGCAGGATTCCTGTCGATCGGATCCCCAGGGCGGTCAACAGTCTTCTTCCGCAGGATATCGCAATTTTGGAGGCGTGGGAAGCGGATCGGGAGTTCAGTGCAAGGCACAGTGCGAAAAGCAAGACATACCTTTATCGCATCCAGCAGGGAGAAGTTCCGAATCCATTGACTGCACGCTACGCATGGTATATTCGCCGCCCCTTGGAGATAGAGAGAATGCAGCAGGCATTGGATTTGATCTTAGGAGAGCATGATTTCAGTGCGTTCCGCGCGGCAGGCGGTGCACCCATGAGCCCTGTGCGTACCATTTACAGAGCTCTGGTGGAAGAAACGGAAGGGAATCAGCTCCTTTGCACCTTGCATGGCAATGGGTTTCTCTACCACATGGTGAGAAACATCATGGGAACCCTTGTGCATGTGGGGACAGGGAAGTTGAGTGTGAAGGATTTCAAAAGCATCATGGACAGCAGGAACAGGAACAATGCTTCCGCGACAGCCCCTGCACATGGACTTTATCTGAGTCATGTAGAGTATTGAAGCAGGCGTTTTCTGACTAAGGAGCTGTCGAAAAATAACTTAGCCATTTTGCTTGCCCAAATTCCGTCTGTCTGCGTCAGCGAAAACTTGACGTAGCTCTGCTACGACTGCATTTTCGCTTCCTATTTTCTTCCAGTTCCTAAAAAATAAATTTCCATAAATCGAGAAAAGTGCTTGACAGAGGTCTTGGAATGAAGTATTATAAATAAGCTGACTCACGCGGGAGGGGAACTTGAAAAGTGGTCAGCGGCGTGTTCCTTGAAAACTAAACAATGCAGAAAAGACATGTAACATTTGTGACATGTAAGCCAGATGTGAGAGAAGGAAACTTCTCGAAAAACATCGATT
>CACZZN010000029.1 GCA_902785705.1 uncultured Veillonellaceae bacterium
TGGTTCCACCTGTTCCCATACCGAACACAGCAGTTAAGCACATAGAGGCCGAAAGTACTTGCCTGGAGACGGGCCGGGAGGATAGGTAGTTGCCGGTTTCATTCCTCGGTAGCTCAGTCGGTAGAGCACCTGACTGTTAATCAGGGAGTCACTGGTTCGAGTCCAGTCCGGGGAGCCATTTTACCCCTGGGGTAATTGGGGTATCGCCAAGTCGGTTAAGGCACGGGACTTTGACTCCCGCATCGTTGGTTCGAGTCCAGCTACCCCAGCCATTTGGTTCACTAGCTCAGTTGGCAGAGCACCTGACTTTTAATCAGGGTGTCCCGGGTTCAAATCCCGGGTGAGCCACCAAATAGATGAACCAATTACGTGACTCACTAGCTCAACTGGCAGAGCAACTGACTCTTAATCAGTAGGTTCACGGTTCGATTCCGTGGTGGGTCACCAGTTCGGGCGATTAGCTCAGCTGGGAGAGCGCTTGCCTTACAAGCAAGATGTCAGCAGTTCGATCCTGTTATCGCCCACCATCACGGCCCGGTAGTTTAGTTGGTTAGAATGCCGCCCTGTCACGGCGGAGGTCAGGGGTTCAAGTCCCCTTCGGGTCGCCATTTGGTAATAGCATGCAAGTCATGTTGTTATAGATGTTTGTTGCCTCGGTAGCTCAGTTGGTAGAGCAGGGGACTGAAAATCCCCGTGTCAGTGGTTCGATTCCGCTCTGAGGCACCACTTCTTGCTGGTGTAGCTCAATCGGTAGAGCAGCTGACTTGTAATCAGCAGGTTGGGGGTTCAATTCCTCTCGCCAGCTCCACTCATGCGGGTGTAGCTCAATGGTAGAGCTCCAGCCTTCCAAGCTGATCACGTGGGTTCGATTCCCATCACCCGCTCCATTTTTTTCGGAGGTACCTGCCGGGGTGGCGGAACTGGCAGACGCAGGGGACTTAAAATCCCCCGGTTGGAGACAACCGTACCGGTTCGATTCCGGTCCTCGGCACCACTTGATCGAGGCATCACATGATATTATGCGGTCGTGGCGGAATGGCAGACGCGCTAGCTTCAGGCGCTAGTGGGGGCAACCCTGTGGAGGTTCAAGTCCTCTCGACCGCACCAGTTATTCTCACAGGTGGGTGCGAAAATTGAATATGCGGTTGTGGCGGAATTGGCAGACGCGCTACTTTGAGGGGGTAGTGTTCACAAGACGTATGGGTTCAAGTCCCATCAACCGCACCATGAGGATTCAGCTCAGATTGTCGTCTGGGCTTTTTTTATTTTCGATGGTTCCAAAATCGAAATTTGGTGGAAAAGAGTATGTCTTCTATCAGTGGACAAAAAGCGAAAAAGTGTTAAAATTTGCTTGAAATAGCCTTGCGTACCCTGTAAAAAGATGTTATAATCGGTTTCGTCGAAAGGACAAGTTGGTTTCAAAAGAGATTTTGGACCTTCCCTGCTCCTTTGAAATGAGGGGCCAAAGACCAAAGAGGGAGGTGATTTCGTGAGAAAGTACGAGATCATATTCATTGTCAAGCCGTTGGAGGAAGAGGCTGTGAATGCAGTGGTGGAAAAGTTCACCAAGCTCATCGCAAACAATGGCGGGACAATCGATAAGGAAGACCGCTGGGGCAAAAAGCGTCTTGCTTATGAGATCAAAGACGAGAGCGAGGGCTATTATGTCCTGTTCAACGTCACGTGCGAGCCTGCCTGCGTGGCAGAATGCGACCGTGTCATGAAGATCACGGACGAGTTGCTGAAGCACATGATCGTCAAATCTGACGAGGAAGACTAAGGATTCGCGAGAAATCCTAATACAATGCCAGGGAGAAATTGCCATGAACAAGGTAATACTGATTGGCCGGTTAACAAAGGATCCTGAGGTACGCTATACACAGACAGGCAAAGCTGTGGCGCGATTCACGCTTGCCGTGGATCGTCGCTTTGTGCGCAGAGATGCGGACAGCGGGCAGCAGACAGCGGACTTTATCCCGATCGTGGTGTGGGATAAGCTGGCTGAAGTCTGCGGCAACAATCTGGTGAAGGGACGTCGTATCTCGGTGGAGGGACGTCTGCAGGTTCGCAGTTATGAAGCGCAGGACGGCACGAGACGCTATGTGACGGAAGTAAATGCGAGCGATGTTGAGTTCTTGGATTCAAAAAATGCTGCACAGGCAGACGGAAGCTATTCACAAAGCGCACCTGCGGCGCCACAGCCGGCAGGTGGCGCAGATTCCTTTGGACCGCCCATCCCTGACGAAGAAATTCCGTTTTGATTAGGAGGGGATTGGATTGATGAGACGTGACAGAGGCAGACGGCCTCGCAGGAAGGTTTGTTCCTTCTGCGTTGACAAGGTCGAGCATATTGATTATAAGGATGTTGCGAAGCTCCGCCGGTTTGTAACGGAGCGCGGGAAGATTCTGCCGCGCCGTATTTCCGGCAACTGTGCGAAGCACCAGCGCCAGGTAACGGTTGCCATCAAGCGCGCTCGCAATATTGCGCTGCTGCCGTTCACTGCGGAGTAAGGGCAGGCTGTAAAGGCTCCGGGCAATGGGATTTGGTCTTGTTGTCCGGAGCTTTGTTTTGCTTATGGGTCATTGCGATGCAATGGCTCTTTTTTTATAGCCCAAGGAACTGTTCATAAATAAATTTTAGCTTTGACTTGTCTAAATCTCCATATGCGTTGTTGTCGTCAGTCGACATAGCACCGCTATGACTCCTTCCTTCAGTTCCTATGGAAAAACTTCCATGTAGAATGTATAATTGAGAAGGTGAAGGATTTATCGTGTTTGAAGGAGCAAGTGAATGAAACGTTTGATAGTCATCCGCGGGGGCGGGGAGATTGCGACAGGAATTGCGATTTACCTGTATCGCGCGGGATTCCGGATCATGGTCTTGGAGCAGGAGGCCCCGACGTCCATCCGTCGGGAGATGTCCTTTGCGGATGCCGTTTATGATGGGGAGAAGACGGTGGAGCGTGTGAACTGCCGTCGTGTGGAAAGTGTGAAAGAGGCGAAGGAATGCTTAAAGAGAAATGAAGTCGTGATCTATGTTGACCCTGCGGCATCCTGTGTCCGGGAACTGGAGCCTGAGATTCTGGTGGATGCGATATTGGCGGAGGAGAATCTTGGCACGGAACGCAGCATGGCGGGACACACGATCGGGCTTGGCCCCGGCTTTTGCGCGGGACGGGATGTGGACGCGGTCATCGAAACCATGCGCGGCTACAACCTGGGGCGCATTGTGTATGAAGGTTTTACCCGCAAGAATCCCGATGCACCTTCCCATGTGGGGAACAGCAATACCTTGGAGCACATTGTGCATGCTCCGGCCGGAGGCAGTGTGGAACTGCTGCGCCAGATTTCCTTTGCGGTGAAGGAGGGCGAGGTGTTTGCCAAGATCCATCAGGAGGATGGGAATGTGGTGGATGTCGCCTCTCCCATCAACGGCATCCTGCGCGGCTCCATCCGAAACGATTCTGCTGTCGAGAAAGGACAGAAAATAGCGGATATCAATCCGAATCTCAGCCATAGCCAATGTTTCCGCCTGTCCGACAAGGTGCGCTGTATCGCGGGATCGGTGCTGGAGACCGTCATGATCTGGCGGAGTGCGGAAAAGAAACGATTTTTCCGATGAAGCTCTGGGAGGATATGCTGGATTTTGTCTTTCCGCCCCATTGCCCTGTCTGTGATGCTTATGTCGAGTCGCGCGGGGGCTGGTGTGAGGATTGCTTGCGGAAAACGCTTTGCGTCACCCGCCTGCCTTTGTCCGCAGGGGCGATGAATTTTCTGGATGAAGTGTGGACCTTGGGTCGCTATCACGGGGGACTCAGTCACTTGATCCGTGCCCTGAAATATCAGCGGAAAAGAGATCGCCTGCCCTATTTGCAGCGCTTTTTGGAAGCGGCGAAACCGCAGCTGACGGATTTTTTGCGGCTTCGGCGCTTGGCTGTGCCGGTCCCGCTGCATCCAAGGCGGGAAAAGGAGCGCGGGTTCAATCAGGCAGAACTGATTTTTAAGGAATGGCTGGCGGATTGCGGGATTCCCACGGAACGATTGCTGGTCCGTGCAAGGGAGACGGAGCCCCAATATGGATTGGATGCAAAAGCGCGTGCGCGGAACATGAGGGATGCCTTTGCGATAGCAGCCGGTGTGGATGTGCAGGGGAAGGAGCTTTTGCTGGTGGATGATATCTTCACGACGGGAGCGACCATGCTGGAATGCGCGAAGGTACTGAAAAAACACGGGGCAAAGAAGGTAGATGCTTTGACGCTGGCAAGCGATCACAGGGTGAAGTAGAGGTATGCTTATTGCGTTGTTTTTCCAAGCGCAGTGAGAAGGTTTGGTTTCATAAGGAGGATTTGCTTTGAGGATGAATGGCGCGCAGGCGGTCTTGGAGAGCCTGAAAAAAGAAGGCGTGGATATCGTGTTCGGATATCCGGGCGGTGTGGTACTGAAGCTCTATGACGAGCTTTACAAGATGAAGTTCCCGCATATTTTGACGGGGCATGAACAGGGCGCCGTGCATGCAGCGGATGGCTATGCAAGGGCTTCGGGCAAAGTCGGCGTGGTGTTTGCTACATCGGGACCGGGCGCGGCGAACCTCATCACGGGCATTGCCACGGCGAACATGGATTCTGTGCCCTTGGTCTGCATCACGGGGCAGGTCGCGAATCCGGCCATTGGCAAGGATTCCTTTCAGGAGGTAGATGTCTGCGGCATCACGACACCGATCACGAAGCATAACTATCTGGTGAAAAATGTCAAGGATCTGCCGCGCATCATAAAAGAAGCCTTCTTCATTGCGCGCACGGGGCGGCCGGGACCGGTCTGCATCGATGTGGCGGCGGATGTATTCAATACGGAATTTGAGTTTGCATATCCCGAAACGGTGAAACTGCGCGGCTATAACGGTCAATATACGGGAGATCCGGCAGAGATCGACGCGGTAGCGGAAGCACTGGAGCAGGCAGAGAAACCCTTGATTTTCTTTGGCGGCGGCGTGACGCTCTCCGATACCTCCGATGCTCTGCGCGCCATCGTGCAAAGGCTGGGCGTGCCCACGGCAAGCACCCTCATGGGTCTTGGCTGTGTGGCGCAGGACACAAAAGGCTATCTTGGCTTTGCAGGCATGCATGGTTCCTATGGCGCGAATATGGCGATTCAGGAATGCGATCTGCTCGTCTGCATCGGTATGCGTTTCAGCGACCGTGTCACCGGACGGGTGGCGGAATTTGCACCGAACGCGAAAATCGTGCATTTCGAGCTGGATATCGCCGAGGTCAATAAGAACGTCGCGGTGGATTATCGCGTGCTGGGGGATCTGCGCTGGTCCCTGCCCATCCTGCTGGAGAAACTGCAGGCATCCAAAACGGATTTTGCGGGGAAGTATGCGGCTTGGATGGAGCATGTACTGGCTGTGGGGGCGGAGCACCCCTTCTCCTATCAGGAAGACGGGGACATCATCAAGCCGGGAGCATTGATCCGGAAAATCAGCTCCCTTTCCGATGATCGGACGATTGCGGTGACGGATGTGGGCCAGCATCAGATGTGGGCAGCACAGTTCTTTGCGGCAAGGAATCCGCGGCAGTTCCTGACCTCCGGCGGACTCGGCACCATGGGCTACGGGCTGCCGGCGGCCATGGGGGCGAAGGTGGCATGCCCCGACAAAAAGGTCATTCTCTTTACCGGGGACGGCAGCATCATGATGAACTGCCAGGAAATGGCAACCATCGCGGATCACGATATCGACATCAAGATCGTCATTTTGCACAATTTCATCCTGGGGATGGTGGGCCAGTGGCAGAGACTCTTTTACAATCACCATTATTCCCAGTCCATTCTCAAGGGCAAGCGGGATTTCGTGAAATTGGCGGATGCCATGGGGATCAAGGGCTATCGATTGGAGAAAAAAGAGGAGTTGGAGACACGGCTGCCTGAGATTTTGGCCGAGCCGGGGCCTGCGCTCATCGACTGCATTGTGCCGGAGGACGAGAACGTGATTCCCATGGTGCCGGGCGGCAAGCGGCTGGATCAGATGGTGCTGGGAGGAAAAAATTGATGGAAAATACAGAGATCATGCAAAAATATCTGCTGGCAGTCCTCGTGGACAATAAGCCGGGCGTCCTGACGCATGTGGCGGGGCTCATCAGCCGCCGTGCATTCAATATCGAAAGCATTTCGGCGGGCTATACGGAGGAGCCGTCTGTGACCCGCATCAATATCGTTGTGTCCGTGGAATCAGAGAATGAGCTGGATCAAGTGGTGAACCAGCTCGCAAAGCTCATCGATGTCATCAAGATCGTGAATCTCAGCAAAGCACCGTCCATCGAGCGGGAACTGGTGATGATCAAGATCCGCGCGACAAAGGAGAGCCGCGCGGATATCCTGAATATCGTGAATATCTTCCGCGCGAAAATCGTGGATCTGAGCCAGGAGAACGTGGTGATCGAGCTCACGGGACAGCAGAGCAAGATCGATGCCATCGTGGAGGTGCTGTCCGAGTACGAGATCGTGGAGATCGCACGGACAGGAGCTATCGGGCTTTCCCGCGGGCCGGTGCCTGTCAAGAAAATGTAGGGAACGGGAGGTGACCCTTTATGGAAGCGGAAGTCTGGCGGGAGGACTGTGGATATGAGGTCATTGACGGAGAAACCGTCATGATGTCCCCGAGACCTGCAGTCGGACACAATCGTATCGCGGGCAAAATATATTATATTTTTATGCGACAACTTTCAGGAAAACGTTGTATTCCGTTTGTCGATGGGGTAGATGTCCATCTGGATGAAAAGAATACCTTTGTGCCCGATGTGATGATTGTCTGCAATCGGGACATCATTCGCCCGGATGGCATCTATGGCGCACCGGATTTGGTGGTGGAGGTTTTGTCTCCCAGCACGATGAACAATGATCTGGGCAGGAAAAAAGATGTTTATGAACGGGCCGGCGTGAAAGAATATTGGATCGTGAGCCCTGTGGAAAAGGCAATCACGGTATATCGCCTGCAGGAAGGCCGCTTCGTACTGGATTATGCCTATGCAGTCTATCCCGATTGGGACTGGGCGCGGATGACGGAGGAAGAACGCGCCCAGGCGCAGCTCTCGCTAAAGGTGTCCCTGTATGATGATTTTGTGATCGATATACGGGAGATTTTTGAGGATATATAGGAAACGCTGATTAATTCGTCCGCCCATCTTGACGTGTCTTGCTTGTCCTCCCTGCGTCGGCAAATCCTCGACATAGCACCACTATGACTGCGGTTTGTCTCCTTGGGAGGAACAAGCAATCCACGCCAATCTGGACGACCGCTTTAATCAGTGTTTCCATAGTGTGAAAATCAGAGATGCCGATTTTCGTAGGTGGGCTGTATTGACAATCATTCCCAATGGTGATAGAATGTGCAGATAGAGAGTCAGTTTTCTTTAGGAGGATGGAAAAGATGTTTCAGAAGACAGATTTTTGGATTGGGCTTGCGGTAGGCGCGGTTGCGGGTATCTTCGGCTATCGCTTCATGCAGGAGCGTGAGCAGCAGCTCGCAATGATGCAGCAGACGGCTCCGACGGCGGAGCTGCCTCTTGCTGAGCTTCAGCGCCAGAAGGAGGAGCTGGAGGATCTCATTGCTGCGCAGGAAGCAAAGCAGAAATAGGGGAAGCGTGCTCTGAACAGGGGACTGCCGAGGAAGGTCTGGGCAGTCCTTTTTCATCGATTTTTCCGAGACTATTGGGGGGAGCGGCTTGGGGATTATGGCGGCACTGCAGATTCCGACGAGTCAGTTGGACTTGTTTCTCCGTTCCGTGGAGATATCATCCTATCTTCCGGGGCGCATACGATTATATTCAAAAAGTCTCATCGGAAATCCGGCGCTGGAACAGGAAATCCAGGCACAGCTCGGGAAATTCCAGGAGCTGCGGGACGTTACGACGAATACCGTTACGGGATCGATCCTCATTCAATATACGCCGGAGCTTCTGCGGCAGAACGAGGAGCTTCGGAAGGCGGAGCAATACATCATGACGCATGCGAGGAGGAAATGATGCGATGAATTATCTTTCTGGATTTATGCTCGGCTCGGCGATCGTCAGCCAGCTCTTTGGCGCTTCATCCGGCGGCATGGGCGGCAGCATGAGCGGTATGGGAGGCATGGGCAGGATGGGCGGTGCTGCCGGTGCGGCCGGAGCGGTCGGGGGCGTTGCAAGTCTGATCCAAACTATGGGGGGCGGACGAGGCGCCGGACGGCGCGGCGGGAATCAGGGATTTTCGCTTTCGGGGGTGCTTCCTTCCGGGATTGGGCAGCCTTCTGTGCAGGCTCCTCCCGTGCAGAATCAGCGCCGGTTCCCGGCATTGCAGGCAAGGCCGCTGGAGCTGGTATCCTCCCTGCCGGGACGTCGCCGCTATCGCGCGAGATGTCTCCCGGAGGAACTGGCGGCTGTACTGGAGGAAAAACTGGCACGGCTTTCCTATCTGCGTTCGGTTCGGATCAATCCCGCGAGCGGCAGCCTGCTCTTTCTCTTTGATGAGGCGGACGCAGCAAAAGTGGACGCACTTGCGGAGTGGCTGGAAAAGCATATTTTCAGCATGCCGCAGCGCAGCGCCGGAAGCGACGCCGATGCGGGCAGTGCGCTGACGGATGCCAATGCAGGGCAGATCACGCGGAGCATTCATCATATGGCGCAATCTTTCAGCGCATGGATCAAGGAGCATACCTATGGCTATTTTGACATCAGTTCCCTGGCATCAACGCTTTTCCTTCTGCGGGGCATCCGCAAAATGGTCATCACGCAGCAGTATCCGACCGGCGTTCAGATGCTTTGGTGGGCCTTGGCCTTGATGAGAGGGTGGCGCGTATGATGTATGGGACCTGTTGTTTTGCGCTGCAGGCGGCGCTTCCTCGTGAGGAGCGCGTGCAGCTTGAGGCACAGCTTCGCCGTTATCCTACGGTGAAAGCGGTTGTGGCGGAGGAACGGCGTGTGCGCGTCTGGTATCAGGGAACGCTGCCTGCGCATGAGATCCGGCAGCATCTGATCGGAACGGTGCGGCGCATGCAGGAGGCAGCGGTGACGCCGGCAGAGCAGCTGGCGGAGTACCGCAGGGATGCGCTGATCTCCATTGCGAGCTTCGCGGCGACGAAAATCCTGCAGAAGACCGCGCCGGAGGCATACGATAGCTTGAAAGTCCTGCGCATGGCGCTGGTGCTCTGGATTGCCCGGGGCTTCATCCAGAACGGTGTGCAGGGCATGGTGCGGGATCGCCGCCCGAATGCGGATACGCTCACAGCGACGGCGGTCATTGCATCTGTGCTGGCAGGGAAACCAGAGTCCAGCCTCACGCTGCTGGCGCTTTCCAATGGCGCGGAAATGCTCACGAGCTACGCCGCAGAGCGTGCGCGTACGCATATTTCAGGGCTGCTGTCCCTGGATCAGCGTTTCGTATGGCGCATGGAAGGCGGCGTGGAGCGGAAGGTGCCTGTGGAGGAAGTCCGCGCGGGCGACGTGATCGCAGCGCATACCGGTGAAAAAATCGTGGTGGACGGGCGTGTGCTGGAGGGCAACGCGGCAGTCAACCAGGCATCCATCACGGGCGAGTCGAATCCTGCCATGAAGCATGAAGGCTCCGCCGTTTATGCAGGAAGCGTGGTAGAGGCAGGCGAGTTGGTCATCTCCGTGGAAAAAGTGGGAAAGGATACGTCGCTGGCGCATATCGTGCATCTGGTGGAAGAGGCGCAGACGCGCAAGGCGCCTGTGCAGAACTTCGCGGATCAGATGGCGAATTTCCTTGTCCCGGTTTCGTTCTTAGGAGCGGCTATCGTCTACGGTGCGACAAGGGACTGGCAGCGCGTGTTGAACCTGCTCTTCATTGATTTTTCCTGCGGCTTGAAACTCTCCACCGCGACGGCAATCTCCGCGGCGATCGGGGCAGCGGCGAAGCGCGGCATCCTTGTGAAGGGCGGCAACTATATCGAGGCATTGGCGGAGACGGATACGGTCGTGCTGGACAAGACCGGCACTTTGACGGTCGGCATTCCGCAGATTGCTTTCCTCAAGACCGCGCAGGGCGTCGAGGAAAAGGAAATGATTCTCTTGGCGGCATCGGCAGAGCAGCACTCCGTGCATCCCTTGGCTGTCGCCATCCAGAAATATGTGCAGGAGCAAGGCTGGACCGTGCCGCAGCATGCGTCCTCGGAAACCGTCGTGGCACGCGGCATGTTGGCTGAGGTACCTGCATTTGAGGGCTACCGGGGCGGCACGATCCGCGTGGGCAGCCGCAAGTTCCTGGCGGAGAACGGCATCGAGGATGCAGAACATCTGGCGGAAGGGCTGACCTTCAAGAATCTGCTCTATGTCGCGCGGGACGAGCAGCTTTTGGGCGTGATCGGCATCGAGGATCCGGTGCGGCCGAAGATGAAGAAGACGCTCAACCAGATGCGGCGCTACGGCATTGACGAGATTGTCATGCTTACGGGCGACTCCAAGGCAGTCGCGCAGGAAGTGGCGCATAATATGGACATCGACTCCTACTATGCGGAAATCCTGCCGGAGGACAAAGCGACCTATGTGAACAAGCTCAAGCAGCGCGGCACCGTCATGATGGTGGGCGATGGCATCAACGATGCCCCTGCGCTGGCCTTTTCCGATGTGGGGGTGTCCCTTGGCGGGCGGCAGACGGATATTGCAGCGGAGTCCTCGGCGGTCACGATTCATTCCGAGGACCCGGCGCGGCTCATGGAGGCATTGCAGCTTGGCCGCCGCACGATGGATTTGGTGCATCAGAATTTCATGGCGACGATTCTCGTGAATTCCTCCGCTATGCTTCTGGGCGCGCTGGGGAAGATCAGCCCACTCTGGGCGGCGGTCATCCACAATACAGCAACCTTGGCGGTGGTACTGAACAGCTGCCGGATCCTGCAGCCGACACAGAGCTTCTTTGCACGGAAAAGACATTGATGGAAAGCTTTCCTGCTCAAAAAAATTGGGCGGGAAAGCCTTTTTCTTTTTTTCACAGGAAAAGAGGAAATGTGCAAATCGCGGCGAATATGTATAATAAGCGTGATATGAAGTTTCCATGTTGGCAGGAAGAAGGGACGTACAAATGGCAAAGATGAAGAATTGCCCGATGTGCGGCAAAGTGTTTCTTGCAACACCCGGCAGACGGGTCTGTATTGACTGCAGGGAGGCTGAGATGCAGCGTGAGCGTGAGATCGTGGCGTTTGTGCGCGAGCATCCGAACAGCACGATTGCTGAGATTATCGAGGCAACGGGCGCTTCCGAGAAAATGATCAAGCGCATGATTGAGGAGGGGCGCTTTATCGAGTTCAGCCAGAATATCCACTATCCCTGTAAGAAGTGTGGGAAGCCAATCGTGGCGGGCAAATATTGCAAAGCCTGTTATGAAAGGATGCAGAAGGCGATCCGGCAAGCACATGCGGACCAGATGTTGGCGCATCTGCGCAAAAAGTCCGGCGGTTCTGCGGAGAAGGAAAAGAGCACATATTCCGAGGGGATGCAAAATATCATCGGGAAATTGTTGGGGTAGAATTTTGATGAGGTCATGAGGAACTGTGAAAAAATAAATTTTACAGAATCGCGCTGGATAAATTCGCCAAGACAAGGAAGGGAAAACGAAGTCGTAGCAGAGCTACGTCGAGTTTTTCCTGACGCGGTATTGGCGGATTTAGACAAGCGAAATGTAAAAGTTATTTATGAACAGTTCCTGGGGTGTGATGATTAGGAGGAGAGTCGAAAATGGCAGGTAAAATGAAAAATTGTCCTGTGTGCGGAAAGCTTTTTGTGGCTACTGCGAATATGCGTGTGTGCAGGGATTGCATAGAGAAGGAGCAGGAGCAGGAAACCGAGGCCGTCAACTATGTGCGCTATCACCCGAAAGCCAAGATCCCGGAGATCGTAGAGGCGACAGGCGTGAGCGAGGCGCTCATCAAGCGCCTGATCCGCGAGGGACGCTTTGAGCAGGTGGGCATCAAGCTCTGCTATCCCTGCGAGAAATGCGGTGCGCCCATTGTGGTCGGCAAGCTTTGCGGCAGTTGCTCGGAGGAGCTTCAGAAGGAACTGCAGCAAGTAAACGCAAAAAAGATTGTCAGCCATGTTGCGCCGAAGCCCCAGTCTACATCCAAGGGCGGCATCCGCTCCAAGAGCATCTTGTGAGGTGGCTTTCACAAAGATATGGATTTGGCAGAAAATCAAAGAAAATGGGAGATAAAAGAAGAAATACGGAGAAAATGACCTAAAAGCAGGAGTTAAGACTCCTGCTCTTTTTTTCGATAGAGGGGGTGAAGGATGGAAAAGGGATGCTTGTCCCGTGGTTTAGGAATGGATTCCGTTGATATAGCGTTACAGGCGGTGGATGAAATGATTATCAACAACAATGTACAAGCAATTGCGAGCTTTTATGCCGCAAATTCTGCTACGGGCACGAAACGCACGCGTGCTGCAGAGCAGGCCGCTCCAAAGGACGAGGTCGTGCTTTCCAATAATGCACAGAGCTTCCGTGATATGCTGAAGGAACTTCACGGCATGGATGGCGTGCGCCAGCAGCGCGTAGAGGAACTTTCCCGGCAGATCGAAAACGGGACTTACAACGTGAGCTCCGCCAATATCGCGGCCAGCATGCTGAACGTGCGGTTCTGACGGTGCGGCCATGTGGAATGAATTGCTGGATGTGCTCGGAAAGATGAATCTGGTTTACCGGGATGTGCTCGCGCTGGGCGAAAAAAAGCATGGCACGCTGGTGGCTATCGATATGAAGGGGCTGGACGCCCTTCTGAAGCAGGAGCAGGAGCTTTTGCATCAGGTCCAGAAGCTGGAAAAACGCCGCAAAGAGGTTATGGGAAAGCTGGCTGCTTCGGTGCGCGGGCTGACACCCGAGAGCAAGATGGAGGAGCTTTTTTCCTGTGCGCCGTCCAAGCCGGTGGAGGATCGGCTGAAGACGCTGCACAAGGGGCTCAACGAGTTGCTCCGCAAAGTGGAAGAGCGCAATCAGAACAACAAGATTCTCACGCAGGCGGCCCTTGACGCGGTGGGCTTCCATCTGAACCGTCTGAGCGGGGCGACGGCAGGAACTACCTACGGCAACGGCGGAGAGGATCGCGTGAGCCAGAATAAGACCTTGGATTTCAAGGCATAGGAACTGATACAACATTTTTTCAGTTCCCAAGGAAGGATAACATGAGAGAAGCGATCAAGGTCATACGCAAGCAGATGCTCTTGAATACGAGGCTGTTGGAACTTTTCGAGGCGCTTCGTGAGGCGCTGCGGACGGACACGTCGGGCAAAAGTGTGAGCCGGGCAGTCCAGCAGATGGAGCCGCTCCTGTCAGAGTTTGCGAAGTTGGAGCGGGAGCAGCAGAAATTCCTTGGGGAGCGTCAAAAAAACAATATGTGGGAGTTCGTTCAGGCGCAGCCATCCTCTGTGGAAAGAGATGTGGCCTTGCGCCTGCTTCAGCAGTTGGGGGATGTGCAGCAAAGGCTGCGGTCTGAGTCGGAGGAAAGCCGGCTCCTGCTGGCCAGAAGCAAGGAATTTGTCGATTTCCACATGAATGTGCTCTCCGAGACGCAGGCGGGCACGACTTACGGCCCGCAGGACGCAGAACGGGAGCGGGAGCGGGGTATGCGGCTTTTCGATCAGAATGTATAACATATCCCGGCGAGCGGCAGATTGTGCCAATTTCTATGTCCGCCCCTTTGGGGGCGGGGGACCGCGAAAGCGGTGGTGGGGGTGCTAAATGGCATATTCTATGGTTCTCGGTATAACAGATACATCATTGCATAGAAAGAGGGAGACAACATGCGTTCCACATTTTCAGGGCTGAATACCATGGTCCGGGGCATATTCGCCAATCAGCTGGCGCAGGATACCACCGGACACAACATCACCAATGCGGGGACTGAGGGGTATTCCCGCCAGAAAGTGAATCAGGCGGCAACGAGGGCGCAGTCGCAATATTCGATTTACGGGAACGTGCTCGTGGGGACAGGGGTGGATTCCCTTTCCCTGACGCGTGCGCGCAATATTTATGCAGACAAGCAGTTCTGGAACGAGAACTCGACACAGAACTACTACAGCACCATGCAGACGAATTACGACAAGATCGAGGCGGTCTTCGATGATTCGGACGATACGGGCATCCAGAATTCCATGAAGGAATTCTATCAGGCGTGGTCCGATCTATCCACTTCCGCCAGCACGGCGTCGAATCGCGTGACCGTCATCGAAAAGGGAAACATGTTTGCGGATTCGATCCAGACGGCGGCTGTCCAGCTCCAGGAACAGATCAATGCGGAGTATGAGGATCTCAAGCTGAATATCACGAAATTCAACGATATCACGGAAAAACTCACGGTTCTCAACCGGAACATTCTGACCACGGAATCTGCGGGTGCCATGGCGAATGATCTGCGGGATGAGCGGGATTTGCTGGTAGATCAGCTTTCGGAGTATGTGAACCTGAATGTCTATGAGGGCAGCAATGGGATGTATACCATTGTTTCCAACGGCATTACGCTGGTCAATGGAAAGGACCGGTTGACGCTTCGCGCCTCGGAGCCCATGCCCAATACCAAATACGGCATCAATGACTATAACATTGAAATCGTCGAGTCGGGGATTGTTTATCAGCCCCTCAATGGCTCCTTCAAGGGGCATTTGGATGCTGTAGCGGAGAACAAGCGATACCTGGATGACCTTTCCAGCATGGCAGCTTTCCTGCTGACGAACTTCAACGATCAGCATCGCACGGGATCGGGAATTGATGTCAACCATACTTCCGGGCTGAATTTCTTTGGAGAAAACACCCACATAGTGAATGGCCATTCTTATGATACAGTGGTTTACAGCTGGGATGAGTCCGACCCGCAGAATAAGCGCCTCATTGTGACACCTGTGACCACGACACAGGAAGAAATCGCGGACAGCGCACTGACCGGTGATGATGTGGAGGCGTATGAGGGCAAGAAGAACTACAAGGTTACCTATACGCCTACGACGGCAGAGGATGACATTGAAGAACTGAGCGGCATCCAGATCATCAAGCTGCTGGAGGTTGCCAGCGAGCTGAAGGTGCCGAACGGAGAGCAGTTGGTGGCAGCCCGGAGCGCGGATCGGATAGACTTTGTGCGCACAGAGTCGTCGGGCGGCACAGTCACGGGGTGGACAGCCTCTTTCATGGACTTGAACGGCACGGGCGACGGCAGCAACGCGGTTCTCCTTAGCTCCCTGCTCAATATGACGCAGGCCGAGATCGAGGGTTCGGAGTATGCTTCCTCGGGTGCCGGGAAATACAAGAATGCTGTACAGTCGTGGATGTTTTCCAGCGCAACGACGGGCAAGACCTCCAATACCGGGGATCGTGCCATCGGCGCGATTTCGCTCAACAGCTTCTACACGGATGCCATGTCGCGGCTCGGCAACAATTCACAGTCCATCGATACGAATATCGCGGCACAGGATGATGTGATCGCGCAGATCGTGAACTGGCGCGCTTCTACATCGGCTGTGGACTGGAACGAGGAGCTGTCCAACATGCTTACCTTCCAGAAAGGGTACAGCGCCTGCTCGCGCTGCCTGACCACGATGGACGAGATGCTGGACCGGCTGATCAATAATACGGGCGTTGTTGGCAGATAAAAAGATAGAAACATGAGGTGAAGGAAATGGGAATCCGTCTTAGCAGCAACCAATTCGTGTATAACTATAAAATCGCGCTCAACGATGCCTATGGCAAGCAGGCGAAGCTGATGGAACAAGGCGACGGCTCGAAAATCCATCGTCCGTCGGATAATGCAGTGGACTATACGAAGCTTTTGCGGTATAATATATCTGACAATGAGAACGATCAGTATCAAACGAATGTGCAGACGGCGCTGTCTTGGATGCGGACTGCGGATGCAGCGGCTGTGAGCATGACGGAGATACAGAAGACCTTCAAGGAAAAAACCACGGCGGCGGCGAACGATACCAACAACGTAACGGATATGGTTGCCATTGGCCGGGAGATGATGGCGGAGATTCAGGAGCTGGTTTCCCTTGGGAACAGCCAGCAGGAGGATCGCTATATCTTTTCGGGCCAGGCCGACCTCACGCAGCCCTTCCGGCTCCAGCCGGACTTGGCCGACCGGGGGTTGGCAAAGACCTTGGACGACAAGCAGGCGGAGTTCTTCAGCAATGTGGATGATTCCGGCAGCGTCAGGCAGATGCTTACGCTGGAGGGTTCGGACGGCAAAACCTATTATCTGGACACGGTCAATGGGTATGTCTATACGCAGGACTTTGTGGAGGACGAATACAAAGACCGGATCGCGGCAGGGCAGACCACCGTGTTGCCCGATGAGGATGTTGCATGCAAGCAAGAAAATGAGCTTTATTCCCATGTGGGCGCAAGCCTTTCGGATTTCAACATTACGCCGTCAGCGGATTTTCTCGCGGAGCTTGGGGCAACGGAGGATGATTTCGTTACCCTGAACGGGGGGCAGTATGTAGGGGATAAGCGGACAGGGAAGGTCTATACAGCGACTGATGCGCAAAGTTTCGCCACAGGCGGCAATGCTCTCAATTCTGTCGGCACTTATCCGAGCGCCGATTTTCAAATGACGGCGAAGGTGTCAGGGGCTTCCTCGGATGATCCAAGTTTGGATTACAAAGCTTATAAGAATTACAGTGCGGCGAGTGATGATTTTGCTGCGGCGTTTACTCCCATAAATGTGACGGCTGCGAATACGACAACATATCCCGGCAGTTATTGTGCATTTGGCGGTTTGGTTTACGACACCAGCGGCAATCCGGTTACTGACTCGACAAGCGGTAGTCAGGTGGCTTATCCTAGTGCTGACTTTCCGCAGATGGATAGTATCAGTAAAACGTTGCCGGTTCCGGGCATCTCTGGGGTGACATATACGACACCGCCCACGCTTAAGGTTTTGCAAAATAACAATGGGGATACCTTTGTTGCGGTTACTCAAGCCCCCGGTACCGGTACTGTCATGGATATATACCCCGCTAGCTACGCATCCAGCTTCACGGGAGCAGGTACCACCGCAACCGTTGATGCAACAAAGATTGAGGATCAATGGGATAGCAGCGACCCCAATAATACAAACAATACGACAACCAGTCCGTACCGTGAGGTCGAAGCGGGCTTGTATGTCGTAGAGTATGAGGATGCGAACGGTGTCACACAGACGGGCTATGCAGATCCTGCTACTGGCATGATTAAGAGTTCGGCGTTTAAAACCACGCCGAGTGATTTGGCTGCATATCAAAGCAGCGGCGGTGCAACCGGGACGTGGCTAAATTCGGATGTGAACTGGCTGGACCCCACGGTGGTGGGAGATTTGTACGCTACCAATGAGAAGTACAGCTTTGTTGATGCGTATGAATTGCAGACCAGCAACGCGAAAGATTACTTTGGCGAGGACATCTTTATTCAGGTCAAGGATGACCGGGGCACTAATTTCTACTATAGTCCCACCACACGGAAAGTGTATACGCAACAGCTTATGGATGACGTCAATAGCGGTGCGGTCACGGGTAAAGTCAAGAACAGCGATGCGGTTGACGACATGCGCGCGATGTATGTGGCTAAAAACTTTGCGTCTACGGGTGAAATCAAAGAAGATGATTTATACGGCACAGGATGGTCTTCACAATTTATTGGCAGTGATGGAACTGTGGTCGAAATGACACTTAAGACCATTGCGCAGCCCATAGTCCATTACACCGGCGACGACAAGTATATCTCCATGGTGAAGCTGAACGGACAAGTGGATCCAGCTTCGGACACAGTGAATATGACAGGGCAGGATCTTTTTGGGGCGGATATTTTCGATGATCCGAATTCCGGAAACAGACGTTCCGGCACGGCCATGCTGAACAACATGCTGACGGTTTACCAGCAGACCATGAGTGATAACCACAAGTGGCTCACCTCGGACGGCATGACGCTCTCGGATACCGCCCATGCGGTGACCGTCACGGCGGAGACCAAGATGGGCGCAAGGGCGCAGCTCTACGGGAGTGTGGCAGAGGTCCTGACGAAGCAGGGGGAAAACATCACGGCGGATATTACGCGGGTCAGCTCAACGGATGTAGCGGAGCTTGCCATGAATCTCATGGAGCAGCAGACTTTGTACAATCTGGCACTTTCCCTCGGCGCAAGGGTCATCCCCCAGTCTCTGGCGGATTATCTCTGATAAAATTAAAATTTCACGGATGGTGCAGGCTTCCCATGGAAAGGGTGAATAGAGAATGTTGCGGCTGAATATGCGGCACCGGCTTCCGCAGATTGATCTCAGGATCCAGCATAGCCGGATGGAGAGCGCGCATCCGCGCCCGGCGGAGCTTCACAGCAATTACCGGGCGCCGCGTTCGAACATGGGGACGACCATGCCGACCATCGAGATTGACAGCTACCCCAGCCGTCATTCCTATGGGTATAATACCCATATTGACGAGGCGAGGGAGGATGGGCAAAAGGGGCTGTCGGATCTGCAGAGCACGACCTCGCGCCGCACGCAGCGGGCGTGGCAGATCATCGAGGGCGGGGCGAAGCGCGGGAATGATATCGCGTCCTATTACGATGGCAAGCTGTCGCAGCAGATTAACCGGCAGCGTCATATCGAGGCGCAGGCCATCCCGGATCCTCAGGTGCACATCACGCCGTGCCAGCTGGAGGGAGAGCCGGATATCGGAAGCTATGATGTGGATATCCAGACGTATCCCAAGGCTGACGTGCAGTACAATCCGGGCAGCACCCAGACCTATGTGAAGGATCAAGGATTCCTGCGACGATGGGTGACTGAGGGGAAATATGATATTTACGCATAAACAAGCCAAACGGGAGGCAATGTCAGATGAGGAAAGTGGATACGGTAAGGTTTGGGGAGATTGAAGTCGAGGAGGACAAAATCGTTCATTTTGAACAGGGGATTCCGGCTTTTGAGGATGAGCATGAATTCCTTGTGATTCCTTATGATGCCGAAAGCCCGTATTATTTCATGCAATCTCTTGCGACACCGGATTTGGCGTTCCTGCTGACGGTGCCCTTCGTGTTTTTCCCGGACTATGAATTCGAGCTGGATGATGAAGTATTGAAACAACTGGGAATCAAACAGCAGGAGGAGATTTTGATTTATGCGCTGATCACGATCCCCGGCGGCAAGGTGGAGGACATGACGGCGAACCTCATGGCGCCTGTCGTTATCAATACGACCAATATGCAGGCGAGGCAGGTCGTGCTGGATCGCAGCGGCTATACGACACGGCACAGGCTCTTTCCGAAGAAGGAGGAAAGCTGATGCTGGTACTTACGAGGAAACCCAAGCAGCAGATCATGATTGGGGACGATATCGTCATCCATGTGGTGGAGGTTCAGGGGGACAATGTGCGCATTGCCATTGAGGCTCCCAGAAACGTGAAAATCTACCGCGGCGAGATTTATCGTGCCATTCAGGAGGAGAACCAGAAGGCGGCGGTGCCGGTGCCGGGGCTGGATCTCAGCAGGGCGCTGCCGCTGAAATGAGCAGGTGAAAGCCATATCATGACAGGAAGGAGACTTCCGCGTCACGGAGGATAAAACATTTTCTATGGAGGGATTCAGGATGATTGGAAAAGTGCAAGACATTGTCTCTGCAGCTGTCGTGATAGGTGCTGCGGAGAAGACGGGCAGCTCTGCGGCCAACAGTTCGCAGGGGGGCGCAAAGGGAGGCTCCTATCAGGTCAATATGGGAGTGGACGCATCCGGGCAGGGCCCGGCGGCGGTGGTTGACATGCAGGGCATGGAGAAGGACGATCCCAACGACATTTCGGCGGAGAAGCAGGAGCAGAAAGAGGACGCGAAGCTGGATGAGAAGGCCGTTTCCGCCATGACGGATGAGCTCAACAAGCTCATGGAGAACATCAACTGCAATCTGAGCTTCACCTACCACAAGGAAGTGGATGTGATGTCCGTCAAGATGATTGACAAGAAGACGGATGAGGTCATCAAGGAATTTCCGCCGGAGGAAATGGTGGAGAGCATGATCCGGGCAAAGGAATGGATCGGGGCGTTCTTGGACAAGAACGCTTGAAGCAAGGCTAAGGAGGGATAACCATGGGAGTCAACGGTATTTACGGGCTTTCCGGATCGGGGCTGGACATTGAGTCGATGGTAAAGGTCGGCATGCTGTCCAAGCAGAACGAATACGATAAAATGCAGCAGAAACTGACGACGCAGTCGTGGAAGAAAGAGGCGTACAACACCGTCTATACGGATCTGTCCACCTACAACTATTCCACTCTGTCCCAGTACAAGATGCAGTCCACCATGGATGCGAAGAGCGCCACCAGTTCCAACACGAGCGTGGCGACGGTATCGGCGAATGGCGCGGCTGCTGCCATGACGCATACGATTGAAGTGGAGTCCATGGCGTCGAATGCCTATCTGCTGACGGGGGAGGACGGGATTTCCCGAAGTGCGGGAGATAGCTCCACCAGCATCTATCTCAAGGATGTCATTGACACGACGGGAATGCAGGCGGAGGACAAGTTGACCTTCACCATCGACGACGGGGAGAACAAGGCCACGGTCAGCATCAGCTATTCCCAGATTTTCAACGACAATCAGACGCTTTACGATCTGGCGTCCGCCATCAGCAATGCCAAGACGGTCAGCGGAGACAAGCTGAATCTGACGGCAAGCTACGATGCCACCAATGATACTTTCGCCATCTACAACGATGTGGGTGGAGCCAAGAATAAGATTCAGATCGGCGTGGAGAACACCCGGACGGGGGACATGTTCAATCGGCTGAATCTGCAGCAGGTGACACAGTCCAACGATACCGACGGAAGCATCACCAGCACGCTGGGCACAAAGGTGGATTTCTCCACGGCGGGGATCGATGCGGCGCAGAGCGTGGTGGCGGAAAAGCAGTCTGTGGTGACGGAGAAGGAAGAGGCGCTGTCTCAGGTGCAGGCGGATGAAACAGCCGCCAACGAAGTCGTGACGGAAAAGCAGGATGCTATTACTGCGGCGAATGAGAAGATAACCCGGTATCAGGGCTATGTGACGCAGGCAGATGCTTGGTCGACCGCGCATCCCTACTCTAGTAGAGCATCCTACGCACGACCGGGTTGGATGGATACTGCCATCGCTGAGTTGGGGATTGATAACTCTACTTACGCCAACGCGCAATCAAATAGGCAACGTTATGAGGCAGATCAGAATTTGGTGGCACAGATTAAAACCGCAGCTCAGAATGCCATCGGGAGTGCGGCCACGGATTCTACGGAGGCCACCGGCCTGTACAAGGCGTTGGAAAACGCTCAGACGGACTATGATGATGCGGTGGCGGCTGCGGGAACGGCAACGGCAGCCGTGACAGCGGCGGAAGAGGAGCTGACGGCTGCTCAGGCAGAGCTGGCGACCGCACAGACGGGCTATGACGATGCCCTTGCGGCATACCAGTCCGGCACCCAAGGCGCCGCCGGCACGGATGGCACGGTGAAGATCGACGGCAGGACCTATACCACGGACACCAACAAGGTGACGGCGTCCAATGTGATTTATACCATTGTCGGCACAGGGAAATCTACGGTCAATGTCACACAGGACACGGATGCCATCATTGACAAGGTCAAGAGCTTTGTGGAGGACTACAACAAGCTGTTGGACGGCCTCTATGACAAATACATGGAGACCAAGTATTCGGACTATAAGCCGCTGACGGATGCCCAGAAGGAAAATATGAAGGAGGAGCAGATCGAGAAGTGGGAAGCGAAGGCGAAGTCCGGACTCCTCTACCATGATGCCACCATCGGCAAGATCCTCGACAAGATGCGGGAAGCCGTCGCGACTCCGGTGGACGGGCTGTCGGGCAAATACAACTCCGCCTACTCCATCGGCATCGATACCTCCAAGACCAACGGACATCTCAAGCTGGACGAGGATAAGCTGAAAAAGGCTTTGGCGGAAGAACCCAGCAGCGTCTATGAGATTTTCGGCACTCTGCCGGAGGAGGATGATGACTACGATGGCATGGGCGTAGCGCAGCGGCTGGGGGATGTGATGGTTTCCTCCCTCAAGGAGATCAAGACCTATGCGGGCGAGTCCTCCGAGGCAGCGGACGGCAGCACCTTGGGAGACCTCATGATGGAGCTTCAGACCAAGATGAGCAATTTCAAGACCTTGATGGCGGCCTTCGAGGATAAGCTCTACAAGAAGTACGATGCCATGGAGGTAGCGCTTTCCCAGCTGGGCACCCAGCTCAACTACATCACCGGCGGACAGTGACGCATTTTGCAGATATAGGAGGAACGAGGAATGGTAAACGCAGCTGAGGCCTATCGCCGCCAGCAGATCATGACCGCGACGCCGGAGGCGTTGACGCTCATGCTTTACAATGGCTGCCTGAAGTTCATCACGGAGGGCATGGAGGCCACAGAAAAGAAGGATTTCGAGGCAGCAAACACATCCCTGCAAAAGGCGCAGAACATCATCTCGGAGTTCCGCATCACCCTCAATATGGACTATGAGATATCCCATCAGCTGTTCCCGCTGTACAACTACGTATACGATCGGTTGGTGGAGGGCAACATGAAGAGCGATATCGGCATGCTGGAGGAGGCGAAGACCATCATCACGGAGCTGCGGGATGCCTGGATGCAGGCCATGAAGAAAGCCCGCACGGAGCGCGCGCCTCAGGGACAGGGGGGCAACGGCTATGCGTGAGGAAGACGAACGGGTGCTTTCCGAGGCACGGGGGCTTTGGCAGCGGTATCTCATGCTCACCAAGGAACTCTTGAAGTTCATCGACCGGCAGGACATCGATACCTTTTTGGCCATTGTTCCCCAACGGGGAGAGCTGATCGAGAGGATGAAGGCATTGCCGGAGAATGATTTCCGAGGGACTGCGGAGTGCAAGGCTCTGATCGAGGAGATCAAGCCGTTGGACATGCAAATCATCTATAAGGCAAGGTCTTGGCTCAACAAGTCCCGCCGCCAGAACAATGCCGTACGGGCCTACGATCTCACCGGGGCGAACGCGGTGAATGCCGTCAACGCCCGAGGCAATATCTTCAATCGGAGCTACTGACTGACATTGCATTTTCCAAGCCTTCCCCTTGAGGGGAGGGTTGAAACATGCCGGTGGCATGTTTCTGGCTGAGGCGGTGGATGAGGTGGAAAAAGCAACTCATAAAAACTTTCAAAAAAGTGCTTAAGAAAAAAACCAAAAACTCCGATATAACAGGTGTAAGAAGGATAATCAGCAAGCGGTGAAAGCCGGCGAGGTGAGCTAGCAACCATCGCAAAAGCAGGAACTGCTTGCTATTATAAGGTAAAGAGCGGGCAGGGATGCCCGTAAGACATTAAAAGAGAATCAGGGAGGAATTTATCATGGCAATGGTAGTAAAGAACAACATGTCGGCAATCAGCACGCTGA
>CACZZN010000030.1 GCA_902785705.1 uncultured Veillonellaceae bacterium
TTTCTTGCACTGTTTTTTATGCCATGATTATCGCCAGTGTCAGATGACCGTGATTGAGGTCAAAGAAAACGGGGCTATCCGCACGAAAATGCTTTCGTGAGACAGTCCCGTTTTGATATGCTGGAATCATGAACACGGACAGGATCGGCGGGAAAGCCGGATCATACCGTCGTAGAATTGCGGAACGTGGAATATCATCGTCAACCTTATATATAAAATAGTTGACGATGGCTTTTTCTAAGTGTATGATAATACGAGTGAGATGAAAGGAGTGTTTTTTCGATGAAACACATGAAAACGCGCGAGCTTGTGCTCTGCGCTCTCTTTGTCGCGCTCATCACAGTCGGCACGTTCGTGCGGATCCCTGTGGGGGCGGATGTCTACACGTTGCAGTTCCTGTTCACGCTGCTCGCGGGGCTGCTGCTCGGCGAGCGCCTCGGCGCGCTGGCCGTCCTCGTCTATATCGCGCTCGGCCTGCTCGGTGTGCCGGTCTTTGCCTCGGGTGGCGGCCCGTCGTATGTGCTGCAGCCGACGTTCGGCTATCTCATAGGCTTCGTGGTGCAGGCGTGGCTCTGCGGGCGGTACGCGCGGCGCGTGGCGCAGGTGAGCTTCCGCAGCCTGCTGCTCGTGAACCTCCTCGGCATGGCGGTCGTTTATCTCCTCGGCATCAGCTGGTTCTACGTATTCTCGAATTTCGTCCTCGATGCGCCGATTGCGCTCTGGGCGGCGATTTTTTACTGCGGCATCCTGCAGGCGCCGCCGGATTTCCTGCTCTGCGTGGCGGCGGCGGCGCTTGGCCTGCGCTGTCATGCGGCGGGCCTCTGGGTGATGCCGGCACCCGCAAAGGCGGAGCCACTGGCGGCAAAGGAGGCATGAGCGATGGGAAAAGGTCTTTTCATCACAGGTACGGGGACGGACATCGGCAAGACGTACGTCACGGGACTCATTGTGAAATGCCTGCGTGACGCGGGCATGCACGCAGGCTATTACAAGGCGGCGCTTTCTGGCGCTGAGCGCGATGCGGCGGGACAGCTCCTGCCGGGGGATGCGCTCCATGTCAACGAGGTCGCGGGGCTCGGCGAGACGATGCCTCATCTCGTTTCCTACATTTACGAGGAGGCTGTCTCGCCGCACCTCGCAGCGCAGCGCAGCGGCATGCCCATCGATTTCGACAAGGTGCGGCGCGATTTCCAAGCGGCGCTCACGCGCTATGATTATCTCACGATGGAGGGGAGCGGCGGCATTATCTGTCCGCTGCGCTGGGACGAGACGCAGCATGTCGTGCTCGACGACCTCGTGAAAGACCTCGGCCTCGGCACGCTCGTCATCGCCGACGCGGGGCTCGGCACGATCAACGCTGTCGTGCTCACCATCGAGCACTTGCGCGCGCGGGAGATTCCCGTGCGCGGCATCATCTTCAATCATTGCCATCCGGGCGATTTCCTGGAGGAGGACAATGCCCGCATGGTCGAGGAGATGACGCAGGTGCCCGTGCTCGCCTATGTGCAGCCCGGCGACAAAGAGCTCCGCATGGACGCAGCAGAGCTCGCGGCGCTCTATGCTTGAGAGAGGCACGATGCGCCGGTAGGAGAATGTTCGTATTGGGAAAGAGGAGAGAAAATGACGAAAACCTGGGAGGAGCGGGATCTCGCGCATATCTGGCATCCCTGCTCGCAGATGAAGGATTACGAGACGCTGCCGCCGATGGTCATCGACCACGGCCGCGGTGTCTGGCTCTATGATATCCATGGCAAGAAATACCTCGACATCGTGAGTTCCTGGTGGGCCAATCTGCTCGGGCACGCGAATCCTGATATCAATGCGGCCATCAAGGAGCAGATCGACAAGCTCGAGCATGTGATTTTCGCGAATTTTTCCCATCGTCCTGCCATCGAGCTGGCGGAGAAGCTCGCGGACATCACGCCCGCGCGGATCAATAAGTTCCATTTCAATGACAATGGCTCGTCCTCGGTTGAGGCAGCCCTCAAGATGTGTTTTCAGTTCTATCATCAGACCGGGAAGCCGGAGAAGCAGCGCTTCATGTGCCTCTCGGAGGGATACCATGGCGAGACGATCGGCGCGCTCTCGGTCGGCAGCATGGATCTCTACGCGAAGCTCTATCAGCCGATGATGATGGAGAACATCCATGTCGAAGCGCCGGACTGCTATCGGTGCCCGTACGGAAAACAGCGCGAAAGTTGCGCATGCGAGTGCTTCGAGAAGGCCGAGCAGGCGTTCGCCGCACACGCGCAAGAGACGGCAGCGATGATTGTCGAGTCGCTCCTGCAGGGCAGCGCGGGTATGCGCATCTATCCGCCGCTCTATCTCAAAAAACTGCGCGCGCTCTGCGACCGCTGCGATGTCAAGCTCATCGCTGACGAGATCGCAACGGGCTTCGGGCGCACGGGGACGATGTTCGCCTGTGACCAGGCGGGCATCAGTCCTGATGTCATGTGCATCTCGAAAGGGCTCACAGGCGGTTACCTGCCGATGTCCGTGACCTGTGTCTCCGATGAGATCTACGACGCATTCTATGACGATTACGGCACGGGGCACGCGTTCGTCCACAGCCACACCTACGCGGGCAATCCGCTCGGCTGCGCGGCGGCGCTCGCCGTGCAGCGCGTGCTTGAGGAGCAGCATGTGCTCGAGACGGTCGCGCAGAACGCCAAGTGGCTCACGGCGGAGCTTGCGAAGACATTCGGCGCGCACCCGAATGTCGGCGAGATCCGCCACATCGGCCTCATCCACGCCATCGAGCTCGTGAAAGATCCGGCGACGAAGGAGCCGCTCGACGCGCGCCGGCGCACGGGCTACGCCATCTACAAGAAGGCGCTGTCGCTCGGCCTCGTACTGCGGCCGCTCGGCGACGTCCTCTATTTCAATCCGCCGCTCAACATCACGCGCGAGGAACTCAGCCTTGCCATCGAGATGGCGCACGAGGCAGTGACGGCCGTCCTGCCCGAGGGCTGAGCGTGGCATAGCATTTCGTGACAAAACGCTGACAGGTATGGTATCCTAAAAGGGACATCTTACTGTCGGCGTTTTATGATGTAAATCCCCAAGAGCGCAAGCCGGAGGCGCAGCGCGATTGGCTGGAAATCCTCTAAGGGCGGGCGTACAATGTCCACGAAGTGGACGTTTGTGCATGTAATTTTGTGATTTTTTCAGGAGGTGCGCGATGATAGAAAAAGAACTTTTGGCGGGACTCCTCATCCCGTTTCTTGGCACGAGCCTCGGTGCTGCGTGCGTGTTCGTGATGAAGAAGGAACTTTCGGCGCGGGTGCAGAAGGCGCTCATGGGCTTTGCTGCGGGCGTGATGGTCGCAGCCTCTGTCTGGAGCTTGCTGATTCCTGCGATGGAGGAGAGCGCGTCGCTCGGCAGCTGGTCGTTCCTGCCCGCGGTCATCGGCTTCTGGGTGGGGACGCTCTTCCTGCTTGCGCTCGATCACCTGATACCGCATCTGCACCTTCATGCAGAGCAGGCGGAGGGGCCGCAGAGCCATTTCTCGAAGACCGTCATGATGGCGCTCGCGGTGACGCTGCACAACATCCCTGAGGGCATGGCGGTCGGCGTCGTGCTCGCTGGGTGGCTCGCGGGTGGCGGCGACATTTCCTTCAGCGCGGCGATCGCGCTCTCCGTCGGCATCGCGATTCAGAATTTCCCAGAGGGTGCCATTGTCTCGATGCCGCTGCGGGCGTCGGGCGCGAGCCGTGCGCGGGCTTTCGTGCTCGGTGTGCTCTCTGGTGCTGTGGAGCCTGTGGGCGGCGCGCTCACGATCCTCGCGGCGAGCTTCGTCGTGCCGGTGCTGCCGTATCTGCTCGCGTTCGCCGCGGGAGCCATGCTCTATGTCGTCGTCGAGGAGCTCATCCCGGAGATGAGCGAGGGGACGCATTCCGATGTCGGCGTCGTCTGCTTCGCCGTCGGTTTCACGCTCATGATGGCGCTCGATGTCGCACTCGGCTGATGGCCAGCAGGCGCCGGATGCCGCTCCTGCTGTTACGCGTCTGCGATCTAGTGGTCGCGCGGCCGTCTGGGTTCTCTAGGGGCCGCCGGATGCCTGCGTGAGCCAATCACTGTGCAGCGGAGAGGAAATTGATAGGATAGACGATGAAAGCAACGGGCGGCGCGGACGATAGTATATGGCGCCGCCTGCCGAGAAAGGAGTCTTATTCATGGCAGCAGTTGAACTCACGCAGGAAAATTTCGAGCAGGAGGTTCTCAAGGCGGAGGGCAAGGTGCTCGTCGATTTCTGGGCACCGTGGTGCGGCCCGTGCCGCATGCTCTCCCCAGTGGTGGACCAGGTGGCGGCAGCGCATCCGGAGCTCAAGGTCGGGAAGGTCAATGTGGATGAGCAGCCGGAACTCGCGGAGCAGTTCCAGGTCATGAGCATCCCCATGCTCATCGTCTTCGAGGGCGGACGTCAGGGCAGGCAGTCCGTTGGCCTCATCCCGAAGGAACAGGTCGAGGCGCTGCTCTCCTGAGACAGCGGATAGACTGCGATGGGACTGTCTGGCCGCTCGCAGCGCGAGGTAGCAGTTTCCATAACTGCACCGTACGCCTCGCGGGAGCTTCCGTCACGCACGCTTGTCTTTTCTCAGATGCTCCGTTCATCTGAGCTATCTCGCGCCGGTAAGATGGCGGTTTTGCCGCAGTCTTGTCCGGCTTTTTTTATGAGGGCTGGCGCGCGCTGCTGCAGCGCGCGTTTGTGCGCCGCGCTCGATATATCGTAGGAATTGGAAAGGAGCCGCTCATGTCCATACGCGATGAAAAAAGAAACGTGCTGCCAAGGTGCATCGAGGTGCGCGGCGCAAAGGTTCATAACCTGAAAAATATTGATGTGGATATCCCGTTGCATGAGATCGTAGCGATTGCCGGTGTTTCCGGGTCAGGGAAGTCGTCGCTCGCGCTTGGTGCACTGTATGCGGAGGGATCCCGCAGGTATCTTGAATCCCTGTCTACCTACACGCGCCGTAGGATGACGCAGGCGGAACGGGCAGACGTAGAGGAGGTCAGATATGTACCGGCGGCGCTGGCACTGCGCCAGCGACCGGGCGTTCCCGGTATCCGCAGTACGTTCGGAACGCTGTCGGAGCTGCTCAATAGTCTGCGGCTCATGTTTTCCCGGCTGGCAAGCCACCGCTGTCCCAATGGGCATTATTGCGCGCCGTCTCTTTCGGTTGCTGCCATGCAGGAAATTACCTGTCCGGTCTGCGGAGAGAATTTCTATGGCCCCGGAGCGGAGGAACTTGCATTCAACAGTACTGGTGCATGTCCGACCTGTGGCGGAACGGGAGTCGTCCAGACTGTGAATGAGGCCTCCCTGGTGCCGGATGATTCCAAGACGATTGATGAAGGGGCAGTGGTTGTCTGGGGAACGCTCATGTGGTCGCTGATGAAGGATATTGTGCGCACGATGGGCGTGCGCACAGATGTGCCGTTTCGTGATCTGACGCCGGAGGAAAAGGAAATCGTCTACCACGGCGAGCTGAAAAAGCACCACATTCACTATGTTAATCCGAAGACGCTGGAACCGGCGGAGATGGATTTCAACTATTATAGCGCGGTCAATTCCGTGAAGAATTCCCTTGCCAAAGTCAAGGATGAAAAGGGAATGAAGCGGCTCGAAAAATATCTGGAAGAAGACGTCTGCCCCGATTGCCATGGGACAAGGCTGTCGGAAGCCGCCCGTGCGCCGCGGCTTCAGGGCATCGGGTTGGATGAAGCAGCTGCCATGACGCTTTCGGAACTGATTCCCTGGGTGCAAGGGGTTCCGGCATCGCTCCCGGAAGAGATGCGTCCCATGGCGGAAAAAATCTGTGAATCCTTCCTGGATGTCTCAAAGCGGCTGATGGACTTGGGACTTGGATATTTATCACTGGATCGGGCGGCTTCGACGCTTTCCACCGGTGAGCGGCAGCGTGTGCAGCTTGCCAGGGCTGTCCGCAACCGCACGACAGGTGTTCTCTATGTTCTCGATGAGCCGTCCATTGGCCTTCATCCTTATAATCTCAAGGGGCTGACCGGTGTCATGGACGATCTGAAGGCGGACGGCAACTCTGTCATCCTCGTCGATCATGATACGCAGGTTCTGAAGCATGCCGATTGGATGATCGAGATGGGAAAGGGCGCTGGCGCGGACGGTGGGGAGGTTATTTCCGAGGGAAGGATTGAGGCTGTTTATGAAAATCCGGAATCCGTCATCGGGCCGTATCTTTCCGATCAGTATCAATCGAGAATCCGTCCGGGCATGCAGGAGAAAGCCATGTTTGAGAAAGGCGTCATTCATCTGGAAACGGGAGCTATTCACACTGTGCATCCCTTGGATGTGCGGATCCCGATGGGGCGCCTTACTGTGGTGACGGGCGTTTCCGGCTCCGGAAAGACAACGATGGTACTCGAAAGCCTGATTCCGGCACTGAAGGCCGAAATCAGCGGGCAGAAACTGCCGGAACATATCAAACGCATTGAGGCGGAAGGGATTGCGCAGGTCAAGCTGATCGATGCCACGCCGATTGGCATCAATGTGCGCTCGACGGTAGCGACGTATGCGAATGTCCATGATGAGCTCAGAAAAGTATACGCGAAAACGAACTATGCGAAGGAACATGCCTTCAAGGCAGGTGCGTTCTCGTATAATACGGGAAAACTCCGTTGCCCGACCTGCGACGGAACAGGAGAAATCTCTCTGGATGTCCAGTTTTTGCCAGATGTGAAGATTCCATGTCCGGACTGCCGGGGCTCTCGATACAGCAAGGAGGCGTTCACCATCCTCCGCAGGGCGAAGGATGGTAACGAATACAGCCTGCCGGAACTCATGAATATGAGCGTGGATCAGGCTCTGCATGTACTCGAAGGCTTCAAAGTGCTGCAGCAGCGCCTGCGGGTGCTGCACGACCTCGGACTTGGCTACCTGACGCTCGGCGAGGAAACGCCGGGGCTGTCCGGCGGAGAAGCGCAGCGGTTAAAGCTTGCCAGTGAGATGGGGAAAGGACAGAGTGATTCCGTATTTGTTTTCGATGAGCCGACGATCGGCCTGCATCCGCAGGATGTGAAAACGCTTCTGCATGTTTTTCAGACATTGATAGATCATGGTGCCACGGTGGTGGTCATCGAACACGATCTTGATGTGATAGAGAATGCCGATTACATCATTGACATGGGGCCAGGCGGCGGCAAGGAAGGCGGTCGGATCATCGCGTGTGGCACGCCTGATAACATTCGTCAGAATCCGGACAGCCTGACTGGCAAATTCATGGAAAAGCGATGATACCGTGTATTTCTCGGCGGTGACCAGCGGGTGTTTTCTGTCAAGCGGATTTCCTCATTTTCGTCGTCGGAATTCCCCATCGTCATCGTGGGAAAATCCCCACTTTCAGCGGGCCTTGTCAGGAAGCAGGTTCCACTACTGCATCCTGCCGCATGAGGGCGTGTTCCATCCGGTAGCTCCGGACGCCAGCCATCAGGAGGTGGCCGTGGTGGGCCAGACGGTCAATCATGGCGGCCGCCATCTGTTCATCGGTAAAGACGCTGCCCCATTTCGAGAACTCCAGGTTCGTCGTCAGGATGAGGCTCTTGCGCTCGTAGCTGTCTGAGACAATGCGGAACAGCATCTGTGAGCCGTCCCGGTCTACAGGGACGTAGCCCCATTCATCGAGGATCAGGAGGTCCTGTTTCTGCAGGTCCTTCACCAGTTTCTCGAGCGTGCCCTGCTTGCGAGCCTCGGCCAGCTTCAAGACCAGCTCGGTCACGGAGAAGAATTTCGTCTTCAGGCCCATCTGGCAGGCTTTCACGCCAATGGCAATGGCCAGATGCGTCTTGCCGGTGCCGACTGGGCCGTAGAGGATGAGGTTCTTGTGCTCCCGGATGAACTGGCAGCTCTCCAGCTCTTCCCGGCTAAACAGCGGCGAGAACTGGATATGGCCATACTCGTAGCCTTCAAAGGTCTTGTAGGTCGGGAATCCAGTCCGTTTCATGAGGCGGTGCCACTTATTCTCCTCTCGGGCTGCAAGCTCTGCCTGGAAGACATGGAGCAGGAATTCTTCCTGCTTCGGCGTCGCTTCATTCTTGCAGAGGTCCGCGACACTGCTGCTGAGGAAGAGCTTGCGTGCGGCTTCGCGAATCTCTTCATCCAGCGTGGCCTTCATCTTCGGCGTCATGCGGGTCGCCTCCTCTGAGATGGGGAATTCTGGACGATGACGGTGGGTACTTTTACTGTATCACATACAGCCAAACAATCCCGTCATTCAGAGGCATTACCTAACCATCAAGGAATATGCCGACCATTTGGCCGAGAACGTGGCAAAGGGGAAAGGGCTGATTCTCTTGGGGGCTTGCGGCACGATGAAGACCACCCTCTCGGTTGCCGTCATGCGCGTCCAGATCGCCCGTGGGGGTTCCTGCTACTTCATTTCCATGACCACGCTCATGGATGAGATTTTCACCCGTCACGCCATGAACAAGGAGGATTGCGTCCGCTTCGAACAACGCATCCGCACCACCCAGCTTCTCGTGGTGGACGACCTTGGGAGCGAGAACACAGATGTGGGATGGGTGCGGAGCAAGGTGGACTCCATCCTCACAGAACGGTACAACCGTATGCTTCCTTGCATTATCACTTCGAACCTGACCTTTGAGGAAATGAAAGGAACCTACGAGATGCGGCTGATTGACAGGCTTCGCCATGCGAACATGGCGCTGATGTTCACGGGTGAATCCCTTCGCAAGTCAGGGCAGGTATTCCTGCCACAAAAAAAGCCCTAACGCGCAAAAAGAAAGGAATTGGTATGATATGATATGAGAAACGGACGAGTAGCACCGCCGTCCACGCTGATGAGCGTGGAGGAAGTCATGGCAGAGGCAGGCGTTGGAAAGAACACTACCTATCAGATTATCAAGCAGCTCAATGCGGAACTGGAGGCGATGGGCAAGCTCACCTTCCGGGGACGAGTGAATCGGCGGTACTTTGAGGAGAAGGTCTGCTACAACGGCAGAGAGGCTTGAGGCAAATCACTGTCGGTGGCGGGGCTTGCGGATGGAGGTACAGGAAATTATCCTTTCGAGGCAGGAGAAAAGGTCTATTTGGCGAATTAACTCAAAGGATGTTAACGACCTCGCTCACCAAGTGGGAGGATTAAAAACTTGAGGTTCCAATTTGAATCCTCAATGGGAGATAGCGATAATATGAACGAAATCCAGCCCGTGTCCGTCCCAGCTACCACGGATACGCCAAACATCAGCCGACTGATTTATACCATTCGTAACCAACAGGTAATGCTTGCCAGCGACCTCGCCATGCTCTACCAAGTGGAGACACGAGTCTTGAATCAAGCTGTGAAGCGGAATCAAAAACGATTCCCGGAAAGATATTGCTTCCAACTGACTAAGGAAGAGGCGGCAAACTTGACATCACAAATTGTGATGTCAAGTTCCGCACATGGCGGACGGCGTGTCCCTCCTTATGCCTTTACGGAGCAAGGCATAGCCATGCTGTCGGCTGTCCTCCGCAGCGATGTTGCCATAGAGGTCAGCCTCCGCATCATGGATGCCTTCGTGGAGATGCGCCGATTCATTGCCCATAATGCCCAGCTTTTCGAGCATATCGAGCGGGTGGAACTGAAGCAACTCACCTATCAGAAGGAAACCGATGAAAAATTCGAGCAAATATTCGACTTCATCCACTCCCATACTGAGTCCAGCCAGAAGATATTCTTTGATGGCCAAATCTACGATGCCTTCAGCCTGTTGGCAAGCCTCATACAGAAGGCCACGACGGACATCATTTTGATTGACGGCTATGTGGATATCGGCACCTTGAATCTGCTAGCTAAGAAACAGACAAATGTAGACGTGGAAATCTACACCTTCAGCAATACGAAACTGACAGCAGCAGATATCGCCAAATTCAACGGCCAATACCCAACACTGATCGTTAAGCATACCAACGCTTTTCATGATCGCTTTCTGATTCTCGACCACAAAGAGGCGTACCATATCGGCGCATCCCTCAAGGATGCCGGAAAGAAGTGCTTTGCCATCTCACTGCTGTCGGATGAGGCACTGGTGCGGGAGTTGTTAGGTAGACTATGAAAAAAGGTTAGGACGTTATGGACTTTTCTATGATTACCAAAGAATATATCCGCAAACATGATTTTGATTCGGACGGCATATCATTTCGGGACACCGAAAAAGATGTGAGCTACCGCCTGCACCAAGGTGACGCATTGCCAAGAGCCTTGGCGCAAAATTCCACCAAACTCAGAAAAGAGTTTGTAAATCTCTTTTATAATCATTTTGACGGCAATTTTGCCAAACTCGAAACCCGGACCGGGATTACCGAGGATGCCATGCGTAAATATCTCCGTGGGAATCTTAAAAATAAAGGTCGCAATATATCTCGCATGGCTGTGGCAAAAATATGTGTGGGCATTCCCCTTTCCCTTGATGAAGCAGACAAGCTGTTTCGTTTGGAAGGGCATAGCTTAGAGCCGGAGAGTGCACTCCTCGATGCTATCGTGGTGGATGCGCTAAACTGCGGAGACGATATAGAAGCTTTCTATGCAACCTGCGCCGAACTAAAAGTAAAGATATAGTTTTGGACACGCTGTCCAACTATAGGTACTCGTTGTCTGCTATGATTACAGCATAGCAGACAACGAGTTTTCAATATGAAATGGAGGGTTACTCATGAAAGGAAAATATTTTAACTGGAGCCGTTTCCCCTTGCGTTTCCTCAAGGCGGTTCTGTCCAGTGAAGCTACTCCCATCTACGCTCGCCCGGACAAATTCCTTGATGACGCTGATTTCCTCTGTCCCTATATGGATGATGTATCGGAGTGGCCGAATTCTCACTTTGTGCGCAGGTACCGCCGGGAAATTGAGGATTACTTCCTGCCGGAGGAAAATCACCTCATTGACATTGCCCGCCGCCTTGAGAAGAAAAACTACGGCGGCATTACGGCAGGGGAGCCGGAGGATATTCTGATGGCACTTCGGCAGCAAAAACTTTCCAACACCATCATTGATGCCTACCGCACCGAAATATTGAAGGTTGGCATGGATGCCGACGACGGCTGGGAGCCAGACACAGACTTTACCAAGCCGCTCACCTTTGATCTGCTGGCATCTGCGGCATTGAATATCTCCCTTTATCCCTATCAGGAGGAAGCTGTATCAGCCATGAAACGGCATTTTCTCGACGAGGATAAGTCAGCCGGTATCCTGGTTATGCCCACGGGGAGCGGCAAGACCATAACCAGCGTCTATTTCCTCCTGCGGGAAATGGCCTCCCGCGGCTACGAAATCATTTGGCTTGCTCACCGCTTCATGCTAGTTGAGCAGGCAGCCGGAGTGTTCTATCGTCTATCGCCTCTGGTTAAGGAGGGGAGCAGCGAGGCCCCGGACACCTTCACCATGACCTGTGTTTCCGGCAAGCACGCCGCCTCCCAAGCCTTATCCAGGAAGGATGATTTGGTGGTGGGGACAGTGCAGAGCCTGTGCCGCAAAACCAAGTACATCACCAAACCGCTCAAGGAAAAGGTAATTATTGTAGTAGATGAGGCGCATCATACCATCGCTCCCTCCTATCGCCGCGTCATCGAAGCTATCCGCAAGAAACGTCCGGCTGCAAAACTTTTAGGTCTTACCGCAACCCCCGTGAAATATACGGATAAGGGAACGGCAGCGTTGATGGACTACTTCGACAACAGCATTATCTACTCTGTGCCCATGAGCAAGCTCATTGCCGATGGAACACTGGCGAAACCCGTGAATATCCGCCGGGAAACCAATGTGGATATCGAAACCCGCATCGACGAGGAAGAAATGAAGCGTATTCGCCGCAGGGGAGAGCTGACGGAGGCTACCATTGACCTGATTGCCAAGACCAATGAGCGCAATGATGTCATTGTGGATGAATATGTCAAGAATCAGGCCAAGTATGGCAAGACTATCATTTTTGCCCTTAATGGCTACCATTGCGGTGTGCTTAATGATGCCCTGCAAAGTCGCGGCGTAAAATGCGGCTATGTCTACACCTGGAATGATGATAAGGAAAATCAGAAAGTCATTGATCGCTTCCGGGACAATAACCATAAAGATGCCAAGGGAAAAGATGACCATATTGATGTGCTGATCAATATCAATATTCTCACCGAGGGCAGCGACATTCCGGACATTGAAACCGTATTCCTCACCCGCCCTACGGGAAGCGATACACTCCTTATGCAGATGATTGGCAGGGGAATGCGCGGCGTTGGCTGCGGGGGAACGGAAACCGTCAACATTGTTGATTTCTGTGACAAATGGTCGAGCTTTACCCGCTGGCTCAATCCCAAATTCCTCACCGAGGGCGAGGGAGAATTGCCTGAGCCTGTATCTCGTCAGAGCAAGTCGCAGGAGCTTATCCCCATGGAGCTGATTATCGCCGTGATGCGGGGGATTAAATACGGCAATGTGCAGGTAACGGCACATGATGCCTCTCTTCCTATTGGCTGGTACAACGTAATTGATGAAGAGGGCAACGATGAAAAGGTTATTGTATTTGCCAGTCAGGAGGAGGGATACCTTGCCATGAAAGCAGATGCAGAAACGCTGAAACTCACGGAGGAATTTGACGGAGCAGAGCTTGCCAAAACTTATTTCAAGGGATTTGGCCTGACACCTGACCCGGATGATTTGGTGAATGTGGCCGGTTTTGTCCATGATATGGGAAGTTTCCCGGAATTACAGACATTTGCCCAGCGTGACGAAATTGACCCTGGAATGCTGGCGGCAAAGTTTAATGAGGAACTTCTTCCCATGGTCACAACGAAAGAGCGTATCAGCGAGATATATAGCAGTCACAGGACCATTATAGACAGCCTTTACGGGAATCGTGACTATTACGAGCGCCGTATCGTGGATTTCATGATGTACCCCAAGGGAATTGTTCCCATTGGGACACGCGTTGAAGAAGTTGAGCGTGAATTTTACCAGCTTGACCCGGCTCCATTTGAGGACAGCCTTGAGGATATATTGTCCGAGGTATTGAAGGAACAGGCTTCTGTACTGGGAGAAAATTATCGCAGGCCGACGATTGCCTGGACTGATAAGCCATACAAGAGCTACTTCGCGCAGTATGACTGGGCAATCGACCACATCAAGGTCAATGATGTCTTGAATTCTCGGAGCGTTCCCAGGGAGACAATGAAGTTTCTCATTTACCACGAGTGCCTGCACCAGTTGATTCACGGACATAATAAGGAATTTCACAAATTGGAGCATCTCTATCCTGACTTTATGGAACACGAACATTTCTTGGATTATAAATTTGCCGATTTCTATAGGGAAAAAGCTATGTAGGAGGAATTGAAATGGGAGCAGTAGTATTTTGCAATATTGCCTGGATGAAAAACTATCGGGGGATTACAGACGAAGATCAGCCTTATAATGGAGGTTCTTTTGTCAAGGAAAACAACGATGCGATGGAGCAAATAAATTTTCTGCCCAAAAACGAAAAGTGTTACGGTTTCGTTATGCACAGAGGCCAGCTTCATATTGAACGCTTGGACAGGACGGCAATAAAGACCAATGTGCTGGACGATGTAACCGTGGTATGGGTAGCCACGGACGACAAAAGCAGAAAAATTGTAGGTTGGTATGAAAATGCAGAAATGTATAGGGACTGGCAGACATATGAGGACAAACAGGACTATGTAGAGTACAATTTTTGCACTAAAGCAGATAATGCCTATCTTATCCCGGCAGGCTTGCGTGATTTTTCCATTGAAAGTGCCAGTCAAGCGGGAAAAGGCCGTGGCATGGGACAGGCCAATGTATGGTATGCCGATTCAGAATTTGGCCAGCGGCTTGTGCCTAAGGTACTGAAGTATTTAGGAGAAATGAAGCAAAAATGCCGTATTGTCGGTTTTACACTGGAAGAACTCAAAAAGCCAACACAAATCCCTAATAAAACCAGTGAAGAACTTTTAGATATGGCTTACGATGCTTTTAATAGCGGGGAATACTTAAAGTCTTTGCAAATTTGCAATCAGGCACAATCAGTAGAAGAATCTCCTTATGGTAAAGTAAGAGAGTGCCGTGGCAGTAATTTGGAAATGCTGTTCTGCTATGATGCTGCTATTGAAGCGTACAAGGACGCATTGACTAAAATCACAGATGAGGAATACGATGCATGGCTTGATGTCGTAGTCAAAGGGCATCTGTCTAGGCTCTACCGATTGATAGGCAGAAACTTTTTGGCTTGGCACATGGAAGAAGAAATCTTTGTTGCCAACCAAGAGGATAAAAATAACGCAGGTATGGTGGGTTCTTTGCTTGAAATGATGTCCATTGCCGAGGAAGAAAAGGACTTTGACAGGTTAAAGAAGTTGATTGCAACCTTCGATGATATCGGAACGAAATATTGTGCTGATGATGTGGATTATTACAGAGGTGTGTTGAAGAAGAAGGGATGAGGGATAAATATGATATCACTTCTAAGTCCTTTATTCACGGAGAGATTCAAAATTTTATAACGAGTAGAAGATGTGCCCCACCTCCACAGGTGGGGCACCCGGTAGTGTCAATCCTTATGTGTAAACTTTTATAGTGCAGGCCGAAAACTCAATCCGCGGACCCGAATTGCAATAATAAGTTGAACACCCGGCGAACCTTTATGCAGTAAGTGCTGCAAGCATTTCTTCCCTAAAGCACTCCTCGGGTGTCTTATAGCC
>CACZZN010000031.1 GCA_902785705.1 uncultured Veillonellaceae bacterium
CAGTTAAGCACATAGAGGCCGAAAGTACTTGCCTGGAGACGGGCCGGGAGGATAGGTAGTTGCCGGTTCGAAGCGCTTGCGTTTGCAGGCGCTTTTTTGCGTTGGCCGTAAGCTTTGCATGTATTTATTTTTCTTTGTACCCGGCAGGATTTTCGAAGCGCATGTGGAATATAAAATAATGATAACGGCATGGTTTGCGTCTGTGCGGATCCATGCCGAAAAAACGGGAAAGAGGGAGAGTTTTATGAGTATGGGATTACGGCAGAAGTTCTTTGTTCTTGCAGCACTGTCGGGACTCCTGATGGCCATCGTCTCTGTGGTGGGCTATTACAACGCCTACAACAGCCTGGAAGCGAGCGTGGAGCGTGAGCTTACTGCCACGGTGGCTGCACAGCGCAACCAGTTTGACGGGTGGCTGAAAGAAAAGGCGGCGGTGGCGGCAAGCACGGCGGCGCTTTTGACAGAGCTGAACGGCAGCGAGGCGTCCCTGTCGCGCGAGGTGCTTTCCTTGGCGAACAATGACAAGGATCTTTTGGATCTTACGATGGGCGACGAGCGTGGTAATTTCCAGGGCTACCATGCGGGCGTGAAGACCGGGCAGATCGATCCGCGCGTGCGTCCTTGGTATGCACAGGCGAAGGCGGCAAACGGCAAGACGGTATATACAGATGTGTATGTGGATTCGTTCACCCATCAGAACATGGTGTCCGCCATTTGCTCGTTCAACAATAACGGGCAGTTTGCCGGCGGCGTCGTCGCGGATCTCACGCTGGACAAGCTGGACGAAGAGATCGGCCGCCTGAAGTACAACGGCGAAGGCACAGGCATCCTGATCGAGAAGACGGGCACGATTCTTGCGACTTCCGGCACGGCGGAGAAGATGTCGGATGTGCGCAAGGTGGATGGCTTTGCGAACCATTTTGACGAGATGCTCCAGAAGGGCGAGGGCATGTTTGTCCTGCCTGCGACGGATTCGAGGGGCGAGATGATTTTTGCCTATACGACGGTGCCGACATCCGGATGGATTGTGGGCATTGCCGTCCCTTATGATTTCGTGTTCGAGGCAGTCCATACCATGCGCATCACCTATGCAATCCTTACCTTGGTCGGACTTGCTCTCATGGTATTCATGTGCATGCGCTTTGCAGCCAGCATCACGGGGCCGGTGGCGGCTTTGGAGGGTCATGCGGTAGAGCTTGCCAAGGGCAATCTCCGCATGGATGATATTCCGGTGACCGGCGATGACGAAATAGGCTCCCTGTCCAAGTCGTTCAATGAGATGAGCAAGAGCCTACGGGATCTGATCCGCAAGATGGCGACGACCTCGGAGCAGGTGGCGGCATCTTCAGAGGAGCTGACCGCAAACGCGCAGCAGTCGGCGGATGCGTCCGTGCATGTGGCTGAGACGGTGGGCGAAGTCGGCATCAACATGGAGAAGCAGCTCACGGATATTGATGCCGCGAAGAAGAATGTGGATACGGTGTTCCAGGATATCGAGCAGATGGCCGACAAGGCCCGCACGGTCACCGATACGTCCAACCAGACGGCGGATGCGGCAACGAAGGGCGCGGCGCTCATGGAAGCTGCGGTCGAGAAGATGGGACATATCGAGGCAAGCGTCATGTCCTCGGCGGACGTGGTGAAAAAACTTGGCGAGAATTCCCAGCAGATCGGCCAGATCGTCGAGGCGATTTCCTCGATTGCGGAGCAGACGAACCTCCTCTCCCTCAACGCGGCAATCGAGGCGGCGCGCGCGGGCGAGCAAGGGCGCGGATTTGCGGTCGTGGCGGAGGAAGTCCGAAAGCTGGCAGCAGAGTCCCAGCTTTCCGCCGAGAAGATCCGCGAGCGGATCACATCCATCCAGACCGATACGAATCAGGCTGTGGAGTCCATGGAAAGCGGCACGCGTGATGTGCAGGAAGGGACGGCGGCGATCCGTGAGGTCGGCGAGCAGTTCAAGCAGATCATGCAGCGCGTGGATGGCATCAAGCAGCAGATGGAAGGCATCAATACTTCCGTGCATACGGTGACGGATGGCGCAACGCACATCGTGGAGGCCGTGGATGCGATCGATACGGTCAGCCGCAAGACGGCGGACGATACGCAGACGATCTCTTCCGCAACGGAGGAGCAGTCCGCCTCCAACGAGGAAATCGCGGCGGCATCGCATGCGCTGGCGCAGCTGGCGGCAGAGATGCAGGAGGCTGTCGGGAAGTTCAGGTTCTAATGTGTTTTGAAATATCTTTTGGCCCGCTGAACCAGCGGGCCTCTTTTTATGGGGAAGCCGGACCAATGAAATTTTATCGTGCGGTAGGAAAAATCCTTTTTATGGGGAATAATACAGGTAGCAGAGTATGGTTTACGAGAAACCTTCACAGAATGCAGAAGGGGGGAGCTTTACCGTGCAAGAACATTTGGATGAAGATACGCTCCAAGCGCTGTTGGGAGATATCGGGGATGGTATTGTTCTTACGGATTGTGAAGAAAAGGTCCTGTATTTGAATCGTGCCGCAAAAAGGATTCTGTCTTATCAGGGGAAGGTCGGCGGAGATCTGTATTTTGATGAGATCTGCCCATTGGTGAATCTGAAGACGCGCAAGGCCTTTGACAGTCCCTTGCAGATTGCCATGAGGGAGCGGCGTTCTTTGGGACTGGCGCGGAACATCGGAATCTGCACCATGGAGGGCTCCATGTACCTGTCTGCGACCTGTTCCCCCATTTACGGGAAGGACGGGGAGGTCCAGGGATGCTCCGTGCTTCTCAGGGATGTCACGCATCTGAGAAAATTGGAGATGAAGCTGGAAGCCAATCATATCTATATGCGTTCTGTGTTCGAGGCGGCCAAGACGGGGCTTTGCGTGCTCAGTTCGGACGGAGCCATCATGGATCTCAATGACGCCGCAATCGAGATCATGGAATCCAGCTATAAGGAGATCATCGGCCTTCAGTTCGGGGATGCGTTCCACTGTGAGAACAGCATCCTCAAAGGATGCGGGCATGGAAGCAAATGCCGCCACTGCCCCGTCAGGAACAATCTGGAAGCTGCCATCATGGATGACGATTTTACCGGGGAATTCACTGTGGCGCTGCGCAGCAAGAAAAAGAGCGTCCCCGTCTGGATGAAGATGTTCATTTCCCAGACGATCATGGAGGATGAGAAGCAGATCATTATGTCGATGGTGGATGTTTCGAAACGCAAGCAGCGGGAGCGCGCGATGGAGCAGGCACGTTTCGAGGCGGAGCAGGCAAGCCGCGCCAAGGGGCAGTTCCTTGCGAATATGAGCCATGAACTGCGGACGCCGCTCAATGGCATCATGGGAATGCTGAAGCTGGTGATGGCAACGGAGCTCACGCCGAAGCAAAGGGAAAATCTCATGAATGCGAAGCATTCCGCAGATGATTTGCTGCATGTCGTGCATGACATCATGAATTTCTCCAAGCTGGAAAGCGGGCAGCTCCAGCTTGAGGAACGTGGGCTGGATCTGCATTTGCTCGTGAAAAATGTCGTTCAGTCCTATGGGCATGCGGCAAAAAAGCGCGGAATCCTGTTCTCGATGCCGGATTTCAAGCATGTACCCCGCTATATCAAAGGGGACGCCCTGCGGCTCCGGCAGGTATTCCGCAATTTGCTGATGAATTCGCTGAAGTTCACTTCCTCCGGTTCGATCCTGATGCAGGCGTGCAAGGAAGTGCAAAACGATGGTGAGGTACTTTGTTTCTCCATTCATGATACAGGCGTCGGCATGCCGTGGGGAACGGAGCAGGAATTGTTCCGCCCGTTCCGGCAGGAAGACGGGATATCCTCCTGGAGGTACGGAGGAATCGGACTGGGCCTCATGATCGTGCGGGATCTGGTCCGCGCCATGCGGGGAGATATCCGTGTGCACGCGATTCCCGGGCGCGGAAGCTCCATCACCTTCTGGATTCCCTATTTGCCGGCCGACGGGGTGGAACCCGTGAAACGAAAGCGGTCCATTTTTCTCAATCCCAGAATTGCGAGGGGGCAGTCTGCTGTGGCTCCTGAGGCGGAGCGCACGGAGGCGGATGGGGATATCACGAATCTGCTGGATTACTGCCAGAGAAGAATGCGAGAGGAGGAAAGATCATGAGCTTGCGCTGCTTGATTGCGGAAGACGACAGGATCAGCCGGACGTTCCTGTTCGAGTTCCTTTCGGATTACGGACATTGTGATGCGACATCGGACGGCATGGAAGCATTGGATGCCATTCTGGATGCCATCAAAAAAAAGGAGCCCTATGATCTCCTTTGTCTCGATATCATGATGCCAAAGGTAGACGGGCTCAGGGTCTTGAAGGTGCTGCGGAAGGTGGAGGCGCAGCAGAAGATTCCGCCGGAAAAGCGCCTGCGCGTCATCATCATGACGGCCATCGCGGATATGGAATACGTGGATGAGGCGTTCCGGCTGGGCTGCGATGCCTATGCATCGAAGCCCATTGACACGGATCAGGTGCTTGAGACAATGAAAAGCCTCGGTTTGCTGGAATAGAGTCGTTATTGTTTGATGCAGCCATAGACGGACGCCAGATTTTTGAGCACATGCTCATTGGTGTCGTTGATGCGGGAAGCGCGATAGAAATCCTGCCAGGCTGCATCATATTTTTTCATGCGCATGTGGGCCACGCCGATCTCATTGCACGCATTTGCAGCCTGCGGAACAAGTTCCAGATTCTTTTCGAAATCCTTGATGGCGGCTTTATAGTCCTGCAGCTGCATGCGCAGCATGCCGCGGTTGTAATAGCCGCGGTAGAAGCCGGGATCAGCCTTTAGAAGCCGGTCATAGGTTTTCATGGCCTCTTTGTTCTTGCCGAGTTTTTCCTGGGTGATGGCAAGATCGAAGAGCGCTTCCGCGGAATCGGGATCTAGCTCGATGGCGCGCTCGAAGTCCAGTCTGGCGAGCCAGAAGGTGCCTTGCTTGAAGTAGACGATTCCGCGGTAGATATGATTCGCCGGGTTCTCAGGATCCTGGCGGAGCTGCTTTTCTGCAAATGCCAGGGAACTGTCCGAGCCGTCGGGGGAGAGGGCCTGCTGCCAGAGCTTCAGGATATCATGCCCATAGGTGGTGCCGGGGACGGCCCAGACACCGTTGAGCCCTGTCCAGTGCTGGATGCTGCCGTGGATTTCCGGGCGGTTCTTCACGATGTGCTGATAGCGGGGATCCTCGATCGGCGCAGAGGGGAGATCCTTGGACGCATAGGCGAGGAGATGCTGGATGTGGGCGCGCGCGCCAAGACGCGGCGTGGCGAAAACAGCGCCCCGCACATGGTTGCCCGTGGCTCCGAGCCCGCAGAAATTGTTCTGGGCAGGCAGTACGTCGCCGCCATAGTTGAAATAGCCGGTCTCCTTGATGGCCTGGCAAAGGGCGATATCCGGACGGATATGCTCCCGTCCGCCCTCTTCATAGTAGATGTTCACCAGCGCCTCTACGGTGCAGCTGAGTTTCGGTTTCGGATTGCCTTGCTTGATGAGCTGCACCATCTGCTGGCGGCTTGCCGTAGCGTCTCCCCGTATGGTGATCTGGTCGTCGTTCAGGAGCTTCGACATGATGGGGATGCTCTCGGCGGGAGCCTCGGAAAGCGTCAGTTTCTGCAGCTTACGGGTGTCCCATTTGCCCTGCGGCCGCTCGGGATAATCGGGCCAGTCGGTTTTGACCTCTGTGATGACGGCGTTCTTTACGTTCGTGTCCGCGCATCCTGCGGATGGGCTTAGCACAAGTCCCGCAGAGAGACAGAGCACGGCAGACATGCTCAGGATAGGTTTCCATTTCAGCTTCAAGTAAATCCCTCCTACAAATATCATCGGTTTCAGTTTATCACGATGGCAGGGGCGGGGCAACTGAAATTTCATGAGGATGTCTCTTTCGCAAAATCGAGCGTGCACAGCAGGAAAATGGAAATGAAGGTCGAATTGTTCATATTAGGAAGTTTTCAGACGAAAAGGGGGATGCCGGATGAAGATTGCCATGGCAAACGATCATGCAGGAACGGGGCTGAAACAGGAAATCAAGGCGTATCTGGAGAAAGAAGGACATACGGTCAAGGATTTCGGGACTTATGACGAGGAATCCTGCGACTTGTCGGATTTTGTGTATCCTGCGGCGCTGGCGGTGGCGAAGGGAGAGTGTGAGCGCGGAATCTTTGTGGATGGCGTCGGCTACGGGAGCGCGCTGATTGCCAACAAGATCAACGGCATCTATGCGGCGGTCTGCCAAGATCCGTTCTGCGCGCAGCTGGCGAGGGAGCATACGGATTCCAATGTGCTTTGCATCGGCGGGAAAATCATTGGAAGCGCGATTGCGATGGAGATCGTGAAGACCTGGATGCATACGGATGCGCTGACGGCGGAAAAGTATCGCCGCAGAGTGAAAAAAGTTGCTGAGATCAATGACAGGCATTGTGTGCCGGTCATCGAGAAGTGAGGAAGTGGCTGCTCGAAGTGTTCCGGTACGGCATGAAAAAAGGCAGAAGGAGAAGAGGATATGATCAGGGTTGGCAGAGGCCAGGGCGCGACGCTGGAGGAGTCGCTGGAGCAGGCGGTTGCAGAGTTCCAGTCGCCGCAGTTCGTGTTGTATTTCAGCAGACCGGGGATGCTGGACAGGGTTTCAGCTTTTTTTGCCCGTCGTTATGAGGGAATACCGACGATGGGCCTTTGCAGTGTCTGTGTGCTGCATGGCGGAGCCGTGGACGAGCCGGACGTGCTCGCCATCGCTTTTGAAGAGGGTTTCCAGATATCGTGCGGCATCATCCATGATCTGGACGAGTGCCCGGTGCAGCATGTCTACCGCTTCGAGCAGGATGTGAAATCCATTGGCAAGGGGAATGAAGATGCGGTCTGCCTGGAGTATTGCACGGGCAATGAGGAGATGCTGGTCACGACGCTCAATGCGGTGCTGGACAAATTCGCGATTCCGCTGATGGGTTCCACTGCATTTGAAAGCGTTGATCACATGGGGCGGGCGCAGGTTGCCTATAACGGCGGTGTGTACGGGAATGCCTGCATCTACGCGATCATCCGCAGCCTGCATGGCAAAATCCGCACCTATTACGAAAATATTTACGAACGCACGGATCTCCGGCTGCATCAGGTGACAAAGGTGGATACGGCGCATCGCCGGCTGATCGAGCTTGACGGACGGCCTGCCGCGGATGTCTATTGCGATACGGTGCAGGTATCACGGGATGAAATCGTGAAGACGAACTCCCGCTATCCTTTTGGGCGTCTTCTGGGGAAAAAAATCTATGTGTCGGATGTGGCAGAGGTGCTGCCGGATGGGTCTCTTTGCTGCAACAAGCGGCTGAACCCGAATGACGCGATTTGCTTTCTGGACTACGGGCGCTACCGTGCCATTGCGCAGGAGACCGTTGAGCGGCTGCAGCAGGAGAATCCGAATCGGTATTTTATGCTGACAGGGGATTGCATCCATCGTTACTGGCTGTACGAGGATGAGCATTTTACTGCGGAGCACGCGAAGAATCTTTTGAAAATCAGCCCTTACGCGGGCAGTGTCTGCGGCGGGGAGCAATATCATCATCAGCATATCAACCAGAGCCTTGTGTTGATCGTGTTCAGCCATGATTCCAAAGAAGGGGAGGGAGCCGAATGAGCAGGGATGGAAAGGCGGCCTCCCAGGGTTTTGGGCGCAGGCAGGAGGACAGGGTAACACCGGAGGAGCGGATTTATCCGCTGCAGTTCATTCTGGACTATGTGCAGGAAAAAAAGAATACGCTGCTGGCGCTGGAGGGAAGCTCTTTGCACCAGGCGCTCCGGATCAGGGAGACATCCCATGCCATCGGCAGGCAGATGGCGCTGATGGGCCAGGAGGAGGGCAAGCTCACGCCGGAGCAGCAGCAGCTCTATGACCTGCTCAAGCATCAGCAGGAGCAGGTGCAGGAACTGACGGTAGGACTGACGCGCAAAGGTCTCGCCTTCGAGGATATGGACAACATGCTCCGGCAGGCGCAGCCTTTTATCCTGCGGCTGATTTTCAAGGATACGCTGACGGATACCTATAACCGTTATTTCTTCATCAGCAGGGGAGAGAAGTTGATGCGGGAGGCGGAGGAGAATATCGGATTCTCCCTTGCGTTCTTTGATATCGACAAGTTCAAGGCCTGCAATGACACCTATGGGCATGAATTCGGCGATGCGGCGCTCAAGTATCTGAGCAGCACCATCAATGAACACTTGAAGCAGAACGATCTGCACAGCACGTATTTCGTGCGCATGGGCGGGGATGAATTCATCCTGATCAGCAATGAGCTGGCATTTCCGCATTTTGTGCTGCTGCTGGACGATTTGCAGCGCAGGATCACGGGCGGCACGATCCATTGGGAGCAGCTCAGCGGGAAAATCACGGTCAGCGTGGGCGCGGCGAACTCGGTCTTCGGGAAATTGTCCTCGCCTTGGGATGTGTACCGCGAGGCGGATGCCCGTCTTTATAACGCAAAGGAAAGAGGAAGGAACTGCATTGTTTCCTCCTGAACACGACCTCGTATCCGCTGCCCTTCCAAGCAAGTGCGCAGACCTCGAAAGCGCCTGTCAGGGCTTCCGAGGTCTTTTGTTGTTTAGCGTGAATCATTTTTGGGAGTCATTCGTTTTGCATGCAATCTGTCACGATTTAAATTAAAATGAAATAAAATTGCTGGAGAATTTGTAATCACCACAACATCCCATCGAGGGCAGAAAGGAGTCAGGATGAAACAGTACATAGTAGATGCCTTTACGGACCAACCGTTTTCAGGAAATCCGGCGGCAGTTTGTGTCATGGCAGAGTGGCCGTCCGATGTGTCCATGATGAAACTGGCCATGGAAAATAATTTGTCGGAGACTGCCTTTATCGTCAAAGAGGAACAAGGGTACCGCCTCCGCTGGTTCACTCCGGGAACCGAAGTAGAACTCTGCGGGCATGCTACGCTTGCCGCCGCTTTTGTCCTGCTGAACTATTATGATCGGGAAAGCGAAACAGTTCGGTTCAACACGCTGAGCGGGCCGCTGACCGTCACACGGAACGGCAAGCGGTATGAGATGGATTTTCCAAGGTATGAGCTCAAAGAAATCCCTGTTACCGATGCTATGGAAAAAGCCTTCGGCATTCGTCCGAAAAAGGCCATGCTCGGATTGGATCTGCTGTGCGTGTTTGAAAGCGAAGAGCAGGTGCGCTCCATGACACCGGATCAAGCGTTATTGCATCGACTCGACGGACGGATTCAAAATGCTACGGCGAGGGGAAGGGAAGTCGATTGTGTCTCAAGAAGTTTCGCGCCCAAATTATCGGTAGCCGAGGATCCCGTGTGCGGTTCTGCTCATTGCCAGATTGCGGATTATTGGGCCAATGAGCTTGGCAAAACCACCATAGACGCCTGCCAGGCATCAAAACGCGGCGGTTTTCTCCGCTGCGAATTGAAGCCCGATCGCAGGATTTCCATCAGCGGCATGGCTGCGCTGGTAGCAATATCTGAGATTTTTGCCGAATTGTAACCTGCTGTTATGAAAATGCATTGCCTACAGACATGACAGGGATAGGATGCCTCCATGCATTTGGCAGAGATTGTCAACTTTTTGCTTGTCAACCATCTCTGCCAGATACATGGAGGCACCTTTTTCGTTTTCTTTGAAATGCGATAAACGCATAACATGACATACCGAATAAGCATTGTACATTTCATGCATTTGGATATATAATCAAGAAAAAAAGCGGAGGAAGCAAAGTGATTGAAACGGAGACGGTATGAGACGCATGAAGAAAATAATCACAGCTCTCCTTGTGTTTTTGCTGCTGTTTTGTTTGGCTGCATGTGCAAATATGAAGAATCAGCAGGCTTCGCAGGAATCTGCAGTTGACCTGCGCACAGGGGAGACGAAAGACCGGCCGAATGGGATTGGTTCGGAGAAAGAAAAGGGCGATGGGAACATGAACGTGGGAACCTTTGATTTTGAGAAGAAGTCCGTGCTTTTGAACAGCGGCTATGAAATGCCCATCATGGGGTTGGGGACATATTCCCTTAGCCATGATACCTGTGTCAACTCCGTCAAGTCGCTTCTGAAAAACGGAGGACGACTGATCGACACCGCCTATATGTACGGCAATGAAGACGCTGTCGGCGAAGGCGTCCGTCAGGCAATGAAAGAATTCGGCATCCCACGGGAAGAGATCTTTGTCATCACGAAAATTTATCCAAGCCAGTTCCATGATCCGGAAGCCGCGATAGACATGGCGCTGGAAAAATTGGACATCGGATACATCGATATGATGCTCCTGCACCATCCGGGAACGGGAGATGTCAAGGCTTATCTGGCGATGGAAGAGTATGTCCGGCAGGGCAAAATAAGATCCCTGGGGCTTTCCAACTGGTACGTGGAAGAGCTTACAGCGTTCCTGCCACAGGTGAATATCGTGCCGGCACTCGTACAGAATGAGATTCACCCGTACTATCAGGAGCAGGACGTGGTTCCCTTTATCCAGAAAAAGGGAATCGTCGTGCAGTGTTGGTATCCGCTCGGCGGCAGGGGGCATACCGCGGCGCTTCTTAACGATGGAACCATTGCGGAAATTGCGAAGGCGCACGGCGTATCGGCAGCGCAGGTCATCTTGAGGTGGGATCTGCAGAGGGGGATCGTTGTGGTTCCCGGTTCAAGCAATCTGAGGCATATCAAAGAGAATCTGGATTTATTCGGGTTTGCATTGACGGAGGCAGAAATGCAAAGCATCCGCGAACTTGACAGAAATGAAAAGCATGACTGGTACTAAAAAAGGAAGATTCTGCGCCGCATGACGTACAAAAAACCTGCCGTATGGGTTTCGCCCATACGGCAGGTTTTCTTTTCTGAACCGGTTCTTAGCCGCCCAGATAGGCTTTTCGGACTTCCTCGCTGGCGGCCAGTTCCTTTGCATCGCCCGACAGGGTGATGCGGCCGGTTTCGAGGACGTAGGCCCGGTGGGCGATGGAGAGCGCCATGTTGGCGTTCTGCTCCACGAGCAGCACGGTGGTGCCTGTCTTGTTGATGTCCTGTATGATGGAGAAGATCTCGCGGATCAAGAGCGGCGCAAGACCCATGGACGGCTCGTCCAAGAGCAGCAGCTTCGGGCGGCTCATGAGGGCGCGCCCCATGGCCAGCATCTGCTGCTCGCCGCCGGACAGGGTGCCTGCCAGCTGCTCCTTGCGCTCTTCCAGACGGGGGAAGCGGTGGAACACCATTTCCATGTCCTCCCGGATGGCATCCTTGTCGTTTCGGATGAAGGCGCCCAGCTCCAGGTTCTCCAGAACGGACATCTCCGCGAAGATGCGGCGTCCCTCAGGCACCTGCGAAATGCCCTCCTTGACGATCTGATGCGCCTTGACGCCTGCGATATCCTTCTCCATGAATCGGATGCTGCCCTCTTTCGGCTTCAGCAGTCCCGAAATCGTGCGGAGCGTCGTGGACTTGCCTGCGCCGTTCGCGCCGATGAGGGTCACGATCTCGCCCTGTTTGACTTCGAGGCTGATGCCCTTGATGGCATGGATCGCGCCGTAGTATACATGGATGTTGTCGATTTTCAGCATGGTTTCCATGAGCCGGCCTCCTGTCAATTTTCTGCGCCCAGATAGGCGCGAATCACTTCGGGATCGTTCTTGATTTCATCCGGCGTCCCGCTTGCGATGATCATGCCGTATTCCAGCACATAGATCCGCTCGCAGATGCCCATGACAAGGCTCATATCGTGCTCGATGAGAAGCACCGTCAGACCGAATTTCTTGCGGATCCAGCGGATCATTTCCATGAGCTCGTTGGTCTCCTGCGGATTCATGCCTGCGGCGGGCTCGTCCAGCAGGAGCAGCTTTGGCTTTGCGGCCAGCGCACGGGCAATCTCCAGACGACGCTGTGCGCCGTAGGGGAGATTCTTTGCCTGCTCCCCGGCCTTGTCCTCCAGCTTGAAGATTTTGAGCAGCTTCAGGCTTTCCTCTTCGATCTTTTCTTCTTCTTTCATGTAGCGTCCCATCCGCAGCACGGATTCCAAAAGGCCGTATTTCACATGGCAGTGATAGGCGATCTTTACGTTGTCCAGCACGGAAAGCTCCGAAAAGAGCCGGATGTTCTGGAAGGTGCGGGCGATGCCGCGCTGGGTGATCTGATAGGGCTTGAGCCCGACAATGCTCTTGCCGTCAAAATCGATGGTTCCCGTGGTCGGCTGATACACGCCCGTGATGAGATTGAAGGCTGTGGTCTTTCCCGCGCCGTTCGGGCCGATGAGCCCGACGAGTTCGCCTTGGTTGATGTGGACATTGAAATCCGCGACGGCCTTCAGGCCGCCGAACACCTCAGAGACGTTGTCTGTCTTTAAAAGCTCCGCCATCATTCACGCCCCCTTTTGAGGATTTTATCGAAAATCTTCGCATTCGTGATCTCCATATAGCCGAACAGGCCCTGTGGGCGGTAGAACATCAGGAGAATCAGCGCCAGCGCATAGATGATCATGCGGAATTCCGGCCAGTTCGCGAGAGCCGCCGAGATGAAGGTCACCACGAAGGCGCCTGCGATGGAGCCCGTGATGGAGCCAAGGCCGCCCAGCACCACCATGATGAGATAGTTGAAAGAAGCCATGAAGGTGAAGGACGCGGGACTGATGAGGTAGAAGCTGTGGGCAAAGAGTCCGCCCGCGACACCGGCGAACGCCGCGCCGATGGTGAAGGCCATGACCTTGTACTTGGTCGTATTGACCCCCATGGCCTCCGCCGCGATCTCATTTTCGCGGATGGCGATACAGGCGCGCCCATGGGAGGAATTCACGAAATTCTTGATGAAGAAAAGGGTGAACAGCATCACGAAGAACACCCAAGCGAACGTCGTGAGATGGGGGATGCCCTTGAAGCCTGCGGCACCGCCCACATATTGAATATTCATGATGACGATGCGGATGATTTCGCCGAGACCCAGGGTCGCGATGGCGAGATAGTCGCCGCGCAGCCGGAGCGTCGGCAGCCCGATCAGGAAGCCAAGGGCTCCGGCCCCCGCTGCGCCTGCAAGCAATGCGACAATCAGCGGCAGGTGGAAATTCGTGGTGAGCACGACGCCCACATAGGCGCCCACCGCCATGAAGCCCGCGTGGCCGAGGGAGAACTGCCCCGTATAGCCGTTGATGAGATTCAGGCTGACGGACATGATGACATTGATGCCGATCAGGAGCAGGTTCAGCTGCCAGAAGGAGCTGATCGCGCCTGCGGAAATCAATCCCTGCAGCAGGGCGAACAGCGCGATGCCGAAGATGAGCATAATCAAATCATTTCTGCGTAAAAAATTCATATCCGCCACCTACACTTTCTCACGGGTGTTCTTGCCGAAGAGCCCCGAAGGCTTCACCAAGAGCACGAGAATCAGGATGGCAAAGGCGGCTGCATCGCGGAAAGTCGAGGACAGGAAGCCCGACACCAGCGCCTCGATGATGCCGAGGATGATGCCGCCGGCCACAGCGCCCGGCAGGATGCCGATACCCCCGAGAACCGCAGCGACGAACGCTTTAAGCCCCGGCATGATGCCCATGAGGGGATCGATGGTGTTATAATAGATACCCACCAGAACGCCCGCAGCGGCGGCAAGGGCCGAGCCAATACAGAAGGTCAGGGAAATGATGCGGTCCGAGTCGATGCCCATGAGCTGGGCGGTCTCCGTATCGAAGGAAGCCGCGCGCATGGCCTTGCCCGTCTTGGTCTTCTGCACGATAAAGGTCAGGATTGCCATCAGCAGCACCGTGATGCCAAGGATCATGAGCTGCTGCCCGTTGATGACAAAGGAGCCGAGATTGAAGGAAATATTGTCGATCACGGCAGGGAAGGTCCTTGGCGTCGGCGTCACGAAGTACATGCTCGTGTACTCCAGAAAAAAGGAGACGCCGATGGCCGTGATCAAAATGGAGATGCGCGGCGCGTGGCGGAGCGGCTTGTAGGCCAGCTTTTCCACTACCATGCCCAAAAGCCCTGTCACCACCATGGAAACCAAAAGGGCAGGCACGATGGACATCCCTGCCTGTGTAATCGCAAAGAATCCGATATAAGCGCCCACCATGTAAATATCGCCGTGGGCAAAATTTATGAGTTTTATGATACCGTAAATCATCGTATAGCCCAATGCAATCAGCGCATAGATGCTTCCGAGGGAAACACCGTTGATGAGCTGCTGCACCAGCAGATGGGTGAAATCCATTTCCTTTCCTCCTTGATGCAGGATAACACGTTTCAAACAGCAAGTGATTTCCTATAAAGATGAGCGAGGTTTTACACCAGTGTACTAGTGCACTAGTATAACACGTTTTAAATAGCTTGCTGTTTCACGCAGGATAAATTTTCATGAACAAGGATGATGAGCGCAGTCGTAGCAGAGCTACGTCAAGCGATTGAAGACACAGTTCATGGAAATTGATGGTTTCTTATTGCTCAGGTGCAATCTTTGTTTTCATCATGCGCTCGCCGTTTCTGGTCTCCAGAATGACCGCGCCCTTGATGGGATTGTGGTTCTTGTCCACCGTCACCTTTGCGGTGCCGACCTGCAGATCCTTGATGCCTTCGATTGCCTTGCGGAGTGCCTCGGGATCATCCGCGCCCGCACGCTTCAACGCATCGATGAGCATCTTGCCGGCATCATAGCCGAGAGCCGCGAACACGTTCGGATTCTTGTTGTACTCCTTCTTGTACGCTTCGATAAAGGGCTTTGCCTCTTCATCCTGCTCGAAATAGTGGGTGCTGAAATAAGTGTTGTTCAGCGCATCCGCGCCGGCGATGTCGATGACCTTCGGATCATCCCAGCCGTCCGTGCCGAGGATCGTCGCTGTGATGCCAAGCTCGCGGGCCTGCTTCACGATCTTGCCGACCTCTTCATAATAGGCCGGGACGAACATGACATCCGCATTGGCGGTTTTGAGCTTCGTCAGAGCAGCCTTGAAGTCCTGATCCTTTGCGAGGAACGCTTCCTCCATCACGACCTTGCCGCCTGCCGCCTCAAAGGTCTCCTTGAAGACTTTGCCGAGGCTCTTGGAATAGTCCGAGCTAGAATCGATATACATGACGGCGGTCTTTGCGTTCAGATCCTTCGCGGCGAAGGTCGCCATGACCGTGCCCTGCTGCGGATCGATGAAGCAGCTGCGGAAGATGAACGGCTTGACCGTTCCGTTTTCCACGGTGACATCAGGGTTTGTCGCTGCCGGCGCAATGACCGGAACCTTGTTGTCCGTCGCAACCTGGGACTCTGCAATGACATTTGCCGTGACCGCCGGTCCGACGATGACCTTTACCTTGTCGTCGGAAATGAGCTTCGTCGCAGAGTTCACGGATTCAGCGGCCTCGGACTTCGTGTCCGCCTCGACCAGCTTGATCTTCTTTCCGTTGATGCCGCCTGCGTCATTCGCTTCCTTGATGGCCAGCTTCAAGCCTTCGTTGCAGGCATTGCCGTAATTTGCCTGATTGCCCGTGAGCTCGAAATTCGATCCGATCACGATCTCGTCGCTTGACGCGGCCTGATCGCCGCAGCCCGCCAGCATGCTGCCCATCAGCATCGTGCCGATGGCCAGGGAAGCCAGCTTCCAAGCCTTCTTTTTGAAATTCATATGGATTCCTCCCCGTGAGTTTGAAAGCCGATCGCCTCGGCGCAGCCATTTCCAAACCACTTGCTGCACCGGACAAAGACCTTCGTTGCATTGCAGGATATGTTCCAACTTCCTGCACAGTTCCTAATTATATGGCAGGAGTCCGTATTCGTCAAGTTTTTTGGTGTTTGGTGGGGAGAAGAAGGACTTTGGGAAGATTGGTAGAACTATATACTTTGGATAGGTAATAGAAACTGCAGGAGGGTGATGCAAATGTTCGTAGCAAATCGTATGACAAAGAATCCCGTGACCGCAACGCCGGAAACAACGCTGAATGAGGTGTCGGCCCTCATGAAGAAACATCATTTTCGGAGGATGCCGGTATTGGAGGACGGGAAGCTGGTAGGATTCTTCAGCGACAGAGATCTGATGCGGGTGGCGCCGTCCCCTGCCACGACACTCTCGAAATATGAGATGCGGGAGCTTTTGGACAAGCTGCTGGTGAAGGATATCATGCAGAAGGATGTCATCACGGTCAGCGATGATGCGACCATCGAAGAAGCGGCGCTTTTGATGTACCACCACAAGATCGGCGGGCTTCCTGTCGTGAGCGATGTGGGGGCAGTGGTCGGCGTGATCACGGAGACGGATATCTTCAAGACGCTGGTGGCGATGATGGGCCTGTTGAAGGGGACGACCCGCGTTACCATCGAGGTGGATGACAAGATGGGCGTGGTGCAGGAGCTTTCCTCGGTATTCGTGGAGAACGGGCTCAGCATTGACAGCCTGGTGACCTGCAAGCAGGACAATGGGAAGTACGAGATCGTGGCCCGCGGCCGTGTGCCGGACAGCATTGATATCAAGGCAAAGCTGGAAGAGCATGGGTTCCATGTGGTCCATACGGTGAAAATCGGCGATTGACCTCAGCGCATAAGTTGTCCATAAGGCTTGGGGTGTGCTTTGCCGATGGTCGGCGTTTTGGAGGGGCATGGATATGGGACAGGAAAGAGTACCGCCTGCGGAACCGGTGAGAGGGCAGCGGCGCACGCTGCTCCTGATGCTTTGCGTTTCATTGCTCCTGCAGGGCATCGTGCTGTACTTCATGGGCACGGCAGAGCTGGAGCAGCAGAGGACGGAGGCACGGCTCTACGGCGAAAGCCTGGCCGCAAGCATCGAGCTGTCTGTCACGAAAAGCTTGAATACGTCGGAGACACTGAAGACCATCTACCGCGAATTTTACGAGAACCATCCGGAGGATTTTTCGCGCCATTTCGACCGGATCTGCGAGGATATGATGCGAGAGAACGAGGCGCTCGGAAGCCTCTATATTGCGCCCCGTGATGTGGTGGAGTATGCCTATCCCCCCGCTGTGCGTCCCGCCACCATGGGATTCGAGGCGCTCAAGGATCCGGAGCAGTCGGAAAAGGCGCGGCTGGCCGTGGAGACGAAAAAAATCGTTCTGGCAGGTCCCTATCATCTGATCGAGGGAGGCGTGGGATGCATCGTTCGCAATCCCTTTTTCGAGAAGGATGCGGCGGGCCAGGACGTGTTTGCGGGCTACAGCATCGTGATCATGGACTGGGAGCGGTTCATCCGGCAGGTGCTGCAGGATGTTTCCGCAAGCAGCGTTGCTTACGAGTTCGCCGTCTGGAAGAATGATGAGCACGCGGTCGCGGACGAGCATGGGTTTATCTTCAAGAACAGCCAAAATATCACGTCACGGGATCTGGACATCCGGATCCATGTGCCGAATGACGTCTGGCATCTGACCATCCAGCCGGTGGGCGGCTATCGGCTCTTCCCCGCCATGTGGCCTCCTTTGATTCTGTCCACCCTCGTTGTGTTGGCGATTCTCGGCTTTGCCTATTTTGAGATGCAGACTGCAGAGAAGCGCAGGCTGCTGTGGGACGAGATGGAGCAGGCGAAGCACGCGAACCGCGCGAAAAGCGAATTCCTTTCCAATATGAGCCATGACATCCGGACGCCCATGAATGCCATCGTGGGCATGACGGCCATTGCGCGGGAGCATATCGGGGATCGGGCGCGTGTGGAGGACTGTCTGCGGAAAATCGCCCTTTCGGGCAAGCAGCTTTTGGGGCTCATCAATGATGTGCTGGATATGGCGAAAATCGAAAGCGGCAAAATGGTGCTGAATTCGGATGCGATTTCCCTCAGGGAAAGCATGGAAACCATCTGCGACATCGTTCGCTCCCAGATCAGCTCCCATGGGCAGAATTTCGACATCTTCATCAAGAATATCCTGTCGGAGGATATTTTCTGTGACAGTGTGCGTCTCAATCAGGTGCTGCTGAACCTCCTGAGCAATGCGATGAAGTTTACGCCGGAGGGCGGGTCGGTCTATCTGAGCCTGCGGCAGGAGGAATCCCCGAAGGGCGCGGAATACGTGCGCACCCATTTCTTTGTGCAGGACACGGGCATGGGCATGACAGAGGAGTTCCGAAAGAAACTCTTCACTGCCTTCGAGCGGGAGGACAGCCTTCGGGTGCAGCAGATCCAGGGCACCGGACTGGGATTGGCCATTGCGAAACATATCGTGGACGCCATGGACGGCAGCATCGATGTGGAGAGCGAGCCGGGGGTCGGCACGACCTTCCATGTGATGATCGATTTCAAGAAAGCGGCGCCGTCGGAGGGCGAGATGCACCTTCCCGCGTGGCGGATCCTGCTGGTGGATGACAGCGAGGAACTTTGCCGGACGGCGGAGCTTGCGCTGAAGGATTTGGGGACCCTGCCGCAGTTCTGCAAAAGCGGCAAGGCGGCCGTCCAAGCGGTGCGCGAAGCCCATGAGAAGGGCGAGGATTTCCATGCGGTGCTCATTGACTACCGCATGAAGGAAATGGACGGCATCGAGACGGCGGTAAAGATTCGGGAGACGCTGAAACATGATATTCCGCTGATCTTGATTTCGGCCTACGACTGGTCGGAAATCGAGGCAGAGGCAAACGCTGCGGGCATTACCGGCTTTATCGCGAAGCCGCTGTTCCGCTCGACGCTCTACCATGAGCTGCGCAGGCACGCAAGCGGCGAGTCCGGCGGCGAGGAGCCTTTGCAAAAGAAGGAAATCGACCTTACGGGCATGAAGGTTCTGCTGGCCGAGGACATGGACGTGAACGCGGAAATCGCCATCATGATCCTGGAGGAAAGCGGGGCGCATGTGGAGCGCGCAAGGGACGGCAAGATTGCCTCGGAGATGTTCGCGGCCGCGGAGGAAAACTACTATGATGTGATCCTGATGGACCTCCGCATGCCGAACATGAACGGCTACGAGGCGACAAGGGCAATCCGCGCCATGGATAGGAAGGATGCGAAGGAGATACCGATTCTTGCCATGACGGCAGATGCGTTCGCGGAGGATGCGCAGAAATGCCTTGAGGCGGGGATGAACGCGCATATTGCAAAGCCGTTGGACATCGATTTTCTGAAGAGGACATTGGAAAAGCTGCGTCGCCAATAGGAGGCTGTTTGGATGAACGAGAAGGCCGTACACGCCATGCGGGAGTTTCTGGAAGCTCTGGGGCTGGATTTGAAGGCTCTGGGAATGGAGCGCACGCCGGAGCGCGTCGCGGAGATGTACGGACTCCTGTTCAGCGGCATCGGAAAGGACACGCGGGAGCTTTGGGGCGAGACCTTTGACGCGGGAACGGGTGCGGATGGCATCGTGGCGGTAAAGGGCATCCCCTTCTATTCCATGTGCGAGCATCATCTGGTGCCTTTTTTCGGGGAGGCGGGGATCGCCTATCTTCCCGCGAAGCATGGGGTAGCGGGATTCAGCAAGTTCACGCGGCTGGTGGAGGTCATCTCCCGACGACCCCAGCTGCAGGAACGTATGACGGCGCAGATCGCGGAAGCGGTAGCGCGGGATCTCCACGCCGAGGGCGTGCTGGTGGTGGTGGAAGCCCGGCAGCTTTGCATGATGATGCGGGGCGATGCGGCTCATGGCGCACGCACCACGACGAATGCGGTGCTGGGGCGCCTGAAGGAAGATGCAGGCCTCCGGGAGCAGGCCATGGCGCTCTTATTGGATCGAAAGAAATAAGGAGCAGGGGATTGGAATATTGCAGCAGAATCTATCGCTTTCGGGACGGGAAGGAGTTGCGGCTGGGGGAGCATACGGTGGTCATGGGCATCCTCAACGTGACGCCGGATTCCTTTTCGGATGGCGGAAAATGGAATACCTTGGAGCAGGCGAAGGAGCATCTTCTGGAAATGGCAGAGGACGGCGCGGAGCTCATTGATATCGGGGCGGAGTCCAGCCGTCCCGGTTTTCAGGTGATGACGGCAGAAGAGGAGATGGCAAGGCTGCGGCCTTTTCTGGAGGCGCTGCTGCCCATTTCGCCCGTGCCCGTCTCCGTGGATACCTTCAAGGCTGAGACAGCGGAGATGGCGGCCGGGATGGGCGTGCATATCCTCAATGATATCTGGGGCCTGCAATATGCGGAGGAGCCCGGACGTATGGCGGAGGTTGCCGCAAGATACGGGCTTCCTGTGATCGTCATGCACCATCAGGAAGGGACGGAGTATGCGGGGGATATGATTGCCGCCATGCAGGATTTTTTTCGGAGGTCGGTGTCCGTGGCGGAGGCCGCAGGACTTGGCAAAGACCGGCTGATTTTCGACCCGGGCATCGGCTTTGGAAAGACGGCGGGAGGTAACTTGACGGTGCTGCGGAGATTGGAAGAGCTGAAGATGCTGGACGGAGAAGCCTATCCGCTCCTGCTGGGCGCAAGCCGAAAGAGCTTCATCGGGCACGCGCTGGGACTGCCCGTCGAGGAGCGCATGGAAGCCACCGGCGCGGCCTGTGTGCTGGGGATCCGCTCCGGCGCGGAGATCGTGCGCGTCCATGACGTGAAGCCGGTGGTGCGGATGTGCCGCATGACGGATGCGATTTTGAAAGCGGAGTGAAAGGATTTGGCATGGGAGACTATATCGAGCTGACGGGCATGGAATTCTACGGCTATCATGGCTGTCTGGAGGAAGAACGGGAAAAGGGGCAGAGCTTTTTTGTGGATCTGGTGATGCGGCTGGACCTTTCCGCGGCGGGCAGGACGGATGATTTGGAAAAGACGGTGAACTATGCGTCGGTGTTTGCCTGCGTGCGGGAGATTGTCGAGGGAGAGCCGAAACGGCTCATCGAAGCCGTGGCGGAAGCCGTGGCGGAACAGCTCCTGCGGGATTTTCCGCTGCTTTCGGGGCTTCGCGTGACGGTGCACAAGCCATCCGCGCCGATTACGGGAAAATTTCGGGATGTGGCGGTTTCCATTGAGAGGGCAAGAGCATGATTGGCGAAGGTGCGACGGAAGGCGCCTCGACCTGCTATCTGAGTCTGGGCGCAAATCTCGGCAAGCGGGAGCAAACCATCCGATTGGCCTTGGAGGAAATCGCACATACGGACGGCGTGGAGCTTGCGGGCGTGTCCTCCTTTTACGAGACCGCGCCCTGGGGCGTGGCGAACCAGCCGGATTTCATCAATGCGGCGGCCAAAGTCTATACCGTTCTTTCCCCGATGGAGCTTTTGCGGCAGATGCAGCGCATCGAGGGGAAATTGGGGCGGGTGCGGCATGAGCATTGGGGCGCGCGTACCATGGACATCGACTTGGTGCACATGCCGGGAGTCGCAAGCGATACGGAGGAACTGCGCCTGCCACATCCGTATCTTTCGGAACGGGCCTTTGTGCTCCGTCCCCTTGCGCAGATTGCGGACAGTCTCGTGATCGACGGAAAAACGGTGCGCGGACAGCTGGAGGTCTGCAAAGATGCCGGAGAAGTCCGGCGGGCGAAGGGAAGCCCCATGGACTTCGGCCTTTGCCTGATCGCGTGTGTGGATGACACATGGGGGCTGGGAAAGGATGGAAAGCTGCTGTTTCATCTTTCGGCGGATTTAAAGCGTTTTCGTGAACTGACCTTCGGACATACGGTCATTCTGGGGAGAAAGACCCGGATGACCTTTCCGGGAGGGAAACCTTTGGAGGGGCGCAGGCATATCCTGCTCTCACGGAGCATCAACGATGCGCCGGAACATCCGGCCGGATTCTCTGTCGTGAATTCCTTGGCGAGTCTCTGGGAGACCCTGGAGCGCTCGCCGGAGCAGGAGCGTTTTTTTGTGATCGGCGGCGCAACGGTGTATCGGGAGCTTCTTCCGTATTGCCGTGAGGCCGAGATTACGCTGGTGCATGAGCGGCGGGAGGCAGACTGCTTCTTGCCGCGTCTTGATATGTGTGCCGATTTTTTCCTGCAGTCCTGCCAAAAGACGCAGGAAAACGGTGTGGAAATGGAGTTTCGGAGCTATCGGAGAAGGATGTGGGCAGAGGCATGAAAGTTTTCACGAATGACTGGGCGGACTATCTGGAGGAGGAAATGCAGAAGCCTTATTACAGGCAGCTTCGCCAATTTTTGATCCAAGAATATCGGACCAAGCGGATTTACCCCGATATGTATTCGATTTTCAACGCGCTGCATCTGACGAGCTATGCGGATACGAAGGTCGTCATTCTGGGGCAGGACCCTTATCACGGGCCGGGGCAGGCGCACGGCCTGAGCTTTTCCGTGCAGCCGGGGGTGGAGCCGCCCCCCTCCCTCGTCAACATCTTCAAGGAGCTGCAGGATGATCTCGGCTGCAAGATCCCGAACAATGGCTGCCTGCAGCCTTGGGCGGAGCAGGGGGTATTGCTCCTGAATGCGGTGCTGACCGTGCGGGAGCATGCGGCCAACTCCCACCACGGGCAGGGATGGGAGCAGTTCACGGATCGGATCATCTCCCTGCTGAACGAAAGAGAAAAGCCGATGGCCTTCATCCTCTGGGGGACGCCCGCGAGGAAAAAGAAAGCGATGATCACGAATCCAAGGCATTTCATCGTGGAGTCGCCTCATCCCAGTCCACTGTCGGCAAGCCGGGGATTCTTCGGCAGCAGGCCGTTTTCGAGGGTGAATGAATTTCTGGAGGCGCAGGGGCAGAAGGGGATCGACTGGCAGCTGCCGGATGTATGAACGATGCAGACAAATCTTGCGGAAAAAAGAAAGAAGCCGCGTAAACTCTGGCTTTGAGTACGCAGCATCCAAGGATCTGTTCAGAAATAAATTTTAGATTTGACTTGTCTAAATCTTCATAGACGTTGTTGTCGGTCGGACAATTCTTCGCCATTGGCTCAGAATTCTCGCTGACGTGCCACCGGCACATCAGCCAGTCGACATAGCGCCGCTATGCCTCCCTCCTCCGCCTAGCCTATGAAGATTTATCCTGCGTCCTATCATAAAATTTATTTCTTTACAGCTCCTAATTTGTGAACAGGTCGTCCCAGAATGCGTAGGCAATCATGAGAAAGACCAGCAGACAGAGAAAGATATCGCTCATTTCCCGCACATCCTTTCCATATTGCATCATCATGCTATGTTTATGACCAAACTCAACAAATAATGTTAAGATTTTTAATAAACTTTATTGCTCATTAACTGCTCTCGACAAGCCGAGTAAGAGGAATCCT
>CACZZN010000032.1:0-25815 GCA_902785705.1 uncultured Veillonellaceae bacterium
GGCAATGGAAGCGACAGCAATCAAGGATGCATTCAGCGCGGCAAACCTTTTTATGCAGGATGAGGATCAAAGACTGGCCTATGTCAATCGGGAAATGGCAATCATGGATTACCAGTCGGACATGAAGTCCTACAGAGAGGAAGGAAGAAAAGAAGGGAAAGAAGAAGGGAAAGAAGATTTGATTAGAAACCTTCTGACAGTTGGCACACCCATAGAGTACATACGAAAAGCAACGGGATGGACAGAAGAAGCTATCTTGGCATTGAAAAATTGAATCTGATAACGCAAATGCAAAAATACAGCAATTCGCCCAAGCCAACCAATGGCTTGGGCTTTTATATTGCCAAAAATCAAAGGTATCAACAATACCCAATCAAGAAAGGAGATTTTCGAAATGAAACAGGGAAAAACATTGGAAACATTGGGACCGGAGCTGCAGAGGCAACGGGCAGCGAGGCAGGATTTCATAGCAAAAAAGCCCCGCAGGAAAACCTGCAAGGCTTGAATTTACTGGCAGAGAGGGTGGGATTCGAACCCACGGTGGTTATTCGCCACATCTGATTTCGAGTCAGACACCTTCGACCACTCGGACACCTCTCCGCGTCAAAACAGTAGTATTATAGCATATCCAAGCTGCTCTTGCAAGGGCTTTCTGCTCCCTAACCACATCCGCTTCAATCAGGTTCAAGCAGGTTCAATCAGAAACAAAAGGCTGCTGCATGAAAATGCAGCAGCCCGGTATCTCTCACAAGTCAGCTTCCAAGCCTCGCGATTGGAAAACACCCAGTATTTCCGTGAGCTTTGTTTTCCCCGGCGCATAATCGATGACCGTCTCGCCATCATGAGCATGGATGTGCACGAACATCACGCCCGGCAAGCCCAGAAGCGCCTTCTCCACATCCTTTGCGTTTTCCTCCGTATACCCTTTCGCAAAAAACTGCAGACGGGTATTTCCGTTCGTCTGGCCGCAGCCGCACTCTTTGCACATAAGCAGATCCCCTCAACTCATTACCTTTTTTGCGTTTCTACCTCATTGGCATCGCGCGGCACATGCTCCAAGAACTTCACGCCCGAGAACATGCTCGATGCCTCGCCCTCTGCCTCCATGATATCCGCACGCAGCACCATGTACACATGGCCGATCGCGAAAAGGATGATGGCCCACGCCACATAGTGATGCACCAGATGCGTCATCAGCTCGCCGCCCAGGATCACGTTGACCCAGCCGAAGAGCATGCCGCCGATATTGGACGGTTCTGTCATGAAGTACATCGCGAATCCCGTGAGGATCTCAATGAGCACCATGACATAGAGCCCCGCATAGGACATGCGCGCCAGCGGATTCCGCAGGAACGGCGCATGATGCGGCTTCAGCAGCATGTAGTGCATCGCCACATCGATGGTCTCCCAGTAGAAATGCCCCTCCCAGACCCTGGGGAACAGGCGGTCCCCCTTGTTGACGATGAACCCGTAGATGCGCAGGATGAACGCTGCACAGAAAAGGAACGCCGCCACGAAGTGGATATTGCGAATCAAATCCATCGACATCATCGTATAGGTCGGCTCTGCCACCATGACCTGAAGCGGTTTCGTGATCAGGATGCCCGTCACGAACAGCGTAATGATGCACACTACCATGATCCAATGGAAAATCCGCAGAAATGGGCTGAACAAGTAATATATCTTGCGCTTTTCTTCTTTCATGCCTCTATTCCTTTCTCCGTTCTTTCCATTAATCCTCCATACGGGTTGCCGCATAAGGATCCGTCGTCACCGTCTTGATGCGCTCGCCCTTCGTGTTGTACATGTGCGTCGCGCAGGCCATGCACGGATCGAAGGAGCGGATGACCTTCGCGATCTCCAGCGGCTTATCGGGAACCTGTACCTTCGTATCCATCATCGCCATCTCATAGGCGCCATGCCCCGCCTTGTCATCACGCGGGCAGGCGTTCCATGTGGTAGGCACGATGCACTGATAGTTCGCGGTCTTGGTATCCTTGATCTGGATCCAATGGCTGAGAGCGCCGCGGGGAGCCTCGTAGAAGCCCACGCCCTTCGCTTCCTTCGGCCAGCTGGACGGATCCCATTTCTCCGTATTCGCCACCTTCGTGTCGCCGGTCTTGATGTTCGCGACGAGCTTGTCAAAGAAGAACTTGTTGATCTCCGCATGCAGCTGGCAATCGAGCCCACGGCAGGCGGTACGTCCTACCATCGTCGGCATCCAGACCTCAGGCGCAAGCCCGAGCACGCCCGAAACCGCCTGGATCTGGTCGAGCATCATCTTTTCCGCCCAGGTCGGATCTCCCAAAAGACCCTTCTGCGCTTTCGTGTAAATGATGATATAGTGTGCCAGCGGACCGACCTCGCAAAGCTTGCCCTTCCATTTCGGCGTCTTGAGCCAAGAGTACTTGCCGCTCTCATTCAGCGTCTTCCACTCGGTACCGGTGCCCTCCTTCGGCCCCGTGAACTTGTCCTTCGTGACGCCTTCCCACGGATGCAGATCCTTGCCTTCCATGCCCGGATACTCATACCATGCGTGCTCGACGCCCTCGGTGATCGTATCGGGAGCCTGGATATCCTCTGCCTGGAACTCATGGAACTTCGCCGCGGCCATTCCCTTGCCGAAATCTTCCACCACGCCGTTGCAGCGGATCAAAAGGTTCTTGAAGAAGTCGCCGTTCGACGCGCCGGAGAACGTCTCCATCGGATACATGCCGAAGCTCAGCACACGCTCCTTCGCCATGCCGCCGCCATCGACGCGGCCTGCCTTCACATAGATATTGCCGATTGCCAGAAGATCCGGCAGATAGTATTCATTGACCAAAGCACGGCCCAGATTGATCGCACGGTCCACGATGGCAAGACGCGCCGTGTTGATCGGCGCATTGCCGTCGTCCATCGAGATGGAGCATGGCATGCCGCCCACGACATAATGGGGATGCGGGTTCTTGCCGCCGAAGATGACATGCGGCGTCACAAGCTCGCGATGCTTGTCGAGCATCTCCAGATAATGCGCCACAGCCACGAGATGCACCTCAGGCGGCAGCAGCTTGTAATCCGGATGATCCCACCACTGAGCGGAGAAAATGCCCAGCTGCCCGCTGTCCACGATGGCCTTGACCTTGGCCTGAATGGCAGCGAAGTAGGCAGGCGTCGCCTCCGGGAATGCTTTCGGATAGGCTTCGGTGACGCTCACCGGGCCTCGCATCGGAAGCTGATACGCGCCCAGCACCGTGTTCTGCAGGTTCGCCGTTGCCGTCGGGTCGGCGGCCAGCGCATCCACAGGGCTTACCCAGTCCAGCGCGTGCAGGTGATAGAAATGCACGATATGATCCTGCACCGTCAGCGTCGCAGCCATGATGTTGCGGATATAATTCGCGTTCTTCGGAACCGTGATGCCCAAAGCATCCTCCACCGCCCGCACGGACGCAAGCGCGTGGGCGGTCGTGCAGACACCGCAGATACGCTGGATATAAGCCCACGCATCACGCGGGTCGCGATCCTTCATGATGATTTCCAGTCCGCGCCACGCGGTGCCGCTGGAAATGGCATCCGTCACCTTCCCGCTTGCTTCGTCCACCGTGATCTCAGCGCGCAGATGGCCCTCGATTCTTGTCACCGGATCTACTACTACATGTTTCATTCTTTCGTCACCTGCTCTCCTTCATGCTTCGCACTGGTCTTCTTCTGGACAACGCTCGCAGCAGCATGCGCTGCCACGCCGACCGCCGTCGCGGCTGTCAGTGCAACGCCGATCTTGTCCACGTCACCCAGCGGCCCGTACTTCGCCAGGCGCTCCGAAAGATTCGCGCCCGAATCCCAGAAATCCGCATTCGTGCAGCCGATGCACGCGGCTCCGGACTGCACCGGATAGCTCATGCCCTGGAACCAGCGCAGATTCCCGCAGGAGCAATAGGTCTCGGGGCCTCTGCACCCCAGCTTGTAAAGGCACCAACCCGCCTTTGCGCCCGCATCGTCATAATTCTCCGCGAACATGCCCGCATCGAAGAAGGGACGGCGATAGCAGGTATCATGCAGGCGATTGCCAAAGAACTGCTTCGGACGGCCCTGGCTGTCAAGGGGCGGCAATGTCCCAAAGAGTGCCAGATGCATGACCACGCCCGTCATGACCTCGGGAATCGGCGGACAGCCCGGCACATTCACGACCGGTTTTCCCCCGACGAAATGGCTGATGCCGGCGGAACCCGTCGGATTCGGCGCAGCCGCCTGGATGCCTCCGCTTGCCGCACAGGTGCCATAGGCGATGATCGCCATGGAATTCGCCGCCGCTTTCTGCAGCAGGTGCGTAAAGGTGTGGCCCCCCGACATGCAATAGATGCCATTGTCCTTGGTCGAGACAGCTCCCTCCACCGCAAGGATGTACTGTCCCTTGTACTTCTCGATGGTCTGATCCAAATGCGCCTCGAAGGGCTCGCCGCACGCGGCGCTCAGCAGATGGTCGTACTCCAGCGCAATCGAATTGAGCACCACATCGGATGCCAACGGCGCAGCGGAACGGATGAACGATTCATCGCATCCTGTGCATTCATGCCCATGGATCCAGACCACTACCGGCAGTGGCTTCGTCTCGGCCGCCTCAACGACCTTGGACACCATATCCGTGCTGAGTCCCATGAGCGAAGTCAACGCGACACAGCCCTTGATGAAGCTGCGGCGGCTCATGCCCTTCCTGAGATACGCGTCCCACATACTCTCCCGTTTCTCCACGATCCTACCTCCTCATTTTCCCTGCTGCCTCGCGCTCGCCCGGGCAACAGACGGTTCATTATGGTTCCTATGCAAATGATAATCCTATGAAAAATATCGCCCCATATCATGATAGCAAACCATAATCCACATTGACGTTGCAGCGGTCACAGCCGCAGAATAATTTCCAATCACCGGCAGCAATGACCATCATAGCAACAGGGTATCCTAAATTCATTTATTTCGCCATATCATCAAAATCTCCTGCCCTTCCGGAAGAAAATCCATCTTTTTTCCATCAAACAGAAAAACTTCGTGCGAAACAATGTCTCGCACGAAGTTTTGTCAGATTTTCACATACTCTGAATTCATTTCCAGAATCGAGATCCCGTTCCTTTCGATTTCGGAGGCCAGATCGTAGGCTGTCCCGTCATAGTCCACATCTACCTGTATCGTCCCCTGGCTGGTGCTGCGGGTGAAAACGCGATGCACGCCCGGCAGGTTGGACAGCCACTGGTACGCCTGGCTCATCGTGCCAAGACGCCCATTCGTGATGAGCACCGTCACATGCTGCTCGGGATTCGCCGCCTTTTCCAAGGCAGCCTTGGAAATCGCGTTCACGACCTGCGGGGAAATCTTTGCCAGCGCCTTGCTTGCCGCATTGGAACCTGAGCCGGATTTCTCGGAAAAGGAGCCCGCATAGATGATCTCGCCCGTATTCATGTTCAGCATGCGCACCGCCACATTCGCCTGAACCGACCCAAGCTGCAGATTGTTCAAGACCGCAGGGAGAAACGGATTGTCATCGGGCAGCGGTACCTGCCGGATGATTTTTCCCAGCCCGTTTTCCTCCATCATGGAGACCTTCGCCGTCACCATGTAGTCTACCTGGAACTGATTGACCAGAAGATTCCGGAGCGATGCGTCCCCTGTCGCATCCGCACTGGCCAGCCGCTTGCGCACGGATGCCTCGATCTGGTTCAGATCCACCAGACGGGAAAAGCCCTGATTCTGCAGCCCCGAAATGATTTCGTTTTCCAACCCGTCATATTCCATGCCCTCGCTGTCCACAGCCAGCACACCGATACGCGGATCCTGCATATTTGCGCCGATCAGCGCCTTCTTCTGCAGCTTCGACATCAAATCCGTGCGGAGAGCTTCGCTGCGCACCTGCGCCGTGATCGTCACCTGCCACAGCCCATTGGCGCTGCCGCTCTGCAGCACTTCATAGCTCTCGATATAGCCTGCGGACTGCGTATAGATCCTGTCATTGATGACCTGATAATTCTCCACGTAGGTGCGGCTGTCAATGAGCACGCCGATCTGCTGCTCGATGGCCTGCCGCATGGCGTCATGCAGCGCATTCCGCTCCGTGGAGCCCTGCCCCGTCACAGTCACGGGCGAAGCGCACACCAAGACCGCCATCATCCACAGCAACAGGCACACAATGCCTGATACTTTCCAAATCCTTCCCATGCCACGCATAATATCTTCCCCTTTCTAATTCTTTATTCGTTTTTTTTCATTAAAAAACCTTTAGAAAGGCATGATATTTTCATGAAAAAAATAATTTCTTGTGATTCCGGGGTAAATGGGATATGATAGGCTGAGTAAGTCTCATTTTACGGGAGGAACTTGGACTATGGCTGAAATTCTTGCCAAGGGGCCGCGGCTGCAGCTGCGCAGGGCTGTACCGGAGGATCTCGACTACATCATCGCGCTGGAATACGATCCCGCCAATCTCCCCTACATCGTCCCCTTTGACCGCGCATACCACACACAGATCATGGAAAACGCGCAGGCCTCTATGGATATCATCGTGGAAGAGCGGGAAACCGGCGAGGCTGTCGGCTACTTCATGGTCAACGGCTTGATGACCGATGCCAAGGAGGCCGAGTGGACCCATATCATCATCGCAAAAAAGGGCATGGGCTACGGCCATGAGGCCATGAAGCTCATCAAGCGCTGGACGTTCGAGACATTACGGTTCCACCGCGCCTGGATGGACTGCAAGGACTACAATGAACGCGCCCTGCACCTCTACGAATCCGAGGGCATGCTGCGCGAGGGGCTGATCCGCGAGACCATCCTCACAAACGGTGTCTACGAGAACCTCGTGATCCTCGGCATCCTGGACCGCGAATACTTTGCCCGGAAGGCAGACGGCAAGGAATTCCCCTGATAATTTAAGGAGCCCACGAACCGTTTTTAGCAAGAGCAAGCCCGCCCAAGGTCGAAAGACCCCGGACGGGCTTGCTCTTTCACGTTTTGTCATACTACTCTCAGTTAGAAATTTTATTTCTTACTGAGAGTGCATGCGACTTCAGGCGTGCGTATGCACGACTGGCTTTGATAAAAATTCCTTATTGTTCATTTAAAATTTTTATCAAAGATAAGGAAACACTGATTAAATGAAGTCGTCCAGATTGGCGCAGATTGCGTGTTCTTCCCAAGGAGACAAACCGCAGTCATAGTGGTGCTATGTCGAGGATGGGCGGCTGAATTAATCAGTGTTTCCATAAGTATCAGATTGCCTTGAACGCCTGTTCCAAGTCATAGATGATGTCGTCGATGTGCTCCGTGCCAATGGAGAGGCGGATGGTGGCAGGCGTAATGCCCGAGCCAAGCAGTTCCTCCTCCGTCATCTGGGAATGCGTCGTGCTGGCGGGATGAATCACCAGAGATTTCACATCCGCTACATTTGCAAGCAGAGAGAATACCTGCAGGTGGTCGATGAATTTCTGCGCTTCCGCCGCGCCGCCCTTGATTTCAAAGGTGAAGATGGAGATACCGCCATGGGGGAAATATTTTTGGTAAAGCGCATGGTCGGGATGGCTCTCCTGCGCGGGATGGTTGACCTTCGCCACCTTCGGATGCTTTGCGAGATAGTCCACGACCTTCAGCGAGTTCTCCACATGGCGCTCGACGCGCAGGGACAGCGTCTCCGTCCCCTGCAGCAGCAGGAAGGCGTTGAAGGGAGAGATCGCGGCACCCGTGTCGCGCAGCAGGATGGCGCGGATATAGGTCACGAAAGCCGCAGGACCAAGGGCATCGTAGAAGCTCACCCCATGATAGCTCGGGTTCGGCTCCACCAGCCACGGGAAACGACCCGAGGCGCGCCAATCGAACTTGCCGCTCTCCACCACAATGCCCCCGAGGGTCGTGCCATGCCCGCCGATGAATTTCGTCGCGGAATGCACGACAATATCCGCGCCATACTCAAAAGGACGCAGCTGATACGGCGTGGCAAAAGTGCTGTCCACCACCAGCGGGAGCTGATGCCTGTGCGCGATTTCCGCCACGGCCTCGATATCAATGAGGTTCGCATTCGGGTTGCCGATGGACTCGATATAGATGAGCTGCGTATTCTCGCGGATCGCATCCTCAAAAGCTCCCACGCCCTTCGTGGGATCCACGAAGGTCGTTTCAATGCCGTAATCGGGCAGCGTATGCTCAAAAAGATTGAACGTGCCGCCATAGATCGTGGTTGCCGCCACAACATGCTGCCCCTTGTGCGCCAGTGCCTGCACCGTATAGGTCACAGCCGCCGCACCCGAAGCCAGCGCCAACGCCGCCGATCCGCCCTCCAGCGCTGCGATGCGGCGCTCGAACACATCCTCGGTGGGATTCGTGAGCCGTCCGTAAATATTGCCCGCATCGCGGAGCGCAAAGCGATCCGCCGCATGCTGCGAATTGCGGAACACATAGGAAGTCGTCTGATAGATGGGGACCGCACGCGCATCTGTCGTTGGATCCGCCTGCTCCTGCCCCACATGAAGCTGCAACGTCTCGAATTTATACTTCCTTTCCTCGCCCATCATCATTACCCCTCTCTGTCAAAGCAGATAATTCATATATAATTAATATGTTTTATATTATAAGGAGACAATGCCCCCTTGTCAATAGCCTCTCTTAATTTTTTATCAATTTTTTGTGCTCCGGATCATAGTACATGAATGGCGATCCGTCCACATCCCAGATCTGGATGGGATGCAGCGCCAGCTTGCCGTCAACGACGCTCAAGGCATCCGTCGTCAGCAAAAGGCCGCCCATATCAATCGATATGTCGTAGAATTGCAGATTCCGGAACGAGCTCTTGAACTGCCCTTTGATGGAATCGAAGGGCAGCCAGCGATAAAGTCCTTTGCCGGAAGTGAAAACGCCGCTGTAGGTAGTATTCTTCGGACTCCCCTTGGAATCCACCTTGATGTCCAGCTCCACCTCGCATTTCAAGTCATCCTTTGGAAGCGCGATGCCCGTCTTCAAGTGTTCCCCATGCCCCTCGATGAAATAATAGCGGGTATCTATGTCATACTGTCCCGTCGCCTTCAGATGCCCGCCATAGACATCGGCATCCACGTCCGTGAACCGGACGATGCCGTCGTCATAATGAACTTTCCCGGTGACATTCGAGAAATTCAGGTTGGGGATGCGCAGCTGGTCAATGCGGAGCGATCCCCGTCCGATGGGATGGGAGATCGGGCCGTCCATATAGACCAGCAAAGCCACCGGATCATGCAGATTCATCCCCATACCCAGGGAGGAAAGATCGATGTTCTGAAAGATCAACGTGAGATTCGTCTCCGGCACAGCCTCCGTGAAGTCCAGATTCCCGCGCAGCCGCATGCCATATCCCAGCATGGTGCCGCCGAACCGCCCCGCAGACAGATCCAAGTCCATCTTCTCTTCGGTATCTACATCCAAGTCGAAATTCACATCATTGAACAGGTAATGCCGTTGTTTGTAGAAAATTTCCATTCTGGCATTCTCAAGATTGAGCTTTGTCTTGATATGCTTGCCCTCGAGATTGAAATTTACCCATCCTTCCTCGATTTTCTGCTGCTGCTCCTTTCGCCTGCGCTCGCCGAGCCTGCGCTTGCGCTCTGCAATCTCAGCGAGTTCTTCCTCCGTTTTTCCCGTCAGGCTGACCGTTCTGGCCCATTCGGATTCCGGATCCGGTTTCTTCGGCACCCGCTCCATCATTTTGGATTGGGGCACCAGGTCCCAGCTCATATCATCCTGCAGCCAAACGGACAAAGCCACGTCTTTCAGATTCATCTCCTGAATGGTCGTGGATTTGTATTGCCCCATCAAAACATCCAAGACCCTCACCCGGAAATCCCCCTCGGGGACCAAGAGGATCGTGTTCCCTTTCGGATCCTTCCACTCCAGATGCTCAAAATAGACGTGCCCGTTGATGTTCGCAACGATTTCCTCCGCGGTGATCGTGCCGCGCAGCATATCCTGCTGCTCCATCGCCGTATTGAAAATGAACGCCGCGCTCCTGCTGTAAAGCTTCAGCACAAGGAACAGCACCAATATCAGCAGCGGCGGCACGAAATACCAACGCCTGCGAAAAAATCCCAGTATCCGAAGGACGCTCTGTCTTCCCATTTGCCGCCGCCTTTCCCTGCCCGCAAAACTTCGTGCGAAACAATGTTTCGCACTACGCCCTTACATGAAAACTAAGCTCCCACTGCGTCTTCGACTTGTGCTCGCTAAGATTTCATAGTAAACTTACCGGACACCTAGCGGTGTCCACACGCCCTTACACGAAATCTAAGCTCCCGCTGCGCCTTTGGCTTGCGCTCGCTAAGATTTCATAGTAAAAAATCCCCTCATCCAGCACAGGCTGGACAAGGGGCTGAAGCCTCCGACTTATCTATGCACCATGTGTCTCATGATCCTGATTCCGCGAAAGAAGTTCGGGATGCTCAAAGCGATTTCCCTTGATCTCCGTTTTTTTTCGCATGAAGTCAGCCAACATCCCCATGGACGTACCCTCAGCAGACTCCATCCAAAAAGCGCCGTCCCGATAGATGACCACGCCGCGTTCGCCGTCCGCATGCTCCAGCACATCATCCTCGTAGATTTCCTTTTCGTTGCAGTCAAAATAACCCGTGAACTGCCCGATGGTCTTTGCATCCACCCGATAGCCTTCGTAACCGTTTTCATACACGAAAATATGCGCCTGAGGACCGGGGTCGCCATACGTCCCCCGTTTTAAGAAAAAACCGTATATCCAAACGCTCTTCGTGTCACCACTGAATATCTGAAACGTCTTCAGTCCGCGAAACTTGAATTCCCTTTCCGCCACAAAGAACCACCTCCATTCTGCTCTCATAATGATATATTTATCATTGCTTAAGTTATTCTTCATCCTGCCGGAAAATCCTGCTAATGACAGAAATAAATTTGGGAAAGTTCAAACAGCTACCGTTTCCACCTGGAAATCATCTCCCGCAGGCCCGCATCCGCAATCACTTTGTCCATGCATTCCAAGGCAAGTACAGAAGCGCTCCCCTGCGTCGAAGACTCACCGTGGTAATTCCGGCCCCAGCTCTTTTGGAACGGCTTCCCTGATGAGCGATCATACCCATAGAGCACGATCCGCGCACGGCTGGAAAGGAACGTCCCACGCCGCCAGCTCCACCCGAAGTAGCTGTATTCATCGTATTCCGTAAGCACAGGGCATACCGCAATATCCGCTTCCAAGGTTTCCGCCCAGATCTGCATGACCTCCTCCAGACTTGCCCGGCTGTTCGTTCTTTTCCGTTCCTCCCATACGGCCCGCAGCACGCGCTCGCATTCTGCTTCCGGCAGGTATTCCACCGCATGGAGCGTCTGATTCAGCGGGACATGAAGCGCCCGATCCAGCCTTGTCTCCAGCGCGTCGATGGTCTCATCCTCCGGTATCCTGCCGCCCTGCAGCACGATCGGCACCCGCGCCACGCGCAACGGCACGCGCTCCGCCGCCATTGCCGCGGTGGTAGAGAAAATACAAACCATAAGAACGAACATCCAGAATAAGCTGCCTCGTTTCATTTCCTTCTCCCCCGCTTCAGTGTATGGACTTTTTCTTGAAGCGTCCGCCCATGATGTCATGTACCGCGTTGATGGTGACAAAGGCGGATTCATCCTTTTCCAGAACGATTTCCTTGAGCTTGTCCACCTCCAGGCGGGTCACCACGCAATAGAGCACTTCCTTGCTCTCGCCGGTATAGCCGCCCTCGCCATGCAGAAGGGTCACACCGCGCCCCAGCCTGTCATTGAGCGCTGACGTGATTTCCTCATGCTCATTCGTCACGATCATGACCGCATAGGACTCATCCAACCCCTTGATGACCACGTCGATCATCTTGGAAATCACGAAATACGCGACCAGGGAATACATCGCCTTGTCCCATCCATAGAGCAGACCGGCACTCGACAGGATGAAGAGATTGATGAACATGACGACTTCGCCCACGGAAAAAACGGATTTCCGGTCCATGATGATGGCCACGATCTCCGTGCCGTCCAGCGAACCGCCCGCCCGCATGATGAGGCCCACACCGATGCCGTCGATGATGCCGCCGAAGATGGCGGCCAGAAACGGATCCGTCGTAACCGGCGGAACCGGCGCGAACATCTCCGACCAGAAGGACAGGAAACAAATTGCAATCACGGTGGCTATGGCAAAATTCTTCCCGATCTGCTTATAGCCCAGGTAGAGAAACGGGATATTCAGCACCACCAGGAAAAACCCCAGACTCCACTGCGTAATCGACGTCATCATGATGGAAATGCCCACGACCCCGCCGTCGATGACCTCATTGGGGATCAGGAACATCTCCAGCCCCGCTGCCGCAATGATTGCCCCGACAAAGATCAGAGAATACTTCTTGATGTAAAAGGAAGCTTTTCTGCGCTGCTGGATCTGGGTCTTTCTGACCGTGGGAACCGCCTCCTGCACAACCTTTTCCGCCTGTACCTCTTCTGCCATACCTGCCCCTCTTTCCACTCTTCTAATTAGTCATTTTACTATGAAATCTTAGCGAACACAAGCCATTAGGGAAGGCGCAGTGCGAGCTTAGATTTCATGTAAGGGCGTAGCGACGCGAAGCTAGTTTCTTTAGGGAAGCGAAACACCGTTTCGCACAGAGTTTTATTTGCCAAACAACTCATCCAGCTTCTCCGAAAGTGTCCCATTTTGCGCATACGGCAGAGCATCCAGCCGACGGAAATTGTGAACTATATCCTCATTGCCATCTGCGAATCCAAGAATATAGTTGGTGGCTATCTTGTAGATTATCTCCGTTGGAGCCAATCCATATACCTGATGAGCAAAAATATGCTTCAGCCGTTCCCTATTGTCGGGAAACTGCTTTTTCATTTCCTCACTTTGATAGAGCCGTTTCACGATCTCGGTGATATACAACCCTGACTTCATATAGAGATCAATAAATGTCTTGTCTTTATCATCAAAGCAGCCGGGGTTCTCGTCTTCCAGCATATCCACCATGTGTTTCACCACATCTTTTGGAGTAAATATCTGGTTCGTCTTCTGGGGTGGAATATAGTTGAAAATATCCTCTATGGCTTTTTCATCGAAATAGTTCGCAAGTTTCTGCTTGAGTGCCAAGAATTCCTTAACAGAATCGTCAAATACTACAGGGTCGAAAAGATGCCCCTTAAACTGTTTTTCTTCACCTGTTTCTGAGTCCTTATAGATACCACCATCACGCAAGAAACGGAACTGTTCTAATGTGATACTGGTAACTTCGACAAACACTTTATCAGGGATATTGCTGTCAAAGGTGGCCAACGTGACAGTATCATCGCCATAAGCCATCAAGAAAGAGGGAATCGTTCTGGAAAAACCACGCAAATGGTCACGAATCCTGTCACCTATGGAATCCCTTTCCCTTTCCTTAATTTTGGTTTCTACAGTCTTAACTGTTTCTTCTTTTGATTGTTGCTTGAATTCATCTACCACGTGATTGAGGGTTGTCTTAAACTGTTGCTCGGCTTCTTCATGTTTCTTCTCAAATTCCGTGGTGATTTCTTCGGTGGTTTTGCCCGTTTCATGCCGGTTCTGCATGGCTTCCACACGCTCACGCTCTATAAGATTCTTTTCAATCTCATAGTTCTTTACCGTCTTGCCTACAATATGGTCAACTTCATTGTTCAGCTTGGCTTCTATCTGCTTTTTATCAGCAGGCCGCATTTTTTCACCATAATTTTCTGCAGCGGCTTGAACTACATTCTTGACCACATTCTCCTTGACAAAAGCGGACAGTTTTTCATCCAGCTTCTCCGGCTGTTTGGATTCTTGTGTATCGCTTATCACCAAATCCATAGCTTCTTTGGTATCATAAACTTTACCGCCGAAAATATCATTGGCCTTGCCGATAACATAGCCCTCTGACAGGTCAACTTCCCCTTCATCATTTAGGGACAGGTCTTTGTCTGTTTCATCGGCCAGAGGCGTGTTCTGCTTATTCTTCGGCTCTTCCACCGGCTCAAATTGCTGGATAATGTCGATGATTTCTTTGGGAGCGCCAAACACGTTGTTGATGTTCTGGAAAAGGAAGTTGGACATAAAGCCCCGGCGAACCACTTCCACCGACTTGATTTTACGAGGTATGGAGAGTACCTTCTCTGCATCCAGCTCGATAAGCTCACCATTTTCATCCTCACCGATAACAGGGAAGAAGTTTAATAATTCATAGATATTTGCCTTGCGTGTGTCCATATCTCCCTTGCCGGAATTGGTGGCAGGTGACAGGTCATTGGCAAATTCTTCAAAGATTATCAAGGTTCTAGCCGGGTCAAAGTCAAAGACATAGGCGTTCTGCTTACGCTTCAGTTCCTTTCCTTCATGGAAGAGGCAGGGATTCTGTGCCCGGAAAGCAGCCTGCATGTAAAGGGCAGGCGATTTGACGTTACTGAGCATCAGCACTGCCGTCCACTCTGGAATGGTAATGCCAGTGGTCAGCTGACCTACAGACAAAGTGATGGTCTTCTCATGCTTTTCAATAGCGTCTACCACTCTGTCATAGGATTTCATATTCTCATCGTCATCGTCAATACGCCCATCGCCAGCGGCCAGAATCACCTCATAGTCCTTGAATACAGGGTGTTCTGCCAGCTTCTTAGCCATAGCTCTGGCACTTTCCACCCTGTCAAGGAGCCAGAATGTATGCTTCAACTCGGAGCGAAGTTCTTCTGTGGAGAAAGGGAACTTGGTCTGGCAGGTCATGGCATCAAGGAACTTGTCTACGGAAGAATTATGGATAAATCTGCCGTTTTCCACCCGGAAAAACTCATTCAAGTCAAAGGCATAAGCCACCTGCTCATCGTCTACTTCCATCCCTTGAGCCAGTTCGTCACGGACAATTTCTGACATCTGGTAGGTGTAGAGGTTCAGCTTCGGCAGATTAGCGTAGGGGTTCTCCTGTTCACTGGTCACATCCCAGTCACGCTTTGCCCGTTGTTCATCTGCGTAGGTGTAGTTGAAGATGGCATCGCTATTGAACTTGTCATTTGCCAATGCCTTAAATGGTGTGCCGGACAGGTGCAGGGTGAACTTACGGCTGATACGGTCAAAAGCCACATCTGTCTTTAGAGTGTCTACGCCCTCGTGGGCTTCGTCAATGACCAGCAAATCCCAGTTGATTTTACCGATTTCTTCCAGCTTGTTGTACTGACCGCCAAAGGCCTTGGCACCCTTCAAATCCTGCAAGGAAACAAAGTCTATCAGCCCCATAGGTGGAAGGTTCTTCTTTTTCCGGGAGGCTTCATCCTGTTTGTAGATGTCATAGGAAATGACATATGGTCTGTCCTTGATACCGTCTACGGTGCTGACAAACATATAATGAGATTCCCTGCCAATGAATTTTACATAGTCCGAATACCAGCTATTGGCAATAGCTGGCCGATTGGTCACTATGAGGACACGCTGTGCCTTGATTTCCTTCATCAGGTCATAGACAGACAAGGTTTTGCCAAAGCGTGGCTTGGCGTTCCAGAGGTATTCACCGCCGGGATTGGCTTCTTGGTAAGCCTTAGTAGCGGCCACGGCTGCCGCCTGTTCCTGCCGCAGAGAGTAGGGTACTATAGCTTCCTTCTGCTCTAAGATACCACGATTCTGCCGGAAATCATGGAACATAGACTTAGATTCCGCTGGCGTTATATAGAACCACTCATTACGGTCTTCCGGGGAGAAATATTCATTTCCCTTATCCATGGGCTGCTCTATGTCATTCTGACGCAGATAGGCATGGAAATCATGGTCTTTGAAGGTTTCACCACTGCCATCGTCAAAGACCGCCGTTCCCGTCCATTCCTTCTGTGCCTTAATGCCGGCAGTATGGGTCTGCTGGCGAATGCGTTCATCTACATCCTGCTCGGTATAGCCGATTTTTATGTAACCGTCATGATAAGAGACACCGGGGGTAGTGTAGGCATATATCATAGGGACGATGGGCTTACTTGTTTTGATATTAGGCTTTTTCATTTCAGTCCATCTCCTTTACATTTTTTTCGATAAAGTTTATCTCCTCTTGCGTAAGCTCGTATTTTTTGTAAAGTTGTTGATCAATATTAGCTACTGATTGCGACCAGTCAATATCCGTATTATCCTTAAAATTCTGAAGTGGTATTGTTCGCCACACAGCAGGAGGACAATGCTGTGTTACCTTCTTTACTCCCAATAATGCCCTAAAAAAACGTGTTTTTATATAAACAGCAAGATTATTGGCTTCTTCTTCTGTTGCAAAAGTTCCTGCACTAAGAAATGTATCAGTAGCCCCTTCACCTGGCTTAGCTAATGCAGGTAATGTCAAAGTTTCACCATATTTGCCTGAATTGTTAGCTTCTGGTATCAGTAGATTATATGTGTCAATATAATCGTTTTCAACTAAGTAATCTCTACGAATCCATTTCCATACTCTTTTTTTGTTGACACGCCCTAAAAATCTAATACAATTATCGGATTCACAAACATCCCCAAATACACATGGCATATTTTCCATAACTTTGGAAACTATCTTATTTCCTGTTCCTTTCCCCATTAAAGATGGTGCTTCAGGATTATCTTCAAAGAATAAATCAGAAAATTTATATAGTCCCTGTGAAGCAATGATAGAGTCCAAACGTAATGACTTTCCTATCTTCTTGTTTATTTTCCTAACTATGTGATTCAATTCGTTATATTTCGTAAATGTTTCAATAGCACCGAAATTTTCTTTCTCATTTCTTAGAGTTATTGCTATGCCGCCTTTTATATCCGTATTCTGAAAAATTGTATCTGCATTCGGCTCATAGTGCAATACCTTAAAATGTTCATCAGAAAGCATTTTTTCATTCCATTTTTTTGATGTTTGTCCTGCATTAAATAAAAATCTTGCAGGATGAATTAGCTCTACTACATCAGCAACACAAAAAGCACTGTCCATAAACTTATCATATACAGGATTAGGTCTATCGCCTTTATTTTCCGTATCGTCCTGATAAGGCGGATTAAAGCCTTTCTCCAGTTTCAATGCAAAATTTCCAGTAATCACAATGCTCTCACCTCGATTACCTATACTCCAAGTCACTCTGTTGCTTCACTTATTCCCTATCACAAAATCAAACTTCATTCCCCTGTCCTTCCTTCCTCAAATTCTGCCAGCACTTGTTGAAACATCCTACAGAACTCAATAGGTGTGATACAGCGAACAGAACTGTCAGCCATAAACCTCTTATCCCGTGTTACAATAAGCTCCGCATGGGTAGCCTTGGCACATTCCATTTGCAAACAGTCCTCGAAGTCCTTGAAGTCCCGATTTTCCAGAGCCGTCTTCAATTTAGTGCTGTCTATCTGCTCAATTTGAAAGATGTTAAACAGATTCAACAAAATATCCCGACACTCATCGTCGGAGAAACGCTTTCGAAGCAAATAAAATAGGTTTGTTACGCTATGAGCGGCCAGATAGCCGTTTGCCAGCTTACGGGCACATATCTCCATGGCCTTGTAAGATGCCTCATAGAAGTCCCCTGCCCCCTCCAAGGCATCCATAACCACATTGGTATCAACTAAGACTTTCATAGCGCTCTCCCAAGATATTTGTCAGTTCTTCACGATAATCAATCGGCTCTTTTCCCTGTTTGCGGTACTTCTGAAGGTCATGGAACGCTTGCATAGAGACACTCGCAGCTGTTGTGTTTGGTTCTATGTCTACATACTCATCCATGATAGTCAGTATTATTTTCTGATTCTGCTTGATGCTAATAGCTTCAAGCGGCTTGATGTTTGTGCCATCATAATAGGCCGGTACTGCAATCATTATTTCTCATCCTTTCCTTTTTCCACACGCCCTTCTTTGATGTGCCTGTAGGTTATTGTCCGCTGTCCTCGCCAGTCATGTATCTTGCAATCCACGGTTTCCGGCTCCGTATCATTGATACCCTGCTCGCAGTCGAAGAAAAGGGACTGCTGCTGTATGGTGCTCTTAGGCTTGCCATAAGGCACTGTGCCGGTTATGCCATCCATCTGCCACAGATTCCAGACAATGATGTTCGTTATCTTTTTTAATTCCGGCAAAGTTGGCTGGCGGTGCCATCTGTCGTTCAGATAGTCGGCAAAGGTCATCAACAGGTTGATGCGAGCGATAAGGAGATTATCTCCTTGAAATTCATAGCCATACACGCTCTGAAAGGCCCTGTATGTCCAGTTCATCCATGTAGATTCACTTTCGGTATTCTCGCTCACGATACGCAGCTTGCGGTCAAGTATGCCGATACGGTCACCTACAGGGATGATCTCGGCGGTGGTGGTGTCATAGCGCGAAACCAAGTAGGGAGCCTCTCCGCAGGTTATCTCCAGCCGCTTGGAATCTATGTAGCGTTGCCACCTTTTACGCTTAGGAAACTCTATTTTGCCTATTTGCGTCACCCATCCTTGCTCTATCCCGGTATTAAAGACATTCTCCCGGCCAAACCATACGGTATCACAGTTGTTGTTCATCTTGTTGCATATCCAAGACGGGGTGAAAACCTCCGCTTTTTGTCGTGTACGTTGGTTTTGCTCTTCCATACTCTTCAGCACACGAGGCTGCAGATCCAGCGGGTTCATCCCCAAAAGCAGGTCTACGGTGACAGGGGTACGAGGAGCAATCCCAGCAACAGCATACGCATCTGTTGCGAACATGATATTCTGCTTAGTGGTTTTATCTTGCAATAATTCACGAAGTACTGGCCGTACAGGATAATCCTGAATATTGATAAGGTTCATAAGGCGTCACCTGCCTAATCTATGCTTACTATACCCTGAATCCGTGAAACACGCCCTAAGAAAACAGTCCGAAATCGTATAACTACTGGATTCGTTGGACTTTGTGAAAATCACCCATTAGGTGAAGAAAAATTCTTCGATGTTTAGGCCGTAAATCCGCATGGTTACTGGATTTATAGGTATTTTACCTAAAATGAGCTCCACGGATACAGGTACACTCGCGAAAGAGAAACTATTCCCGTTTGACAATACCGTCCGCGGTATACACAGAGCACGTAAGAGCTTTTCCTGCGGAAAATTCTAACGTGCTCTAGTATAATAATTGTAACGCTTCAGATTACTGTTGTAAATTATCTGAACAGAGAATACGTATTTATTTTCATTTTCCTTGCGAAATTTTACCGATTTTGATTGACTTTGACGGAGTTTAGTTGTATAGTAAAACGCAAAGGAGGGAACGGCCATGTTGACGGAGGAACGATATGCGACGATACTGCATATTCTCGATGAAAAAAAAGCGGTCTCCGTCCTTGACCTCACCAAGATACTGAACGCCTCCGAGTCCACCGTCCGGCGCGATCTCACAACGCTTCACAAGGACGGTCGTCTCTGCAAGGTCTACGGCGGCGCGACTGCCCTGGACAATGCATATACCACAAAAGAAGAGGACATGCAGACCAGAAGCGACCTGCACCGGCAGGAAAAGCGCATCATCGGACGACGGGCCGCACGCCTTGTCTCCCCAAAGGATTTCATTTATCTGGATGCAGGCTCCACCACGCTCGCCATGATCGATTTTATCGATTCGTCCATCCATGCGGCATTTGTGACGAATGGCATCATTCACGCTGCGAGGCTGGCGGAGCGGGGGATGAAGGTCTTCATTCTGGGAGGCGCTGTCAAGCCGGTCACGGAAGCCGTCATCGGCACCGAGGCACTCAACAGCCTCAAGGCATACAATTTCACGAAGGGCTTTTTCGGCACGAATGGCATCAGCATGAAATCCGGCTATTCGACACCGGACTCCGGCGAAGCCGTCATCAAGGGAAGCGCTCTTTCCCGCTGCACACAGGCCTTCGTGCTTGCCGACAGCTCGAAGTTCAGCCGGATATCGCCCATCAGCTTTGCGAATCTGTCTGACGCGGCAATCATCACGGATTGCCTGCCGGACAAGAAATACAGGAATCATACGACAATCTTAGAGGGGGAATCAAATTGATCTATACGGTAACCTTCAATCCTGCGCTGGACTACATCATCCGCCTCGACAGTTTCACCGCCGGCGAAATCAACCGCGTGAACTATGAGCAGGTGCTTGCGGGGGGCAAGGGCATCAACGTGTCCATCGTGCTTGGCAACCTCGGCCACAAGAGCACGGCGCTCGGCTTCCTCGCGGGCTTCACGGGGGAGGAAATCAAACGCCAGCTGAAGGGTTTCGGCGTAACGGACGATTTCGTCCAGCTCCCCGAAGGCTTTTCCCGCATCAACGTCAAAGCAAAGGCGGATGTGGAGACGGAGATCAACGGACAGGGGCCGGACATCAGCGAGGAAAAGCGTGAGGAGCTTTTCACACAGCTGGACAAGCTCCAAAAGGATGACACGCTGGTGCTTGCGGGAAGCATCCCGAACACGCTGCCCGACGATATCTATGAGCGCATCATGGCACGCCTGCAGGGGCGCGGCATCCGCATCATCGTGGACGCGACCAAGAAGCTGCTCATGAATGTCCTCAAATACAACCCCTGGCTCATCAAGCCAAACAATCACGAGCTGGGCGAAATGTTCGGCGTGAAGCTCACGACGGACGAGGAAATCATCACCTATGCCAAGAAACTGCAGGAGCAGGGCGCGCAGAACGTGCTCATCTCCATGGCGGGCGACGGCGCGATCCTGCTGACCGCAGAGGGGAAATCCTACAAGAGTCCCGCGCCGAAGGGCAAGCTGGTCAATTCCGTCGGCGCCGGGGATTCCATGGTGGCCGGTTTCATCACGGGCTACATTGAATCAGGCGGCGATTTCGAGCAGGCGTTCCACATGGGCGTCGCAACAGGCAGTGCTTCCGCGTTTTCCGAGAATCTCGCAACGCGCCCGGAAGTCGAGGCGCTTTTGAAGACCATCGTGTGAACTTTCAGGGCTCCGCCCTGGGAATCATATATTACATTCTACTCTTTTCTGAAAAGGAGCGAACAACATGCGTATTACCGACCTGCTCAAGAATGAAAGCATTGTTCTTGGCGCAAACCCGGCTGACAAGAGCTCAGCCATCGATCAGCTGGCAGACCTCATGGAGGCCTCCGGCAACCTCTCCGACAAGGAGCAGTACAAACAGGATGTGCTGGCGCGTGAAGCCTCCGGCACCACGGGCCTCGGCGACGGCATTGCAACGCCGCACGCCAAGAGCTCGGGCGTAAAGAACGCAGGACTCGCAGCGATGACCGTACCGCAGGGCGTGGACTTCAAGTCCATGGACAACAAGCCCGCCCGCCTCTTCTTCATGATTGCGGCGCCGAACTCTGCCGACAATGAGCATCTTTCCATCCTGAGCAAGCTCGCCACGATGATCATGGATCCGAACTTCAAGGAAGCGCTCATCAAGGCAAGCACAAAGGAAGAATTCCTGAAGCTCATCGATGACAAAGAGGACGGCAAATTCAGGGGGCCGCAGGCTGCAAATGCGTCAGCTCCGGCTGCCGGCCATATCCAGCTTCTTGCGGTCACAGCCTGCCCGACGGGCATCGCTCATACCTTCATGGCAGCGGAAAGCCTGGAGCAGCATGCAAGGCAGCGCGGCATCTCCATCAAGGTCGAGACCAACGGCTCCGAGGGCGCGAAAAACGTGCTCACCGCCGCCGAGATCGCTGCTGCTGACGCGATCATCGTCGCAGCGGACAAGAATGTGGCCATGGCGCGTTTCAACGGCAAAAAGCTCATCAGCGCAAAGGTCGCGGACGGCATCAACAAAGCGGACGAGCTCATCGACCGCGCCATGGCGCCGAACGCTCCGGTCTACCATGCCTCCGGCTCTGACAGCGCGGAGGGCGCTGCGGATGTGGCAGGGGAAAGCTTGGCGCGCCAGATTTACAAGCACCTCATGAACGGTGTTTCCCACATGCTTCCCTTCGTGGTTGGCGGCGGTATCCTCATCGCCCTGGCCTTCCTCTTCGATGATTATTCCATCGATCCGAGCAATTTCGGCTCCAATACGCCCCTTGCGAAATTCTTCAAAGATGTGGGCGGCGCGGCCTTCGGCTTCATGCTGCCGGTACTCGCAGGCTTTATCGCCATGAGCATCGCGGATCGCCCGGGCCTCGCGGTGGGCTTTGTAGGCGGCGCCCTTGCGGGAGCGACCGGCTCCGGTTTCCTTGGCGCCCTGCTCGCAGGCTTCGTCGGCGGCTACACGGTGAACATCCTGAAGAATGTCTTCTCCGGTCTTCCGGCATCCCTGGACGGCGTCAAGCCTGTCCTGCTCTATCCGTTCTTCGGCATCCTGATCATCGGCCTCATCAGCATGTTCATCATTGCTCCGCCGGTGAGCGCACTCAACGGATGGCTCGTTGATACCCTGAAGAACATGGATCCCAATGCACGTATCCTCATCGGCGTCGTGGTCGGCGGCATGATGGCAATCGATATGGGCGGCCCGATCAACAAGGCTGCTTATGTCACGGGCACAGGCCTCCTCGCAAGCGGCGAATATCACGTCATGGCAGCCGTCATGGCCGGCGGTATGGTTCCTCCTCTTGCCATCGCACTCTGCACGACCTTCTTCGGAAATCGCTTCACGGAGAGCGAGCGCAAGGCCGGCGTCACGAACTATGTCATGGGCCTTTCCTTCATCACCGAAGGTGCGATTCCCTTCGCGGCAGGAGATCCGCTGCGCGTGATTCCGTCCCTCGTGGTCGGCTCTGCCGTAGCAGGCGCCCTTTCCATGGCGTTTGACTGCACGCTCCGCGCACCGCATGGCGGCATCTTCGTTGTTCCGACCATCGGCAATCCGGCGATGTACCTTGTGGCAATCCTCATCGGAGCAGTCGTTGGCTGCGCTCTTCTCTCCATCCTGAAGAGACCGCTCAAGAACTAAAACCTATCCGAACGAGAAACAAAAGTCCCCGCTGTAGGCTTCACGGATGCCTGCGGCGGGGACTAAAATTTTGAGAATACATACCCACCTGCTCAAAATATGCTATACTTTGAGCAGGTGCTATCCTAACGGGAAGCGGTTAGCCCTCTCCGGAGGGACTGTGACCCTCCGATGACATAGAAATCCCAACGAGGAAATCTATACAAGGAGGGATGTCATGTGGCAATAGAGTCATTGTTGGCTGTAATAGGCTATACAATCACCGTCTTTGGCCTCGGCTATATGATGGGAAAAGACTTGAATACACGAAAATGACCGCCTCCAGCCTAGCAAACTGAGCGGTCATTTCGACTAAATCATATGCGGGCCAACCGTTTCCGATAGCACCTCTCCTGTTGTCAGTATATAGCAAATCGTCAAGAAAAGCAAGCTGCTTCTGCAAAGAGCAAAAATTTTCCCCTGTGCAAATGCAGGAATCTTCCGCGTCAGGAAGAATTATACTGTGGAGATGTTCTTGTATGTATGGTACCGCATAAAAGGGGATGTTACAAATCATGATGGCATTGAATTTCCGAGCAGAAAAGCATAAAAAGATGCTGCTGGAGCGCACGAAGAACTGCACGGTGCGTCTGGGCGACGTGAGCGGGCAGTTCCCGCAGGGTTCGATTGTCTGGATTACCACCGGTGAAGAAGACGAGCCGAAGCAAAAGCTCTACACGGCCTACCTTGACAAAGTGCGCGTAAAGACGATGGGCTCTCTGACCTCCAAGGATCTTGGCCATCAAAATCCCGAAATCAACACGGTGGAGGCTCTGATCGCAGACTTTGAGCAGATCTACCAGCGCAGGATCCTGCCCGAGGATACCGTGACCGTCATCTATTTCACAGAAGTGCTGGGAGCTTGAAACTTCCGAAGGACAGAAACGCAGAATCGGATCGGCTCCCCGCGTCAGACGGCCATCGAGCGTGTAATCAGCGCAGCCAGCCTGCGTGAAAATGCCGTAACGGGCTCGATTCGCTAATTTTCCATAAGTAAAAGAGGCTGTCGCACGAAATGAACTTTCTTCGTGCGACAGCCTCTTCATTACGGGAAAAGCAACGCGGCAAGCGCCTCATACTACTCTCAGTTAGAAATTTTATTTCTTACTGAGAGTGCATGAGACTTCAGGCGTGCGTATGCACGACTGGCTTTGATAAAAATTCCCGATCATTCATTTAAAATTTTTATCAAAGATAAGTATCAATACTTCTGCACCGGGTCAGATGTAAGCTTCTGGGCACTCCCCAAGGCCATGCGGCGGTCGATCTGGTGCTTTGCCAGAAGCTCCCCTTGGAGACGCTGCCACCGATCCAAGGCGAACGCTGCGTTTTTCTCCAGGTCCCGGCGGAAGTCCTCGGGGCTTTGACCGGCGGAGCTGTTCACGAGCCGGATGGCTTCTGCCTCCAGCTCATGGGCGGCACTCAGCACCTCAGGCTGCAGCACGCTGTAGTAACCCCGAGTGAGAGCCGTCACCTGACCGGAAGCCCACCAAGCCTTGGATACATCAAAGCTTCCCCTGTCAATGTGCCTGTAAGCTTCGGGCATCTGGGAGACGGTCAGGGGCACATAAGTGCTTTCCGCCGGGGCGTTCATGGACAGCCAGAAGATGGGGCAAGGCAGGCTGGCCCCCGCCTGGGTGATCCAAGTGTAGGCGTTACTCCGGGAGGTGATGGAGCGCTCCCATTGGTAGTCCCCGTAGCGGTAGACGGAGTCAAAGAGCCCTGCCGCCTTGCCTTTGCGTCGGTCGATGCTGGTGCCCTCGTAGGCATCCCGGTGCAGATCCATGACCTCTTGAAGTGTCAGGGGATGGTCGGGCTTAACGGAAAAGGGGTACTCATCCCCTTCCCATCCCTTGGTGCGCTGGGGCAGGTTCGTGGAGGGAGCCACCAGACTCTGGGCACGCCATACCCTGTGGAGGGCGAAGTAGGGATGGTAGTCCTCTACGGCCTGCATGGAGCGCACCCAGTCCAGATTCCCCTGCTTGTCGTAGGCAGCCCAGCCCGCTTCCTTCAGCGTTTTCGGCAGCTTGGGATTGTAAATTTGATTGGGATCTCCCTTCTTGATGGCATGGATGCGGAACTGGTTGGCTGCCACGAAGAACTCCCCATCCGGCACCCGCTGGGCAATCCAGAAACCGCCCTTTCCGGAGGGAGTCGGCTGCATTTCCAGCACCCAGCCTTCGTCCTTATCCGCCACCAGCAGGGTTTCCCCGGTGCCCCAAAGGCCATACTCATCTATGAGGGAGCCCATGAGCTCCACTGCCTCCCGGGCGGTGCGGCAGCGCTCCAAGGCTACCCGACCCAGCTCCGAGGCGTAGAAAATCCCCCTGCCCTCCCCCGGCTCCAGATATTCCAGATGAGCAGAATTATTGGTGCACTCCCCCAGCATCAGGCCATGCTCATTCATAACTCCGTAATCGCTGTCAATATAAGCATAGGTGTGGGCAGCCTCCGGGATTTCCCCCAGCGGTTTGGTAGGCTCCTGCCCCGGGCGGGCATAGTCCTCAGCGCGCTCGGGCGCCACCAGCCGGGGGAACTCCCGACAGTTGTACTCAGGCATCTCATCCCAGGCAATGGCGGCAGGGTAGACCTTCCGCATCTCTCCCGGCTGATGCTCCTTGGCAGGCACATAGACGATATTGGGGTCACTGGTAAAGGCATCATTGGAGTGGGTCACCAAAGTGCTGCCATCCGCCGTGGCTCCTTTGGTGACGATGGTAGTGGTGCATGCCTCGGCACCTTGCCAGGACAAGCCGGCTGCCAAAAGTGCCGTCAGGACACAGACGGTTTTCTTGATGCTCAAGTTTTTTTTCATGTGCTTCACCTCATATATTGTGTCAATCCTTAGAATATGAAAAAAGCCGCCCAATCGGCGACGGCTTTCTTCAAATTCCAAACCAAGAGAAGAGCCGGCGTCGCAGCACACCAGCTATGTTTTCTCATTATA
>CACZZN010000032.1:25822-38396 GCA_902785705.1 uncultured Veillonellaceae bacterium
ACCGCAGGCATAGTGGTGCTATGCTGAGGATTTGTCAACGCAGCAGGGGCAGTCAAGACCCGCGAAGATGGGCTGAGTGAATTAATCAACACGCCCTAGACTTGATGCAATCACTATAGTATATCTCATGCCAGCGCTCGGATTCTCTCTACTGCTTCCTGCGTCCTTTCACGATCGCCGAAGGCTGTCAGGCGGAAGTAGCCTTCGCCGCAGGGACCGAAGCCGACACCGGGGGTGCCGATGACCTGCACCTCCTGCAGCAACTGATCGAAGAAATCCCAGGAAAGCATGCTGCCTGGCGTTTTGAGCCAGATATAGGGCGAATGCACGCCTCCGTAGACGGTCAGCCCCGCTTTTTGCAGGCCCTCCCGGATGATGCGGGCATTTTCCATATAGTATGCAATGAGCGCCCTGACCTGCGCCTGTCCTTCCTCCGTATAGATGGCAGCCGCCCCGCGCTGCACGATATAGGAAGTGCCGTTGAACTTCGTGGTATGGCGCCGGTTCCAGAGGGGATGCAGGGGGACATGACGCCCGTCCTTTGCTCTTCCCTTCACGGTCTTGGGCAGAACCACATAGCCGCAGCGGGTTCCCGTGAAGCCTGCCGTCTTGGAAAATGACCGGAATTCAATGGCCACCTCCTTCGCCCCGTCGATCTCATAGATGGAGTGGGGAATATCGGCATTCCCCGCCTCAATATAGGCTTCATAGGCTGCGTCAAACAAAATCACGGCTTCCTGCTCTCTGGCATAGGCAACCCATGCCGCAAGGTCTGAGCGGGACATGGCCGCGCCCGTCGGATTGTTGGGGGAGCAAAGATAGATGAGATCCACATGCTCCTTGGGCAGCTGCGGCAGGAAATGATTCTCCGCCCGGCAGGGCAGATAGGTGACGCCGGAAAAATATCCGTTTTCCTGCAGTTCGCCCGTGCGCCCCGCCATGACATTGGTATCGAGATAGACGGGATACACGGGATCCGTGATGGCAATGCGGTTGTCCTGTCCGAAAATTTCCTGGATATTCCCGCAGTCGCTCTTTGCACCGTCGCTGATGAAGATCTCATCCGGCTCGATGGAAACGCCGCGCATTGCGTAGCTGTGCTCCGCAATGCTTTCCCTCAAAAAATCATAGCCCTGCTCCGGGCCGTAGCCGCGGAATGTTGCTGCATCCGCCATTTCGTCCACTGCCGCATGCATCGCCCGGATGGAGGCCATCGGAAGGGGACGTGTCACATCCCCGATGCCGAGCCGGATGATGTCTGCATCCGCGTGCGCCTTCCGATAGTTTGTGATGCGGTGTGCGATCTCGGCAAAAAGATAGCTGCCGGGGAGTTTCAGATAATTGTCATTGATGTTCGCCATCCTGTCCCTCCTGTCATGATGCCGCTTTGTCTCCCGTGCTGTACATCGGGATCGGCTCGGGATTGTCCTCTATGCTCCAGACGCCGCAGGGGCAGACGCCCGCGCAGATGCCGCAGCCGATGCAGCGGTCCGGGTCGGACACATACTCCCAGGAGCCGTCTTCCTTTTCGATGCGCATGATCGCCTTTTCCGGGCAGGATTCCAGACACATCCTGCAGTCGCGGCAGGTGCCGCAGCTGACGCAGCGCGTATGGTCGTCCACGGGATCCTTCAGCGCGCAGTGGTGACATTTGTCGAAATAGGCCTTGCTGAGCCGCTCCGCAGGAATCTGCTGCTTCTGCGGGAACGGTGCCGGCTCTCCGCCCATGACATACCGATCTGCGTGCCATGCCGCCCTCCTGCCGCTGCCGATGGCATCCGTGAGGCGCCCCGGCTTAATGGTGTCTCCCGCCGTGAAAACGCCCGGCAAAATGGACTGGTCTGCCTTCGGCACCAGCCAGCTGCCGCGGAATTTCTCGATGCGCTCGTCCTCAGGCAGGAAATCCAGGACAGGCTCCTCGCCGATGGATACGATGACCTGATCCGCGGGAATGAACGTGCCGTCATTCGCGTAAATGCCCTCCGCCGTGATTTTCTTGGTGAAAAAGGGCCAGACCAGCTTTCCGCCCAGACCTTCCACATAGGCGATCTCCTTCGCGAACGCCGCAGGTTTCTGCACATCGACGGCAATCACCGTCTCCGCGCCCATCTCGTAAGCGCCGCGGCAAGTGTCCATGCCGGAGTTGCCCGCGCCGATAACGACGACGTGTTTCCCCACAGCAGGTTTTTCGCCCCGATTGATTTGCTTCAGGAACTCCAGGCCCATGGTCAGGTGTTCCGCGCCCTCCCACGGGAAAAAGCGGGACTTTGTGCCGCCTGTCGCAACAATGACCGCATCTGACGCATGCCGGATTTCCTCGAACTTCGCCCTGTCCACTTTGCAGGAGCTGACAAACTCCACGCCGACGCTCCGGATGCGCTTCAATTCTGCTTCCAGCAGTTCATGGGCAAGACGGCCCCGCGGAATGACCTGTTCCAGCTTGCCGCCGATGTGCTCCGCCTCATCGTAGACCGTCACCGTATGCCCTTTGCGGGCCAGCTGCCATGCGGCGGAGAGTCCCGCCACGCCGCCGCCGATGATGCCGATCGTTTTGCCTGTCCTGACCTTTGGCGGCTCTACCTGCACAAACGCGGAACGATAGCCGAGATCGCCGATCTGGATTGGCTCGTCAATGGTACCGCGGGTGCAGCCGTCCATACAGGGATTCGGGCAGACCGAACCGCAGACCGAGCCGGGGAAGGGGGTATATTCCAGCTCCAACTGCAGCGCCTCGTCCAGCTTCCCCAGGCGGATGAGATCATAGCGCCGCTGCGTCGGGATGCCCGTCGGGCAGTTGAATTCGCAGGGAGCCGCAAACTTCGCATTGTCCCAGCTTGGCACACGCAGACGGTAAAGCCCGTGGCTGATGGTGCTGTGCACCTCGAAATCGTCCTTCGCCACATCGGAGAAGATGCCGCCCTTCACCCATTCGCGCAGGCGGAAGTCCTTGAGATTGGGCGCTGCCTTCGGCTGCTTTTCCTCAAAGGTCAGGGGACGCAGTTTTTTCCACCGGCTCCAGTCCGAAAGCTCCTGCCGCAGTTCCTCCCTGCCGATGTGGGAGAGGAAATCGTCCATGCCCCCGTCGAGGAAGGCGATATCCGCTGCATCGAGCTCCGTGCAGCGAATATCGGAAGGATAGCCGGAAACAGGGCCCCGCACATAGACTGTTCCGCCCACCATGCCCACGCAGGCACGCTCGCCCAGCACGGAAGAAAACGCTTCCGAGTCGCAGCCGCAGACCACGGCACGGCCGCCGCCCATGAACTCAAAGGAGAAACTGCCGGTATTCTTGAGAATCCAAAGCTCCGGCTCCTCATAGAGCGGATCGTGCTTCATCAGGGAGCCGCTGCGTGTCCCAGCGCGGCCTCCGATGAAGATCTTGCCGCCGGAGGAGCAGTGGCCCGCCGTGTCGCCCGCATCGCCGCGCACGGTGATGATGCCGCCGGAGTTCAGCCAGCCCACATCCGCCGAAGCGGACTCGTCCACCACGATTTCCGTGCCCGGCAGGCACATGGAGCCCACGCGCTGCCCCGCATTCGTCACATGGAAATGCAGCGTCTTGCCCTCCGGATGCCAAAGCGGGCCGCCAATATCATGCTGACCGGATGCCGCGATCTCAAACTCCGTTTCTCCGCCCTTCACCGCCTCGCCGATGGCAAGCAGGAGTTCCTGCGTGGACATGCGCTCATGTCCTTTCATGGTATCGATCTTAAACATTCCATTCACCTCTTTGTTTGCTTGTCATCAGCACACATACTGGATGCCCAGCTTGTCTGCGATCGCCTTGTCCGTGGAAACCAGCGCGTCACTGCGGCCGACCGGGAGCGAGCTGTTGCCGATCGGCGCCATGAGCTTTTTCAGTTCCGCGTCGAAAGCCAATACATAGTCCACGATTTTCTGCGCGCCGCGATCCACATCCAGCCGTTTCACGAGGCGCGGGTTCTGGGTGCAGATGCCGGTGGGACACTTGCCCGTATTGCAGGAGTTGCAGCGTCCCTGCTCATTCCCGACGCAGCCCAGAAGCTGGATCAGCACCTTGCCCGCAAACACGCCGTTTGCGCCGAGGCAGATCATCTTGAACGCATCCGCCGCGGCATTGCCTGTCATGCCGACACCGCCGCCGCCGTAGAGCGGGATCTGCCCCTGCAGGCCCTGATTGACGGCAGCCAGATAGCAGTCACGGATCTTCGATACCACGGGATGGCCCGTGTGGTCGAGAGATACCTCGTTGGCTGCGCCGGTTCCGCCCTGGATGCCGTCGATGAAGAATCCGCCGCAGATCTTATAGGGATCGCGCAGCAAATTGTTGTAGACGGACACCGAGGTGGAGGATGCCGCGCATTTGATGGCGACCGGCACGCGGAAGCCAAAGGCCGCGTTCATGGAAAGATGCATTTTCTGCACGGATTCCTCGATGGAATAAAGCCCCTGATGATTCGGCGGCGAAGAGAGGGTTGCCTTGGGCACGCCGCGGATGGCCTGGATATGCTCCGCCACCTTTGCGCTCATCAAAAGCCCTCCGTCGCCGGGCTTCGCCCCCTGCCCGATCTTGATCAGAATGCCTGCGGGATCCGTCACCATATGGGGCATGGCCTTAATGATGCGGTTCCAGCCAAAATGACCGGAGGCAATCTGGATGATGAAGTATTTGAGATAGTCGGATTTCAAAAGATTCACCGGCATGCCGCCCTCGCCGGAGCTCATGCGGATGGGAATGCCGCATTTCTCGTTGAGATAGCCCACGGCAAGCGCCACAGCCTCCCATGCGCGGGTGGAAAGCGCGCCGATGGACATATCCGAGAAAATCAAGGGGTAAATCCAGTGCACAGGAGGCGTATGGCCTGCGGGCACAAGTTTGCCGTCCTTTACCTCGAAGGGCAGCTCCTTGGAGCCCAGCACACGCCCGAAGGGAGAACGGATGTCAAACGTATGGCGCGCCGAATCCAGCGAAGGGTCCGTCATCTGCGAGATGCGCCCCACGATGATCTTGTCAAAGGTGCGCTGGGCGTTGAGGTTCGTGCGCCCGCCGCGCTTGATGGGGCCGTTGTCCTTGGAAAGAAGCGTCCTGCGCGTATCGGGATTCCGCACGGGACGGATGGCGTTGTTCGGGCAGACCTTCTCGCACATGCCGCAGCCTCGGCAAAAATCCGTGAGGCTTGCCACCTGCTTGATGATCGGGCGCGCAATGAAGCGATGCACTGGCGTTGGCTGGCTTTCTTCCGAGACGGTGATCGACTGGGACTGCACAGTGGCCTTGATGGCGTTGAAGGAGCAGCTTGCGACGCAGCTCCCGCACATGGTGCAGCGCTCCGCATGGTATTCGATTTTCCACGGCAGATCATTGACGCCGATGTCCTGTGTCTTTACTGCTTCCATCTCGTCACCTCCAACGCATTGTCGATGATCACGATCTCACGCTCATTCGGATAGATGTCCTTCGTCATGTCGCGGTTCGGCATGATTTCATTGATGCCGCAGACTTCTGACGAGATCGCGACCATGTTCTCGTCCCCGCCCACCACCACGGGGCGCAGTTTCTTGGAGTCGCAGCAGGTAATCATGCTGCCGTCCGGCAGGACACCGATGACCGTATTCGGGCCGTTGATTTCCAGATTCGCCAAAGACTGACGAATGGCAGTCAGGACTTCCCTGTCCTCGCGTTCCTCGATTTCCTCAAAGGGCAGGGGGGTAATCACGTGCTTGTAGTAGCCCAGAGGCCATTTGAGCTCATGATGCACATAGTGGAGCGTATTCAGGAAGCACTGGGAATCGGACTCAAAGCCGATATAGCCGCGGTGCAGGGATTTCTGGAACTCCTTGTTCTTCGTGTAGAAGGTGTTCTCGCCGTTCGCGCAGAGCGTATACCCCTGCAAGAAGAAAGGATGGGCCGCATAGCGCACAATCGCGTAATTCGTGTTCTGGCGGCACTGGGCCACAATGGATTTCGCCACAAGACAGCCATTGTCATCCCAGAGATGGAAATAGGTCGCGATATCCGCCGGATCGCCGATTTCCTTCAGCGTCAGCACATCGGGCCAAAAGGAATACACGAATCCCTCCCCCGCTTCCTCCAGCAGCCTGCGCAGGGCAAGACGCGCGTCCAGCAAAAGGTTTTCCTTCTGGGCCGCATCCATCTTCTCCGCTTCCTCCGGATAGTCATAGTTGCGGAAGATGTAGTAGGGCATCGCCTGGATATCCAGCCCTGCTTCCTTTGCGGGAATAGGGATCCACTCCGCGAGCTGCACGAAGTTGTGGGCGTCCATATAGTCCTCCACCATCTGCGCACCGCGCTGCGTACAGGCCATGGAGAGCAGCGGCTTGTCCTTGTAGCCGGAAAAGATGCCGTAAAGATCCTGCATGACCATGGCGAAGCCTGAATTGTCATGTCCCTCCTGCTGAGGAAGCATGAGCTTCAGCGCCGTGGATGGCTGAACGGGGATTTTGCTCTTGATTGAACCGATTCTGCACATAGGAACGCCTCCTGAAACATACCCTGCATCATTGCATCAAAGCGGTACGGCTTACACCCTATGCTTTGATGGCATGGATTCTATAAAATATTTATATATTCGAGATTTATACTAGCACGCAGGAGGACAAATGTCCATACATTCGGAATGTATACATGATTTGTTATAAAATAGGTTTTATGTATACAATATTTTTATATATTCAAGAAGGAAAAAGAAATCGAAACGGAAAATATACAGGTTGCGGAGAAATGTCGCTTTCGAAATGAAACGAGGGAAAAGAGATGAGAAAATACCGCATCCTGATCGCTGAACACGACCCTCCTGCCCCCCATAGGGACCTGCGGGAAATCTTGCGGTCGGCGGGGCATAAGATTGCAGACGAGGCAAAGGATGGCCTGCAGGCCGTGGAGATGGCAAAAAGAATCCGTCCGGATCTCGTCATCATGGATATCATGATGCCTCGAATGGACGGAATTGCAGCGAGCAAACGGATCACGGAGGGGGGCTATGCCCCGGTGCTTCTGCTTGCGGCCTCCAGCCAGCCGCACGTCGTGGAGCGTGCCAAGGACTCCGGGGCTATGGCGTATCTGGTGAAGCCCGTACAGGCGGGCCAGCTTCTCCCGACCATGGAATTCGCGCTGTCTCGATGGGAAGACATGAAGCAGATGGAAAGGGAGCTGGAAGAGGCAAAGGAGTCACTTGAGGCACGCAAGACACTGGACCGTGCCAAGGGCATCCTCATGGCAAAACTGCACATCACGGAGCAGGAGGCCTACCGGCGCATCCGGAAATACAGCATGGAAAAGAGGAAAACCATCAAGGAAATCGCGGAAGCCGTCATCCTTGCGGCAGCCAAATGACAGATTCTTATTGTGCACTGCCCATGAGTATGAGTCGGCATCCCAAGGCAAACATCGCCAAGGAGAGCAGGGAAAGTATGACTTTGCTCTTTGTTTTCTTGGAGATTTTTGCTCCCATCTGGGCGCCGATGGCTGCTCCGATGGAAATGCAGATGGCCGGCATCCAGATGATATGGTCGAGCATCAAGTGGGATACCACCCCAAAAGCAGAAGAGCAGGCCAGCACAAAGTGGGAGGTGGCAGTGGCCATGTGCACCGGGAAGTCCAAAAGGTAAATCATCAGGGGTACATGGATAACACCGCCACCGATACCGAAGATGCTGGAGAGAAAACCCACCACAAAACTGGAGGCAATGCCCCAGAAACGGCTGAATGTGAAGCCTTCCGGCAGGCCGTCTACGTCCACAGGCGGCTTGCGGCGGCTATTCAGGTACATCATGGATGCCATGAACAGCAGGAAAATACCGAAATAAAAATTCAGCATGGGCATATTGAAATTGTCCACGATGTAGGAGCCGAAGAAAGCGCCGGGCAAGGTAGCAATGGCGAAGGGGACGGCCGCCTTGAAGTACACACGCTTTTGCCGAATGTAGGCCAATGTCCCCGACAGGGCATTGGCCATGACGATAACCAGTGACGTGCCGGTAATCTGTGCAGCGGTCTCAAAAAAGGGATGGGCTGCGTCCGCCGACAAAAAAAGGATAAAGACGGGAACACAGATAAGGCCGCCGCCGATACCGACCAATGTACCGAAGGTTCCTACGCCTATGCCCAGCAATAGGAATAATAGGATTTCCATGAAATACCTCCTGTTGATATGGCAGAAAACTTCGTGCAAGGGCAGGAATTTTGACTTGAATTGCGAATACGATCTAGTGTACTGACACATTGATAATTGGACAAATATGCGCTGGATATGTCGCCAGATGCGAGGCAGAGGAGCGCAGTAGTAGCAGAAGCTACGTCAAGCGACGATAACGAAGCAGGTGGCGGCATAGACAGTGCAGATTGTTCAAATATCAATGTGCCAGTGCACTAGTATAGCACAAAGAAGAACCGGAAAGAAAGCCATAGGGCGAACGAGTGAAGGAAGAAAGACACATCGGAAGGACTGACGGGAACATGAAGTTTCGCATCGCAGGTTTTGTCGATGATTCTGTTGTAGATGGCGACGGGTGCCGCCTGGCGGTATTCGCGCAGGGCTGTCCGCATCATTGCCCGAACTGCCAGAATCCAGAGACCCACGCATTTGACGGAGGTTATGAAATCGACACCGAGGAGCTTTTGCAAAAATTCCGGGAAAATCCCCTGCTCTCCGGCATCACGCTCAGCGGCGGAGATCCCTTTTGCCAGCCTCGTCCCATGCTGGAGCTGGCAAGGGCCGTTCATGCCATGGGGCTCGATGTATGGGCCTACACGGGCTACACACTGGAAGCATTGCAAGAAAACGAAGACCCGGATATCCGGGCACTGCTCCTGGAAATCGATGTGCTGGTGGACGGCCCCTATATCGACGCACAAAGGGATCTGACCCTCCATTTCCGAGGCTCCCGCAACCAGCGCGTCATTGATTTGCAGCAAACCCGGCAAGCAGGTCATATCGTGCTGCGATATGAGCAATAACGTGCATGGCCCGGAATCCATGCCCTTTCTCATGACGGGCATGGATTTTCATGCTGCTCACGAAACAGAACCAGCCCACCCTTGCGGGAATGCCCCGTGTTCCATATCATCGCCAGATCCAGCCACCGCCAGCTGCCATAGGTCACGACCTTCACCAGCATAGCATCCTCGTAGATTTCGTATCCTGTCAGGAGATACCAGTGCCACACATAGTCATCCATCGCAGGAGCCGTATGCTTCAGCGTCAGACACGGGATGGGCCAGCCCTCATCGATTTGGTGGCGGATGATTTCTCTGGTCGGCGGCAGGGCGCGTTCCCCCTCCCAAGGGGTCATGGATATGGTGTTCTCCCCGCGATGCTGCAAAAACTTCCCGAACCCATCGATATAAATATCCAATCGGTCGATCCCCGTCCATCGGGGATGCAGGTACGGCTTCATGACGCTGCCGAACCGCAGATAGTCCTCACGGCTCACATGCTGCGCGTCAAAAGGATAAAGCGCTTTCCTGCCTTTATAGAGCTCAAAGTAAATGCTGCAATCGCAGGCCGTCACCGCAGCGCATCCCCCCAGCCGCATCATGCGCTCCGAAAACCATTCCTGCCAGCCCCCATAGGCTGAACCGATATAGAAATAGGGAAGTTCTTGTTTCATTTTGGCCGATACCCCTTCCTGGCAGCAGTTCCTCACAATTCCTCAGGGAAAAATTTTTCCAGCACCTGTTTTTCCGCCGGTTTGCCCAAATAGGAGCCAAGGAGAAAGAAAATCAGGGAACAAGTGATGCCGATGGTGATCTGATGCAGCTCCATGATTTTGAAGCCCATCCCCTGGGCAAGACAGTAAACGATTGTGCCGCCGCCCATGGAGAGGAATGCGCCCAGGCGGTTGGCCCTGCGCCAAAAAAGTCCCAGCAGAAGCGTCCAAAAGAAAGCGGTTTCTAAGCCGCCGAACGCGAACATATTGATGAGCCAGATGAGGCTTGGCGGCGTGAGCGCTATCACGAACACGACAGCCCCGATGACTGCCGTCGCCACCATGCTGAGCAGGCGGATCTGCCCCGTGCTCACCTCACGGTTCCGCTTTTCCTGATAGTGCAGGTACACATCCTTGATGATAGCGGAGGATGCGACGATGAGCAGCCCTGAAATCGTGGAGATGGAGGCCGCCAAAGGACCGATGATGGCAAGTCCCACAAGGCTTTGCGGCATGACGGTCACGATGGTCGTCGGGATGATGTTGTCCACGCCGCCATAGCTGGCGAGGTCGCCTGTCAGTACACCGTGCGCGAGGATACCCGTGAAGTTGATGCCGATATTCATGAAGCCGATGACCACCGTTCCGATGAGCATCGCATGGTGCAGCCCCTTGGTATCCTTGTAGCTGATGCCGCGCACCACGGACTGCGGCAGCGCAATCGTACAGATTCCCACCAGAATCCACTGGGTCAGATAGATGCCCCAAGGCATTTTCCCCGCAGAAAACGGTTCCAGCATCTGCGGCTCATGCACCCGGATATGCTCCATGATCGCTGCATATCCGCCGCCTGCGTCCAAAACATAGTAAAGCAGCAGCGCAATGCCGATCATCATCATGATGGCACAGCAGGTATCCGTCAACGCCACGGCACGGAACCCTCCGATCGAGGTGTAGATGACCACCACCAGCCCGAAGAGCACAAGCCCCATCTCGTAGCTGTAGCCTGTCACTGCAGCAAAGAGCTTCGCACCTCCCACGAACTGCGCGGTCATGGTGCCGCAGAAAAAGAGCACGATGATGAATGCCGCCATGCCCGCGATGAAATCCGACTGAAAGCGCTCACGGATGATGTCCACCACGGTCACCGCATGGAACTTGCGGGAAAGCAGCGCCACACGCTTGCCGAAGATGCCCAGCACCAGAAAGATGGCCGTGACCTGCACCACCGCCATGTAGATCCAGCCGAAGCCCACCTGCCATGCCATCCCCGGCCCGCCCACGAAGGAGCTCACGGAGCTGTAAGTGGCCACTGTGGTCATGGCCAGCACGAAGCCTCCCAGATCATGGTTGCCGATAAAGTACTGCTGCACGAAATTGCTTCCAAATCCCGTTCGCTGCTGGTAACGCACGAAGAGGCTGATGCCCACCATACCGCACATGAAAACCAAAAGCGGCAGGAGCGTGGAAAGATGACCCGTCTCAGCCACGAGGTTCCGCCCCCCTTCCATCAGGGGCACGCTGCTCATCCAAGTCCATATCCCGGAAAACAAAGCCCGTCAAAAGCTTCACCAAGACGATGGCCGCCGCCCAGACGCCAAGGCTCGATGTCACGATCCAAAGCGGCAGTCCGCACACCTCCAGGTCCAGCTGCGCCGCCCCAAAGCCTGCGACCAGCCAGAACAGGATCAGCGCCAGAAGCGCCAGCCCCGTAAACCCGGCCTCCCGCCGCACCTGCGCATACTTCTCCTTTTCCGTCATATATTTCCCTCCATAATCGTATTTCCCACCGCCGTAAGAGCTTCTGTACCCGCGTTCGAAGAAATGTACCAAAACGAGATTACTTCCTGCTTCCGGACGCTGTACATGCAGAATCCGTCAATTGATGAAGAAGTGCCGCACAGCCTTTTTGCACATCACGATAGGTAGCATCAAAATCATCCGTATACCAAGGGTCGGCAACATCACGGCCCTCTCCCGCGAATTCCAACAACCGGTAGGTTTTCCTCCGCGGATCGCCCTTGGTCAGTCTTTGCAAATCTCGCATGTTCTCTCCGTCCATACCGATGATGTAATCGTACGCGTCATAATCGGCTGCGACTATCTGACGGGCGTGGCGGGGCGCGAAGGGAATGCCCTCTTCGCGCAGTTTGTTTTTCGTGCCGTAATAGGTATCGGAGCCAATCTCATCGGTACGGCAGGCCTTGGAATCCACAAGTATCTCATGCTCCAATCCGGCCTTGCGCACCATATCCTTCATAACGAACTCCGCCATCGGCGAGCGACAAATATTGCCGTGGCAAACGAAAAGTATTTTCACCATTCAAATTCTCCTTCCAGATATGCCCAAATACGCCGTGAAATGCTGCGTTATGCCGACCTCGCCAGAGACGTGTCTGAATTGTCGGAAAGTGTAAAAGTGGCATAATAGGGCAAATCAGGGCATATTAAGTCCCTCAAAAGTAGTAAAAACGTAGTAGAAATCGAGGTGTTTTACTACTCCCGCAAGCCCCTGAAAATGTCGGCGGCAAACGTACACTTTCCTTATCATAGCATGGGAAATGGCGAATCACAATATCCTTACCTCCTTGCAACAAAAAATAGGCAGGCTCCCCGAAGGAAACCTGCCGTCATTGCCCTATTCATACTACCCGGAACATCCGCTGTGTCAGTCCTGCCTCCCTATGGGGACGGTCGCCTCGCTCGATTTCTTGCCTTGCCCTCTCTTCCTCTATCTTCTTGATTTCATCCACGGCATCCTCCAATCCGAGATGTGTGTAGGTGTTAAGCGTCACGCCGATTTCGCTGTGCCCCATGAGGTACTGGAGCGTTTTGGGGTTTCCCTACAGGGACTAGCTTCGCGTCGCATGCCCGACCGTGCCATGTTGCTGCAGTAGGTGTGGCGGCAGACATGGGGCGTGATGTT
>CACZZN010000033.1 GCA_902785705.1 uncultured Veillonellaceae bacterium
CTTTTCTTCCATTATAAATTTATCTTCATGTAAATACCAATACTTATAGAAAATGCCTATCTATGCTTTACAGTAATAGATTTACAATCTATAATAAAGGAAAAACAAGGAGCTGATTGTGATGGAATTGCGTGTTCTCAACTACTTTCTAACCGTTGCCCGTGAGGAAAGTTTTTCACGGGCGGCAGAAAAACTGCACCTCTCCCAGCCGACGCTTTCCCGGCAATTAAAGGATTTGGAAGATGAATTCGGCAAACAGCTGCTGATTCGTGAACCGCGCCGCATTCTCCTGACCGATGACGGGGAGCTTTTACGCCGCCGCGCAGAAGAAATTCTGTCGCTGGTGGAAAAGACCGAAGGAGACCTCATGAGCAGCAACGAAGATATCAGCGGCGATATCCACATTGGCGCAGGAGAATCCGTACATTTCGGCCTGATTATGGCAGCCGCCCGCCAACTGCAAAAGCAGCCTCCCCGTATCCGCTTTCATATCGTAACCGGCGATGGCAGCACGACACTTACCCGCTTAGAGCGCGGCCTTATCGACTTTGCCTTTGTCTATGGCCGGCTTGACCCGGCCAAATATCAGGAACTGCCCCTGCCAGTCCGCGACCAATGGGTGCTGCTCCTGCGCAAAGATGATACACTCGCTAAGCAGGAAACCATTCAGGCCAGTGACCTCTGGCATCGCCCCCTGCTATTTTCCCGGCAAGCCCTCTCGCCGAGTACCCATGGTGACGAACTGCTCAACTGGCTGCAAAAACCAGTAAACGAACTTCATATAGCCGGTTCCTACACCCTGCTTTATAATGCCACCCTGATGGTCAAAGAAGGCTTAGGCTATGCCATCTCCTTTGATAAGCTCATAAATACCACGGGCACCAACCTCTGCACCCGTCCGTTGGAACCGCCCATCTACACCGAACCTTCTTTAGCCTGGAAAAAGAATCAGGTCTTTTCCAAAGCCTCTCAGCTGTTTCTGCAGACCTTGCAGGAAAAATTTGCCATACAATAAGGAGGGCTTTGCAGCCCTCCACAAACAATTCAATATTTTTTAGGACATCAATATCTCCCTGTATCTCCAAAGATTTATCCTTTACTGACATAACTGCGTTTGTCCTGCGGAATATCCTCCCAACGCACATCGTTTGCCGCCATACCGTGCAAAAGCCCCCATGCCGCCGCGATGCCCGCCGCCTCGCCCATGCTCATGCAGGTGGGCTGGATGCGGAAGGAGGCCTGCGCCGCAAAGCTGCCGCTGATGCAGCGCCCTGCCACGATGAGATTGGAAATTTCCCCCGGCACCAAAGCACGATAGGGTATTTCGTAATACTCGCCCTTTTTAAGCTTCTTGCCGAAGTTCAACTTTACATCGTGAATGTCAATGGGATATGCCGTGCGGCAGACCGCATCGGGGAAGTGATGCCCATTCCAATAATCCTCGGCGGTAAGGTAGTATTTGCCCCGGATGCGCCAAGTCTCCCGAGTTCCGAGCATTCCTGCCTCACGGCTGATGTATGCCTTTTCAAAGCCGGGGACATCGGAAACGAGGAAGGCAGCGATACGGTGCATCATGCGGCGGCCAAACATGATGGCTTTGCTGCGTGAGGCTGCGTCCGTAGCGCTGAACAGCAAGGGCGGCATCTCCGGGCAGTTCATGGCCATGGTGTCCGGCTTGCCGGTGACGGAGAATCCCTGAATATACAAGATGTCATCCTCGGTGAGCTTGCCTTCCTTGACCCCTTGCTGGAAAAAAGCCTCATTTTCCTTGATCTTCGCAAACTCCATGAACGGGGCACGGCCTGCGGCCACATCCTCCTTGAGCCGTTTCAAAAGGGGTGGTTCCATGCGTTGGTCTTTGAGCGTATCCGTGAAGAAGTCGCATACCTTATTTACGTCCACACCCGCCATCTCGAAACGCAGGCTCATGGGCTGGTTCCTTCCGGTTTGCTCCGAGCCTTTTTCCGTCCTCACACCGGCCAAGCGGGAAAGGAGCGCATCCCCCGTGGCGTCAATGAAGGTTTTGGCGCGAATCTTGCCAAGGCCTTCCACGGTCTGCACGATGCACTCCGTGATTTTGCCCTGCTCCACCACTGCACCCACGAGGGTCGTTTCATACAGGATATCCGCCCCCGCCTCGGCGCACAGTTCCTCATAGACTAAGGTGAGGGACTCGGCGGCGTATAGCCCTTGCCCGCCGCCGTAAAAGAAGTCGGTGACAACATCGTTTCTCGCCCTGGCACCCTGCCGCTGTTCCATACGTTGATTCAGCTCCGTAATATAAGGCGTGTCGCTGCCGTCGATGAAAGTCGGCATACAGGGATAGACGCAGCCCAGCGTTGCGAGGCCGCCTAATACGATGCTGCGCTCAATGAGAAGCGTCTTAGCTCCGTTTCTGGCCGCGCTTACAGCCGCTGCCGTTCCGGCCGCTCCACCGCCCACCACGCAGACATCCGTTTCAAAAAGTGTGGGAATCTTCGCCGTGCTAAAATCCACGGCAGACGGCAAGGCGGCATTTGCCTTTGGCGGATTTGCCCCACCCGTAGCCAGCGTGGCCGCCGAAACCGCTGCCAGCTTCATAAAATCACGGCGAGTGATGGGAATGGAAAATGTGGTTCCGGTTTTTTTCATGGTAAATTTCACTCCTTCATCTTCGATGTGCAGAGACTCGCTAAACTCCTTCACGGAAGGAGTTCGAGCAATTAGGTTGATTTCCTTCCATGAGAGAAAATATTTTCCGGTTGAACTACCGTACTTCCGCGAAGCAGGTTTTCCCGCCGAGCGATGAGCCATATCTCATCCATACCCTCTTTGCCCAGCAACTTGGCATATTCACGCCCCAATCCGCTGGATGCTCCCGTAACAATCGCAATCCTCAACCCGTCTTCCCCCTATGTAATCTCCAATACGCTTGCTATGTTCCTGCTCAAGGGCAAGCACCGCAATGACTGCAGCCGTTACAAATCAAACGACTGCCGCACCGGTCACAATTCTTCCCATCATATTGGGGCTGATAAAGATACTCCGAAGGTATCGGCATCCCCAAAGGAGTGCGCAGCCGAAATGCAATGGGCTTGCCTTGGAAATTCATGCCGGACTTATGCGCCATCGCACTCTGCAAACGCTTGTCCGGGAGCCGATAGGTCTTTCCGTCCTTGATGAAAATCGTCCCCGTTTCAATGAAGGCAAATGTCACATTGTGGCGCACACATTCTGCTCTTAGCCGCTTCACCCAATCGAAGTCCAGCGGTCTTGCCCCGTCGTAGTTCTCGCCGCCGCAGATGACTTGCTTGATTTGGCCGTCCGCTAGATACGGCTCAATGCTGATTTCGCCAATGAAGGGTGCGCACATGATGCCCTTGTGCTTGAAGGGCAAATCGAGCAGCAGTGGTATTCGCTCGTCGGCTCGCCGTTGGTTTTCGCAGGTCACGTTGAAGAAAATGTTCTCCCAACCGTCGCCAAAGTCCGGCGGCAGGGTCTCGCGCACCCGCTCCGGGCGTTTCGTGAGCAGGAAGAACTTGACGTCCGGTCTTTGGTACATGATGTCCCACGCCTCTCCCCGCCAAGGGTCAGCCTCTTCCAAGAAAAAATCCGAGGTCATACAGACACGGATAAGCTCGCCGCTCTTGACACGGTATTCTCCGCCACGGAGCCGCCGGAGCGGATAGTCGAAGTTGTTGGTGCGGTAGATGTTTGCCCCGTCTGCCCTGCGCCACCTATCCATTGTGTACATATAGCAGTTGACGCAGCCCTCACTGCATCTGACACAGCCGTGCCACGGATTCCATATGTCATGCATCGCTCAGCCTCCCGGTAAGAAGCAAATGCCTCATTGCTCTTTCTCGCAGTAGTTCGCCACGATAGTCGGCAAATCCTCTTTTCGCTCCTGACAGCAGAATATTCACGGCAATCTGCGAAGTTGGATTTATGAAGAGCGGCTTTTCGTATAGAGAAAAATCGACGCAGCCAAAGCCACGCCGATAAATCTCGCCCTATATATTTTTTTCTTTTCATCGTCAGCCGGCGGCACTATCTCACATAATGGACACGAACCTCATCATAGCGGTCCTGTTGGAAATTTTTCTTTGCAGGGCAGCCAAAGGGGACGACGGTGAATACGGCAAGATGTTCTGGCAATTTGAGCATCTTGCATTCTATGCGTCAACGGATTCAATGCCCCAAAGCATTCAGCACATCTTCTGCAATCTGCTCTACCGTCAGGTGTTTGCTAAGTCCTAATCATTTTTCATGTGTCGATTCAAAAAATCGCGGATTTCCCTGCAAGAAACCACGCTGTCCTCAAGTTCCGGCAGGAGCAAGGCAAAGTCATGGGACATGTCCGGATAAACGGTAAGCGTTCCTAGGATATGACCTTGGGCGCGGCAGCCTGCTTGATTGAATTCCCTGAAACACCCCACATACCTGACAAATGCACGTTTCTACGCTCAGTCCATCTTCTTTTCCCATTCGCGGATGGTGGAAACATTGGCCTTGTCCGCCAGATTTTCCAAACGAATGATTTCCTCCGGCGTAAGAGTAATGCTTGCTGCTTTAACAGCATCTTCCACATGGCGTACCTTCGTTACGCCGATAATGGGCAGCGTCCCCTTGACAATGGCCCAGGCTGTGCCGACCTGCGCCGCAGAAAGTCCGTGAGCCTCACCGATTTCTTTCATTGCTGCCACAAGTTCTGTAAGCTGCGGCAGAATGGGGTTATAGGACTTGGCGCGATCCGAGCCGTCCGGGAAAGGATGCTCTGTGTCATATTTGCCGGAAAGAGCGCCCTGCTCCAGTACCATGTAGGCAAAGAATACAATGCCGTTTTCTTTGCAGTAGTCCAAAATGCCGGAGCTTTCCGAGGAACGGTTGAGCAAGCTGAAGTGATTCTGCACAGCCTCTTTATTTTTGACTGTGTTATTTCACAGCCCCATGGAGTTTATTATGAAATCTTAGCAAATACAAGCCATAGGCGCAGTATGGGCTTAGATTTCGTGTAAGGACGTGTGGACACCGAAGGTGTCCGGTAAGTTTACTCTGTGTAATTTACTTTGTGTCATTTATAATGATATAATATAAGCGACATGTTGTCAATATGTTAAATAAAAATTTATCAGGTTCCATGCCGTGAATGCAGGCGGAGAGAATTGCTTGACATGATATGCATGAGTATATATGATATGAGCGCGGTGCAAATAATGACAAGACAAAATTTTGAGGATATTGTTACGAAACCGGGGTGATATCCATGGGAAAATATCAGAAAAAGGGCTATCTTGTGCAGGAATTCAAGGTATTCCGGCTGTGTGACACGAATCTGAAGGAAATTCCCTTCCATTACCATGACTTCCACAAACTGCTGCTCTTTCTTTCCGGCAGCGGCGAATACATCATCGAGGGCAAGACCTATCCCCTGCAGCCACGGGATATCATCTTCGTATCCGCCGGCGAGATCCACCGCCCCGTGCTAAAGCCCGATCTCCCCTATGAGCGCATCGTCATCTATGTCGCCCCCGATTTTCTCTCACGCTATGAGCGGAACGGGGAAAGCCTGGCCTCCTGCTTCCAGCTGGCAAAAAAGCACTCCAGCGTCATGCATGTGCCGGAAGGGACGAGCCACGATCTGCTCTACCATATGGACCGGCTGGAAAAAGCAGCCCATGAGCAAAGCTTTGCTCATGGGCTTTATGCCGAACTGCTCTTTATTGAGTTCATGATTCTTCTGCACCGTTCGCTCTACAGCAACGAAATGCTCACCACACATGAAGCGCATTACGATGAAAAAATCCAGACGATTCTCCGCTACATCCAGGAACACCTTGCAGACGAGCTCACCATCGATCGGCTTGCGGAACAGTCCTATCTCAGCAAATACTATCTCATGCGGCATTTCAAGAAGGAAACAGGCTACAGCCTCCACCAGTACATCAACAGCAAGCGGCTGCTTCTTGCGCGCAGGCTGTTGGACAGCACATCCGCGCCTGTCACGGAAATCTGCTATGATTGCGGCTTTCAGGACTATTCCACCTTTTCCCGCGCTTTCCGCCAGATGTTCCATCTCACACCTACTCAATACCGCAGCAGCCGAAGCTGATTCAGCCTTCCACTTCCACAGCCGCCTTCCCAAGGGCGACAGCCGCAGAGCTTGTCTGCCGATCCCCCCTCACCCGCAAGGCGCGCATGGCATTCAAAATGGCAAGCACGGCAACACCCACATCCGCGAACACGGCGCCCCACAGCGTTGCCATGCCCAAAGCGCCCAAGATCAGCACGATGAGCTTCACGCCGATCGCAAAGACAATATTCTGCCGCGCAATTCCCATGGTGCGCTTCGCGATGCGAATCGCCGTCACAATCTTTGACGGCTCATCCGTCATAAGCACGATATCCGCCGCTTCGATTGCGGCATCCGAGCCCAGCCCGCCCATAGCGATGCCTACATCCGCGCGCGCCAGTACGGGCGCATCGTTGATGCCATCCCCGACGAAAGCAAGGCTCTTATCTTTCGGCAGCGCCTTCAGAAGCTCCTCCACTTTCGCGACCTTGTCCTGAGGCAGCAGTTCCGCGAAAAAGCCCGAAAGCCCCAGCCGCTGTGCCACATAGGAGGCAATTCCCTCCCGATCGCCGGTGAGCATGATGGTCTGGGATACCCCCGCCCTTTGAAGACCTTGGATTGCCTCTGCCGCATCGGCTTTCAGCTCGTCCTCGATCACGATGGCTCCTGCATATCTCCCATCCACCGCCAGATGAATGACAGTTCCGCCGCCAAGTTCCCTGTTTTCTTCCGGAATCCCGATTTCCTTCGCCTGCATGAGCTTTTCATTGCCTGCCAGCACCCTATGGCCTTCCACCTGCGCGGAAATGCCCCGGCCCGCAATTTCCTTGACATCCTGCACCAAATCTGTAGAGACAGGTGCATATCGCTTTGCATAGGCCTTGCGCACGGATTCCGCAATGGGATGGCTGCTGTACGCCTCCGCATGCGCCGCATAGCGCAGGAGCTCCTGCTCCGAAAGACCGCCGGATGCCGTACGGACGGATGCCACGGAGAAATTTCCTTTGGTCAGTGTCCCTGTCTTGTCAAAGACCACCGCATCCACCTTGGCCAGCACTTCCAGATAATTGCTGCCCTTCACCAGAATACCGGAGCGGCTCGCTCCACCGATGCCCCCAAAGAAGCTCAGCGGAACGGAGATCACCAAAGCACAGGGGCAGGATATGACCAAGAAGGTCAGCGCGCGATAAACCCAAGGACCGAAAGGCTCCCCGAAAATCAGTGGCAGCAGCACCGCAAGCAAAAACGCGCCAATCGTGACAACCGGTGTGTAATAGCGCGCAAAGCGCGTGATGAACGCCTCGGTCTGTGCCTTCTTGTCCGTAGATTCCTCCACCAGCGCAAGGATTTTTTCCACGGTGGATTCCCCATAGGGCTTCGTGGTCCGGATGGTCAGCACGCCTGTCTCGTTGATGCAGCCGCTGATGACCTCCGAGCCCTGCATCACCGTACGCGGGCGGCTCTCGCCCGTAAGCGCCGAAGTGTCAAGGGAGCTTGTCCCCTCCAGAATGATGCCGTCCAGCGGGATGCGCTCGCCCGGCTTGACCAGGATGCTCTCCCCCACCTCGACCTCGTCCGGGAATACTTCCTCTGCCCTTCCATTGCGGATCACATTCGCATAATCGGGACGGATATCCATCAGATCGGAAATCGAACGGCGGGACTGGTTCACCGCATAGGACTGGAACCACTCCCCCACCTGATAGAAGAGCATCACCGCCACGCCCTCGGAATACTCCCCGAGAATCATGGCCCCGACGGTGGCGACGGACATGAGGAAATGCTCGTCAAACACGCGGCCGTGCAGGATATTGCTTGCCGCACGATAAAGCACATCCCATCCAATCAGTGTGTAGCAAAGGAAAAAGAGCGACATGCCGACAGCTCCATCCGTGAGCATCCCAATGGCAAACAGCAGCAGCGCCGCAAGAATACGCTTCAACTCTCTCTTCTGCTTCTTCGTCATAGCACGCGCCTTCTTTCGTTACACTTCAGGCCCGGATCGTGACATCCGGTTCCAGTTGATGAATGATTTTCTCCGCCTGTTCCATGATGGCATCGTATTTTGCGTCCTCGCAGTCAAGCTGCATGCGCTGGGACAGGAAGTTCACCTTCACGCTGTTCACGCCGTCCAGCTTAGAAATGCCATCCTGCATCTTCTGTGCGCAATTCGCACAATCCAAGTCCATGAGCTTTATGACTTTTTTCATGCATACTCTCCCTTTCCGGAAACAGTGTTTAATATATGAACAACTATTCATTTGTTTATATTTTACGGTATCCGTCCGAAAATGTCAATAAAAAAAGAAAGACGAAGCAGCATTTTTCATGTTGCTTCGTGATCCCGGCGCTTTCTTACCGTAGGATAAGCCTCGTTGATCTTCCGATAGCAGGGACATTCCCTGTCATGGTCATTGATGATACCGCATGCCTGCAGATGGGAATAAATCGTAACCGCTCCGACGTACTTGAAGCCACGCCGCTTCATGTCTTTGCTGATGCGGTCAGAGAGGCCGTTGCTGACAGGAACCGTCCCCACGTCATGTCCTTGGTACAGGATGGTTCTGTTTCCGGAAAAGCCCCAGATATAGTCGCAGAAGGAACCGTATTCCTCGCGCACCCTCTGGCAGCATTTCGCATTGTTGATGACGGCCCGCACCTTTCGCGAAGAGCGGATCATGCCTTCCGTATGAAGAATCCGCTCTACATCCGCGTCGTCATAGGCTGCGATCTTGTCATACTCGAAGTTGTCGAAGCATTGGCGGAAGATCTCTCGCTTCTTCAGCATCAAATCCCAGCTTAGGCCGCACTGCAGGCACTCCAGTGTCAGATGCTCGAACATGTGGCGATCATCGTGCACCGGAATCCCCCACTCGGTATCGTGATATATCCTGTTGGCTTCGTTCATGCCGGCCCATGTGCAGTAACCCATGATTCCCCTCCTTCGGTTGAGCTTTTTCCCAAGTTCCTGCGGTAAATCCCATCCGAGCTCCGGAGGCCTGTCGTCGGATTCCGTAAGGATTTCACATCAAAGGCGTCCTTGTCCGGCAGGAAAAATCGGGAGCATGGCCAAACCCAAAGTACTTCTCGAAAATGCCTTGATTTTCCCTATAACACCTAACCCTTTTTCCCGCATGCGCGGGCTTTTTTGATGCGTTTTTTGTTTTCGTACATATCCATATCCGCCGCGTCCATGCAGGTGGTCAGGTCATCGGACTTCGAGCAGAAAACGGAGAGGCCAAAAGCGACGGAGAGCTTTTGGTCCCGGATTTGGAACATCGCCGATTTTGTCTCCAATTCGGCGATGAGCCGCCGAGCCTCCTTCTCGGAAGTATTCGCCAGCACGATGAAAAATTCGTCGCCGCCCATACGAAACACCACCGCGCTTTCCGGCAGCACCATGCGAAACAACAGCGCTGTCATGCGGATGTATTCATCGCCCATCAGATGTCCGTAGGTGTCGTTGATAGCTTTTAGTCCGTTGCAGTCCGCCGAGATCATGCAGATGGGAAAATTTTCCTCTTTGAGCACTGTTGGGATGTACGTTTGATAATAATGACGATTGAAAAGCCCGGTCAGTTCGTCGGTCTTCGAGCGTTTTTCCAGCTCCAGCTTCAGGATCTGCTGCTCGGTCACATTGTTGATGAGGCCGACAATGCCCGTGATTTCTCCGTCATCGTCCCGAACCGGCTCTTTGATCAGCTCCAAAAATTCCCGCTGGCCGTCGGCGTTGACCTCAATGACATACCGCGTGCCTTTGCCCGTGGCGAGAATGTTCCTGTCGCTCTCCATGGCCCTGATCGCATTTTTCTTGTCCTTTCGTATCTCCGGGTCGGTCTTGCCGCGAATCGTCCAGTTGGGGTCGCCGTGCATATCCAGATGATGCCAGTAATGGGTGGCGAAAATGTATTTCCCCTCGGCATCCTTGAGGTAGATATTCGAGGGCAGCACCTGAAGCATCCGCTCGATCTCATAAAACGTGGCCGAGTCTTTCGCACGTATCACATTGGACATCCGTTTCAAGAGCAGTTTCCCGTCGCAGGGCGGCGTGATGAGGTCGGCGGCCCCCAGGTCGAGACAGGCAAGATCGTCCGCCGTCGGCATGCGCGGCACAATCCCGATGACCGGAATCGCCACATAAAGCGCGTTTTGGTTGACCGTCTGAAAAAAAGAACGCCCATTGTCCTGCGCTATATCGAGGTCAAACAGCACGGCGGAAATTTTCTCCCGCATACGATTTAAAATTTGCAAACCGTCTTCCTCGTCATCGGTGATGAGGATTTCATACTCTGCGGACAGCAAACCGCGAAACTCCTCCGCAATCGGCGAAAGGGGAAAAATCATCAGCAGCGTTTTTTTCTTGGGCATGAGCAGGAACTCCTTTTTCGTTCAATGAAACATCATCAAAAACAAATTTCAGTGACAATCCCTTTGTGGTCGGAGAGAGACTTTTCCAAATTCCAATCCGAAACATTGACATTGGCAATACCGATAAAATCCTGTGAAACGGCAACCTCTCCTTCCTGCTTAACCTCTTTATATTCTACCATAATCCTTCCCATTCCTGCTTAAGGAAATAAAAAATAGCGCAGAGCCGAAGCCCTGCGCTATGGTCCCCACCATGCCGTCGTACCGCTTTTGGTATTCCTCTTGGTCTTGGGCTATACGGGCATTGTCCAATCCGAGAAATCTATTGTAGGCAAAACCGACTTTTCCACCGGCAAAACGCTTTCTCTGCCCCCAAGTGACATTCTCCGAAATGCTCCGGCTTTCCCCCTGAGCAAGGCGCGACATAATTGCCTGTCATTTTTTCCGCATAGAAGCCTTTTCTTCCCTACACGTCATACTTGAAGAACATTGTCTCCGTCAGGAATTTCTCAGCTTCTTTCATTTTCTTGACCAGCTCATGGTCAATGTCACCCGTATCGCCGGATTTCAACGGCAGCCTCATCCAACCGAAGCCAAGATTTCCCTTTGCCATGTTCTTCTGCCTCCTATCGCTTTGCATTGCTGCTTCCATGATAAAATCCCAATCCCGGTCTGTCAATCCTCGAATTCAAACTGCGCCACTGCATCCTCCGGCTTCCCGAAATCATCTTAGTAAAGCACTTGATATTCCTGCCGTTCCTCATACATCTTCCAATATTCTTTGGTAATCCTGCCCGGATCATACTGCTCATCTCCGGGAGTTATCACACCGCTGACGAGAACGCTTCCCACAAAGATTCCCCTTGGCTCCAGCTCATGGTGAAGCACAATGTTCATGGCATTCAAGGCTGCCTTGTCAATGCAGAGCGGTTTAAGGGAAAGGATTGGCCGGAAAGTCTTGGCAAAGCCACCACCGGTGAAGATAATGGCACCTTTTTTCTTCGCAAATTCTGCTGTTGCAACTACCATTGCCGAATGATAGGCACTGGCAGCGTCCACCTAGTATAGGAAATTTTAAATAACTTTACGATTTAACATGTAGTATCCGCTTTCTTTTTTCTGCGAGTGATGGGAATAGGTGCACGTTTTCCTTTGTTAAGGTCAATGTCATCCATCTGGTATTTCTGTTAGCGTCGGGCGAAAATCGCCACAGAGTGTCGGGTGAAAAACGCCAATTTTAGTCGAATGAAAATAGCCGATCAATATTATCAACGGCTCAGTCAGTCTTTCAAAGACTATTGAATGTTCTACAAATTATTCGTGCTGCTGTTAGCGGTACAGCCAGCCTGGAAGGTGTAGGTTTCCAGTTTCTTTCCACGAAAGCTTTCTCCATGGATGGTGAACACGGCAGCCTCGTCGAAGATGCGATCCAATGCGCAGAGCAAAGCACCATCCTCGTTAAAGTTTTCACGCCATAAAGATGGATTCTTGTTGCTGGTAAATACCATGTTGAACGCCCCCTCTTTGTTGTAGCGCCTGTCAATCATGTCAAAAAACAGACGGGTACTCTCCTTGTCGAACTCGCAGTGCCCAACTTCATCAATAATCAAGCAGGATGGCCTTACCAGACTGGTAAGCAAGGCCGCTTCTTTGCTGGTGCGCCTGGCAACGGTGAATTTGTCCCTCAGTTCGGCAGCCTTGATGAAGTACGTCTTCATTCTGTGCATGCAGCATTCATAGCCGAATGCTTGGGCCAGATGCGTCTTGCCTGTTCCCGGCGGCCCGATGAACGCAATATTCTTGTGCGCATAGATGGGAGCCAGTGTACGGATGTTCTTGAGCTGTTCCAGGTTTTTCCCTTTCAGAACATCGAAATTGAAGTTGTCGAAGGTCTTTGCCTGCTTTCTGGGCAAGCGGCTTGTGTGCATGAGCATCTGTATTGTCGTCTGCTCTTTCTTCGCCCGGAGATGCTCAAATACGGATTTGACACCCTCTATGGTTTCCGGGGACATGGACTGCTTTTCTGCCAGAATAGCGAGCTCCTCGGACGAGAAGTCAAGGCGCAGCATGTCATTGCATTCATCGACGAAACTGAACATAGACTCAGGCATCCGGCTCCACCCCCTTGTCGAAGTTGAACTTCTCGAAAGAGCTGACGTGACACTGCTCGGGGAGTAGCATTTTCACCTGCGTCCTGACCGGCACCGTGGGAAATTCCTCAGGCTGCTGCGGGTTTGCATACTGGTCCTTGCAGAAACTGTCCCTCTTGCTCCAGGTTACTTCGTGTGAAACAAGCAAGCGTGTCAAGTCGTCGGAGTAAATGTAAATCGTGCCGTCCTTGCGCATGACCCTGGCGAGTGCGCCTGTGTACTGGTATGGGACACCGAAGCGCCTCCCCTCGTAGTTGACGAATCCGTCAAAGGAAATCCTGCGCAGCGGGCACAGGTAGCCACGCAGTTCCATGCTGTCATCCATGTGACGCAAATGCCCGGCACATTCGCTCATATGCACTTCCTGGGGCACGCAGCAGGGGCCACGGCGGAAAACAAGGTTTTGCTTGTCGCACCATTCCAAGGCCTTGCGGTTCAAGTCTGTAATGTTGTAGAACGCACGTCCTGCAAGGAAATTGTCTTTTACGAAGCGGATGAGGCGTTCCACTTTTCCCTTGTTATGTAAAGATATACATAATAAGGGTTATGACAAGAAATCCGTTATGTAAAGAAATGTGCGCTGAAGACCGTAGCTGCAGAATCTCCAGCAAGGATTTCTTCACATAATATCCAGCATATGCTGTATCATGGAACAAAAAATAAAAGGAGGATTGTTCCATGATTACAGAACTAAAAGAACTTATCCGATTGTGCAAGGACGAGCTTCATGACAGGGAGTACCATGCTCATCATGCAAGCATTCTGACAGCGGAGTGGGACTCCATCTCACTATGGTTTGAACAGCATGACATCATGTCATTTGACCGTGACAGCGCATTTGCCTACTGTGACGAGGCCATAGGCTCGCATATCATCGTGGACGGGATGTCGGTCTCACAGAAAAAGCGGTTGAGGGCCTTGAGAATGCTCCTGTCCTACCAAGAGACAGGCGACTTCGAGTTTCGTTCCCCACGCGTGGAGTATGACTTTCCGGGCGCTACCGGCGACATCATCCAGCAGTACCTGCGCCACGAGCGTGACAAGGGACGTGCCGAAAAAACCATTGAGTGCAGGTGTCATGCGCTCTGCGAGTTTAACAAGTACCTTATAGGAAAGGGCATTGGCTTTTCCGACCTTGGAGTGAACGAGATTGAAGACTATCTCTCGCTTGTGGCAAACGGCAGCCTTTCCCTTAGACACAACAACGCAAACCACCTCCGTCAGCTGTTCCATTACCTTTATGATCTTGGAATCACAGCCAAGGATCACGCAATCTTTGTGCAGAAGGACCAGTACCGGAGGCACTGCAAGCTTCCCACAACCTACAGCGACGAGGAGATTTCCCGCATAATCAGCGCAGTTGACAGATCTTCGGCTATTGGTAAGCGGGATTACCTTGTCCTACTGTTGGTTTCCGAATACGGCTGGCGCGCCGGGGATGTCGTGAACTTCAAGTTTAACCAGATCGACTGGGACAGGAACAAGATATCCTTCGAACAGAGCAAGACAGGCATCCCCATTGAGTTTCCCCTGCTCGCATCCATTGGGAACGCCATCATTGAGTACCTGAGATACGGCAGACCGGAGTCCGACGCCCCCGAGGTTATTGTGGCACACGAAGGCGGGAAAAAGGGGCGGCCCCTTTCGCCGCCAACAATGCATTCCATCGTCAGCAGGTATATGCGTGAGGCAAACATTGCCTACTGGAAGGAGAAGAGGCATGGCCCTCATTCATTAAGGCACAGCCTTGCGACGAACATGCTGAAGAAAGGCGTTTCAATGCCCGTAATCAGCACCGTCCTCGGCCACCAGCGCACGGAGACGACAAACATCTACCTGAAAGTTGATGTCGAAAGGCTTGCATTGTGCGCCATCCCGATCCCCCCGGTTGCAAGCCCCATTTACAAGGGGGTGACGGACATATGAGCAGGCCAGAATTCAGGTCCGGATTTGCGGACGAGATAAACCAGTACATCGACAGCAAGGTGGCCGGCGGGAATTCCGAGAAAAGCTTCAGCATCATATTGAAATCCTTTGACACTTTCTGCTTTAAGCGTGGGATACGCAGCATTGCCTTTTCAAAGGCCGATGCGGACGCATGGGCCGAAAAGAGGCCTGATGAGGCAACGACGTCCCATTATGCACGTGTGAACAAGGTCAAGAATTTTCTAGAATACCTGGCTCTGAAGGGTTTTGCCGTGTATCAGATACATGACGTATTTTTCCGGGCTACCGACTTTCAGCCGCATATTTACACTGATGATGAAATACACAGGTACTTTCATGCCGTTGACACGTTCCATTCCTGCAGGAACCGGATGGAGGCCGTACAGCTTCCTGTCCTGTTCCGCTTCCTTTATAGCTGCGGCACAAGGATAAATGAAACCCTTGGTATAAAAAAGGCCGACGTTGATCTTGAAAATGGCATCATAAAGCTTGTCGAAGTGAAAAACAACTGCGAAAGGTATATAGTCACCGGTTCTGACATGAGGGAGCTCTTGAACCGTTTCGCAGACAAGACATTTTACCTGATTGATGACGATGATTATATTTTCCTCTCGGCCGGAGGGGAGCGCAGGCAGGGCCACAGGATATACGAAATACACCGGATGATCCTCAAAGAGGCCGGAATCCCGTTCCTTGGTAACAGCAACGGGCCGCGCCTCCATGACTGGCGGCATACCTTCGCGGTACGGTCTTTTAAGCAGATGGTCGATTCCGGGATGGATATGTATGTGGCCCTCCCGGTTCTTTCAACTTACTTGGGACACAAGACGATTTATGCCACCGAACGTTATGTGAGGCTGACAATGGAGCTTTACCCATACATCGGCGAAAAGTTCAGCGGGAAGTTCTCGGAGGTGTTCGGAAAGGGGGTATACCATGACCAGACAGACTGACTTTGCAATCTGCCTAAATAAGTTCCTGACCGACCACCTCCCGAACAAAAGGGGCAGCTCTCCAAAAACAATCGATTCCTACAGGTATTCGTTTATCTTCCTGCTTGAATACTACGAAGAGGTACATGGGATAAAACCCGAACATCTCGATCTTTCGGCAATAACATACGATAGGCTGTCAGGGTACTATAGTTGGCTCCAAGAGACAAGACGTTCCTCTGTTTCAACACGCAACCAGAGACAGGCCGCCATCAACAGTTTTATCCGTTTCCTCATGCGTGAGAGGCCGGAGTACCTGAATGAATGTCAGCGCATATGCGGAATACCTGTCAAAAAGGCCCCGCAAAAGGAGATCTCGTACCTGAAAACGGAGGGAGTATCCGCATTAATGGAAACCGTGGACACGTCGAAAACAAACGGGCTACGTGATTACGTCATGCTGATGCTCCTCTATACCACGGGCATCCGTGTAAGTGAGCTTATAGCGCTCAGAGTCAGGGATGTTTCGCTCCAGGAACCCTACACCATCATTGTCCACGGCAAGGGGAACAAAAGCAGGTATGTTCCCCTGCTGAAGGGGGCTGTTCCTATTCTGCAAAGGTATCTGGATGAATGCTCCGCCATCAGGCCTTACGATGTCAATAGATGGTTGTTCATGAACCACATGAAAAAACAGTTTTCCAGGCAGGGCATCAACCACATAATCAGGAAGTATGGGAATTTGGCGAGGGAAATCCACCCCGATCTGATTCCTGAAGACCTTAGCCCACATAAAATGCGTCATACAGCCGCCATGGAGCTGGTCAATTCCGGGGTTGACCTTATTTACATCCGCGACATGCTTGGACACGTCAGCGTCAGAACAACCGAGGTTTACGCCAGAGCTGACGCGAAACTAAAAAGAGAGGCCATCGAGGCCGCCAGTAGGGAAATCGTCCCCCCTGAGGAAGCAGCCTGGGACAATGACAAGGACTTGAAGGCATGGCTCAAGAGCTTCACAAGCAGATAAGTATTATGTAAAGAATTCCGTGCTGAAGCCCCTGCAGTTACGGGCTTCAGCGCATAGTTCTTTACATAACAGATTTCTTGTCATAACCCTTGGTGTAAGGATGGCGGGGTTTGCACAATTTCGTACGAAAGCCTATGGTATGCATGAATGTGTCGTAATCCGGGTGCCAAACTGGCTTACCCTCCAGATCTCGGTGCAGAACTACGCTTTTCATGTTGTCCGTCAGCACATTTTCTGGGATGCCCATACGCTCGAATGCGTGGATCATGCCAATGAAAAGGTTCTCTTGTTTGGCGTTCGGGAAGAACTCGACATAGCGCTGGCCGCAATAGTGGCAAACCATCGCGAAGCATGCGCACGTGAATTCACCGCCTGAACAATCCTGCACATGGGTGAATCCCCAATCCATCTGGAAGGAATCTCCCGGCGGTGTTTCGTACCTGCGTCCACGGTTGCCCTGCGGTGCCACGATCTGGCGCTTGGGTGGCAAGAGATGCTTGTGCTCAGCGATATATTCCTTTATGACTGTCAGTTTTCCTGTATAGCCCATGTCCTGGAGGCGCTCGAGACAAACAGATGAATTTGAGACCCCGCTACGCAGGAGATTATCCAGAGCTCCGGTAAAACCGGAAAGCACCGTCTTTTCAGCCTTGCGCCCCTTGCTGGCATGAGGCTTGAACTCAAAGCCGTTCTTTTTGAGGCGGCGCAGCTTCGATCTAGAAATCCCTGTACGGCGTTCCAGCTCGGCGAGATTAACCTTTTCAAGGCAAAAACTGTCGCCAGCCTCAGCCTTCATAGCATCAAGAGCATCTGTTACGAGGTGCTCCTCTGACATGGTATGGTTTATATCCTTCATTGCGCTCCTTTCCCTGAGCCGTTGATGACTCCAGTATAGCGCATGGAGGATGAATTGGCGATTTTCGTCCGACTAAAATTGGTTAATTTCACCCGACACATATTGGTCTTTTTCGCCCGACGCTAACATTTCCATTTATAGGGTATCGGAATCTGGTTGATTTCCTCAAAATATAGATATATACGCCTTGTCAATTCTTCCTTGGAGACCACACGTATTCCTGTGAGCATTTGCCGCGTCATCTTGCTGA
>CACZZN010000034.1 GCA_902785705.1 uncultured Veillonellaceae bacterium
TCTATTGTACCAAAGTTTGAGGCTTTTCGCCTTTTTTATCGGCAAAAATTCGCTATTTCTAAGGCTTGTGCCTTATTGTTGATGTGGGAAGTTTGAGTTAATCAAATATTTTCAAGCGGAGGTTCCGTGCGGACAGGATGAGCTTATGCTGATTGCACTGCCTTCGCAAGATGATTCTCCAATGCAGCAAGCCTCGGTTTGGATCTCAGCTTGTCCGGCTGGTACTCAATGAGCAGAGAACCTGTCAAGACATTGATTTCTGCTCTTGTGATACCGGTGAACGAAGCAATGTACTCCTCCATCTGCTTTTTCAGCCTCTCGTTGTTCACAAACCATGGACTGCGCAGACGCACCCGCCCTTCCACGAAGGAAAGAACTTGCAGGCTGTCCAGCAGGCGCGCCCAAGGCGAAATCGTTTCTCCGGTGTTGAAAACCGTCCGTCCGATTGATAGCTCGGTCAGTTTTCCGACATCCCGCTGCATTTTCTTTCGATGCTGAAGCCCATGCCAGAGGGAAAGCAGCATCCAAGCTATGCCGAAGCCTGCATGAAGCTTTTTTCCTGCCAGGAGCGAGACCACGGTTCCCACAGATGCCAGCGTCAACGGGATGCCCAAAGGGGCATTTTGCATCGTTTGTTTCAGTTTCATTCTGATGAAATCTCCTCTCGACTCGTAATAAACTCCGTGCGAAACAGTGTTTCGCACTACGCCCTTACATGAAATCTAAGCTCACAGCCCTTACGGGCTTGTGCTCGCTAAGATTTCACAATAAAGTTCCGGGCGGCGGTCGGCAAAGACGTTGATTTTGCTTCGGATGCCCTGCAGGATGGAAAGATCCAGCTCCGCAGGCAGGCAGATTTCCTCATCCTCTGCCTCGGCAAGAACCTCGCCCCACGGGTCGATGAGCATGGAATGTCCCGCACATTGCATCGTCGGCTGTCTGCCAGCAGCATTGGCGGCAGCGACGAACATCTGATTCTCGATGGCACGCGCACGCAGCAGGGTCTGCCAGTGAACCGTCCGCTGCACCGGCCATGCGGCGGACACAAAGAGGACGGAAATATCCTGAAGCGCAAGCCGGCGAATGAACTCGGGAAATCGGATATCGTAGCAGATGGCCATGCCGCAGCGGATGCCGTCCAGCGAAAAGACGCAGAGCGAGTCCCCTGCGTCAAAGGCCTTTTCTTCCTTTGCCGGAGAAAAGAGATGCGTCTTGCAGTAGGAAGCAATCTGCTTGCCCTCACGATCGAAGATAAAGCATTGATTATGGAATCTGCCCTTTGCAGAGGTGATGACAGATCCTCCGACCAGGTTGACATGGTACTTCCGCGCCAGTCTTGACAGCAGTTCGCAGGTTCTCTCCCCTGCCCTGTCAGCATAGGATTCCAGCGGTTTCGGATAAAAGCCGGTGCTCCAAAGCTCGGGCAGGACAAAGGCATCGGGAGTTTCCCGGTCCATCTGCTCCGCCAGCATGCACTCCATACGGTCGATATTCGCATCAGGCTCTCCAAACCGGACATTCATCTGCAGAATAGAAACTTTCATAGGCAATGCTCCTTTGCAACAAGTTGGAATAAGCAAGACGGAAATCGTCCGATTTCCGTCAGCCCTTACATGAAAACATAGAAGCACAAATCGCTCCTGCATGCTATACTTCTATTCTGAAAGGATATTTCCTCTCGCAAGGCCGGAAAAATTTCGACCATCGTTTCCTTCCCTGCAGCCAGCGTTCCAATTCCAAACCGCTAACTGTAGTATATACCGTTCATCTTCAAAAGACATATGTCCATTCAAAATTAACATTTCTCTTCCATTTCTCCAAATTCGTGATATAATATTGGTATAAGGATTCCGCAAGGAGGAATAGGAGATGGACAACAACGAATTCCGGGAGCTGATGCTGGCAAGCCTCAAGACGAATCAGGAGTTCCAGGGCATGGTGCTGAGAGAACTCCATAGCATCCACGAATTCCAAGAGATGGCCCAGCAAGAGTTCAAGGCCAACCACGAATTCCAGGAAATGGCCCGGCAAGAGTTCAAGGCCAACCACGAATTTCAGGAGATGGCCCGGCAAGAGTTCAAGGCCAACCACGAATTTCAGGAGATGGCCCGGCAAGAGTTCAAGGCCAACCACGAATTTCAGGAGATGGCCCGGCAAGAATTCAAGGCCAACCGCGAGTTTCAAGAGAAAACTCGCCAAGAATTCAAAGCCATTCATGCGGAACTGGCTGAACATCGAAAAGAGTTCAAAAGCATCCACGAGGAACTTCGTCTTCTGGATGAAAGAACTCTGGAGACAAACCGGATTGTCCGTGGGCTGCGCGAGGACAGCGAGCTCGTGCATGCCTTGCTTCATCGCATGGATGAGGCGGATGCCAGAATCGACAACTTGGCGCTCAACACCGCCAGCCGGCAGAGCGTGGAAAAACTGCGCGAAGATGTGGACAAGCTGATGGCTGCATCCGGCATGTGACCGGATGACTCAATTCCCCCGCAAACCCCTTGACTGAAAATGCCGGGGGATTCTTTTTTCCGACGAAGGAACGAAGCGAAAACCCTTGAGTTCCCGGGGTTCTCCCGATGATTTGTCTGTAAAGTTTGTCTGCACGGTGATCCACAGAAATAAACAAGCCCTGTTTTCCACGCAATCCACATGGAAAACAGGGCTTAGGAGCAATATAATCGAGGAAAGAAAAACGCCGGATATCGAAGGAATATATGGAAACAGGCTGCTGTACGAAACTGCGTTCGTACAGCAGCCTTTCCTTCCGAGAATCCGGTTACCCACTGACAAAGGTAAAGGTTTTGCTCAATTTCTCCAGTTCTTCCATAAAGCAATCGTTCAAGATCTCAATATGCGTCCCCTTCATGCCCATGGACGTGGATTTGATCACGCCTGCCGATTCCAGTTTCCGAAGGGCATTGACCACCACGGAGCGGGTGATTTTGGGTTCGGCTTCTGCAACAGATGAGGCAACCAGCATATTGGATTTGGGATCCAGTGACTTGAAGACTCTTATCATGGCCTCTTTTTCAGAAAGGGACAATGTTTCAAAGGCAACCGTGATCGCAGCTTTCTTCTGCGATATGAGTCTCGCCTGATCCGCAAAGGTGCTGTAGATCCGCAATCCCATGACAACAGACGCATACTCCGAAAGCAAGATATCATCGTCATTGATCTCGCTGTCGCCCTTGACGACCACCAGTGTCCCGATGCGTTTGCCTGCCCCATAGATCGGAACGATGGCCGCATTTTTTCCATGAAAAGGATTCTGGTCTCCCGCCTGTTCTTTTGGAAGGGTCTTCCCGACGTGAGTCTCGTCTATTTTTCCCAGCTTTTTGACATACTGGGGCGCGAAATGACTTTCACTGCCCTCCGACAGAACCTGATTATCCTGGTTTGCATAGCCCAAAAATTCCCCTTTGACATCAATCAGATAAATCTCCGCATCCAGCACATTCCCCAGGCATTGGCAAATCTCTGAATATTCCATATTCTCCGATCGGTGAATCAGCCGATTGATTTTTCTCATTTTGTCAAGCGATGTTGACATTTTGCATCCTCCCTTCCGCTCCAGGCCCTCTATACCCGCCAGCAACAGGGAACCGTCCATCCGGCAGACGCACCATCCCACGCCATCCCTGTTCTCTGTCTCTCTATTCTATCATATCTGAAAATTGGAATCAAGCACCTCCACGACGGTATTACCGCCGATGGCCTTGCAAAGAGCTGAGCAGTTCGGTTTTCGCAAAAAGTTTTCTATCCCAAAAGGATGTGGTACAATGAACGCAAGGAGACATGGATTCATTCAGTATGACGAAACTTGATGATGGAGGCTGGAAATTTGAGGCACAGCATACAGGCCGAGCGCAGACGCGTATTCCAAGTGGAGGAGATTCCCGTTGAGGTCGTGTGGAAATCCGTCCGAAATATGAACCTGCGATTGAGCACGGATGGCATAATGCGAGCCTCCGTACCGTGCAGAACCACCATTGCAATCGCGGAGAGGTTCCTGGCAAAGAATCTGCTGTGGATGCGGAGCGCCATCGCCCGTTCCAAGAAACGCGGGATGCCAGACATGCCCGAGGCTGTCGAGGGCGCTCCCGTCAGGTTTTTTGGCTGCGAGTACAAGCTTCATATCGCAGAGGGCAGGGGCATCGGACTGATCTTGTTTGATGGCAGCGCCATGCTCACAGTACGCCGAGGCAGTACAGCGGAAGCCGTGTCTGCCAGCCTGAAGGATGCCAGCAGGCAACTCCTCCAAGAAGCGGCAGCCACGCATTTTCCCTATGTGGAAACCCAGACGGGACTTTCCGCCTCGTCCTGGCATATCCGCGACATGAAGACGCGCTGGGGCTCATGCAACGTGCGCACCAAGCGCGTCTGCCTGAACCTGCGGCTGGTACAGAAGCCGCTTGTCTGCCTCGATGCCGTTATCGCCCACGAACTTGTCCATACAAAAGTCAGCAATCATGGCCGCGACTTCTATGCGCTGCTGAACACAGTCTGGCCGAGCTGGAGGGAAGCGATGGAGCTATTGGAGTTGAAGGACGACCGGCCCGTAAGAGAGTTTCAATGAAGCAGGTTCTTTACTGGCAGGAACTGATGCAGTTACAGTAGTTGCAGACAAGACTGCGAATTGCGTTTGACATGCTCCCCCCATGAGAGACAGCAAAAATAAAGCTGTCATCATAGGGGGAGCATATCCATCTGCCACCCATCAAATAAGCATCTGCTCAATGCAGCAGAACGTGCGGAACCGATAGACCTGCTCAATCATCAAGCCATCGAAGGCACCCGAGGCATGGAGCTTCTTCCTGACAGCTTCATACCAGCCACTTCCATTTCATATTCATCCGCCGTACACTCCGGACCTTCTGCCCATAGGTTCGTCTCTTTATCATACAGCATCTCCGCTGTATTGGATTGGAGAAAATCCAGCAGCACTGCGCTCACAGGCTGGCAAATCCTTCTGGCGTATGTCTCGACTCCCATAGCAGCCACCATATCCATCGCCATTTCCATACTCTCTTTCTTCAACTCTGCCATGATATTTTCTCACTCCCTGCAAAGGCAAGCGCGGATAGGGCGGATTCCGTCCTGAAGCAAGCCTGATTTTTCAGCCGTTCAGGCATAAGGAACCCTAACGCCGTTTCACATGCCTTGGAGCTTTCAACAGCTCCATAACCGCCGCTCATAAATACCGTGATGACCATATTGGTGTTGTCATTGGCAATTTTTCCAGCTATGATATCAAAGTTACACCACTTCTCTGCGTCCTGCGGAAACTGCCCCTGTCTCCTATGAGCGACAACGCAACGCAGCCAGTCAGCATCGGCATTTGGAAACTCATGGATTTTCAGTGAGTCCGGCAAGTGAAAGACAAACGAAGAAACATACCCTGTATGCGTGTTTGCAGGAATTGTCCCGCGTCGTATCGCTTTCATTGTTGCCGTACGAGTAAACCGTACGGCTTGTTCATGGCTGGCGGTCACGTAAAAACCTCTCCCAAAATCCTTATGTGGGCGGCATTTCCGCAAATCCGGAGCTTCCACTGCCACATAACTGCCATGATACAGAACCATGCCATCAACCAGCAACATCCAATGACACTCCTTTAGCTGATAAGAACGCCTCGATATCCTCCATATTTGCCTCATCACCCTGCTCATGGAATTCCTCATAGGCATCCTGTATATAGCCCAACAAGTCATGCTCCCTGAAGATATCGGCACACTCCGTACGGTCCATCTTCCATCGCGTCTGTGCAAGCCGGAAAAGCCTTACTTCCATGAACGTCAATTCCTGTTCCATGCTCGACATCTGCCATACCTCCTCAATGGACACAATCTGTCTGAGAAATAACTTATTTTTGCATTTCGACATCTGGCGGAAAAGTTCCTTCCTTTGCAGACAGAAAAGCCGAAGCGCACTGCTTCGGCTGTCCCAACTTCTGCCTTCTCCCCCCGCCCATCGGGGTCTCTGCTCATTCGCGAAAAAAACAATGGCTACTGCGCAGAAGCGGCAGCCATTGTTTTTTTCATTCAAGCATCGTAGCGCCATTTTAGCGCCACAGAAAAATCAAAGACACTGCAAAGCCATATTTATGGGGAAGGAGTCAGCACGTATGGCATTCCTCGTAAATCCCCGCTTTTTTCAAGGTCTCCACCACGGTCTCGCCGATGTGGGCGACGGTGTCCGCCACTGCGATACCGACGGCGTTGAGGGCCTTGATCTTATCCGCCGCTGTGCCCTTGCCGCCGGAGATGATGGCGCCCGCATGGCCCATGCGCTTGCCCGGAGGCGCCTGCCGCCCGGCGATGAAGGCTGTGACAGGTTTTTCCGGCATATTCTCTCGGATCCACTTTGCCGCATCTTCTTCCGCCGTACCGCCGATCTCGCCGATCATGAGGATGGCCTTGGTGTCGGCGTCCTGCTTGAACAGGTCCAGCGCATCGATGAAATCCGTCCCTTTGACAGGGTCTCCGCCGATGCCGATGGCTGTCGTGATGCCGATGCCCGCATTCATGAGCTGGAAAGCCGCCTCATAGGTCAGCGTTCCGGAGCGGGAGACCAGCCCCACATGACCCTTCTTCTGGATGTTGCCCGGAATGATGCCGAGCTTCGCCTCGTCCGTGGTCAGGATGCCGGGGCAGTTCGGCCCGATGAGGCGCGTCTTTTTGCCCTCCATATAGCGGCGCACCTTTACCATATCCTCCACGGGGATATGCTCCGTGATGCAGACCACGAGATCCAGCCCTGCATCCACGCCTTCCAAAATGGAGTCTGCAGCGAAACGAGCCGGCACATAGATGACAGAAGCATTCGCGCCCGTTGCCTTGACCGCGTCCTCCACGGTGTTGAAGACCGGAACGCCCTCCACGGTCTGCCCTGCTTTGCCCGGCGTGACGCCTGCCACGATCTTCGTACCATAGGCCAGCATCTGCTTCGTATGGAAAGTGGCCTGTTTGCCTGTGATGCCCTGCACCAGCACCTTGGTATCCTTATTGACTAAAATTCCCATCCTTTGGCCCTCCTCAAGCCTTTTCGGCTTCCTTGACAAGTTTCACGATCTGCTCTGCCCCGCCCTCCATCGTCGGCGCCATGATGACGTTCTTGATGGGGGAATCCTTCAGGATCTGACGGCCGAGTTCCACATTCGTGCCTTCCAAACGCACAACGACGGGAACGGGGATGGATTTTCCATCCGTCGAAATGATTTTCGCCGCCTCGATGATGCCCTGCGCCACAAGGTCGCAGCGATTGATGCCGCCAAAGATGTTCACGAAAATACCCTTTGCCTGCCCGCCGTCCAGCATGATCTGGAACGCCTCCGCAATTTTCTCCGGGGAGGAATCGCCGCCCACATCCAAAAAGTTCGCAGGCTCACCGCCATAGTGCTTGATGATGTCAACGGTCGCCATGGCAAGTCCCGCGCCATTGACCATGCACGCCACGTCGCCGCCGAGGTTCACATAGTTGAGCCCCGCCTGCGCCGCACGGCGCTCCTTCGGATCCTCCTCCGTCTCATCCCGCAATTCTTCCACATCGGGATGACGGAACAGAGCGCTGTCGTCAAAATTCAGTTTCGCATCAAGAGCCACCACATCATCCTCTGCGGTCACGACCAGCGGGTTGATCTCCGCCAAGGAGCAGTCCTTCCCCACAAAGGCATTGTAGAGACAGCCCATGAGCTTCGTCACCTTGCGGATTGCTGCCGCGGGGAAATTCATCTTGTAGGCCATACGGCTCGCCTGGAACGCGGCAAGCCCGACAGCGGGATCGATATACTCCTTGATGATCTTGTCGGGCATCTCGGCAGCAACTTTTTCGATCTCCATGCCGCCCTCTTCCGAGCCCATCATGACCACCCGTGCCGTCTGGCGGTCAATAACAAAGGAGAGGTAGTATTCCTTCTTGATTTTGGAGCCTTCCTCAATGAGCAGGCGCCCCACTTTCTTGCCCTCGGGGCCTGTCTGGTGCGTCACCAGCGTCTTTCCGAGAAGCTCTGCGGCATAGCCTCTGACCTCTTCCACAGACTTCGCGAGCTTCACGCCGCCCGCCTTCCCGCGGCCTCCCGCATGAATCTGCGCCTTCACCACCGTAACGGGGGAGTTCAATTCCTCCGCCGCCTTGACGGCCTCTTCCACCGTAAACGCCGGAAACCCCTTCGGCACGTTCACCCCATAGGATTTCAGGATTGCCTTGCTTTGATACTCATGGATATTCATACACGCCTTCCTCCCCTGTGCACAGTTATCTTCTCAATTTCAAAACATAAACCGTCTGGGACTTCCATACTTCCCCCGCCTTCAGAATCGGCTGCGGGAACTCCGGATGCTGGAACGCGTTCGGATAATACTGTGTCTCCAGGCAGAAGCCACTGCGCAGGCCGAAGCGCACCCCCTGCTTTCCGGGCAGGTTCTTGTCCAGATAGTTGCCGGAATAGAACTGGATTCCCGGCAGATCCGTGTAGGTTGTCAGAGAAATCCCCGACTTCTCCGAATAGGCATAGGCCGCATTCTTGAGACCCGCTTCCAGATAGTCGATGGGGCAGCCCGGGTCATAGCCGAACATGCCCGGCTCCATCTCTACCTCCGCCGGCTTGTCACGCAGAATCCAATTGTGATCATAGCCCTTGCCCTTGACCAGCTGATCATAGTCCTCCCCGATCCGCGCCCCGATGGCTGTCGGCTCGCGGAAATCCATCGGCGTACCCTCCACCGGCAAAATCTTTCCCGTTGGCAGGGATTCCTCATCGTTTTCCGTGAACTCGTCCGAGAAGATCTGGAGCTTCTGCTCCAAGACCGAATCGGCGTCAAAGCCGTCCAGATTGAAATAGCTGTGATTGGTGAGGTTGCAGACCGTATCCTTGTCCGAAACTGCTTCATACCGGATGCTCAGCTCATTGTCATTGGAAAGCCCGTAGATGACCGTTGCCGTCAAATTTCCCGGGTAACCGCCCTCGCCGTCCTTGCTCCGATAGGTGAGCTTCAGCCCCTCATGGGTTTCCTCTGCTTCCCAGAGCTGCTTGTCGAAGCCGTGGAAACCGCCATGCAGATGATTCTGCTTCCGGCTTCCATCGTTTTGCTCCAGCTGGTATTCCTTTCCGTCCACAACGGCCTTGCCCTCCGCAATGCGGTTCGCATGCCGCCCGACGATCGCCCCCAGATACTTGTCGTCCTGCTCATAGGTGGCGATATCCTCATAGCCCAGCACAACATCCACGAGCTTAAAATCCTGATTGCGGAACTTCCACGCCACGAGACGCGCTCCGTAGGTGATGATCTGTGCCTGCGTCCCCTTCGTGTTGCGCAGCGTATAAAGCTCCACTTCACGTCCATCCTTGAGTTTTCCGAAGGACTCCTTTTTAATGGTTGCCATGGTATTAAGACCTCCCCTTTAAAACAAGCCTTCCTCTGATGAAGGAAGGCTTTTATCCTTATTGTCCGGCTGCTTCCTGCGCCTTGCGATCCTCATCCAGAAGCTTCATGTAGTTTTCGTAGGGAAGCGGACGCGAGAAGTAGAATCCCTGGATATCCGCGCAGCCGATCTTGGCCAGCAGGTCGAGCTGTGCCTTGGTCTCCACGCCCTCCACAACGACCCCCATGTCCAGATCCTCAGCCAGCTTCAAGATGAACTTCATGATGGAGCTGGCACGTTCCGAACTTTCCAGCTCCTGCACGAATCCCATATCGATCTTCAGGGTATCCACCGGCAGGTTCTTCAGCATGTTAAGCGAGGAATAGCCGCTGCCGAAATCATCCATGAGCACAGGGAACCCATGTTCACGGAACGCTCCGATGACCGCGATCAGCTGCTGCGGGTTGTCCGTGTAGGCGCTCTCCGTGATCTCCAGTTTCAGCATCCACGGTTCCAAGTCATATTTCTCCAAAAGTCCGGTCAAAAACGAAAGCAGGTCCAGATTATAGAAATTCAAGCGGGAAACATTGACGGAAACCGGCGTGACCTTTCCGTGTTTTTGCTTTTCCTCCTGCAGGATCTGGCACACCCGCTCCCATACGTAGCGATCCAGCCGCACGATAAAACCATTGCGCTCGAACACGGGAATGAATTTCCCCGGCGTGATCACGCCGTTGGTGGGATGCTGCCAGCGCACCAGTGCCTCTGCGCTCACGATATGTCCGGTATGCAGATTATAGATGGGCTGCAGGTAAACCGTGAACTGTTTTTCCTGCAGGCCAAACTCCATATCCCGCACGATCATCTGCTCCTGCAGCATGAGATCGCGCATGCTCGCGTCATAGTAAGCATAGCGCGTCATGTAGTTGCCCTTGATCTTGTTGAGCGCCATGCGCGCACGATCGCACATCTGATCCACGGGCAGGAATACATTGTTGACAGGGTAGATGCCCGCATAGAACAGGATGTTATGGCTGATGCCCAGAGACTGCACCGTGTTGTCCAGCCCTTGGATCAGCGTATCGATATCCAGTTTTTCCTGAGGCAGGCAAATCACGAAATGATCCGCCTCCACGCGCCCGCAGACACCATCCTCCTCATCGACGGACGCCATGAAATAATACGCCGCCGTCTTGAGGATCAAATTGCCCGTCTCAATATGGAAGAGATCATTGATTGCCTTGAAGCAGCTGATGTCCAGATAGACAATGTCGTACGCTTTGTCCTGATTTTTTTGCATGGCGGACGCTGCGCGCTTGTAAAACGTCTCGCGATTGAAAAGCCCCGTGAGCGCGTCCGTCTCGATATAGCGGTGCATCTCTACCAGCTGGCGGTCTTTTGCGGCCTGCTCCAGCTTGCGCCATTCATTTTCCAGCCGCGCCATGACATTGTGCACGCGACAGCGCACAATGATCGGGTTGTAGGGCTTCGTCACAAAATCCGCAGCCCCCATCTCCATGGCCCGCGCCTCGCTGTCCCCGTCATTGTGGGCCGTCATGACGATCACGGGGATGCTCGCATAGCGTTCCTTCCGCTTGAGGATGGAAAGCGCTTCGTAGCCATCCATCTCAGGCATCACAAGATCGAGCAGCACGATATTGACCGGCTGATGCTCCATGATCTCCAACGCCTCTTTGCCGTTCTCCGCCTCGATGATCACATATTCCCGCTGAAAGAACTGCACCAGAAGCACACGGTTGATCTCCACGTCATCCACAATCAACATCACAGGCTTGTCTGTCGTTTTTTCCAATATAATCGCCTTCTTTTCCGCTTTCCTTCTTCTGGTTATTCTTCCACACGCAGAAGGCTTTTACCTGCCTGCGTGAAAAATTTATACTCGCGAGCAGTGAAATTTTTATCTTGTAACAAATCGCCCGCGGTATATGCAGAGAGCGTAAGAGCTTTCCCTTCGGGAAATTCTAACGCTCTCTAGTATAACATTCGCTAATTAACTGGACTTTTTTATGACAGTGTATCGACTATGAGTTCTTCTGATACATCAATATCGTCAAGCTTGTATTTCCAGTG
>CACZZN010000035.1 GCA_902785705.1 uncultured Veillonellaceae bacterium
AGGATTCCTCTTACTCGGCTTGTCGAGAGCAGTTAATGAGCAATAAAGTTTATTAAAAATCTTAACATTATTTGTTGAGTTTGGTCATAAACATAGCATAACAGTTTTTTTTCCTTGAAATTCGCAGTCTTTTTTCCTATACTGGTATAAATAGCTTTTTGAGGAATGATGGTATGTTGAAATATGAAAAGATTGCTGATGAAATCCGGCAGGCCATCCGAAAGGGCCAGTACTCGTCCGGCGACCAGCTTCCTATGGAAAAGGATATGTGCAAGCAGTACCAGGTAAGCCGTGTCACGATCAAACGGGCCATGGATGCGTTGGTGCAGCAGGGGCTGGTCATCAAGCGGAGAGGTTCCGGCACCTTTGTGAAAACGCTGGACGACAATTATGTGAAACAGCTCAGTCTCAGCACCAGCAATCAATTGTACGGCTTCCGGGAAACCTACAAGGGGCGGAAGGTCCGCACGGAAGTCCTGCGGTTCGAGATTGTCCATCCCTCCGAGGATGTCGCCGTGAAGCTGCAAATGTCCACCAAGGACTTTGTCTATGACATCATTCGGGTGCGTATTCTGGATGATACGCCTATCGTCATAGAATACACGATGATGCCGATCCAGCTCGTACCGGGGATACGAAACGAAGTTTTGGAGGATTCCATCTACCACTACATTGAAAAGACCTTGGGGGTGCAGATCCAGTCCGCCCACCGCACGGTACGGGCCGTACGTTCCACGAAAATGGAGCAGGAGCATCTGCATATCCCGGCGGATCTTCCCATTCTGGAAGTGGAGCAGGTCGCTTTTTTCAGCGACGGACACCCCTTTGAATATTCCATCTCGCATCATCGCTCGGATAAAAGCGAATTCTCTGCCATCAGCATTCGTTAGGAACGGAAGGAAAAGCTGACGCAGTCAGGCGGGATTTGGGCAGGCCAAATGCCCAAGTTGTTTTTCGACAGTTCTCTGAGAACTGGTGAGAAAGGAGCCGCATATCATGCCGGAACCGAGCACAAACTCTTACAGGGATGCCATCAAGCTCAGCAACATGGCAGTGTTTGAATGGGATATTCGGGAGGATTCCCTGCACTATGATGATATGCTTCCCAAGCTTCTGCTGCGCGAACTGCCCCGGCAGGGGATCCGCAGCTTCCTCGAAAATCCCAGGCTCATCCACCCCAAGGAGCGCACGGACTTCAAAGAGCGGGTCAACTTTCTCCTTCACGGCCCGATGCGGAGAAAAGCGCCCTATCAGGATTTCAACATGGATTTTCGCATCCATACAACAGGCCGATGCTATCTCTGGATCCACATGGCATACCGCGTCTACTATGAAGACGGAGCTGCCCTTCGCGTAACGGGGTTCCTGCAGAACGTCAACCTGATCCATCAGGAAAAGAACCGCATGCAGAACCTCATGGAGCGCGATCCCATGACCGGGCTTTACAGCAAGACACATTCTGCCTATCTTGTGGAGCAGACCGTTTCCTCACCGGAGGGTTCTCACGCGCTTCTGGTCATCGATATGGACAATTTCAAGCAGGTCAACGACAAGCTCGGCCATCTGATCGGCGACGCCGTGATTCTGGACGTTGCGCTGAACCTGAAGCGCCTGTTCCGGCAGGCCGATATTCTGGGACATATCGGCGGCGACGAATTCATGGTGCTGATGAAGGACATTTCCTCCCGGGACATCGTGCAGGAAAAGTGCCGCCAGCTGCGCGAACTGCTCCGAAAGAGCTATACGCAGGGCAGTGAAACGGTTTCTGTTTCCTCCAGCATCGGAGTCGCGCTTGCCCCGGCGCACGGTACAGACTACAAAACACTTTTCTCCCATGCGGACGCGGCTCTTTACCAAGGCAAAAAACGTGGCAGGGACAGTCATGTCTTCTACGATCCGAGTTTCACGGATCACCGCGAAAAAAAAGAAGCCGCCGCGGAACAAAACTCGGCGGAATATCAGAAACTTGTTTCCAATCCCTTGGAATACATCTTCCATACGGTGATGAAATCAAAGGATACGTCATTGGCGGTACAGATTCTTCTGGAAATCTTCGCCAAGCACTTCAACGTCCACCGCGCCTATGTGCTGTGGCATGCGGAGGGGCAGTTCTGGGCAAAAGCCCTGTTCGACTACGCCGCCAAGGGATACAGCCTCGCCGGGGAATCCCACAATCCGGAAGTCCGGCGCAGAATGCGGAAGCGCTACAAGGATACGAACTATGGCCGTTTCACGGAATGCGAAGATACCGGACGGCTTTCCGAATCCTCCCAAAAGGTATTCCACAGCAAGCAAATCCACGCCTTTCTGGAATGTGCCGTGATGGACGAGGAGCATTTCCTCGGCTGCGTGGGATTCGATGACTGCGAACGCCCCCGCAACTGGAGCCGGGCCGAGCATGAAGTCCTCCATGCCTTTTCGGAGATCATGCGCCGCTTCCTCCTGGGACAGATGTATTACGAAAGGATGAAAAAAAGCAGCCTTTGGGATTTTTAAAAAAACGGGACTCTGACGCAGGAGCTGTGCTCCGTCAGAGTCCCGTTCTTTCTTCTTTCTTTCTGATTCCTTAAAAGCCGTTCTCCCGGCTGACCTTTTTCATCCAATGCCCGGACTGCTTGATGGTTTTCTTCTGTGTCGCCAAGTCCACGGCAATGAAGCCGTACCGGTTCTTATAGGCGTTTTTCCAAGACCAGCAGTCGATGGGCGTCCACATGTGAAACCCAAAGCAGTTCGAGCCTTCCGTGATTCCCTTGTGGAGCCATGCCAAATGCTCCTCAAGGAATTCGATGCGGTAGGTATCCCGGATGACGCCTTCCTCATCGCGGAACTTTTCCTCGCCTTCGACACCCATGCCGTTTTCCGCGATATACCAAGGAAGATTCCCGTAATTGTCGCGCACGTTGACGGCGATGTCGTAGATGGCTTTCGGATAGATCTCCCACCTGCGATACGGATTCATCCGGGCACCGGGCATTTCATATTCCTCGAAATACTTCTCCGGCAGCCAGCTCCCCCCGTCGTCAAATGCCGTTTCCCTTGCTTTCGCGCGGAAGGGATGATAGTAGTTGACGCCCAGGAAATCCACCGTATTGCTGCGGATCACTTCCAATTCCTCCGGTGTCGATTCCCAGAGCACGCCATCCTGTTCCAGCACGGAAACAAGTTTCTCAGGGAAGATGCCCTTGATGGCCGGATAGAGGAAGGAATTGTTCTTGAACTCTTCCGCAAACTCCGCCGCCTTGCGATCCGCTTCGCTGTCAGAGCGGGGATAGGCCGGCGTCAGATTCAGCACAATGCCGATCCGTCCCCCCTGCTTTGCGCAGTCCGAAGCGTGGAACGCCTCTATGGCTTTGGCCGAGGCCAGGTTGAGGTTGTAAAGGACTTGGCAGGCCTTTTTCCCGTCCACGAGATTCGGATAATGGAATTGGTAGAGGTATTCGCCTTCCACCACCACCATCGGCTCATTGAAGGTCACCCAATCCTTGACGCGATCCCCGAACAGGTCAAAGCATTTTTGGGCAAAGAGGACAAAGAGCTCCACAACTTTCTTGGACTCCCAGCCTCCGTATTTCTCATAAAGCTCGATGGGCAGATCGAAGTGATGCAGGTTGATGACCGGACGGATGCCCTGCCGAAGGAATTCATCCAGTACATCGCGGTAAAACTGCACGGCATCACGGTCTTCCGTTCCCGTCTCGAAGTCCCGGATCAGCCGTGTCCACTGGATAGAGGTGCGCACGGAGTTCAGCCCGATCTCCTTCATCAGTGCAATGTCCTGCCGATAGTCGTTGTAGAAATTCGATGCCACGTTCGGCCCCACCCGATTCCAGAAGGCCTCCGGCTCAATATCATACCAATAGTCGAATACATTGCGATGCGCCTTGTGGAATCTGCCCTCCGACTGGGGGCCGGAAGTCGCTGCGCCCCACCAAAAATCCTTTGGAAATTCATATTTCATATTCAACCCCCCCATCACTCAATCATCCTCTGTGTCTTCGTCCTTCATTTTGTTCGCCGCAATGACAAAAGGAGCGTAGATCACAATGTCCACAACCAGCCAGACGATTTGCAGAAGGCCGCCCATGATGGAGCCAGTTCCGATCATTCCGCCAAAAAACATCGGCATCGTCCAAGGCACCACATATTTGAATATGGGAACCAGTCCCGTGGAAATCGCAATCCAGCCGATGACCGTATTGGCAAGAGGCGCCAAGATATAGGGGACCAGCAGGATCGGGTTGAGTACGATGGGAAGGCCGAAGGCAATCGGCTCCTGAATATTGAACAGCATCGCCGGGAAACCGAGTTTCGCCACAGCGCGCCAGCTGTCACGCTTGGAAAAGATGAAGATGGCGATCAGGAGTCCCATGATATGCATGAGCCCTGCCTCAAAGAAGCCGTTGCTGAAGATATAGGAAGCATCCCCGGTCTGGTTGGCAAGCTGCGCCGGCATATAGACCATGTTCTGGATGGCGGCCGTCACATTGTGCCCATGAATGCCGAACCACCAGAAAAACCAAATGATGCCCTGGTACAAAAGGGAAAACCCGATGCCCTGGGAAAATCCCATGAGCGGCGCCTGAATGACGGCATAGATAAGGTCGTTCAGCGCGGTCTTTCCCATGAACTGCGCCTGCGCAAGCACGGTCGCAAGCACGGTGAAACAGGTCAGCGTGATGAACACGGGAATGAGCACGGCAAAGGATTTCGACACGGCAGGAGGCACCGTGTCCGGCATCTTGATCCGGATCTTCTCATTCTGCGAGAGCTTGACAAAGATCCAGGAAGCCACCGTCGCTACGATAATCGAGGTAAGCACGCCCTTGTTGCCGAAATAATCCAGACTGAATCCGCCTATGGCGTCGCCGGCCTTGCCGATGACCTGCTGCGGCGTCATGATGATGAAAGCGCCGAGCGCCGTAAGCGCCGTAGCGAATTTGTCACCGCCCCAGATCCCCCCGAGACGGTAAGAAAACGCCGCCACCAGCAAAAAGGAGAAGATGCCGAAGCCCACCGTGACCACATTGTTGCAAAGTCCTTGCAACATCTGCATCGTGCGGACAAAACCGGAAGTTTCGTAGGCATGGCCCGAAAGTCCCGTGATGGCCGCTCCGAGATTCATGCCGTTCTCTCCCATGATCGTGCCCCACGGATCCAATACGACCCACTCGATAATGCCAAAAAAAGAACCCACAATGATAAACGGCAGAAGCATGGAAAAAGCATCACGCATGGCCAAAAGGTAGCGATTGGCGGAGATCTTGTTCGCCACCGGCATCATGATCTGCTCGAATTTTGAAATAACAGAGTCCATCCTTTTCCCTCCAAATCAACAACACTGTTCCCACCGGTTCGATACGCCCGCTTCGAAGGCCACAGACGTGCTCACGCACGTCTGTCGTCTCATCCGATGGCGCCGGATCAGCCAATCAGCTTCAATGCTTTATCCAGCACCTTGTCCCCGCGCATCATGCCATAATCACGCATATCAATGACCTCGACCGGGCATTTCCCATTCATGGACTTTTGCACATCCCCAAGCATGTGGCGGATCTGCGGCCCCAGCAGCACCACATCCGCAGAATCCGCTTTTCTGTCCAGGACCTCGACGGAGAACGCTTCGATATGCGCATCCTCCAGACCTTTCTTTTTCGCGGCTTCCCGCATTTTCTGCACCAGAATCGAAGTGGACATGCCGGCATTGCATACCAAGTAGATGTTCATAACATTTCTCCTCCCTCGGATATCTCGATGAATGTCCCTGCGAGTTCTCTCGCTGTGATTTATATTATATTTCAAGATAGTTCTTTTGTCAATAAAAAGAGTTCTTTTAATTATAAAAATATCGCTATCATCAAAAAGATGTATCTTATTAACACCACTCGCTAAGATTTCATAGCAAACTTACCGGACACCTTCGGTGTCCACACGTCCTTACATGAAATCTAAGCTCGCACTGTGCCCTTACGGGCTTGTGTTCACTAAGATTTCATAGTAAACGCAGTCCCACAATCCCGGCAAGGATAAGAAATACACATAGGCCTTGGCCGAGACTGATGGGATCGTGGAAAAAAGCAACGCTGATGATAAATGTTCCAACGATGCCTATGCCCGTCCAGATAGCATAGCCCATGCCCAAGGGGATGACGGTCAGCGCTTTTGACAGCAGATAAAAACTGATGATCATGCCAACAATCGTCAGTATTGTCGGAGCCGGACGACTAAATCCTTCAGACAGTTTGAGAGCAATTGCCCAAAAGGTTTCAAAACATCCGGCAATGATAAGAAAAATCCAGTGCATCAACAACATCTCCTTAATAGAAAAAGGGTACATCCACGGCTGTTCCTTCAATGGCCTAACGGAACAAGCACAGGATGTACCCGGCGGTACGAAATATCTTAGGGACTGGAGGAAAATAAGTCAGTCATATTGCGTAGAACAAATTTTGTCTGACAAGGAAGCGGAAACGCAGTCGTAGCGACGCGCAGCCAGTCCTTTAGGGCGGAGCTGCGTCAAGTTTTCGCTGACGCAGACAGACGGAATTTGGGCAAGCAAAATGGCTAAGTTATTTTTCGACAATTCCTCGCTGTCAATATAGCAAAAGTGCAATATCTGTGTCAATAAAATATTTGTGAACAAGCTCTTGCGTTTCGAATATAGGCAACAGAAAGAACCTCCCCGCGGCAAACGTTGCGGGGAGGTCTGTTCAGGGGGAATTGGTGTTGGCAGATTTATGCCAGATCCGTGCTTCCGCTGGAATAGAGCTTGATGGATTTGACGGACTGCAGGGCTGCGCCGTCCACCAGGAAGGCCTGCTTGCTGATGATATCTTCAGCCACCGACTGTACCTCAGCCTTTGTGATGCCGTCCTTCGGGTCGGCAATGGAGAGAGTAAACGTCTTCTTGTTGGGCAGGTCAAATGCAATCTTCAATGTGTTCGTCATAATGAATCTCCCTCCTTAAATTACTCGGAAATTGTGGCATTGTCCGTGCGTGCGATGTTGAGTACGTCACGGGTCTGGAGCGCGGCAATCTGCGTGGCGACATGATAGAAATCGTTATCGCTGATGGCAGGATTGACACGGTTGAACGTGCGCTGGAGGAATTGATCCTTGCCGTTCGCATTTTTTCCGTTTGCGACCTTCAGAATGAGCTTGGTGGTGACATTGTTCTTTGTGGCCATGTGGGTCATCTCCTTAAGATTTTTTTGCAGGGAATTCCGGCTCCCGGGTTTGCGATCGCTGTCCTTCATCCCTTTGCACTCCCTTACATGCAGGGAGCATAGGAGATATCCACTTTCCAAGAAAAATTATTTCAATTCGGCCTCAATCTGATCCAACAGGGCTCTTGCCGTTTTTTCGGCAATGACAGCCTTCTTGTCATGGGCACGCACTTCCTTGCATTGCTCTGCAAAGGCTTTGCGCTCCGATTTTCTCACCGTTTTGCCGGAACGTGTATCGCACAGGAGTTTCAGACCCGCGCGGTCGGCAGCAGCAATGCGCTGAAGCTGCTGGAGCTGCGGCAGGCACTCCTTCAGCGTCCGATTCGGCAGCTCGTCCTGCAGTCTTTTGCAGGAACGCTCCACAGCCGCGAGCTCCCGATTCAGGGCGCTTGCTGACGGAGTGATATCCTGCCGTCCTTTCCATGCTGCCCAGAATGCGTCCATTTTCGCGTGGAGCTCCGTGCCGTCCGCAGGCCCGCACTTTGCCCAGCTGTGATTGTCCATCTCCTGGGACTGATCCGCGAACCGCATCATATCCGTCGCAAGCCTTCCGTACTGCGCACGGATATTTTTCTGCCACGACTTTGCGGGCTCATAGTCCCTTGGCTCCTTCGCATAGTCCGCGCCCGTCGCAAGGGAGATCTTGGAAAGTCTCTCGTATTTCATGGGATTGAAGAAAACCGCCGGGATTGCCGCATGCGTCGGGAGCTTTTCGATAGGCCCGAGGGCGAGCTTGGCTTCCATATAATCCGTCACGGGATAGTTCCACCAAATGCCCAAAGCCCTTTGATACAGACTGCTTCCCTTTTGGTAGTCCTCGTCGGAAAGGCTGTCCCCCACCACGCGGTTGCCCGTATAGAGCACAAGGACATCCCGGTCCAGCGTCTCCGAAAATGCCTTGGTATAAGCTTTGCGGAGGCCGTTTTCCTCCATGTCCTCCAGAAAATATTCCGTGGGAACCGTGATCAGCGGGGAAACATCCCGATGTGTGTGGACGAATTCCCGGGATATCCAGTTCAGGAATTCCGCTTGCTCCTTGCCGCTCTTGTCCTTGATATCATCGAAGAAAATCGCAAAGTCGCGGACTCCGGCATCGTAGAGAGCCGTGAGCTTCTTTATCATATAGTCCCGATCCCGATAGGCTGCGACACCGCCAAAGTGGATGTCCAGCCCCGGCGAGATAGCGAAGATAAAGCGTACATTTTGCTTCCTCGCACTCAGGGCAAGCCGTTTCAGCTTGTTCAGTTCCCCCGTCGGATAGGGCTCACGCCACTTGTCCCGATGGTAGGGATCGTCCTTCGGCGCATAGATATAGGCATTCATGCCGTGCTCCGCACAGAACTTGATGATATCCATGCGATCCGCCTGTTTCCAAGGTGTCCCGTAAAAACCCTCCACAACGCCCCGCAGCGGGATCGGCTCCGCCTCCGCTGCCTGTACCGATACGCCAAGCGCAGCAGAGCAGACCGCCAGCGCCAAGAATGTTCGTTTGAGTTTGCTGCGAAAATTCATGATCGTTCACCTTCCCGATTCTTTACAACAGATGTGCGCGCAGTTCCTCGCCGCTTTGCGCGGAAAGATAGGAGGGCGCGATGTCCAGTACGGTGCGGCAGCCCTTCTGCCCCTCGTTGGAAAGGCGGTATGCCGCGCGCGCATAGGCGATGAGCACGCTGGTCGTGAACTCCGGATTAGAATCCAGCTTCAGGCTGAACTCGATGATGTGCTTGTGCTCCTTTTCGTGTCCGGTTTGTCCGGAGCGGATCACGAAGCCGCCGTGGGCCAGACCGCTGTGGTTGCGCTGCAGTTCCTCTTCGCTGATGAAATGCACCGTCGTGTCGTAGTCCGCAAAATAGTTTGGCATATTCTTGATTTCCTGCTCCACCTTCGCAGCGTCCGCGCCATCCTCCAGCACCACGAAGCATTCCCTGGTATGCTTCTGACGCGTCGTGAGCTCGGGATTCCTGCCGGAGCGGACGGCATCCAGCGCGCTTTCCACAGGCACCGTGTACTGCTTTGCATTCTTCACGCCAGCAATACGGCGGATCGCGTCCGAGTGGCCCTGGCTCACGCCCTTGCCCCAGAAGGTATAGTCCTTCCCATCGGGCAGGATGGCGTTGCTATAGGCACGCGCAAGGGAAAACAGCCCCGGATCCCAGCCCACGGAGATGATGCCGATATGTCCCGCCTCCCTTGCCGCTGCATCCACATGGGCAAAGTGCTCCGGGATGCGCGCGTGGGTGTCAAAGCTGTCCACCACATTGAACAGCTTGGCGAATGCCGGTGTCTGTTCCGGCAGATCCGTTGCGCTGCCGCCGCAGAGAATCAGCACATCGATTTTGTCCTTCCAATCGGCGGCTTCATCCGCTTTCACCACGGGGACGCCCGTCGTCGCGATCTTCACGTCTGCAGGATTCCGCCTTGTGAACACCGCCACCAGCTCCATATCCGCATTTTCCTTCACGGCGCATTCCACGCCGCGTCCCAGATTGCCATATCCTAAAATTCCGATTTTGATACGCATAGAAAAACCTCCCAAATGAAAACTATCATAATACACAACAGAAACCCTTCTCACTATATCATAAAAGTTATAGGATGAGAAGGGATTTTGCGCGTGTACAGCTAAAATTTCCACAAAAGAATCCACATCTGTGGATAAGTTTTCCACAAAATCGGACGCCTTTTATGAAAAAAATGTGGATTGTTGATGAAAATATCCTCACAACCTGTGGATAATGTGAACAAAATAGGGGATAAAAGTATATCTTGTAGAAAAATTTTCCTAATTCCCATATTTTGTAGTATCCTTTTGCAATGTCTGTGGATAATCACGGATTGCCCCATTCGCAATAGGGATGAAGCTGCAGATTGGAATTGTAGTAACGGCTGTCCGCCGACACTTCCTCTCCTGCCCAGGCAGGCAGGGGAAACACCGTATCCTCCGAGGGAAGCTCGATTTCCGCAAGCACCAGACCTGCGTTTTCACCTTCGAATACATCGATTTCCCAGGTAAAGCCCTCATATTCCTCCAAATAGCGGCGCTTTGCGATGACGGGCTGTTCGCAGAGCCCGATCAGTTCCGCCGCATCGGCCGCAGGGATCTCATATTCAAATTCCGGGCGGCGGATTCCGTCATTTTTCCCCTTGATGGTAAGATATGCCCTGTCATCCTTCATGCGCATGCGTACCGTCCGCTCCGGCACAGAGCACAGATATCCCTGCAGGATTCTGACGCCGTTTCCTTTCGGTTGCCATTCGCCCTTCCGCACCAAAAATTTCCGTTCGATTTCCTCTGCCATCCGTCTTTCCTCCTGTCCTTCAGCGCAATGCCCGATCTTTTCAGACTGGCCTGTCTACGATGCTCTATGGAAGAGCGGCGAGCGTTATCCCCGTTCCATCCAGACCCGTTTTCCGCAGAAGGCAATGCCGTATTTCCAGATTTCCGGCACATGACAGCGACGCATTTCCGTT
>CACZZN010000036.1 GCA_902785705.1 uncultured Veillonellaceae bacterium
TTTTCTCTTCTGCTACTGCCTTCTGTTTGTGTGGCATGAAAACTCCCCCTATGATGACAGTTTTGTTTTTTTACTGTCTCTCATAGGGGGAGCATATCATAACGGAGAGCGGCTCTTTTTTATGGCACCACATAGTGATATATCATCGCGCCCAAAGGTAGGATTGTATCAAACACCGAGTTTTGATATTGCTCTCCCGTCCGGCGCTTTGGCAAAACTGTCTGCCCAGCCTATGTCCATAGGCAGGAACAGAGTTTGCCCTTTGCCGGTGGCGAGGTCAAACGACCAAATTCCCTCATTGAGGAGATTGGCCATAACATGGATAGTCAGGTTCGGCAACCTCTTTCATGTGAACCGCCGCATAGGATATGGGGAGAAGCAGTGCCGAAATCCCCATCCATGCCGCAAACAGACTGCATACAAATGATAGTTTTCCCATGATAGCCTCCTGCCAAGCTCTGTCTCCCTGCCGGATATATTCGCCCATGAGGTCGTTGGTAGCAATGACGCATCGTCCGTATTGGCTTGAAAATACTACAAGAGGAACAGTATTCTGGATTTGTTGGCGGTTCTCGCTTTATCCGACATGATTGGCACATCCATTTGTCTTAGTTCATTTTAGCTGCACGCCACCTTAAACGCTTTTTCTACAGCCGCATAACATTCTTCATAGGATTCGCCGGGATGCGCCTCGTAGATTTTCTCCCCGTCAACAAAGACAGACGGCACATAGTAATAATCCTTGGCGTAGGCTGTTGCCAATTCCGGTTGACGGCTTTCCTCAGTATCGTGGAGCCTTGCCAGCATTGGGTTCATCACAATTTAAGGAGTTGCTGTCCCATGCGTTCGCCATAAGTAACGAACAAATCCTTGAAGTCGGAAATGTTCTGACTCATGCCTACGGGTCCGAGATGAATCACCGGCTTTCCATAGGCGCTACCCCCAGAGTAAACCATCATGCCCATCACCATCATAAACACCAAAAGTTCGTTGATGGTATTTTCTGCACCGCCATGAATATACTGCTCCGTGGCAAAGGCTCCGCCGAATTTTCCTGCCAGCTTCAGCTTTCCGGCATTCCCTTCGAGCCAATTCTTCATCTTTCCCGTGACGGAAGCCGCATAAGTTGGAGAGCCGAATATTACCATATTCGACTGCGTAACGAAGTCAAAATCAACATCGTCGATATTGAAGCATTGCACCTCAATCTCGCCGGCAGCTTTTATTCCCTCTGCCATAAAAGCCGCCGCCTTTTCCGTCGTATGGGTTCTCGAATCATAAACAATTGCCGCTTTCATTTTGCTTTGTCCTCCTCATCCATCGTCTATCACTTGTTGCTCAAAGACCAACCGTTGTCGCCGTGATAAATCATCAGCCGTGTCATTCCCCCGTCGATACAGATATTCTCTCCGGTGATAAAACCCGCATTTTCGGAGCATAGAAAGAAAACCGCATTTGCAATATCAAGAGGATTTCCTACTCTTCCCACGGGATGCTGTTGCGCATCGGCTCCGCCGTATTCTTTGAACGAAGTGTCAATCCAGCCGGGAGAGATGGAATTGACGCGCACTTTTCCGGCAAAACTGACCGCAAGTGCATGAGTCAATGCCGCTATCCCTCCCTTGGCCGCAGTATAGCTTTCCGTTTGGGGCTGGCTCATTCTGTCGCGGGAGGAAGATATGTTGACAATGGATGCACCTTGCATGACTGTGATGCGTACCCTACGCACGGGCAACACTCTCCCTCCTGCCTGGCCATTTATATTTCTACAACTACGTCTCTCACTCCTGCTAATGAAAATAAAAAATGGCGCAAAGCCGAAGCCCTGCGCCAATGCCTACCCTATACGGATTTCCGTACCGTCCCGGAATGTTACACAGATGTCCTCCTTGCCGTAGACGGTCATGAAGTCAACGAGTGTCCCCAAAAGTCCTTCGCCGAAGTCCGTCAGGGCAGTCTCCCTGCTGCGGAGAGCCTTGGAAAAGGAATCCATCGTCTCTGCCCTAACCCGCTTGGCATTGATGGCCTTCGCCGTGGCTAAGAATGCTTTGGATAACGCTTGGATTCCATTTATCCTTACCGCCGGGAGATTTGGATTCCCGTCCCCAAAAGTTATGCGTCCGGGCAGCGGAACTTCATCTGTTCCACGCTCATGTTCGATCCGTAAGCGATGTAAATTCTTCCCTTCATGTCCATCAATCTCCCTTCTGCTCTCGAAGAAACATCCATTGGCTTCTACCACCCCAAGCCCGCCATCCGGCGGGTGGTTTGGGGCTTGGTGCTTAGTGGGTGCTTCTGCCAAAGCGGAAGGCTGCGTCCCCGGCGAGGTTCCGATAAATCCGAACTCCCGGAAGGATGAGCGAAGTTTGGTGCCTTGCTCCGGCGAATGTGTCCGGGCATTATTGGCGTAGGGTACGAGCTTGCCGATGGGGACAAGCTGCATATCCGTGGTGGTCTTTCCCAAGATTTACACCTCCTAAAAATGAACTTTGCAAACAGGAATAATCTATTCTTTGGGCGAATTGTAAAATAGGTGTGTGCTTCCAACCCGAAATTAGAGTGTAAATTTACATCAAAATGATAGGAGTTAGATCCGATGGATATTGCAACCGACCATAACGCACAGATGCGAACCAATCCTGTATTCCAGACGGCAAAGACAGCTGTTTGCCTTATGGCAAAGGCCGATATCCCTGATTCTTCCGCAATTGTCCATGCTTTGGGAGTCAAAGAAGATGAAGTGTTGCAAAGCATGGCAGACCCTGACATATTGCTTGGCAATGCGTTGGTGGTTGAAACCAAATACCGCACGATGTGTTCCTTGATAAAAGCATCCGGTTATCATACCTGTGCTGATTTGCCTTGCGGGTACACACCGAAGGCTCTGCGTCTTACGGAAGGAGGAATTCGTTTTATCGGACTTGATTTGCCCATTGTGGCGGATGAAATGGAACCTGTCATACGCTCTCTTGCTACACACCCTGAGAGAATGTCCTTTTACGGAGTAGATGCCACGAACCTTGAATCGCTTGTCTCGGCACTTAGAAACGAGAATCAGCCGCTGTGTATCACGACGGAAGGTATGATGATGTACTTTAACGAGTCCGAAGTCAACACCGTAATTTCCAACATACGCAGTATTCTTGAGATACACGGAGGCAGTTGGATAACACCGGATCCAGAATTTATGCTTCAATTTTTTGGGAGCTTCCGCTCCGTATTTGGAGAAAGATTCCTTGAAAAGCTGGCGACAACAAAGGTCGCAGCTAAAGAACAATCAGATGTTTCCAATCTGTGCAATTCCTTCATTTTGAATCCGGCAGATGCTCTTGGCTCGGCAGGAACAGCAGAAGAAACTTTAAGGAAACATGGGCTTAAAGTCGAAAAAATAAATCTGGCAGAACATATGCCAACGCTTAATATTTACCGACAACTAACACAACATCAGATTTCGAACTTTAAGGAGGAAATGAAGCAGTGCCATTATTGGGCCATCACTCTCGACGGAACGCAAGAAAGGCAAAATCATGAGAGAATACAAGATAAAGTTCCATTTGATATGCGCTGCTCCATTGAAAACAATGTATTCCAAGTGTCACTATGCGGCAGACTCGACAGCCTGACTGCGCCATCGCTTTTAACCGCATGGGAACACGCAAAAGACACCAACACGATTAACAGAATAGAAATTGATTGTTCTATGCTCTATTACATAACATCTGCCGGAGTTCGTGTACTTCTTATCTTGCAGGAAGGTTGCGAGTTTGGAGTGACACTAAACGCTGTCAACTGCCACATTGATAAAATGCTGACGCAAAAACAATTCACGAAAATATCACTACAACAACCGTCATAGTGACACAGCTAAAAAAGCGAGCGCCGCTAATAGTTTTCGAGACTGCATACAACTGCATACAAATGATAATTTTCCCATGATAGCCTCCTGTCAAGCTCTGTCTCCCTGCCGGATATATTCGCCCATGAGGTCGTTGGTGGCAATGACGTGTTCATCGTCCGTATTGACTTGGAAATACTGCAAGAGAAACAGTATTCTGGATTTGTTGGCGGTTCTCGCTTTATCCGACATGATTGGCACATCCATTTGTTTAGCTGCACGCCACCTTAAACGCTTTTTCTACAGCCGCATAACATTCTTCATAGGGTTCGCCGGGATGCGCCTCGTAGATTTTCTCCCCGTCAACAAAGGTTATGAGCAAAAATTTACCCATAAGGAAATTCCAAAAAAATAGTAACGTACTGAGAATCGACCTGAAACATGACTCTGCAAGCCTTCGGCATCCTTGAAGGATTGTCCGAAGAATTGCCCTCTTTTTCTCCCCTTTCCAGTGTTTCCTCAAAAAGCAAACTTTCCATCCACAAAGACAGGAACTTTCGTACCATCCTTTTGGATACCTGTAATGGACAAATCGCCGGAACCCACCATAAAGTCCTCATGCACCAGTGAATCGTTCAGTCCATGCTGCAATAATTCTACGGATGCCATCTTCTCCCCGTTCTTCAGGCAAGTCGGGTAAGCCTTGCCGAAGGCAAGATGGCAAGATGCGTTCTCATCGAAGAGAGTGTTGTAGAACAGCACGCCGCTCTTGGAAATCGGGGAATCATACGGCACAAGCGCCACTTCGCCCAAGTAAGACGCCCCCTCATCCACCGCAAGCAGCGACTTCAGATGCTCTTCTCCCTGTTCGGCAGTGCAGGAGACCGCCTTTCCCTTTTCAAAAACAATGCTGAAATTCTCGATGAGATTTCCCTCATAGACCAGCGGGCGCGTCGCATATACCGTACCATCCACGCCATCCCGCTGCGGAGCCGTATAGACCTCCTCGGTCGGCATGTTCGCGACAAATACCGTGCCCAGTTCCGATGTTTCCGCTCCGCCTGCCCAGATGTGCCCTTCCGGCAGCCGTATCGTCAGGTCAGTCCCCAGCCCGTTTTGATAGTGCAGTGCGTGGAAGGCGTGGTCGTTCATGAACGCAGCCGCTTTTGCCAGGAAGGATGTATGCTTCCCCCATTCCTCCACGGGATCTGATGCTTCCGACACGCGCACCGTGCGGAAAATCTCCTCCCAAAGCCTGGCCGCCGCTTCATCCGCCGAAACATCGGGAAACACTTTTTTCGCCCATGCCCTTGTCGGAACGGACACAACGCACCAGGTATTCCGGTTCTTCATCAGCCGTTCCCGGTACTCCATCAGTGCCGCCCCCGCCGCCTGACGTGAGCGCAGCAAGCGATCCGGCGCGACGCTCCGAAAGATCTCGGGATCCTGCGCCGCAATCGAAAGGAATGCCGCCCCCTGCTCCGCATAGTCCATATAAAATTTCTGCCGCCAGCTCGGAAACTCCGAAAAAACCGCATCCTTCGCCTTTTCATAGCGGATGCGCGCCATCTGTTCATCATTCCAGCTCAGCACGACATCGTGCGCTCCCACTTCATAGGCTTCCTCTGCGGCTAAACGCGCGAATTCCGCGCACTCGATCGGCGCATTAATGACCAGCAGTTGATCCTCCTGCAGGTTCACGCCCACGCGCACCGCCAGTCTCGCCAGTTTCCTCAAACGCTCTTGAAATGCCGTCAATGTCACACCTCTTTTGTATCGAGCTCCGTGCGAAACGATGTTTCGCACGGAGCCCTTACACGAAAACTAAGCTCATCTGCGCCCTTACGGGCTTGATTCGCTAATTTTCCGTAGTAAACAGCAGCGTCACAGGCCCGTCATTCACGGAAAAAACCTGCATATCCGCGCCGAATTCCCCATGCTCCACCGGAAAGCCCTTTGCGCGGCACGCTTCCATAAAACGCTCATACAACGGAATCGCCTGCGCAGGCTTCGCCGCATGGGAAAACCCGGGCCTGCGGCTCTTCAAATCCGCATACAGCGTAAACTGCGACACCACAAGCAAGGCGCCGCCCACCGATGCAAGGTCCCGATTCATCTTGCCCTGCTCGTCCTCAAACACGCGCAGATTGCATATCTTATCCGCAAGATGCACTGCATCCTGCTCCTCATCCTCAGGCCCGATGCCTAAAAGCACCAGGTAGCCTTTGCCGATTTTCCCATGCAGCACATGACCGATCTCCACCGATGCCTCGCGCACCCTCGTCACAACCGCGCGCATCACTCAACCTCCCGATTCCTTATTTGCCCCACAGTTCCTCCAAAACATCCTCGACAGGATCTTCATTGAGCAGCCGCTCCATCGCATGGATACCTGCCTCATGACGAGACTCCCCTGCCGCGCTTGCCACCATCAGAGCGGAGATAAACGCATCCGCACGCGGATACTGTTTCTTCGCGGCGAGAATCTCTGCGCGGTCTCCCTTTTGCTCCGCCGCCTCCAGCGCCTTCATTCCTTCCTCGATCACCTTGAAGCGCGGATCCCGCTCATAGCTTTGATAATTGCGCGTTGTAATGTGCGGCGCTGCCTCAGACTCCTCCTGCTTTGCCTGCATGACCTCCCGCAGGTCTGCCCCCTGATGCCCCTCCGTGCCCTGATTCAGCATCTCCTGCAACGCATGGATCTCATCCTCAGACAGCTCCGCCTTGATACGGCTGAGCATATTTGCAACCTTATTCATGATGAATTCTCCTTTTCCCTGAATCGTTACACTGACACCTATGGAAGGATTCTACTTTCCTGCCCAAAATCCTCCATTCTGCAGAAAAATACATCCCTGTCCTGCGGTTCCCGACTCGGCTGAAGCCTATTCCATCCGCTCCCACCAGGCATCAAACTCGCGGGGCTGTTTCCCGCCGATGTAGGCCAACTCCCCAATTTGCGGCGTAAGCAGCTGATATTCCATGCCTTGGCTGGCGCGCGCCAATTCCCGGTACGGCTCCTGCCACGGATGACGCGCCAAAGCAAATTTCCCGCCATGGGCTGGGAGAAGCAGTTTCGCTCCCACATCCATGGCGGCTTTTGCTGTTTCCTCCGGCAGCATGTGGATGGCATGCCAAGCCATGTTGTACTGTCCATTTTCACCCAGCATGAGGTCAAAGCCACCGAATCGACGGCCAATCGCCTTGAAATGCTCCCCATAGCCGCCATCGCCACTGTAATAGACCTTGCGTTCCGGCGTCACGAAAGCAAAACCGCACCACAGGGTAGGATTCGGCGTGAGGAAGCGGCCCGAAAAATGCTGGGAAGGCAGGATATAGACAGACAAATCTTCCGTCAGTTTGATTTGCGCATCCCAATCCTCCTCATGAATCATTTGCGGCGCAAATCCCCATGCCTCAAAATGCTCCCCCACCCCCAAGGGGCACACGATCTGCTTTACCTTGGATTTCAAGGCCATAACTGTGGGATAATCGAGGTGATCCCAGTGATCATGGGAAATCGCCAATACATCAATATCCGGCATATCCTCGGCTGTATAGACATTGCTGCCGGAAAATGCCTTGTTGATAAAAAAGAGCGGCGACGCATAGGGACTGAATACGGGGTCAATGAGGATGCGCTGTCCGCTCAGCTGCAGGAAGAAGCTCGAATGGCCCATCCAGACTACGGCATCCCGCGCTGCATCCAATGTACCGAGATTCGTCTTGCTGGAAAGCATCGGCTGCTTCGGCGAAAGCTCCGACTTGTCGCCGAAAAGAAACTTCGCCGTGGCCACAAAGCGATTCTCCCCGCTGTTTTCGTTCATGACCTGCACCGGTACCAGATTCCGGAACTGTCCGTTCACATAATGGGGCGAGGCTTGCATACGCGCCAGACGTTCTCCTTGTGGAATGCGCCCGAATTCCGGCCTTCTCGTAAAGAGCACCCCGCCCCCGGCCAATATTCCCAACGTACCGATGCCTCCCATGATGAATTTCCTGCGGTTCATTCCCTCATACCTCTCTGCCTCATCGCCAACCACATTTCACCTCCGGGATATTTCCCAGAGGACAAGACAAAAACTCCCCCGACAGAACTGCAAGCTCCTGCCGGGGGATTTCTTACCCGATATCGAATACCGTGCGATCCTTGCGTCCGATCTTTTTAGGCAGGAGCACATGCAGCACGCCGTTCTCAAAGGTCGCGCTGACCTGCTCCTGATCGATGTCGTCCACATAGAAGCTGCGCTCAAACTTTCCGGTGCGGCGCTCATGACACAGGTATTTCAGCGGCATTTCCGGCTCCAGACGTTCCGCGCTGATGGAGAAATGTTTATTCTCATCGTAGGAAATCATGATTTCTTCCTTTGTAAAGCCCGGCAGCTCGGCAAAGACCTCATAGCGATCCTCGGTGTCGACCACATCCACACGAAAATCAGCCAAAGCGCCGCTGACGCGCCCCACCGGGTTGAAGGGCTGGTCCATCGCGAAATCCAGCACCCGCTCCAGCACCTCACGGCCCCGCTCGGCATTGTCTTTGATATTGAACGGCATCATACGAAACATCTGCAATCCCTCCTAGTCAAATCTCTAAATCCATACTCCAATTATACGATTGTTTTTTGAAACTTTCAATCACAATTTGGGCGTGTTGATTAAATGAGCTTAGTCCAGATTTGTGGGGATTGGCTGTCCATGCAAGGCGACAAACCGCAGGCATAGTGGTGCTATGCTGAGGATTTGCAAGCTGCGGGAATTCCCTGTGCAGCTCTTCCAGGAACATCCTCGTCCCCACTGCCCTGCCTTCCGGCTCAGGCATGATATCCAGGAATGCGTCCGGATCCACATTGAGATTTCGCACCTGTATCATCTGCACCGGCAGCTCACGGAAGAATGCCTGCCATGCCGCAAGCTCCTCCTCCCTGTCATTGAATCCGGGAAAATATAAGAGATTCAAGGAGACGTACACACCATGCTCCAAGGCGTAGCGGATGGAACGCTTCACGTCCTCCAGACGGTAGCTGGCACGATAATACGCATCATAGCCTTCCTCCCGCGCGCTGATGATGGAAACACGCATGGAGTCCAGTCCGGCATCCACAATTTTCTTCACGCCCTCCGTATAGCCCGCATTGGAATTCATATTGATCTGGCCGCGCCGTGTTTTTTGACGGATCAGGCGGATGCCCTCCGCAATATTGTCCGCTGCAAGGGACGGCTCTCCCTCGCAGCCCTGACCGAAGCTCACAATGCCGTCGGGCGCGACGGACAGATGATAAATCCCCACCTCTGCAATCTCTTGGGGCGTCGGGCGGAACGTGATGCGCTGCTGCGGCGAAGGGCAGCATTCCGCAGGCTGCAGGGAAATACAGCCAAAGCAGTTCGCGTTGCAGACAGGAGAAGTGGGAATCCCCGCCTCCCAGCGCCGGTAGAAAAGGTTCTGCGCCGTGCAGCAATGCCATTTCAAGGAGCATCCGGCCACCTGCTCCACAATGCGATTCCGCGGAAGCTCCTTTTGGGTACGCTTCACCAGCTTCTTCAAATCCTTCGTATTGTAGTGCAGGGGATCCCATTTGTCGTTCTCATCCGTATAGACTGCCGCCGCATAGAGCGCATCCCGATAGACAACCACCGCCGTATAGCCGTAAAGCGGCAGTCTCTCCGCATCTTCCCCGCGCTCATAGGCCGGAAGATAGAGCCTGGTATAACCGGCAGGCAGGATGGCCGCCACCGCACGCCCGACGATGGGAAGCACCTCCCCCTCCGGTGAAATGCCCACTGCATTCCTTCCCGGCAGGAACATCAGATCCGCGCTTTCCGGCAGCGGCACCAGATCCTCCGGCGCAAGCGGCACATTCGTGCGCCCGGTGCGTCCCATGCCCGCAAAGCCCGGCATATCATAGATTTCGCCGTCTTCATCGGCATAAAGGGCTGTGATCTCGCTCATGCTTCGACCTCCTGTTTTCCTGTCGGCTCGTCCTGGGCCTGTTCCCGAGCGTTCTTTTTCTTCTTTTCCTTTTTGGGATTGTAGCGGTTCATCGCATGGTCGATATCCTCCGTCACGATGCATTCCACCGCGGGAAGGAGATATCGGACAGCCTCGCGGATTTTGGGCACATCCTCCTCCGAAAACGGCGCCAGTACATGATGAATGACCGTCCAGCCCGGCAAAGGACGCCCAATGCCGATGCGTACCCGGGCGAAATTCTCATCCCCCACATGCGCAAGCACCGACTTGATGCCGTTATGCCCCCCTGCGCTCCCCTTGCGGCGCAAACGGATCGTCCCCACGGGAATATCCATATCATCGTGCGCCACGATCAGGTCCTCCGCCGGAAGCTTGTACCATCGCAACAGCGGCCCCACGGCCTCGCCGCTGTTGTTCATATAGGTCTGCGGCTTGACCAGAAGCACTTTCTCCGAGCCGAGCCGAACCTCTGCGATCATGGCATGGAAATTTTCCTGCCAGTCCGTCACCCCCAGCTGCTCCGCCAGCGCATCCACCAGCATGAATCCCACATTGTGCTTCGTGCGCGCATACTCCATCCCCGGGTTCCCCAAACCCACAATCACTTTCATCTGCAAGCTCCTCACATGTTCATCAAAAAAATCCTGCCGCAATTCACCTTACCAGATAAGGCTTCAGCAATAAGGTCAAAAAGAAGATTCCCGCTGAGATGACAACAATCGTCGCCCCTGCTGCCATATTGAAATAATATGCCAGGATCAGGCCGCTGACGCCGGAAACCATCGCCACTGCCACAGAGACCAGGTGATAGCCTTTCACATCATTCGTGACATTTCTCGCCGCCGCTGCCGGAAGCACCAGCATGGAATTGATGATGAGGATGCCCACCCATTGGATACTGATGGAAACCACCACAGCCAACATCGCGGCAAACAGGCTCTCCACCCGGAAGGAAGAAATGCCGCGGCTGCGGGCGAAGGACGCATTGATGCTCATGACCAGAAGCTGGTTGAAAATGCACGCCCATGCCGCCACCACAAACAGAAACACAAGAGCCAGCGCCGCCAGATCCTGCGGCACAATGCTCAGCAGGTCACCGATCAGATAGGAAGAAAATTTGTTGAACCCGCCCCCGTGCGACATCATCATAAGTCCAAGCGCGATCGCAGTGGATGAAAATACCCCAATGACCGTATCCGTCGATGCATTGCTCTTGTTCTTGATATAGGTGATCAAAAAAGAAAACAGAATGGAAAATACCACCAAGGAAGCAATCGGAGAAACCGCGCCCAGCAGAACACCGACGGCAATGCCCGTGAAAGCCCCATGCCCCAGAGAATCCGAAAAAAATGCCATGCGGTTTGATACCACCATCGTGCTGAGAAGTCCGAACAGCGGTGTCACCAGAAGCACCGCCAGAAACGCATGCTTCATGAAGGTATGGCTTGCCCACGCAAAGGGAAACATCGCATCCATCACTCCGTAGATGGAGTGCATTAGGCTTTCCATCATGCCACGCCCCCTTTTTCCGGCCCGCCAGCCGAAGAAGCAGGCGCTCCAGCCATCATGCCGAAGATGCGCTTTGTCTGCGCATCGCCGAATACCTCATCGGGCGTTCCGCTAGCAAGCACCCGCTTGTTGAGCAGAATGACTTGATCGGCGTGCTTCGCCACCAGGTTGAGATCGTGAGAAATCAGGATGATAGCCATATCCTCCTTTTCCCGAAGCTCTGCCACGATCTCGTAGAAAAGCTCCAATCCGTTCTGATCCACGCCTGAGACAGGCTCGTCCAGCAGCAGCAAATCGGGAATCGGGTCCAGCGCCAGCGCCAGCAGTACGCGCTGCAGTTCTCCCCCCGACAAGGCCCCCAGCCTGCGGTCGATCAGATGCTCCGCCTTGACACGCGCAAGGCTCTCAACGACCTGCGGACGTAATTTCTTCGATGAGCAGAGCCAGACCGGACGACGGGACAGACATGCCATGAAGATGTCCATGACGCTCGTGGGAGAGCTCACATCAAAGCGCAGATACTGCGGCACATAGCCGATCACAGGATTGCCCGTATGCTTTCCCTTCGCGTCCACATAGTGCAGTTTTCCCGTATGCGGGATTTCCCCCAGAATCGCCTTCAGCAGCGTGCTCTTGCCCGCACCGTTCGGGCCGATGAGCGCCGTGAGCTGGCCGCAGTGCACATGCATATCCACATCCTCAAAAATCACCAAACGCCCCGCCTTCACGCCGAATTTCTCGATGCGCGTGCAGCAAAGCTTCGCGCAGTCCGAGGAAGAATCTGCGTGATGGTGCAAGATATTTCGGAACAAACTCATCCTGTCCTTTCTTCACATTACTTCCTTAAATCCAGAAAAGCCTTGCTCCCCAGCAAGAACAAAAACAATGCGTAGAGACCGAGAACAAAGACCGAACTCATGGCAACCTCCATGCCGCTCCCAAGGCCACGCAGCAGATAGCTCGTATGCGTCAGCGGCAGGCATTCGATCACGACGCGCAGTGCCTCCGGCAGCGCACTTGTCGCGAAGAACGTCCCGCACAGGAAGGACATGGGCACCAGGATATAGGTATTCACCTGCCCCATTTCCTCGTAGGTGTTGACCTTCATCGACGCATAAAAGCCAAGCTCCGCGAAAATGACGCAATTCAGCGCAAGCACCAGCAAGAACAAGGGCGTCAAGGCAACATGCGCACCAAAGCAGAAGGCCAGCAGGACAAAGAGCGCAGAGGAAATCAAGCCGCGCAGAATCGCCGCCAATACCTTTCCGATCAGAAACGCATATGGCCAAATCGGGGCAATGATGTACTCCTCCAGACTCTTGTGATACACGCGCTCCGCATGTACCGGCGTAATGCTGTTGAAGCTGATGTTCATGGAATTCAGCGCAAGGATGCCGGGAATCAGAAAGTCCAAATAAGAACCGGAATCCACCTGGATGCTGCGTCCAAGTCCCCAGCCGAAGGCTACAAGATAGAGCATCGGAGCTACCATGCGGCTCAGGATGAACTTCACCATACGCCGGCGAAGCACGACCCAGTCACGCCAGAACACCGTCCACACATCATAGAGACAGCTTCCCATCAAAGTCCTTCCTTCCTGCCTGTCAGCTCAATGAATACATCCTCCAGATTCGTCGGGCGGATCAGCACGCTTCCTTCCACAGTTGCCGCAAACGCTGCCGCTTCTCGCTTTTCTGAAAAAAATTGATAGGAACGGCTCTCCTCACCGTCCCATTCCACCGTGAAGCTCCCCAGTCGCCGACAGAAATTTCCGGGTGTATCAAGTCCCACCAGCTTGCCGCAATGGAGGATCGCCACCCTATCGCAGAGATTTTCCGCCTCTTCGATATAGTGGGTGGTAAGCACCACGGTGGCGCCATCCTTTGCCATGTGCCGGATCAATTCCCAGATGCGCCGCCGGACCTGCGGATCCAGCGCTACCGTCGGCTCGTCCAGAAACAAAATCAGCGGGCGGTGGATGAGCGCCCGCGCAATGAGCAGCCTGCGCTTCATTCCCCCCGAGAGCCTGCGCACGTTTTCGTTGACCACGGAAGAAAGCTCCACATATTCCAGAAGTTCCCTGATTCGCGTCGCACGCTCCCTGCTCCCCATATGGTGGAGCCTTGCGTGAAGTTCCAGATTCTCGCCCACTGTCAGATCCAGATCAAAATTCACATGCTGGGGAACCACACCAATGAGCTGTTTCATCTCCTGCTCATGCCCCCGCACGCTTTTCCCCATATAGCGCAGTTCCCCGGAAGTGGGCAATAGCTGCATGGTCAGCATGCGGATCGTCGTGGTCTTCCCTGCCCCGTTCGGCCCCAGCAGTCCAAAGATCTCTCCCGCGGGGATTTCCAGACTGAGCCTGTCCACCGCCGTCTTGTACACATTCTTTCCGTTCGCATCCCGATGCGGGAACTGTTTCACCAAGTTATGAATCTCAATCATTTCTGTCCCCCTGCCATCTTGATGAAATGCTACAGTAAATAATAGCAGACTTCACCCTCATCCGCAACGCCTATCCTTCCATTGCACACGCAGGCAAAAAAACAATGCCGCTTGGCCGGGTTCAGCCAAGCGACATTGCATGTCATATGGAATGATTTATTTTGCCTCAAGCGCGGCCCATGCGTCATTCGCGCGCTTCACATAGAGATCGCGAATGACCTTGTTCTCGCCGATGCCGTGCAGATAGACATTCACCTTGTAGCCCGCTGCCTCCAAAATGGACTTATGGGAGTCCGGCTCGCTGCCTGCCATATCATTGGTCGCATGATCGCCTGCCACCATCATGAGCGGAGCCAAGGTAACTTTCTTGATTTTGGTCTTGCGATTTTTCAGGCTGTGCATGACCTTTTCCAGATTCGGCCAGCCCTCCACTGTGTAGACATACACATTCATGTAACCCATCTCACGCAGACGCGCCTGCATGACGGAATAGTAGGCGTTGGAAATCTGCGGCGTGCCGTGTGCCATGAGCAGAATCGCCTCATCCTTCGCAGGCTTGGGGAACTCGCTGACCAGCGCCTTCATCGTCTCCGTCACATCATCCGCCTGGCCCTCCTGTCCCTGCCAGTACATGAGGGGAGTTCCGCAGGTGATCTTCTTGAACTGATCCTTATAGTTCTGGAAAACTGCCACGTCATACGCATATTCCATGCCCGGAATGACATCCAGCGTCGTGATGGCGACCCGGGTGTAGCCCTCTGCCTTGAGCTGCTCCAATGCCTCTTCCGGCGTCGGGTACTTGATGCCCTCGTTCGCCGCGATGCGGTCGATGATGATATGGCTCGTGAAGGCCGTGACCACCTTCACACCGGGATGTGCCGCCTGAATGTCCTTGACTGTGGCGTTGATGGTCTTTTCCCGCGTGTCCTTGAAGGTCGTGCCAAAGCTCATGACCACGATGGCATCCTTGTTTTCAAGTCCCTGCAGGCTCGGCGTCTCATGCTTCAGCACGCCGATCTGGGTAGCGGAGAGCAATGCCGCGGTCGGCGCCTTGACCTCCTCGCTCAGCGAATATGCCGCATCCGCCGCAGGGAGCGAAACTCCCAGCAAGGTCGTGCAGGCAAGAGAAGCAACCAACATTTTTTTCCAGTTTTTCATCAAAAAACCCCCTATTGAAAAAATAAAATCCCTTCCGAAAACGGAAGGGAAACACGCAAAATGAGGCGAGAAAACTCGCAAAATCCCCTTCCCATCGCTCGCGGGTATACACATCAATACAGCTGTGTACGGTGATTGTCAAACAGGCAGTTCTCCTGGCTCCAGTTCATCGCTCCTCCGCGCCTTCCCAAGGCTGCCCCCAGTGACAAAAATGCGGATTTGCTCGCTGCTACAGTGGCGGGACCGCGCTGGCTTTTCCTCCAGCTTCTCTATTAAGTCTCTCGACACCTGTTCCTTCTATATGTAATTTTGCTACGAAATCTTAGTGAGCACGAGCAACACGCACAGTGCGAGCTTAGATTTCATGTAAGGACGTGTGGACACCAAAGGTGTCCAGTAAGTTCGTCTCTCGAACGCTTTTTATTTTATACCCATAGAGAAAAATTGTCAATCAATGTTCAGAATTCAAGTACAATACTTTTCGAAAATAAAAGCACAGCGCCAAAAAGCCACTGTGCAAAAATAATTCCCTATTCAATGATAATCCGTTCATCCACGTCCTTCAGATGACGGTTGATGGTGGAAAGCCCGCGATAGACCGTGCTGATATCGATATCCTCCCCGCGGTTCTCCATGTATTTTTCCAGCTTGCGCTTCACGCGCTGCAATGCGTTGTCGATGGATTTCACATGGCGGTCCAGATCCACCGCGATTTCCTGATAGGATTTCCCGTCCAGATAGGACATGAGAACGCGCCATTCCAGATCGCTAAGGATCTCCTCCATCTTTTTTTCGATATCAATGAACTCCTCACGACTGATGACAAGTTCCTCCGGGTCCGAAACCTTCGCGCCGGACAGGACATCCAGCAGGGTGCGGTCCGAGTCCTCATCGTAAATCGGCTTGTTCAGCGAGATATAAGAATTCAGCGGTATATGCTTCTGCCGTGTCGCCGTCTTGATCGCCGTAATGATCTGCCGCGTCACGCAAAGCTCCGCAAAGGCGCGGAAGGAAGACAGCTTATCATTCCGAAAATCACGGATGGCCTTGTAAAAGCCGATCATGCCCTCCTGAATGATATCCTCGCGATCCGCCCCGATCAAGAAGTAGGAACGGGCCTTCGCCCTCACGAAGTTCCGATATTTGTTGATGATGTAATCTAGCGCGGAATTGTTGAGATTGTCCTTGATCTCAAGGATGAGTTCTTCATCCGTAAGTTGGTCGAATTCATTGTACTCTTCTATATTCTGCTCCATAGTGGATTCCGCTTCCATCGCATGACCCCCATAATCCGAAAACGCGGCTGCGTATTCCTGATGCTCTAGGCACCGTGAAAGACTCTCTTCCGAGAACCCCTACCACCAAAATTATACCCCACCAATAGCTGACTCGTCAAGACTTGTGCACAGACAATCTCGTGAAACCGATGCCGAAACCGATGCTATACTCCAGTGTACTGACATATTGATAATTGAACAAAGATGTGCTGGATATGTCGCCAGATGCGAGGCAGAGGAGCGCAGTAGTATTATATCTTTTAGATAACTGGACTAAATTCTCATCTCATGGTACAATAAATCCATACAGGGATGGAGGGATTGTTCTATGGGACGAAAAACAAG
>CACZZN010000037.1 GCA_902785705.1 uncultured Veillonellaceae bacterium
TTAGCATAGGAGTTTCTTTCATTCTGGTACTCTCGGCAACGCTTCCGCTTTTGCCTGTCCCCCATCTCAGATGGGGGATTTATATACTGGGCCCATTAATCAGTGTTTCCCTAAAATTTTTCTAGTTTCCTGTAGGATTCTGTCGAGAAGTGTCTAATATACCACCATGAGATTTTGCGGGAGATTTTCCGCAAGGACAGAACTGGATTTCTAAAGAAGGGAAGATGTGCATTGAAGAAGCGACTTGCCACGGTGCTATCCATGATGACCACCCTGCTCCTGGGACTCACCTGCACAGCGGGAGCAGCCGAGAAGCCCAATGTGGCGATCCTGGCCACCGGCGGCACCATCGCCGGCAGCGCAGCCTCTGACACCGCCACCACCGGCTACAAGGCCGGAGCCCTGGGCATCGATGTGCTCATCAATGCCGTGCCGGAAATCAGGAACTACGCTAATGTCACCGGAGAGCAGATTGCCTCCCTGGACAGCAAGGACATGAGCGATGCTGTGTGGTTGAAGCTCTCCAAGAGAGTAAATGAGCTCCTGGCCCAGAAGAACGTGGATGGCGTCGTCATCACCCACGGCACCGATACCTTGGAGGAGACCGCCTATTTCCTGAACCTCACTGTGCAGAGCAGGAAGCCTGTGGTCATCACCGGTGCCATGCGTCCGGCTACCGCCATCAGCGCTGACGGCCCCATGAACCTTTTGAATGCCGTGCGCCTGGCCGCCTGCCCGGCAGCCCATGACCGTGGGGTGCTGGTGTGCCTGAACGACCAGATCGACAGCGCCCGCAATGTCACCAAGGCCCATACCACTTCCCTGGCTGCCTTCAATTCTCCCCTGGGCCCCATCGGCTGCATGAACGATGGCACCCCCACCTTCTACAACATGGCAGCTCGCAAGCATGCAGGGCACACCGAGTTTGACGCAAGGAATCTCAGCAGTCTTCCCTATGTGAAGATCATCTACGGCCATGCCAATGACGATGCCCTCTTCGTAGACGCAGCCGTCAGGGCCGGCGTGCGCGGCATCATCTACGCAGGCACCGGCAACGGCAGCATCCACAAGGATGCAGAGAGCGCCCTGGCCCGGGCCTCCGAGGCCGGCATCATCGTAGTGCGCAGCACCCGGGTGGGCGGCGGTACCGTCATCCCCGCAGAGCAGTCCTATATCGATGCCGGTTTCCTGGATGGAGATTCCCTCTCCCCCCAGAAGTGCCGCATCCTGCTGCAGCTGGCTCTCACCAAGACCACCAGCCGCAGCCGGATCCAGAAGATGTTCCATGAATACTGATGTCCCTCATACAGCATAAATCCCATATGGAAAAAGCCCGCAAGACTATCCTTGCGGGCTTTTTGGGTTACTTATGGCAAACATCATTTGTTGCCGGCAGCCCCCCACCACCGCCTACGGCGGTCCCCCGCCCCCGTGGGGGCGGACTTGTGACATAAACACTGATTATCCGATTATCCCGCTGCTGACAAGGTACTCTGCCAGCCCGTCCTCCTCATTGGTCAGGGTCACCGCATCCGCCAGCTTCTTCACAGCCTCCGGGGCGTTGCCCATGGCTACGCTCCTGCCGCAAAGCTCCAGCATTTCCACATCATTGTAATTGTCCCCAAAGGCCAAGGACTCCTCAGCCCCAAGGCCAAAATGCTCCAGCATGACCTTGATGCCCCCCGCCTTGGAGACAGACTTGTCCATGATTTCCAGCAGATGGGGCGCCGACAGCACGATGTGGAGCCCCGGGAACTTTTCCGGCAGCTCCTCTGCCATGGCCTTGCAGTCCATCATTCATTTCTGCGAGGGTGAAAAATTTGCGGTTCCGCAGCTTTGCAATAATATGTGTTGTTATCTGTCCTACACTGCCTTCAACGGCGGCTTTGTCCTTTGGTGCAAGAACCCGGGCTGGCATTATGACTGTTCCGTAATGATCGGCCATTTCCTGGTAGGCACGGTTGGTTATTGGGTCTTCATGTTTCCTGTTGGAGATAATGCCAGTCTTAAGATTGTCTGGAACCAGAATTCTGGTACTTCCTCCCAAAAATTCAAACATACGGGCATGAGCTTTTATCCATGAGGCCTCCTTCATATCCAGGCAGGCTTCGGCATAGCAATACATGCTGAAAGGAAGCGTTGCCACAAAGATATACGCCTTGTACTGCTCCCCTGTGACATGGTTATGCAGTGTCATCGTAGTGCCAGCCCAGTCGACCATAAGCTTGTCACCAAGCTTATGCTGTATGTGCATGGTCAGCCGGTTGATGTCCACATAGTCGTGGTACACCTTGCAGAACTGTGCATACATGAGATGCAGCTTGCCAGCTTGGCAACATTTTGCCGCATATTCTTCCCATAAAAGTTTGAGAGTCACGCCTTTTTTCAAGAGTTCCCTAAAATGATACAACATAACGGTAGCCCCTGAACTGCAATACGATGCACCCGCACCGGGTGCAAATTTGCACACCCCGCATAACGATTTAGGGTGCATCGTTACGGGATTCGGACTCAAATAGCTCGGCTTTCCGTTTTCTCTAAGCCTTGCAATCTTCAGGCATCATCGCCGATGCAAGATAAACGCCTGTCTCTGCCCGATCAGTTCTTGCGTCTATTGCGGGGATTTGGAGCAAACTCCGCTTATATTTTTCAGCACATCCATAATCTCACGGTTATACGGGTTTGCGTTCAACAGCTCTTCGGGGATGATCGGATTTCCTTTGGCCCCGTTTTTATAGAACGAAATAATATCGGAAATCAGCGTTTCTGTATCGCGCTTTAGAATATCCATGATTTCCGGCGTAAGCGCCGCGCTGTCTTCGGGTGGAAGGAAAAGGGATGTGTTCGAATACAATAAGTCCGGATATGTTTCTTCTATGAACATAAGCAGGTCAAACTCTCTTTTTGTCGTCTCCGGGTCATCGTGAACAAGGTATACACAGCCTGTCTCTGTTTCAAGATCGATGGTTTCGCGGATATGGTCTGTTTTCCTCGCGTTCTCCACCCATCCGGAGTAAAAGCTTTCCATATTGCGAAGGATCGGGACAATGCCCGAGGAAGAAATGGTTTTATCCCTGTCGGAATAAAAATCCTTTACATATCCTTTTCGCAAGGGGCGATATGGTTTTTTCAGAAAATCCCTGTGAAAATTGCCGTCAAGCATAGAGTCCAGCACGACATCGGTTTCATGGTATCCAAACACTTTATCGAGAAATCCGGCTGGAGCGCTGCCGCCCATTACGCGGCAGTTGGCTTCGATGAGGACGGGGCCTTTTTCGTCGATCATGTACTCGCCGTGCACAGGGCCGTCTGTAATCCCAAGGGCTTGCACCGCTTGAAACGCGTATTCAACAAGCTTCGCCTCTTTTCGGTCAAGCTCCATGACCGCTTCCAAGCCTCTGTAAACGATGTAGCCCGAAGGGGTTTGCTTTTTATGATACCGGAACACAGAGGTCAGCGCCGGTGCGCCGTTTCGGCTGACGGTATTCACAACATACTCGTCGCCGAAAATACGCTCCTGCAAGAGCAGCCGGTTTTCCGCTTCGCCGAACATATTCTCGGCTGTTTTCTCCTGCCGAAACGCGTCCAATAATTCCTCTTTGCCGTGAACTAGATGAACGCCGACAGAGGCAACGCCGTGATCATGCTTCAGGGCAACGTCTTCCATGCCTGTTTCTTCAAGGAACAAAAGGCAATCTTCCCAGGAGGACACTTCTTTGCCGTGGATATATCTCAGCCCGGCTTCTTTCAGGGTTCGGTGCATGACGCTTTTCCGGGTCATCTTTGGGATATTAGAAAAAGGATTTCCGGTCAATCCCAAATCGTCTGCAAGGCGGGTGCCTATGATGACGCCCTCCTCGCCGCCCACCAGCACAAGCAGGGGGGCAAGGCCGCGCACTTCCCGCAAGGTTGTCGCGTAATCGGGATTTTCTTTTATGAGCGTAATCGGGTATTTTATCCTTCCATACTTGATTTGCCGCTCCTCGTCCATCAGCCTTCTGGCATATCCTTCGGGGATATACGATTCGAGTATGACAGGCTCATACCCTCTTTGCCTGATGTCTTCAAGAAAGTTGAAAGCAGTGGACATCGGCTCGGCGACCACAATCTTGTTTTTCATGGGGTATACTCTCCTATCGTGAGACTTACGGAATTCAAGCCGAAAATGTACTCATATTTGACCTTGAACAATCGGACCAAAAACAATTCATTCGGCGACAGATTGCCATCGCCGCTATTGATGGGACAAAAGGGTTCCCCCGAGCTTCTGCAGGTAAGGGTAAAATCGCTCCCGTTGGTACTGACAAGAAAATCGACGGCGGTATCGGTTCCGCACCGCTCCATAATGTATACGCCTATTTCCTCGGCAGCCAGACATATTCTATCGGCGATTCGTTGATCCAAAGAAGCACCGGCAAGATTCCGGCTTATCCGCAGCCCGATTTCCGACACGTTTTCCAAAGATTTCACGGAATAACTGCAAAGAGCTTTCAGCGGGTACGTCTCATCCAAAAGCAGCACGGGCGAATATCTTCCGTTTGATTTTTTTGCAATCCAGCGATTGACCACGGCAATAAAGCCCAGAATCAGGACCATGCTGACCGGAAACGCAGCAATCAATCCGTACCCGCCGAACCAAAGATACAGTGCGCCTCCCACGACGGGAATGGAAACCACTTTGTCCAATACGCCAAGCACTGTGGCGTACATACTTCTGTCCAAGGTGTTGTAGATGTCCCTGAGAACCAAAAGAACACCGCGGAGAGGATAATACAGGACGTACACAGGCATCAGCTGGCCAATCAATTCCAGCACAACCGGATCGTGAATGTTGAATACGGCGGCGACGCCGTGAGAAAACGCGGCAAAAACTATGGACAAAACAGAACAAACCAGTACGATCATAAGCGTGACGCGCTTCGTCAAACTACGAATCCCGTAATAGTCCCCTTCGCCCTTGAGCATGGCGGCGAAAGAGGCGTTATTGTCCACAATCCCCGTCAGCGCAATCGAGATGACGGAGTCCAGTTGGGCAAACAGGGACATGGCTACAACGCCGTTCAAACCGAATGCCTGATTCATGAAGTAATTGCAGAAAATCGTCGTTGCCAGGTAGCCCGCCTGCACACTCCCGGAAGGCAAGCCTTTTTTTACGATGTCCTTTGAAATTTGTGGTGTGTCCTGAACTTCGCGGAACGTCAAAGATATTCTGCCAAAGCGCCAAATGAAGAGCATGGCAAAAGCGACGACAATATACGAAACAAGCGTGGCCAATGCCGCGCCCTCGCAGCCCTTGCCGAATGCCCGGATAAAGACGACATCCAGAACAAGGTTCAAGACATTGGCCGAGACTACAAGGCCCATGGAGAGGAACGGCTTTCCCACGACCGGAAGAAAATAGGTGATGTGCATCAGAAGGATGCCCACGGGAACAAAAAAGCGCAGCACGCTTGTATATTCGTCAAATGGCGCCATCAATTCTTCCGGGCAACCGAAAAGCCCCCCAAGGGCGGAGTGAAAAACCGTCAGCAACGCAAACAGCAGTATCCCCAAAAGCAACGACAGGACGGTTGATGCCGTAAAATATTGATCGGCTTTTTTCTTGTCCTTCCTTCCCAAACATTCCGCAAACAAAAGCGAACCGCCAAATCCTGTTATGGTGTAAATCAATGAGACCGCGAAAACGACCGGCGTCCCGAGATTGATGACGGCGAAAGCGTCCGAACTGAGCAAATGGGAAACGATCATGCTGTCCGCAAATTCGCTGAGGGAAATCCCCACGGCGGACAGCATAGCGGGAATCATAAACTGCATATATTTTTTGTTCAGGACAGATCCCGTTCTTTTGTATTTTGCATCGTAAATATCCATAATCAATCCTTGTGAAACAATTGAAATTATCGCATCTGAAATCACACAACATAACGGCAGCCCTTATGTGATTTACCTACGATTTTATCATATTGGGTTATTAGAAACTCAACTTTCCCAACATAAATTCTGGAACAATCCCTTGATATACCTGCTCTGACTGGCAATCCAATTGGTTACTTTACTTTTTATGGTTTCTGTATCCTCAGTTCCGTAGACGTTGATGGTTTCCATGAAGAGACTCATAAGTGACCGTAGTGCTTCCGAAAGTTCCATATCCTGCACATCTTCGCAAAGTGCAAAGAACAGGCCTCCGTAGGTTTTAGGGTCGTTTTCCTGACGGCGCAGCCATTCGAGAAATGTATAGCGGGCAAAGACAATTGCAGTATGTGCCACAGCAGAGTCATAGCTGCGGGTTTGGAACTCCCTGCCAAGCTTCAGAAGGGACTTGCTTGATTTGAAGAAGGTTTCAATGTTCCAGCGCATCCCATATATGCGAATGATTTCATCCTCTGACAGTGCATTGTCCGTAGACAGGATATACAGCAGCTCGCTCTTTTTGTTGCGGTTCCTGACAAAGACAATGCGAACAGGAAGATGATGTTTCCTCGTCCTTACCATTAGGGAACGGTAAAGATGAGTATTGCACCTGTCCATGGCGATTTTTGCCAGTTGTGGCAAGGTGTACAAACGTCCATTGTAATAGTAGCGCTGCTTCAGGTCCTTGACCATGCCAATGACATCCTGCCCAAGGTCGGAAAGACTTTTGACAAAAGGCTCTGTCGTAAACCAGCTGTCCATCAGTATATAGTCGGCATGGATTCCTGCAGCAAGGGCAGACTCTACCATGCGCAGGGCTGCTTCCGGTTTTTGCAGCATGCTTTCCATCCTGGCTTTCCAGCCGTTGGTGCGGTGGTCAATATCCGTGTCGGCTTCCTGATAGCGGTTCCTGAGCTTGGCCGATGAAAGCAGCACAAAGGAAACAGGAATGAAGCTGAAGCCATCCGACCAGCCCAGTGCCAAGAGGTTGAATCCACGGACAAATTCATGAAACACATGGTCATACACCTTTGCGAGGAGTTCCAAGGCTTTGCTGCGGTTGCGCCGCAACACCGAATCGTCGAGGACAAGCACAGTGACCCTGCTCTTGCAGGTAAGCTTCCGCAGGGCAGTCGTTACCCGAAC
>CACZZN010000038.1 GCA_902785705.1 uncultured Veillonellaceae bacterium
GCTAATCCTGACTGCTGCGTAAGCTGAAAAACAATTGTGGAAGGGGGTCTCCCCCAAAAGGGGAGATTCTCAGCCGCAGGGATACCCTGCCGGGGAGCCGAGGCTCCCCGGTGGGACTATCCCTACGGATCGAAGGCAAAAACTGTATCGACCACAGCTTCATCCGGGGAGAGACCTCCGGCCGAAAGGCAGAATTCTTCTCACAACCAAATCGCAAGGGAAAGCCCCGTGCCTTTGAAAAAGGGGCACGGGGCTTTCCCCTGTATTAGGAACTGTCGAAAAATAACTTATTTTCCTCCAGTTCCTTACTGATGGGACGGAGGCAATACCAAAAAAACAAGGAACGAGAAAGGAGGAGCGCCATGACTTTGGAGAGCCTTATCCAAAACTGGCTGGACAGCGCCGGTGGCCGTCTGCGGGAATCGACCGTCGTCTCCTACCGGACCGCCGCTGCCCGGGCCGTGAGATATCTGGGGCAGAAAGAACTTGAAGCGCTCTCGGAGGCCGATCTGGAGACTGCGGAGAGACAGCTCGCGGCAAGCGGAGACTCCTACCAGACCGCACGCCTGATGTTCAACGTGCTCCGCCTTTCTCTGGACTATGCGGTAGGGCAGGGGCTGCTTGCCGTCAATCCGGCGAAACGGTACGCGCTCCGAAAAGACCTTTACCGGCAGACCAAGGGGACAAAAGCGGCGTCTGTGGGCGACGTGGAACGTCTGCTGAAGAAATATAAGTTCCTGCATCCCTACCACATGCCGATCCTGCTTCTTTACGAAGCGGGGCTGCGCAGCGGGGAGATGATGGGGCTGACATGGGAGTATGTGGACTTCAAGCGGAATACGCTCCACATCGTGCGGCAGCTCACCCAGTCTGTGGGCGGAAAGTGCAAATTCATGCCCCTCCGCACGGAAAGCCTGGCCCGCGATATCGTCATCGACAGGAAACTGAAGGAGCAGCTGGCTAGGTGGCGGCGCGACCAGAAGTCGCGGGGACTGCTCAAAAAGAAGGACTCCTTCGTCTGCATCGAGACGGACGGAAGCCCGATCAACTACAACCGCTTTGTCTATATGATGCGAAAAGAAGGTTTCACGCCCCAGTCCATCCGCAAACTTTACGAGGATAAGGCGAGCGAGACAGCCGCCATCCTGAAAGAACGGCTCAGCATGGAGGAAATCCGCCTCCTGCAGGAAGCTGCCCTTTCCTCCGCCGGTATCGCCCGGTATCTGGAGGGGTATGGGGAATATACATCGTAACAATCAGCAATACAACGAGGTGAGAACATGCGCTTCAAAACACTTGCAGCTCTCTGGATGAAAAGCATCGAGGGGCATGTACGAAACACCACGGTCAAAAGCTACCGATTCGCCATCGGCAACGCACTGAGATATCTGGGAGAGAAGAAGCTTGGCGCAATCACGGCGGAAAGCCTTGACGAGTTGGAAATAGGGCTGCGGGAGGAGAAAAAATCCTACCGCTCCGTGCGCCTGATCTTCAACGCCGTACGCCTCGCGCTGGGATACGCGAAGGAACGGGGCGAAATTTCTTCCAACCCTGCGTGGCATTATGCCATCCGAAAGGAAAACTATGAGCCGGACAGGGAAAAGAAACCCGCGGCCCATGCCGATATCGAGGAACTTCTGGAAGCCTATCCCTCCGGCCACCCCTACCGCATCCCCATCCTCCTGATGTGCGGGGCAGGCCTTCGGCGCGGGGAGGCCCGGGGTCTTACGTGGGACCATGTGGATTTAGAAAAAGGAAAACTCCATGTCATACGTCAACTGATCTATCGGGGCAAAGAAGATTACGAATTCTCACCCCTCAGAAGCAAGAGCCTGATACGGGACGTTGTCCTCAGCAAACAGCTCAGGGAAGAACTCACGAAATGGAAGGGATACCAAAAAGCAAACGGCGTCTTTCAAGAAGAAAAGGACGCCTTTGTCTGCTCCTACGATGACGGAAAACCGTCCTGCGACAACCGTTTCATGGAAGAGCTCCGAAAGAAAGGCTTCCGCACAGGCTCTCTCCAGCAGGCGTATGAGGCACAGGTCGATACAATGGTGGACAGCCTGATATCAAAACTGAGCCTCAGCGAAATCGGCTTCCTGCGGGACAGACTTCTGGAAAGCGCACGGCGGCAGCAGGCGTACGGATAAGGAAGTGCGGATGCGCGAATGACACCATCGTCTTTGACGACGGCAGCGATTGGACGTGGAAGGAATAACCAATATCTGACACACAAAACCCTGTCACGGAGCTTCGGTTCCGTGGCAGGGTTATTTTTGATTCCGGGAATGCTTTTATAAAATTTCTGACCGAGAATCGTATCAAGCATGCGGGTACCGTAAAACTGTGCGGAAAAGACTGGCTTTGCGATGAAAAATGAGTTATGATATCCATGAGGGATTTCTGAACAGTTCCCAAGGGGGGTATGGCCTATGAAATTTGCCGATGTCGAGGAGGGAAAGGTGTATCCGGAACGCACGTTCACCTTTCGGGAAGAGGAGATCAGGGCGTATCTGGAAGCCGTAGAGGACGATACAACGCTGTATGTCGGGCAGAAACTGGTGCCGCCTGCCTTTGCGGCCGTGTTTGCGCGCTGGGAAGCTTTGGCGGACGAGCCGCTGCCCGAAGGGACTGTGCATGCGAAGCAGGGGTTTCGCTATTTGAAGCCGCTCCACTGGGGCGATACCGTGACCCTGCGGGGATTCGTGAAGAGCAAGATGGAGAAAAAAGGATTGAAATTCATCGAGCGGCAGGTGGAGGTGTATGATGCGGCGAATGACCTTGCCGTCGTCAGCGAGATCAAGATTATCCTGCCGGAGTGACGGGAAAGGATGGGGATTTTCGTGGAGATAAAAAAGGGGGATAGTTTTTCGCTTCCGCCCAAACGGGTTACCGCTGAGATGATCGCCAAGTACGCGGATGCGGCGAATGACCACAATCCGCTGCATGTGGACATGGCGTTTGCAAAGACAACGCGCTATGGGGGAATCATCGCCCATGGCATGCTTTCCATGGCGTTCCTGCAGGAGCTGATGGTCCGTACCTTCGGAGCGGCATGGCTTTCCTCCGGAACCATCGAAGTGGGATTCGGCAATCCGGTCCGCCCGGGGGATGAGGTGTTGACGGAAGCAAAAGTGACGGGAGTTGCTCCTGTCGAGGGAAAGGAAAATGAGAGCACAGTTCGCTTGCAGCTTGTCTGCACGACAGGGGATGGACAGAAAGTGATCTCCGGCAAGGCAACGGTGGTGCTCTCCTGACAGACGATTGAGAGATTAAGGATCTATTATGAAAAAATCATTGTTTCGCGCCTTTTGGCAGCTTTTTCGCGGCTATTGGAATTCCGGTGAGAAGTGGAAGGCCAGAGGACTTCTGGCTGTCGTGATTGGGTTGAACTTCGCGGGCGTCTACCTGCTGGTTCTGCTCAATAATTGGTACAATGAATTCTATAATGCGCTGCAGAATTATGAATCCGCATTGTTCTGGCCGCTCATCGGGGAATTTACGGGCATTGCGTTCCTGTATATCATCATTGCGGTCTATGCCATCTACCTCCGGCAGATGCTCCAGTTGAAGTGGCGTACATGGATGACCTCGGAATATCTGGATACCTGGCTGAAGCGGCAGGCGTATTACCGGCTGCAGGTGCTTCGGAGCGATACGGACAATCCGGATCAGCGAATTTCGGAGGATATCAATCAGTTCGTGGCGCTGACCCTGCAGCTGCTGGTGGATTTTTTGAAGCAGTTCACGACCCTGGCCGCTTTCGGCGTGGTGCTCTGGAACCTGTCCGGAGCCTTCACCGTGCCGATCGGGAGCCATGAATTTGTGATTTATGGCTATATGTTCTGGGTTTCGCTGTTTTACTCCACGGCGGGCACATGGCTGGCGCATTTGGTCGGACGGAAGCTCATCGGGCTGAACTTCGACCAGCAGAAGTATGAGGCGGATTTCCGTTTCAATATGATGCGCGTGCGGGAAAACAGCGAAAGCATTGCTTTTTATGGCGGTGAATTGCCGGAACGGACAGGTTTTAGGGAGCGGTTTTCCTATGTGATAGAGAATTTCAGGAAACTCATGACCCAGACGAAATTCCTGAATTTCTATGTGAACGGCTACGCGCAGCTGGCTGTCATCGTGCCGCTGATCCTTGCGGCGCCGCAGTATTTCAGCGGAGCCATGCAGCTGGGCGGGCTGATGCAGACGATTACGGCCTTCGGGCGTGTGCAGGATGCACTGTCCTACTTTGTGGGGTCCTATGATATCATCGCCCAGCTTGCTTCCGTGATCCAGCGTCTTGGCGGGTTCACGGAGCACATGGAAGAAGCTGCCGCTTTGGAGGACGGTGTGGGAAGATCGGAGCAGACCGACGGGGAGTTTTCTGTCTCAGGCCTTCAGGTGGCATTGCCGGACGGCAGGGTGCTGCTGCAGGATTGCAGCTTGAAGCTTGCGGCAGGCACGCGGCTCTTGGTCACCGGTACCTCGGGATGCGGAAAGAGCACCCTGCTTCGGACTTTGGCAGGAATCTGGCCCTATGGAAAAGGGAGCATCGAGATTCCGAAGGGGAGCCGTGTCCTGTTCCTGCCCCAGCGTCCGTATCTTCCACTGGGAAGTCTGCGGCGGGCGCTTTGCTATCCGTCGGAAGAAATCGGTTCGGAAGAGCTGATGAAGGCGGCGCTCCACAAGGTGGGGCTCGCGGATTTCGCGGAGAAAATGGATGATGTCGATGATTGGAGCAGAATCCTTTCTTTGGGCGAACAGCAGCGGCTTGCCTTTGCAAGGGTCTTGCTGACAAAGCCCGACTGGCTCTTTTTGGACGAGGCGAGTTCCGCGCTGGACGAGCCGAGGGAAAAGGAGCTGTATGAGATGCTGCGGCGTGAGCTGCCGGAGATGAGCATCGTGAGCGTCGGGCATCGTTCCACGCTGTTCGCATTGCATGACACGGAACTGCACTTGGAGGGCGAGGGCCGCTGGGCTGTCCATGCCATTGGCTGACGGGGCGGAAATATCGCTGACACGGAAAACGGCTGCCGCGGAAGGTGGGATTCCTTCCCGGCAGCCGTTTGTATTATATCAGTACTATGCGCTGGATTACCGTATCAGGTATTGCCCGAAGTAGACAATGCATCCCAGCATCAGGATGAACGGGATATAGATTTTCATGGTGAGGGAGAACAGCTTGCTTTCCGAGCCGACACCGGCGGCACCGATGGCCGCAATGCCGATGGCGATGCTCTGGGGAGCGATCAGCTTGCCGGCACAGGCTCCTGTCGCATTTGCGGCGGCTACCCATGCCTGCACGGCAGGGCTGGCGCCGATGGCAATGGCGGCATCCATCTGCAATTTGCCCAGGAGGATACAGGTGGAGGTCGCAGAGCCGGTGATGAATCCTCCCACCGATCCAATGAAGGCGGCGATAAAGGGATACATCGTACCCGTTGCCGCAACGGTCATATCCGCAATCGTAGTGGTCATGCCGCTGTACCCCATGACCTTTGCCGTTGCGATGATGGTGATGATGGTGATGATGGTGAAGCGCAGACTGACGACGGTTTTTCCGAGGACGCGCAGCATATCGGGCAGCGGGATTTTCTGGATGAATCCCGAAAGGAAGGCAGCGAAGAAGATGATCGTTCCGGGCGTCGCAACCCAATAGAAGGTGTAGGGGACGCCCCCCTCGCCCTGATAGATGAGGATGGAGGTCTGGAACAGGATGAGGGACTCATAGACGACGGGAACGAGCTTGCTGGTAAGCAGCAGGAAGATAAAGATGAGCAGGAAGGGCAGCCATGCCATGAGCGCCTTGCGGAAGGGAATGCGCGGGGACGCCTCGCGTTCCGGCATACGGAATTCCTCGTTTTCTACCGGAAAGAGCCTCACGGTTCCGATGATCGCGCCCATGGTCAGGATCGAGCCAGCAACGCCCGCAAGCTCGGGTCCCATGGCGTAGGAAACGATCAGCTGCGCGAGGGAATAGGAGAGGCCGGCGGCGATGCAGATGGGAGCCATGCCCTTGAGCGCTCGCAGCGATTTGCCTGTGACGATCACCATGAGGAAAGGGCACAGGATTGCGAGAATGAGAAGCTGCAGCGCGACATAGGTGGCAATCTCCGATGCATTGGCGCCCATGACGCCTGCAAGGGTTACCAGGGGGATGCCGATGGAGCCGTAGGCTGACGGCACGAAGTTCGCGATCAGGCAGACAGCGACCGAGGTGATGGGATGGATGCCCATTCCTGCCAGCATGCTGGCGGGGATGGCGATGGCGGTGCCGAATCCCGCCATGCCCTCCAGAAAACCGCCGAAACCGAAACCGATGAGCAGGATGAGCACGCGGGAATCCATGCTGACGGATTCCAGCATTTCCTTGATGGTATCGATGCCCTTGGTATGGACAGATAGATGGTAGGTGTAGATGGTGGCAATAATGATGAGCAGAATCGGCCAGCAGGCAAGAGCGCTCCCTTCCAGCGCCGCCGTGGCCGTGTAGCCCCACGGCATGCCGAAGACTTCCGCGCTTGCCATCAAGGCCAGCAGCAGCGCAACCGGGCAGGCCTGCCATGCGGCC